>JBDRNT010000035.1:0-58994 GCA_043810925.1 Candidatus Eiseniibacteriota bacterium
ACCCATTTGAATTCACTTGACCTGCGGCCGGGAATGCCTTATTTGTTCGGCCGGAAACTACAATGATACCGATAAGCATCTACACACTCATCGCAGGCTCCCTCCTGCTGGTGCTCCTCATCCTGTCCGGGAGGAGAATACCCTGGATCTGGCTTGTTCTGTGGGGGATCTCACCGCTTCTTATAGTCTACCTGCTCAACCCGGGTTTCAGGGTTTATTCGTTCCACAGTTTCATGCACGGGGGAATCGTCTATCAGATCTTAAACGGAGACATCCCTCCCCTCGATCCCCTTGTGGCGGGACATCCGGTCCATTACCCGTGGGGACCGCATCTTATCGCGGCCGGGATAAGCGGCATCTTCAGGGTAACACCCTTCTATTCATTGGCATTCCTGAACGCGGCATCGCTCGTCCTGGTGCTTGTCCTCATCTACAAGATATCGCGTTTGCTCGTAGACGACGACCGGGCGGCCATACTTGCCGTCATCTGCTCAGTCTATGGGGTCACGGTGTTTATACCCGAGATGCTGGAGCTCTTGCCCGATGGCTTCCCGGCTGAGATCAGGGGCATACCCATACTGCACAAGTTCATTACTCTTAACACGCTCCCGATCGGGTTGGTCTGTTTTCTCCTGGCCCTTTACTCTGCAATCAGGCTCTTAAGAGGAAGCCACCTTGTGGGGACAGGTATGCTTCTGCTCGCATCCATCCTCGGTACCGGTTTCTTTTATCCGGCGTTTATGCCGGGTATCATCGCCACCGTCGCCACGGGGCTTGTTGTTGCCCTGGTACTCCATATTGGGGACCGGGGCAGGGTCAACTGGCTGCGGGCGGGTCTGGTGCTTGCCGCAACGTGTATCGGGCTTGCAGTGCTCAGGCCCTATCTAACATCGGTCGGTGCAGGGACGCTTTCAAGCCTGGCAATCTTAAACTGGACCTACGTGGGCAAGAATTCCATCAAGTACCTGCTGGTCGCTGTGCCCATGCTGGTGATCGTTCTTGCTAACCTGGGGACGATCCGGGACCGGTTCCAACGACCTGCCCTCTTCGTCGTGGCCGCTGCGACCCTGGCGACCATGGGCTCATACGTGCTCACACATCTGCCCTTTGACAATGAATACAAGTTCCTGCTGCTCTCGACCGTAACGCTGGGCATACTGGGTGGGGCGGTTCTCGGCTCCCTGCGTGGGAGTTACGGCAAGTGCATGGCATTTGTTCTCATAGGACTGCTGCTTATACCCTCGTTCAGGATAGTCCGCCTGAGGGTGAGTCGCGGACACGACGTCGCGAGCACGTATGTCGAGCGCGGTGTGAATATTCACACCACCAACGAGGAAGAGAATGAACTCTACACCTGGATCAGAGAGAACACAGCGACGAACAGTGTGTTCATCGACCGCGAACTCGAAATCCCGGTGCTTGCGCGGCGGCAGCTCCTGGTCGGTGTTGGTGGATCGCGCAGACCCGGCCAGAAGGGATTCGGCGGTATAAACATAATACTCCAGTTCCAGAGCGGGTACGATACGGAGATGCTTAACACGCGACGCAGGATAGTCGACCGAATCTATTCCGAATCGGACAGGCTCACCGAAACCGAGTGGGATGAACTCCGGAGCCTCACGAGCGATATCTATGTAGTAGCAAGAACCCCGGAGCAGTCCGGGATACAGTCACAGGCGGGATTCAAGCGTGTCTTCGCCTCATCAGATGATTCGGTGACAGTCTACAAATTAGAGATTCGGTGACAGTTATCTAATTGGCGCTGTAATTAGTGGACTGTCAAGACGTCTTCTTCCCGGTTAGATGAAGCGGAGCCAGCTCTCCCTGTGGCGTGCCTTGTACGACCTGTACCGGAGGCATACCGGATAGAGAACTGCCAACACTATGAGGGCTGCAATCCCGGTCGTAGCCAATCCCCCCTGCCTGTGCATCCCCAGGGCTCTCGCGCTCACCTCAAAGAGCAGGATGTGCATGATGTAAAAGAAGAAAGGTGTCTGGCCGAATACGATGATGGGATTTTTCGTACTTACGCCGCCGTCTGCCTTCTGGATTCTGAACAGTGCAGCAAGGACGAGGGCCATCAGTCCGATCTCCATGGCGACAAACGAAATGCTCGGGGGATACTTGCTGGTGTGAAGCCACTGAACCCAGGAGTTATCGAGTCTAAGGAGCTCCATGTTGCCGAAGCCGTTAACTCCACGGACGACGAAAAAGACTGCTATCGAGACTGTTCCGGCAACGAGCATCGCCCGGCCACCGGAGCGTCGCGTGTCTCCACGTGTCTTGATGAGATACTGTCCGAAACCCCACCCCAGCGCCATCATCGCCCACCAGGGTAGAACCGGATACATGACCACAACCTTCCCGACCACGCCGCCCCCGACCAGGAAGCTCATAATGTAAGCGGATTTTCCACCTGTGATCTCAAGACCGGACGGCAAGAAGAACTCACTTCCGGCAAGCACCACTATCGCGGCTGCCATGAGCCACACGGGCTCGAGCCGGCGAAGCGGGATCATAAGCAGCATCGCACAGCCGATTGCAAACATCACCTGGAGAAGCAGCAGGCCGGGGACCCAGAACCAGTTTATGAAGAGAAAATCGATAGCCACTATGATCAGGCCGCGGACAAAGAGATCGCGATCGATCTTCCATGAGGCGACTCCCGTCTCCACCCGGCGCGAGATGCTCAGCGCCAGTCCCGCACCCGCCAGGAATAGAAAGGTAGGCGCGCAGATGTGGCTTACCCACCGGTAAATGAACTGCAATGCCGGAAGATCCATACCGGGCTGATAGAAGAACGGGGAATCAGTTACAAGGCGGCCGGAGTTATACGCCGCGGAGGCATGGTCCGCAGCCATCAGGACCACCACGATTCCACGCATCCAGTCGAGAGCGGGTAAGCGATACTTCACTGAATAGACCGGCCTTCGCTACTCGCCAACGGGTCTCCTCTCGGTCACATCTCTGGCCCCGATGGGAATCGTTATTTTAAAGGTCGTACCCTGACCCACTATAGACTCAAGTTCCACCCTGCCGCCGTGCTCCTCCACTATCTTTTTCATGACCGGAAGCCCCAGACCTGTCCCCTTCGATCCCTTGGTACTCACGAAGGGTTCAAAGATGGTGTCGATCATGTCCTCGGGAATGCCCTTGCCCGTATCGGCAATGGATATCAAGACCTCTCCCGGCGGAACACGCACCGCGGATAACTCAACCTTTCCACCCTGGGGTGTGGCCTCCACAGCGTTGCCGACGATATTTAGGAGCGCACGTTTCATCCGCGTCGGATCAAGCCGCACGGGTCCGATCTCCGGATCGATGCCAAGCACGAGGGCTATCTCCCCCTCTGCGGCTCGTCCCTCAACAAACGCCATGATCTCGTCGAAGATTTCCTTGAGCGCCATCTCCTGGTACTCGGGCGGCCTGGCCTTGGAGTAGTCAAGCATGTCAAGCACCAGACCCTTCAGGAAGGAACTGTTGCGCTCGAGCATCTCCCAACCCTTGCTCACCTTCTCATCGCTCTTTGCCTCAAGACCTCTTCGGGCGATAAAGAGACCGCCGTCTATGCCGTTGAGCACGTTCTTAACACAGTGGGCCACCCCTGATACCGTCTGCCCTATGGCGGCGAGCCGCTTTGACCGCTCGACCTCGTCATAGAGCTTCCCATTGTCAAGAGCTATACTGACCTGAGAGGCGAGGCCCGTGAGCAGTCTCAGGTCATCCTCAGCGAAGGTGATCCCACCGGCACTCGAATCGACCTCTACCATACCCAGCACCTTGTCCGAGACCATCAGCGGGACACACATGATCGACTTTATCCTGAGATCCTGGAGACTCGCCGAGTCCTTGAAGCGGGCATCCGATGATGTATCGCCGCAGATCACAGCGTTCTTGTCGTTGAGCACGGTACCGATCACGGTCGTACTGACCCTGGTCTCGCTCTGCCCGGTTCCCTTGTCCTTGGCGGCCACGGGAACAAGCTTCCGGGTCTGGCTGTCTTCAAGGAGTATCACGGCCCGGTCGGCTTTGGCGAATACGTCAAAGATGACATCGAGGAAGGAATCTGATATCTCCGAGATCGCAAGCCGACCGGCAAGCTTCTGCCCCAGATCGTAGAGCGCGGAGAGCCTTTTCATCATGGCCTCCGGGGCTACGGCACCCTCCTTGACGTCTTCACCGGTGCTGATCTTGCGCGCATCAAGGCTGCTGATTATCGCAGTTGCTGCAGGAGCCTCCCGGCGCTCGAGATGATCCGTCTTTCCCGATGGAATGGGTACACCCTCAAACTCGAGCCTGAAACTCCCGATCGAGGCGGTCTCGCCCGGGGATAACTTGTGCTTGCCCACGCGTCTTCCCGATACATAGGTCCCGTTGCGCGATTCCAGGTCCTCAAGATAGACGCCTTCTTCCGTAACCGACACCCTGGCGTGTCTCCGTGAGACGGTCCTGTCGTCCAATGCGAGATCGCAAGACCCCTCCCGTCCGACCGTGAATTCCGGTGCGGTGATGTTTATCTCCTTTACCTTGTTCCCCTCATGATAAAGAGTCAATTTGAGCAAGTCAGATCACCTCCCCGACTGTGGATTTCCGTCAAGTCCGGTGCGTAGGAAATTGTACACCGCTCCGGCGTCGCGTGCAAACACTTTGCAGCCGGTGTGCCGTTACACACCCCTGATAGGGCTTGACTGGGGGGTCGCATTGTGTTAAAAATTGTCTGGTTGCCATGAGGAGTGGAAAACCCATGTACACAGTTGAGCGTAAGTCAAGCCAGGATCTCGATAGAATAGCCATAGAGGATGATGCGAGGCTCTGCTTCGCATGCAGCATATGTGTGGGCGACTGTCCGGCGGCGAAATTCTCCGAAGACTTCAATCCCCGGCAGATCTTCCTCAAGGTCAGTCTCGGGATCGAGGAAGGACTCGTGGGCAGCGACTCACCCATATGGAAGTGTACGACCTGCTATACATGCTACGAGAGATGCCCCGCCGGCACCAAGCCTCTCGATGTCATTCTGGCCTTAAGAAACCTGAGCCTGAAGCGGGGCGACTGTCCTGCCAGTGTCGAATCGGTGAGGAAGAGCGTGCTCAAGCAGGGCATGGCCACTGTGCTCACCGATCATGTGAAAAAGCTGAGAAGTGAGATGAACCTCCCGGATGTTGACGATGGTGACAAACCCGAACTGGAGAAACTGACCGGTGAAGACTGAATCCGTGAGTTCGAAGTACACGTTTTTCCCCGGCTGCCTTGCCAGGCTCAAACTGCCTCAGGTGGAGAGCTCCGTGAGGATTGTCCTGGGTGACCTGGGTATCGATCTCGTCGAAGAGAAGCGCTTCACGTGCTGTCCCGATCCCGTGGTTTTCAGGTCTGCATCGCGCAGGGACTGGCTCAGCCTGGCGGCGCGCAACCTCGCACTTGACGGTGGGGCGCCCATAGTCACACTGTGCCCGGGATGCGCATCTTCGCTCTCCGAGGCCCGTCACATCCTCGAGCATGATGAAGCAGCCGCGGCTGAGATCAGTACCAGACTTAAGAAGCTCAGCATGAACCTTGCGATTCCGCCGGTGTCGCACTTCCTCAAGATCCTGTCCCAGGACAGTTTCAAGAAGATCATATCGGAGAAAATCACAAAGACGTTTGAAGGTCTTAAGGTCGCCTGTCATTACGGGTGCCACCTTGTCCGGCCTTCAGACGCGGTAGAGTTTGACGATCCCGAGAAGCCGACCACCATGGACGATCTGGTCGCGTTGCTTGGTGCCGAGCCCCTCGACTATGAGGACAAGTACCTGTGCTGCGGAAGACCTTCCCTGGATGAGGCGACCTCGATGTCGATCGCCCAGCATAAACTCGAATGCATGCAGGCGGCAGGAGCCCAGGCTATTGTGCTTGCGTGTCCCTTCTGCTTCGAACAGTTCGATCTCGGCCAGTTGATCATCGGCAGGAAGTCGGGTAAGAAGTTCGATATCCCCGTGCTCTATGCAAGTCAGCTGCTTGGTCTTGCGATGGGCAGGGAACCGGCTGAGATGGGGCTTAATCTCCACAAGATCAAGTTCAAAGGAGTATCTTAATCTGAGCAGGGAACCTCTTGATATCATTATAATTGGCGGAGGCCCCGGTGGCTATGTTGCAGGCTTAAGAGCCGCAGGCCTGGGTGCTTCAGTCGCCCTCGTCGAAGACGATCTCATCGGCGGCACCTGTCTTAACAGGGGCTGCATTCCAACCAAGGCCTTGCTCGAGAGCTCCAGACTGCTTCGGAAGATAAACGGTGCATCTGAGTTCGGCATCACGGCCCAGGGTGTAAGCCATGATGCCGCGGTAATTGCCTCCCGGTCCCAGTCGGTTGTGACCCTCATGCGTAAGGGAATCGAAGGTCTTCTCGCCAAGAAGAAGGTCGACGTGATCCGCGGGAGAGGCAAGCTTAAGTCCCCGGGTGAGGTCGAGGTTACGACCTCCGATGGTAAGACGGAGGTACTGGCCGCCAGGTCCATCATCGTCGCGACGGGTTCGAGCTGGGTCACGCTGCCGGGAGTTGATATCGACGGAGAACGGATCATAACAAGTGACCATGCGCTCGATCTTAAGGAAGTACCGGCAAGCATGCTCGTGGTCGGTGCAGGTGCAGTCGGGTGTGAGCTGGCGGAAGTCTACAGCGCCCTGGGGACAGAGATCACGATCGTGGAGATGATGCCCCAGATTCTCCCCGGCGAGGATACGGAACTTGCCAGACGGCTTGATGCAGCCCTTAAGCGTAAGGGCATCACGATACTCACCTCAAAGAAGGTGGCAAGCATCGAAAGGTCCGGCGACGGGCTTAAGGTTGCGATCGAGGGAAGCGACACGATAGAGGCGTCAAAGGTGCTAATCGGTGTAGGCCGCAGACCCAACACCGAGGGAATCGGTCTGGAAGAGATCGGGGTCACGCTCGAGCGGGGCGCCGTCGTTACCGATGCGGCAATGCGCACCAATGTACCCGGCATTTTTGCCATAGGAGATGTTAACGGCAAGTATCTGCTGGCCCACGTGGCAACGGCTGAGGGAATAGTCGCCGCCGAGAACGCCTGCGGCCAGGATTCAAAGATGGAATATGAGGTTGTCCCACGCTGTGTATATACGGACCCCGAGTTCGCTGCGGTCGGCCTGACCGAAGCCCAGGCCCAGGCTGCCGGAACCAGGACCTCCGTATACAGGGTACGCCTCGGCTCGATCGGTCGTGCGCTCACGATGGGTGAGACCTTCGGGCTCGCAAAAATCGTGTGCAGCGAAGATGACGGCAGGATACTCGGCTTTCACGCGCTCGCTCCGCATGCCTCGGAGCTTATCTCAGAGATCTCGGTGGCTATCAAACAGGGCCTCACGGCAAGCGATGTGGCGCATGTCATTCATCCTCATCCGACGCTGTCCGAGATAGTCTGGGAAGCGGCCGAGGGGGCGGCCGGCAGGCCCATCCACGGCGACTGAACCACTGCGCAGAACGCGCCCGCAGACTGCCATCTGCCTACCCTACCTCCCCCCACATTGTTGTTGACAACACGGCCGGGATGCCCCACAATCGGACTCTGGCCCGGGTGGCTATATGCTGTCTTCCTTCAGGAAGCTCGTACGTTGCGTTCCCGTGGCAGATCAGAGATCGCTGATATATCGCTTAAGTGAAGGAGGTCTCAGACATGGTTAAGACGATTCTCGTAGTCGACGATGAGCCCGATGCAATTGCTTTCGTCAGGGAAGTGCTCGAAAGCGAGGGCTATCAGGTGAACTCCGCCCCCGACGGCCGCAAGGGCTTGAGCACCATGCGCGAAAAGAAGCCTGATCTCGTCATCCTCGACATCCAGATGCCTGAGATGGACGGATTCGAGGTATTCCAGGAAATGAAGAAGGACGAGGAATTGAAGGCAATCCCGGTGGTCATGCTCACGGGTATCAAGGACAAACTCGGGATCGGTTTCTCGGCCGGCGACATGAAGGACTACATGGGCGAGCAGCCAAATGATTACTGTGAAAAACCTGTCGATCCGCCAAAACTGATTGAGGCGGTCGAGAAGATTCTCGCGTAGCAATACAGTCTGACTAGTATCCGGCTTTATTCAAGGATCACGGCCTCTCTGGTTGTGATCCTTTCCTTTCTACTTGAGTATTACGACCTTCCTCGCGGCCGGCTTGCCATCAGGACCGGACAACACGAAGTAGATACCGGGTGTTACCGGATTCCCCTGCTCATCCTTAAGATCCCAGCTGGCCTCGCCGGATGAGGCGATCTGAAGCTCGCGTATCACCCTGCCGCGGACATCGAATATCGATATCGACTCCGTTGTCAGACCGGAGGCGGCCAGTCTGACCGTTGTCCCGAGGTAGACAGGATTCGCGAACCCTCTGTCCTCATCGACCTGGGTAATGTCACCAACTCCGGCGCCCGTGACCGTGATCGACTCCCGCTGGCTCCAGTAACCCCACTGGCCGTCATCATCCCTCGCCATGACCTCATAATAATAGGCACCAACTCCATTCGTCACATCGTAGTAGGTGTTGGTTATGGCATTGCTCAGTATGACCGAGGAGGTAAAGGTCTGCGTCGGGTAGATATCATCGACGTATATGCCTTCCTCGAGCACGTAGGAATCGGTCTTATAGCGGAAGCGCACGACTGTCGTTGTGTCGGCAAAGGCATCAAGCGGGAACGCGGCCTGCACCCAGCCGCCCGAGTTACCTGTTATCCCGTTACCTGCGTTACTGCCGTTGGGATTGTAGGTCGTTGTTATGTTACCGGGAATTGGCCGGAATAATATGCCGCCGTCGGTCGAGACCTCAACATAGGCATAGTCCCAATCGGTTTCGATTTCATACCAGGTATCAAAGAAGAGCGTATCACCCGCTTCGACATCGATGGCTATTCCAGAAGTCAGTCTCGCATTGCGGTCGTTGGTGTGACCGCCGTAGAAACTCTGAACACCACTCGAGGCCCTCGCGGTACTCAACAGGAACTTCTGTCTCGCCCAGTTTACATCCCCCGCCTCGACATCGTCTGTGACTATGGCCGGGCCGGTCCGCTCCATCAGCGCAAACTGAACCGCCGGATTGATCGTATCCGATGTGTCGGGTGTCCAGGTAACGCTGTAGGCGCCGTCGTCATCATCCGGCATCGATGCGATCACCGGAGTCCCGGGAGGCAGAATCCGTCTCACGTTACCGGCATACTCGGCAGCGAGCAGGCTCGGCACCAGATTCTCCTGGCAGAGCGGTATGATGTCCGCCGCCGGCGGGTAGAACGCGTCACTGACTTCAAACGTGAAGGAGTAGACCTTTTCCTTGGTGGTCTGCTCACCATACATCCAGTCGTCGCTGTCACCATTTGTTGCATAGAGACCGGCGCCCGTGCCCGGGGCATACCCGTTATGCGCGGCCATACTGTCTCCGAGTGCGGACAGAACGTCGTGATCGGGACACAATGCAGGCGTATAGCCCCATGCCCAGAGAATGAGATCGCCGTGGCTGTGATATGAAATGCATGTCGAGAACTCATAGGTTTCCATCAGGTCCCGGATGGCCTGGGTTTCGGGCTCGGAGCATGCAGAGGGTCCGCGATAGGTCTCGTCTGACGGGGTCGGGCTCGAGCCTACATCGTCGTAACCCCACATGTAGCACCAGTTCCGGTTAAGATCGACGCCGTAGGACCCGCCGTTATCCCGGCGGTTCTTCCTCCAGTCACCTGTATGCTCCACATACTCCCGGCCATCGGGGTTCATGAGCGGCACGATCCATATCTCACGGTTGTCCACAAGGAAGGTCGCAAGCGAGTCCGTACCGTAGTTCTGCACAAGCCAGTACATGATATAAAGCGGGATCTCCGGCGTGATGATCTCCCTGGCGTGATGAGCGCCGAGATAGAGCACCCGGGGCTCGTCCTCCGTCGTCCCGACATTGTCGGATATCTTCATGCCCCAGATGTCACGGCCCTCATGAGACGTACCCAGCGACTGCAGTTGGCAGATTGAGGGATAGGCCGTGGCGACGCTGTCCATATCGGTATAGGTTTCCTCATAGGTATGGAATGTCCCTCCCACTCCAAGCACACCCATCTCACGCATGTGCTTGTCGATGTCGTAGATAAGGACTTCATTGTTGGGTGCCAGGAGATTGAGGTCACCAAGCTCATCGGTGTGAACAACAATGTCCGCATAGCGTTTGCCCCCCCAGCCGGCCACATCTTCAAACTGGGATACGACGGCCCTGCGATGATCGAGGTCGTCGAAGTAGACCCTGACAAGCGATTTTCCTGCGAAAGAAGCCGAAGCGGATACAAGCAAAGCAACTATTGCCAAAGCTATAAGTCTGCGCATGGATGTCCCTCCTTCGCGCGTCGACATAATAAAGGGCAGCTTCTTGCTGCCCCGCAAAACCATCTTCACAGACTATTATACTACAGATTGTAACCCCTTGTCAACTATAACGAAAACGCACCCTTCCGAGCGTTCTGCGTGGGGTCACCCCTTCTTGAAGGTAAGCCGGCCGGTTTTCTTGTCCAGATCGACCTTGACCGTGTCCCCTTCCGTGAACTCCCCTTCAAGGAGCTTCAAAGCAAGCGGGTTCTGGACTTGCTTTTCTATGGTGCGTCTCAAGGGGCGCGCCCCGTAAGCCGGATCAAAACCCTCGTTGGCCAGGTACTCCCTCGCACTCTCGGAGAGAACCAAACCGAGTTTGCGCTCTTTCATCCTCGCTTTGAGCTCGTCGAGCTGGAGTTCGACGATCTGTTTGATCTCTTCCAGGCCGAGGCTGTTAAAGATGATCATCTCATCCACACGGTTCAGGAACTCGGGTCTGAAGTGGCCCTGAAGCGCCTCGGTGATCCGGCGTCTCATCTCATCGGGATTGTCGGCCAGATCGCGTATCCACTGGCTCCCGATGTTGGATGTCATTATGATCACCGTGTTCTTGAAATCGACCGTCCTGCCCTTACCGTCGGTGAGTCTCCCATCGTCGAGTATCTGTAAGAGCAGGTTAAAGACATCCTGGTGCGCCTTTTCGATCTCATCGAAGAGGATCACCGAATAGGGCTTCCGCCGTATCATCTCGGTGAGATACCCACCCTCCTCGTAACCTACGTACCCGGGAGGAGCCCCGATCAGCCTGGCGACCGAGTGGCGTTCCATGAACTCGGACATGTCGATACGCGCCATCGCCTTCTCGTCATCGAACAGGAACTCGGCAAGCGCCCGCGCAAGTTCGGTCTTCCCCACACCAGTTGGGCCTAAGAATATGAACGAGCCCAGCGGCCGGTCGGGATCCTGAAGACCCGCCCGCGCCCGTCTTACCGCATTTGATACGGCCTCAATCACGTGGTCCTGACCCACCACTCTCATTCTGAGGCGCTCTTCCATCTTTATGAGTTTCTGGACCTCACCCTCCAACATTCTTGATACGGGGATGCCGGTCCACTTGGAGACGATCTCGGATATGTCCTCCTCATCAACCTCTTCCTTGAGCATCTTCTGGTCTTTCTGGAGGACCTGAAGGCGTTTGCTCTCCTCTTCGAGCCGCTTGGCCAATTCGACGAGTCTCCCGTACCTGATCTCGGCAACCCTATCCAGATTACCGGTTCGCTCCGCGCTCTCGGCTTCGGCCTTCAGGTTTTCGATCTCCTCCTTGGTCTTGCGCATCTTCTCGATTGCTTCCTTCTCCGACTGCCAGTGCGCCTTCATGCCCTTGCTTTTCTCACTTAAGTCGGCTATCTCGCGCTCAACCTTCCCGAGCCGTTCCTTCGAGGCCTTGTCCTTCTCCTTGGAAAGCGCCTGCTTCTCTATCGTAAGCTGCATTATCCTCCGTTCGACCTCATCGATCTCGGTCGGCATCGAGTCGATTTCGATCCTGAGGCGCGATGCCGCCTCATCAATGAGATCGATAGCCTTATCGGGCAGGAAGCGGTCGGTTATATAGCGATGCGAGAGCACGCTTGCGGCAACGAGGGCTGAGTCCTTTATCTCCACACCGTGATGGACTTCATAGCGTTCCTTAAGACCCCTCAAGATCGCGATCGTGTCCTCGACCGACGGCTCGCCGACAACGATGGGTTGAAACCTTCGCTCGAGTGCGGGATCTTTCTCGATCCGCTTTCTGTACTCATCGATCGTGGTAGCCCCGATGGCCCTGAGCTCGCCCCTGGCAAGCGCGGGCTTGAGCATGTTTGAAGCGTCGACGGCACCCTCCGCCCCACCTGCACCGACAAGCGTATGGAGCTCATCGATGAAGAGGACGATCTTGCCTCCGGCTTCCTCTATTTCTCTTAAGACCGCCTTGAGCCGGTCCTCAAACTCCCCCCTGAACTTTGACCCCGCGACGAGCGCACCGATATCGAGCCCCACAACCCGCTTATCCTTAAGCGTCTCCGGTACATCACCGTTTACCACCCGCTGGGCCAGACCCTCAACGATCGCGGTCTTCCCCACACCCGGCTCGCCTATGAGGACGGGGTTGTTCTTGGTTCTTCTCGATAGGACCTGAACGACCCGCCTGATCTCATCGTCCCTCCCGATCACAGGATCGAGTTTGCCTTTCCTGGCAAGATCCGTGAGATCGCGCGCAAACCTCTGAAGGGCCTGGTACTTGTCCTCGGGAGCCTGATCGGTCACCCGCTGGGTACCCCTTATCTCAACGAGGGCTTTATAGACATTGTCCTTGGTAACGCCGTTGCGCCCGAGGACCTGACTGGCCTTGGAATCAGTGTCGACAACACCGACCAGAAGATGCTCGGTGCTCACGAACTCATCCTTGAGCCGGTCCATCTCCTTAAAGGCAACATCAATCGCCTTCTTAAGGGATGGGGCCATGTAGGCGCCTGCCTCGGCGCCGCCCAGGACCTTCGGGAGTTTGCCTATCTCGGTCTGAAGCTCGCTCAGTATGGCTTCAGAGTCCGCCCCCACTTTCTTGAGGATCGGGACAACGATGCCCTCTTCCTGGGAAAGCAGGGCCGCCAGGAGATGCTCCGGGGCGATCTCCTGGTTGTTGCTCTCAGTTGCCAATCGTTGGGCGCTCGAGATACCCTCCTGCGCCTTTATCGTGAACCTGTCAAGTCTCATGGGAATCTCCCTCCAGCTGCTCCCCGCCAAGCGTCTCACCATCGTGTGATGAGTCTCTTACGGCGACCATGATATCATCTACTCCTGTACAGGACCCTCGGTTTCGGTCTGAAGAGCATAAAGACAAGAATGCCCCCGATGAAGCCTCCTACGTGCGCCCACCAGGCGACGCCACCCGTAGCTGATGATGACACCACCGAGGCGGCTCCGCTAAAGACCTGGAGTATGAACCAGAAGCCGAGCACTATCAGCGCCGGCAGCTCAATGAAGTGTAGCAGGAAGAACAAGGGCACAACAGTGAGAATCCGGGCACGTGGATAGGACACAAGATAAGCACCGAGCACACCCGCTACCGCACCACTTGCCCCGATCGCCGGCATACCTGATGTTGCGTTAAGCGCATAGTGGCCCCCGTTGGCAACCAGACCGCAAACAATATAGAAGACCAGGAAGCGGATGTGACCGAGCCGGTCCTCGATATTGTCGCCGAAAATCCAGAGATACCACATGTTCCCGATGAGATGGATCCACCCACCATGGAGAAACATCGATGAGAAGAACGGAAAGAAAGCCTGCCCTGCAGAGACATCACCACCTCTGGCAAAAGCCGTAACATGGCCCGGGACCATCCCGTAGTTGCCGACAAAGGCCCTGAGACCCTTTGATCCCAGGGACACCTCGAAAAGAAAGACCAGGACATTGACGGCAATCAGGCCTACAGTGATGATTGGGAAAGTCCTCGACGGCACATCATCTCTGATCGGAAACATAGCCACTCACTCCCGCAAGTCTGCCTAAATGTAAGAGTCCCACGAACCCGTGTCAACACCTTCCCCGGACGCCGCTTGCGAAGAGTCATTACTATCAGGGCGGTTGACTTGCGGTCGGCCGCACGCTAACATCATAGATAAATCGGTGACAGTCTGGTAAATTCTTCTGATGGCTGGGCCGTATGGTCACCATAATTGGTGAACTGTCACCGAATTAAGCGGGTAGCCGGTAATTTGTAAGCTGGTACCGAATTATGGGATTAGCGAGGGAGTATTGAATGCGATCAGATAAGAGCACTGTTCTGGTTTTCGCGCTATTCTTTGTGTCCGGGATCACCGGTCTGGTGTACGAAGTAGCGTGGACACGTATGTTGATCACTGTGTTCGGTAGCACCACCTATGCGGTGAGTACCGTGCTTGCCGCTTTCATGGGGGGACTCGCGCTCGGAAGCATTATCCTCGGCAAGTTCGGGGACAGGCTTCAGCGGCCTGTACTGGCCTACGGCATTCTTGAGATCCTGATAGGAATTTATGCGGTCTTGATGCCCTCGATCATCGGTGGGCTCTTCGGGATCTATTCTGCGGTCTTCGAGGCCTTCGGGCAGCAGCCGCTACCGGTGACGATCCTGCGATTCCTCCTGACCTTTCTCGTGATCTTGATCCCGACCACCCTGATGGGCGGGACGCTGCCTATCCTAAGCAAGTTCGCAGGCAGGGAGTTTGCCAGGATCGGTAAGAACATCGGTGGACTTTATGCTCTTAACACCTTCGGTGCAGTGATCGGTTCATTTATGACCGGCTTTGTGCTGCTTGAGTTCCTGGGTGTATCATCTTCAGTCTACCTCGCTGCAGTCGTCACGATCATGGTGGGCATCACAGCGTTCGCAACAGGCAGGAAGCCTGTAACTCTGACAGCACCCGGACCGTCGGGCGAGACTGCGAAACCGTCTGAGGCCGCAGCTCTACCCAGATACACGGCCTTTGTCGCACTCCTGGCGATCGGCATATCGGGCGGTGCAGCCCTTGCATACGAAGTGATTTATACCAAGGTGCTTGTGTTCTCACTCGGCGCGTCGGCCCATGCCTTTAGCCTCATGCTTACGACGTTTCTAATTGGAATTGCCCTCGGAAGTCTCATATCTTCACGGCTCGCGGATCGCTCAAAGCATCCGGCAGCGGCCTTCGGCAGCATTGAGATAATCATAGGACTTACGGCCCTCGCTTCGATCTACCTCCTCTCGCGGCTCGATCTCACGCGCCAGTACCTTGACCTGAGGGACGCCGGTGGTGATCTTTTCAAACTCAGGGGTGGAGGATTCCTCCAGGCGGCCACGATCCTCCTCGTGCCGGCCGTCTTCATGGGCGCGGCCTTCCCGTTTGTGACCCGGATCTATGCCAGGAAGGACCTCGTATCGTCTTCAATCGGGCGTATCTACTTCTTCAATACGATCGGTGCCGTGGCGGGATCGCTGATCGCGGGTTTCGTGCTGGTACCTCTTCTGGGCTCCGCACGGTCGATAGCATTTATTGCTTCGTTTAACATAGCGGCCGGCGTGCTCCTCTTTTCATGTGGCGCCAGGCGGAAGGTGTGGGCGGCTGCGGCTCCATGTGCGCTTATCGTCTTCATGATTGTCGCATCGCTCATCAGACCGGCCGTGTTTGCACGCACCTTCAACATAAAGGAGAAGGGAAGTGAGCTTCTCTACTTCAAGGAGGGTGTAAGTGGAACCGTCACGGTACACCGTTACCCCGGCTACGACCTGCTTGCAATTGACGGAGTCAATGTCGCCGGCACGAGCGATATGCTCCGCGTTACGCAGAAACTCCAGGGTCACCTCCCGATACTGCTCGCACCCGGGAAGGACAGGGTCGCCCACATAGGTTTCGGAAGCGGGGAGACGCTGCGTATCCTGACACTGCACGGTGCGCATCACATAGACGGAATCGAGATATGCAGGGACGTGATAAGTGTCGCCAAGAGGTTCTTCAGTGACTTGAACCGGCTTGTTTTCGACAGGCCGGAGGTCCACATCACGATCATGGACGGTAAGAACTTCGTACTTCTGACCCAGGACGAATACGACATCATAATGACCGATTCGATATACCCCGGTGCCGGAGGCGCATCGGCCCTTTATACTTACGATCACTTCATGGCGGTCAGGGACAAACTCAAGACCGGAGGAATCGCATCATGCTGGCTCCCGCTCGATCTTAGCCGGGAGGATATGCAGGTTGCGCTCAAGGCCTTCAGCGATGCCTTCCCCGACATGGCGATCTGGTATTGTTACATGACATTCTCACAGCATGCGTTGCTTGTGGGCAAGAAGGACGGGGCGATCGACATCGACCTTGCGCGATTCGTCGACGCCTTCGAGGACTCCGTGATACGTGAGGATTTCCGGTCCATACTGATAGACGATCCGTTCACCCTGATATCGTGTTTCTTCGCAGACGGTGATGCCGTGAGAGAGTTCTGCGGTGATGCACCCAGGCACTCGGATGACCACCCGGTCCTCGAATTCGGTATGGCCCGCAGGGGCAGCGCCAAGCCTTATCTGAGCACCAACCTCGAGGAGCTCCTGGCCTTAAGGCCGAATCCGCTGCCGTATGTGACCAACATTTCAGGTGCGGGTATGGACTCTGCATATGTCGCCCGTGAAGTACTATCGCAGCTTCTCCTGTCATCCAATATCATTGGCGGGCATGTCCTCAATGCACACGGCGAGGCGGGCAGGGCCAGGGCACAATACGAAAAAGCGCTCAGTCTTGATCCGGAAAATCGCATCGCAACCTACCTGATCAACACTCTGGATACGACCCTGGGCAGCCTTGAGACCGCGGCCCGCACCGGCCAGGGAGGATATCAGGCCGCGTATTCCCTCGGAGTCAGATACCTGGCTGAAGGTAAGTTTGAAGAGTCACTTCGGGAGCTGGAGCGCGCACTGTCCTTAAGACCCGATCTTCCCGATCCATACGTGACGATCGGTGAATGGTACATGCGACAGGCGAAGCCGGAAAGGGCAGCTGAGTACCTGGTGAAGGCCAACGATCTCAAACCAGGTGATGACGGTATCCTGGTCAGGCTGGGGCTGATGTACCATGCCGTGGGGAAACGGGACGAGGCCAAGACAGCCCTACTGAATGCCCTGAAGATCAATCCCAACGTTTATGAGGCCAGGATTGAGCTCGGTGCCATCCAACTATCTGAAGGCGATCTCCCCGGTGCCCGGCAACAGTTTGAGAACGCTGAGAAGATCGCCCCTTCCAAGCCCATGGCGGTCTACAATCTCGGTCTCACCTATGAGATGGAACACAATTGGACGGAGGCGGTGAATCACTTCAGAAAGGCGCTTGCGGTGGCGCCAACCTCCTATCTCGCGCACTTCCACCTGGGCAATGCTCTTTATGGACTGGGAGACGTCGATGCTGCGATTCGGGAATGGGAAACTACGCTCTCAATCAGACCCGATCATCCCGGGGCGAGAGAGAATCTGAGCAAATACAGGCGTTGAGTCAGCGCAACCTAGTGTAACGTCCCATGTATACCTTGACAGTAATTGGTAGTTGTGGTATCCTTCCTCAGAATGAGAGGAGGGAGCTTATGCCTAGAGGTCCCGGTGCAGTTGCTATTGAGTTGAGCGAAGAGGTTCGTGCTGAGATCGAAGCGATGACGCGGTCTCGTACACTGCCTAACCCCCTTGTGCGTCGTGCCCAGGTGGTGCTTCTGGCAGCTGAGGGAAAGCCTAATGGGCAGATCGGGGAAATGACGGGTTTGTCCCGAGCCACAGTGATCAAGTGGCGCCGGCGTTATGCGAAACAGGGTCTGGTGGGGTTGTACGACGAGCCGCGCCCCGGCGGTCCGCGCTCGATCGAGGATGATCGGATCGTCGCCCTGATTCGAAAGACTATCCGGACCAAGCCCAAAGATCGAACCAACTGGAGTTGTCGCGCGATTGCCGACGAGACGGGCTTGTCTAAATCTACAGTGCAGCGGGTGTGGAGAGCATTCGGTCTTCAGCCGCATCGCCAGAAGCATTTCAACCTTTCCACTGATGCGTTCTTCGTCGAGAAAGTCCGGGATATCGTCGGCCTGTACCTGAACCCGCCGGATAAGGCCATGGTGCTGTGCGTTGACGAGAAGAGTCAGATCCAGGCTCTGGACCGCACTCAACCGGTCTTGCCTATGGGGCTTGGCTACGTCGAGGGGGTCACACACACTTACCGGCGACATGGGACGACTACTCTGTTTGCTGCCCTCGACATAGCCTCCGGTCATGTGCTGGCGCGCTGTGCTCGGCGACATCGGCATCAGGAGTTTCTTCGGTTCCTCCAGCAGATAGACACCAATGTCCCGAAGCAACTGGATGTCCATCTCGTGATCGACAACTATGCCACTCACAAGCATGCCAAGGTGCGGCGCTGGATCGCCGCTCGTCCCCGGTTTCATGTACACTATACTCCTACCTACGCTTCTTGGCTCAATCAGGTAGAGATATGGTTTAACATCATCACGCAGCAAGCAATCCGCCGTGGTACCTTTCATAGTGTTAAAGACCTGGTGCGCAAAATCGATGGCTTCGTCTCTGAGTACAACAGAAACTCCAAACCATTCGCATGGACCGCAACCGCTGATTCCATACTTCAAAAGATCGAAAGATTATGTCAAACTATTTCTGGGACACAACACTAGCGCTTGCGGCCCTTGCGGGTTTTCCTCGCGTCAGCCCTGGCCGCTTCCTCAGCGATCACGTTCTTAAGCCTGATCGAGGTGTCTTTGGGGATTGAGTCGTCTCTCCAGCCCTGGTAAAACGTGATGATCTTCCTCATGTTATCCACATGGATGCGGCACCTCTTACATCGCTCGAGGTGTCGATCAATCTGGCCACACACTTTTCTGCCTGTTTCACCGTGCAAATAGTCGGTAAGCGATCCGAGTATGCCCTTGCAGTTCATACTAAGCCACTTTCCCCCTGGTTGTTTGATTCTTTTTGGACCCCAAGAGTTGCACTTTCAATTGACGTCGTGCCCTGTGGAGCCTCGATTTCACCGCTGGAACGTCAATACCCACCACTCTGGCCGTTTCCCTTGTCGAGAGGCCCTCAACATGCCTCAGAACGAACACCGCCCGGTAGCTTGGACGCAGCCCGTTAATCGCTTTGTCGAGGATCTCCGCCGATTCCGCCCCGAGGAGCTTTGCAAGCGGATCGGGGGATCCGTTTTCGATGTCCCGCTGGATGGTGCTGTCCTCTGTCTCGACCGGCTCACTGAGTGATACCGTACTCAACTTCCTGCGCCTCAGCTTCATAAGTGCGATATTCACCGTGATCCGGTAAAGCCAGGTCGAGAACTTGGATCTCTCCTTGAATGTGGAGAGCTTTCTGAAGGCCTTGATAAAGGCGTCCTGCAAAACGTCCTCTGCGTCCTCGTCGGTATCGGTCATTCGCCGGGCAAGTCTGTAGATCTTGTTCTGGTAGCGCAACATCAGCTTGCCGAAGGCCCGTGTGTCACCCTTCTTGGCAAGTCTGACCAGTTGCTCGTCTCTTATGCTTTTGGACTTTGCCATGGTTGTAAATCAGGTGCAGAGTGCAAGGTTGAGTGCACAATGCCATTTGAGCGAGACTTGTCTCGCGTTTCGTCTCCCAGGTCGGATCCGCTTCCGTATGCAGTACCGGTAGATGGCGGTCCACGCACGCAAGTGCCCCGTGGCACAATGCTTGCAATTCGAATCGGGCATGAACTGGCGCAACTGCATAAGACGATTCATGATAGTCACGAGGACCCATCTTCTCGTTCTGCTGATGTTTGCATTGCTTCTCTTATCGGTTGCACGAGGGTACATCATCCAGTCCATTCTGCCGCCGGCTTCCGAACCCGGCGGTCCCAGCTTAAGCCATGTCGGACCCGGCCGGTAGCATATCGATCACACCGCCAAGCTTAGCCGACAGGCATGTTCGCGGTCAAGGTTTTTACTTGACCCCCGTTACGCCGTGGCTGTCTAATATATCCTCAGGAGGTGATGCCGGTGGCAAGCGTGGCTCTGTTATATGATGATGTCTATCTCAAACACGATACGGGAGCTCATCCCGAAAGGAGTGTAAGGGTCAAACACTCCTATGACTACCTGAGATCCAAACCCATTTTCGAGAGCCTGATAGAGATTAAGCCCCGCCCTGCCACCGATGAAGAGATCCTCCTGGTCCATGACAGACGGTACTTGGATTACCTGCGCTCGATTCCCTCGAACGAAGCCGCAGCACTTGATCCGGACACGATGTTTGGCCCCGGCTCGCTGGATGCAGCCATTCTTGCCGCCGGTGCCGTCACGACGGCGGTTGACAATGTTATAGCCGGAGCGTGTGACCGCGCATTCTGCCTGGTAAGACCTCCCGGCCATCACGCGCTGCCGGACAGGGCGATGGGCTTCTGCATACTGAACAACATCGCCATCGGGGCGGCCTATGCCGCGAGAAGCCGCGGTCTTAAGAAGACAGCGATCATCGACTTCGATGTGCATCACGGTAATGGGACCCAGGACATGTTCTACGAGGACGCAGACGTCCTCTACTGCTCGCTGCACAAGTGGCCCTTCTATCCGGGTACGGGATCGTCGGATGAGACGGGTCGCGGCAAGGGACAGGGTAAGACGGTGAACGTACCGCTGCCGCCGGGCACCGGTCAAACCGGCTATCTTGATGCCCTATCGGACGTCATACTCCCGGCAGTCCGCGAGCACCAACCGGCTATCATCTTCCTGTCGGCCGGGTTTGATGCTCATGAGGCAGACCCCATCGGCGGCATGAAACTCAATGAGGATTCGTTCGGTGAAATTACCAGCGCAGTAGTAAAGACAGCTCGCGAAGTCTGTGACGGTAAGATCGTCTCGGCCCTCGAGGGCGGTTACAACATTGAAGCCCTGGGAGCTTCCATCCACGCTCACATTACGGCGCTCCTGGGTTAGGCCGGATGTGCGTTAGGTGCCGGGCAGCAGTTTCTTCATTCGTTTGGTATCGGCGTCAGAAACCGTTCCCGCTTTTCTGAGCTTACGCTTCCTCTTCCTCGTCTTCGCCGTGAAGAGATGACTCGTAGAGGATTTTCTTCGCGCCAACTTCCCTGATCCCGTCTTCTTCATTCGCTTTGCAGCAGACCTGCTCGTTTTGGCTTTGGGCACTGGACCACATCTCCTATCTGATTATACCCTTGCAACACTGAGATGCTTCTCGTTCTCTTCTGAACTTCATCCCGCAAACGGAGCAACGGAACTTGCCGCCTATCCTGCCTTCCCGCTCCGCCTTCTTGAGAAGCATTTCATAAGTCGCACTGGGTTGATCCTTCACAAGAACCTCTTTCTCATCCCTGTAACCCAATAGAGCTCCCCCTTCCTGTTTCTACCCACAGACCCCACACCGTGCCTCAGGTTTGAGGCAGTAGAATCGAAAGGGCTCGAAAAGCTCTAACTCCGTCCCTCATTAGTCCTTCGACGCTTCTCAGCTTTCAGAGCCTTTTTCCTACGCTTTTCACTGGGCTTCATAAAGCGCGAAGCCCGCTTCATCTCCTGGACTATGCCCTGTTTCTCACACTCCTTCTTGAACCGCCTGATCGCCCTATCGATCGTCTCATTGTGCTTCACGATGATACCAGACATTCGAAATCACGACCTTCCAGCGTGTTTTTGTACTTATTTGATGAATTTAGCACAATTTTGCAGGATGTCAAGCAAAATTCTGCTAAGATGTTGACCACTCAAACAGGGTATGTTAGTTTGTCCCCGGAGGTGATGTAACTGCAATGGCAGATCAGGGTCGAACCGGTGAGCATACTGCCATTCTGGTATGCCAGTTTCCAGACAAATTGGCAGGCATATCACAGATTCTGGTCGACAGCGGTGTAACCGTCCATAAGGCTGCCGACGGGTCAGCCGCACTCAGCACGGCCGGGAAGCATCCACCTGACTACGTTCTTGCATACCGGGACCTGCCCGACTCAAGCGGGATGAAGGTGATCCAAACCCTGAGGCGTAAGTTCCCCCTGGCCATAGCGGCCCTCTTCGGGCCCCGGCTCCCTCTGGAGGAACGTAGAAGCCTGATCGGTGACGGGGCCGATGACTACATCGAGATAGACTCCGATGTCAGCCGGGTGAGCACAAGTGTCCATCGACTGGTCGCAAGAAAGGAGATCGGCATACTCGGCAGGAACGAGAAGATGCTGCAGGCCATTGAAATCGTGGAGAATATCGCACGCACGAAAGTCACTGTGCTCATAACCGGTGAGAGCGGTACTGGAAAGGAACTGATCGCAAGGGCCATTCACCTGAGGAGTGACCGCCGGACGGGACCGTTCATAGCCGTGAACTGCGCAGCTCTACCCGATGGTGTCCTCGAAAGCGAGCTCTTCGGGCACGAGAAAGGTTCCTTCACAGGGGCCACCTCACAACGCAAGGGCAGGTTCGAGATTGCGGATCGCGGAACCCTGCTCTTGGATGAGGTCGGAGAAATGCCTCTCGGCACACAGGTGAAGCTGTTGCGGGTACTTGAAGAAGAGAGGTTCATGAGGGTCGGTGGATCCCAGGACGTTGTGGTTGACGTTAGAGTGGTGGCATCGACAAACAGAGACTTGCGAAGGCTGGTCGAGGATGGACGTTTCAGAAGGGATCTTTACTACAGACTCAATGTCGTACCCATACACCTTCCTGCACTGAGGGAACGCAGAGAGGACATACGGACCATCCTTTACGGAATCGCCGAGGAGGCCCGTGTCAGGAATAATGTTAAGTTCGGAGGCGTGACCGAGGACGCCCTCATAACCCTTGAGAGATACGACTGGCCGGGAAATGTAAGGGAGCTTAGGAACCTGGCGGAAAGCCTGGTTGTCCTCTCAGGCGGCAAGAAAATACAGATCGACGACCTGCCCGATCACATCGCCGACAGGGACTACGTTCACCGTGATCTCCCGGTAAGAGTCGGCAGACCGCGGGAGGACGTGGAGCGGGATCTGCTGTTCGGAAGACTGGCCGAGATCGAGCACCGGATCACTCAGATGGCGGATGTTCTGCTCGACCTGAGGGATGCTGTTACCGGACAGACCGGGCGGGCCACAGAGCCGAGCGCCGTCCCCGGTGAGGTCAAGTATACCGAGATACCCGATGGCTACGAAGACATTGTCGTCAAACCCGGCACTCCAATCAGAGACATGGAGCGCGAGCTGATTGAAAAGACCTTAAGAGATGTCAACGGCAACCGGAAGAAAGCAGCGGGACTTCTCGGCATCGGAGAACGCACGCTCTACCGCAGAATGAAGGAATACGGTATCGGCTAGCCCGGACTATTCGACCGCTGTCCCGACAGGCAACCCGGATTTCTGGAGCACGGCTCTTGCCGCAGCCAGCCTGGCAACAGGGACCCTGAAGGCGGAGCAACTCACGTAATCCAACCCCACATCCTCACAGAAAATCACAGAAGACGGGTCGCCGCCGTGCTCGCCGCAGATACCGAGCTTTATGTCAGGCCGTGTCTCCCTGGCCTTCTTCACAGCCAGCATCATCAGACCGCCGACACCCGCCTGGTCGAGAGATGCGAATGGATCCTTACCCATGATTAAGAGTTCCTGATAGCGCCTGATCACCGGGCCTGCGTCGTCCCTGCTGAAACCGTAGGTCAACTGCGTAAGATCATTGGTCCCGAACGAGAAGAACTCGGCGACCTTGGCGACCTCATCCGCCGTCACACACGCCCTGGGTATCTCGATCATTGTCCCGATAAGATAGTCGATGTGAACCTTCTGCTCCTGCATGACAACGGTGGCGATCCTCTGAGCTCTTTCCCGTATGAAAGAAAGCTCCCTTGCATCCCCGACAAGCGGAACCATTATCTCCGGTATCACATCTATACGTTCGAGCTTAAGCTCGCAGACAGCCTCCATTATCGCTTTGATCTGCATATCGTATACTTCCGGGCGGGTTATGCCAAGCCTGCAACCCCGGTTCCCCATCATGGGATTGACCTCGGTCAGGGCAGAGCTCTTCTCAAGGATCGTCTGTTTGCTCACCCCGATCTCCTGCGCAGTCGACTCCATCTCCTCATCAGTCTTGGGCAGGAACTCGTGCAGCGGCAGATCAAGCAACCTTATCGTGACGGGTTTTCCTGCCATTACTTTCAGGATCTCTTTGAAGTCGGCCCTCTGGAGCGGCTCTATCTTGGCCAGAGCTTCCCGCCTCTCTGCAGGGCTCGATGCGAGAATCATCTGCCTGACCTTGGCGATGCGGTCCTTGGCAAAAAACATGTGCTCGGTCCGGCACAACCCGATTCCCTCACATCCGAATGCGAGGGCCATCGCTGCCTGGTCCGGCTGGTCCGCATTCGCTCTGACCTTGAGCCGCCTACACGTATCGGACCACTCCATGACTTTCTGATAGAGTGAGAACAGTTCCGATTCCTCCGGCGGCAGTGACTTGTCGACAAGCACTCTTTCGATCTCGGACTTGATCGTCGCGACCTTGTCCAGGATTACCTCACCTGTCGTTCCATCGATCGAAATATAGTCGCCTTCCTTGACGATGTGCTCGCCAATCGTCATCATTTTCTTGTCGTAGTCGATGTTAAGTGCCTCGCATCCGACGACACTCACCTTGCCCAGTTGCCTCGCCACAAGCGCGGCATGAGATGTCAGACCCCCGCGGGCGGTGAGAATTCCCTCAGCAATGCTCATGCCTCCGACATCCTCCGGGCTGGTCTCTTCCCTGACGAGGATCACACCGCCCCCGTCACCGCCCACCACCTCTTCCACCCTCGAAGCACTGAAGACAACCTTACCGGTGGCCGCCCCCGGACCTGCATTGAGGCCCTTCGCGACAATCCTGTTCTCCTCCTCCGCCAGGGTCTTCCCGGCTTCATCAAATGTCGGTCTGAGGATGTGGTTGAGCTGCTCCGGTTCGATTCTCAGTAGCACCGCCTCTTTGTCGATCAGGCGTTGCTCGTACATCTCGAACGCAATCTTAAGCGCAGCAGGTCCGGTCCTCTTTCCTGCCCTGGTCTGGAGCACCCAGAGCCTCCCTCGCTCTATCGTGAACTCAGTGTCCTGCATATCCTTGAAGTGCTGCTCGAGCTTCTCCCTCACCTCGAGCAACTGTCCGTAGACATCCGGCATTTCTTCCTCGAGGGACTTAAGATCGGAGTCACCCTTTTGAAGTTTGTTGATGGGTTGCGGGGTCCTTATACCTGCAACGACGTCCTCACCCTGCGCGTTGAGCAGGTACTCGCCATAGAAGACATTGTCACCTGTCGCAGGATTTCGCGTGAATGCCACACCGGTTCCTGAGTCCCAGCCCAGGTTCCCGAAGACCATTGTCTGCACATTGACTGCAGTGCCCCATTCGTGAGGGATACCATTGATACGTCTGTACTCGATCGCCCTCCTCGAGTTCCACGATTTGAATACAGCCTCGATGGCCCCCCAGAGCTGATCATAAGGATCCTCCGGAAAGATCACACCTTTCTCGCTTTGTATCAGTTGCTTGAACTTGGCGACGAGGTCTCTGAGATCATCCACCTCAAGCTCGGTGTCTCTCGTGACTCCCCGCTCTTTCTTCTTAGCGATTATGATGGATTCAAACGGATCGGGCGCCGTATCATCTTCGGGCTTAAGCCCCAGAACCACGTCTCCGTACATCTGCACCAGCCTGCGATAGCAGTCATAGGCAAAGCGGGCGTTGCCTCCTTCCGCCAGGCCCTCGACCGTCTGATCATTCAGGCCGATATTAAGAACGGTGTCCATCATCCCCGGCATCGAGACCCGCGCACCGGATCGGACTGAGACAAGGAGTGGATTCTCGTTCTCCCAGAATGACTTTCCCATCACGTGTTCAACCCTTCTGAGATTTGAAGATACCGCGGCGGCCAGTCCTTCAGGATAGTGACCACCATGCGCGCTGAAATACGCGCAAACGCCTGTGGGTAAAGTGAATCCCGCGGGAATCGGAAGTCCAATCCTGGACATCTCGGCGAGGTTGGCCCCCTTGCCGCCGAGTTCATCCCTCATCGAGGCATCACCGTCCGCCTCGTTTGCACCGAAGAAGTAAGCCAGCCTTTTCATAGCGATTACACCTTTCCTGATGGGGTTCGCAGTATCTTGCTATAGAATACTATCGACTCGCAGGATCTGCAAGAATTTTCGATAGTTCCCGGTCGGGCTCAGCCTACCTGAGGACAAGCACCTTCGTGCGGCCCGCGCCCGGCACCTCGACAAAGAGTACACCCGGAACAGCCCCCGGAACAACCGACGTGAGATCGATCATGCTCACACCCGAGGCGGGAATCTCGATGTGCCCCACGAGCCTTCCCCTGACGTCATAGATGCCGGCCTGACGTGCAATGTCCCATCCCGGACATTGCATCCGAATCACCCCGCTTGAAGGGTTGGGATAGACCATAAGAGTGCGTGTACCGAGCTCCATGCCGGCGATACCGGCCACGATGTGGTTCGAAGCGTCATGTGCCTGGAGTATGCCCCACCCATAGAGCGAATCGGGATCGGAGGACCGTGTACCCGTCATCATCACGGCATCGATCACGTCAGGAGGAGTACAGGTCGGGACCTTCTGGATCACAAGCGCAAGTGCACCCGCGGTCAGCGGAGTCGCAAAGGACGTCCCATCACCACGTCCGTAGTCGTCGACCGCACTGGGTCGAGCGACGTAGGCCGCCCCACCCATTGCCATTATAGTAGGCTTGATGCGCCCGTCATAGGTCGGCCCCTGAGACGACCAGTACGAGCGGACCCCCGTTGAATCCACCGAGCCGACCGATATGACACTGTCCCCGTCGGCGGGGGCCAGTATGTATTTCCATGAGCCGGCCCCCGAATTGCCGGCCGCATTCGTAACGACGATCCCGTTCAGTACGGCCATGTCGGCGGCTATCGTGATCGGCGCAGTATCACCATCCATATCTTCATACGTATACCAGTCGTTGTAGCAAAGTGAACTCGTGATGATCTGTGCCCCGAGACTGTCAGCCCACTCCACGGCCTCGATCCACCAGTCTTCCTCCACGGGCTCTTCCTGAGAAGTATCCTCGGTCTTTGCGAGAATGTAGTCGGCGCCGTAGGCGGCACCCATAAGTATACCGGGGCTGTTCGCTGCAAGGAGCGAGAGACATGAGGTCCCGTGATAGTGCTGGTATTCGGGATCACCGGGCTCGTTCGCCGTCTCACCGTCATCGTTTATGAAGTCATGCTGGGCGATCAGATTGAGCGCCGAGAAACACTCGTGTTCCAACCAGAAACCCGTATCGAAAATCGCAACCCTTACGCCCGTACCTGTATAACCCTCATCATGAAGGTCGGTCACCTGCATCATGTCAAGCTGTGTGAAGGACTCTCCGTAGGACTCAAGCGCACCAACAGGCTTGGGCTTCCCATCCGGCACCGGCAAAGCGGGACCACCCCTTCTACCGCTTACCCTGCTGAGTCGTTTGACGAAACCCAGACCGCTGATGCGTTCTACCTGACCGCGGCTTGCCGTGACACTGACTGCGTTGAGCCACCTGGAGAAACTCCTGAAGGTCACCCCCTCGTCTTCAAGAGCCTGGATATAGAGTTTGTTAAGCGGCAGGTCATGCTCATCGAAAGGCCGGCCCGGCCGCGCCCTGAGCCTCCTCGTGACGGCCTCAGGATCATACGTGGCCCATACCTCCCGGATCCGGGCTTCCCTGTCTGAAACCGAGGACTCCCCCTTATCACTGAAGAAGACCCACACCACGATTGTCTCGTCACCTTCGGCCTGCTCGAGCCAATCGGTCACCGAGGGGGACAGGCCGGGGTAAGTGCTTGACGCCAGAAACAGGACTCCAAGACTCAATATGAGCGCACTGCGGACTATCATATAATCTCCTTTGCTAAACTACCACAATCCTATTATACCACAATCAGGGCCGATTCTCAATGGGGTCCGGAGGAGGTCAGAGCTCGAGAATCGTGGATACGGCGTCAGGGTCCCACCCCCTGCGCCCAAGGGGTCGAGGTCGTTACCGATCCTGCGATTTCCGAGCTCTGACCCCAGGTGATGAAACTGCGCCGGCGCAGCATCTCGGGCCGCAGGCGAATTCGTCGGGGGTGGAACCCCGCCGCTACGGCAAGGCGGACCGAAGGCAAGCCAGCACGTCAGGTTGCACCGACGACCATTGAGAACTGTGCCGGCGATAGGCCCCCCAGGGAAATCAGGGTTTGAGGGGTTCGAAATTGACGAAGTCTGCGTGGTGGATGATTATGGCCTCGGTAGTCCGCTTGCCGAGATCGCCCTCCTTGGAGTGGTAGGCGATCATGTGGAGAACCTGAAACGGAAGTCCGTGCTTGTACGCAAGCGCCTGGCCCGAAAACGGATGCCTGAGGAGACTCCCCTTCTCGCTTTTGACCACCGCATCTCCCTTGCGAACATACTCGAGCAACTTGCCGACATCATGCAGGATGCCGCCGGCGACCAGGATGTCCATGTCTATGGTGACAGCCTTGCCGTAGTTCTCGATCAGCGTCTCCGCGATTCCGACTGCGGTCCGGGTGACAACACGCGTGTGCATTATAAGATCGAACTTGCAGTCCGGGATGAGTAGTGTGAACGGTATGCTCGTAAGGTCATCGGCCGTCCAGCCGCCGAGATCGATGGCATCCTGCCAGACCGAGATCACGCTGTGCCTGAGTTCCTCTCGCTTTATCAGATCTACCTCAGGCAACAGATTGCGGACGCTTTCGGGGCTCGTACTCAACTTTTTCCTCCTTTGGCTATCGCTCTGTGGATGCCGATCCCCAGAATCCCGGCTATGTTGGCTTTCGCATCTATCCTGGGTACGATGCCTCCCCGTGGATGCGTCAGGATTGTTGTCACACCCGGCCCGTGGCCCGAGATCACACAATCGGAATGCACGACGATACCTATGGTGACCGCGCCCTTGCGGTACATCCGCCCGTAGGTGTTGTCGGCGTCCTTGATGGCGACTATGTCTCCAAGGCGGATATCGGCCAGACCGTGTTTGTCTACGCTCTTCTTATCCAAAAGCTGGATGTCATAATCACCTGAGTGAGCGTGAACCTTGCCGATCCCCGAGCCCATCATTGCGGCCGGAATCACGTGGGAGACACCGATCTCAAGCTTGCCCTTGACCGATTCGATCTTCATCTTGCCAAGGAGGGCTGGATCCAGATTCATGACACGGACCTCATCAAACTCTTGCATCTTAAGGCCCGTACCGCATGCCTTGACAAGTATGGAGTCACCGATCGCGAGCTTGTCCAGTGTCCGTTCATCGAAATCCATAAGAACGTGTTCGATGCCGCCGTGCTTGCCGGTCACGACTCCCTTCGCACCCTTTGCATCTCCGCTGATCACCGTGGCGGTGTTGCCGATACAGGAGAGAATATTGAGGGCGGCGTTGGCACTCCTGGTGCCTTCTCTCGGTGACATGTTCTTTACGCTGACGCCCGGCTCGACGTGGTCCGCCACCCAGCCACATGCAGGGTGACCCACCTTCATGTTGTAAGTGATTCCACCGGTGCCCGGCAAGATCACGGGCTTTCCCGTTGAGCCGATCCTGTAACCCGTCTCGGCCATAGCCGGGCTTGACACCTGGCCAATCACTGAAAGCATCACCAAACGCTCGGCGTTGGTCTTCATCACATTAACGCCCCTTTCCTACCTTGCTTAGCGCTCCCCCGAATATCTCCAGAGCAATGTCCGCTTCCTGTCTTCCTATCACGAGCGGCGGCACGAACCTGACTGAGGTCGGTCCGCAGGGCAGCACCAGCAAGCCCTTGCGGAAACAGACCTCAACTATACGGTCCCTGACCCCCGGAGCAGGCTTCATAGTCCGTCTGTCCTTGACGACCTCCATCCCTATCATCAGACCCTTGCCGCTCAGCCTCCCGAGGTGGCGGCTCTTCTTCTGCATTCGCCTGAGGCCCGTCATAATGTACTTGCCCATTTTCGCCGCATTGTCGATCAGCGATTCCTCGAGCAGCCTTGTTGCCGTCCACATCCCATACATAGGCCCCCTCGCCGTGATCAATGAAGAAGGGATAGCACCTCGTATACGAAGGAGAAATGTACCGTTTGTCGATCTCAAGAAGGCTCTTCGCGCGTTTGCCTATTTGTGACACACCAAGTTTCATGGCCATCCGGACTCCCATCTCTCAGGCAAGCTCAGATGAAGATGTGCAGTGGAGGGGCTAACACGGCGCCGACCCAACTATCGGCTCATTATCGGACGATGATGAACCTGCCGAGCTCATTTCCGCTCTTGGACTCGATCCTGTATAGATATATGCCGCTGACCACCTGTTTTCCGTCACTGTCGACCAGATTCCAGTCCGCAGTGCCCTGGGATCCCCCGCCTTCATAACTGAACTGATTGGGGCGGACCGTATTGATGTAGCCTCCCGCGGCGTCATATATCCTTATCTTGGCTCCATCGGGGATGTTGACGAATTGGATCTTCGAGTCGCCGCCCATCTCCCAGCCCGCACGCCCGACGTAGGGGTTGGGCACCACCCGGACCCTCCTCGCATCGGATGCGGGTGAAACAGCCGGGAAGACTTTCGACCACACCACTTTGCTCATGGCCTGGTGATGCTGACTCGACCAGTCATAGGTCACGACCGCGTAGTTATACGGGAAGCCGTTGAACACCGTCGTGAAGTCAGGATTGTCATTTACGAAGATGCCATCCCCGGTTATGCCTCGATCGGTGAAGGTTCTTGTGGCGTAAGGAGCCGGAACACCGAGCGAGTCACTGAAGAGCGCGAAGGAATCACACTTGCTTATCTCGGCTATGACCTTGAAAGATCTGATGCTGTCGGTGGGTTCGTGCGGCGGGGTGTCTTCAACCGAATGCCGGAGCACAAGGTAGCCGTCAAAGGTCTCGGCCCTGACCGCAATGCGATCACCGTCGGCCAGCGGGACCCACACATCCACCGAGAAGGACTCACCGGCCACATAGGTTCCCACCGGGAATCCGACCTTGAACTGCCTGTCAACATGGATCGATACGTCCGGGGTGCCGACCGTAAACGAACCGCTTCCGCCGATACCATTGTCCCATTCGAAGGTGATGCTTGTACCGCCTCCGGCGCTCAACTCACCACCGGTTGTACAGTGGAAGGTGAATTGTACTGCTTGACCGGGATCCACAGGGAATTCGCCCGTATATATCCCACGAAAGTCAGGCATCGGGCCACTCCAGCCCTCCGTCTTCGCGTCAAACAGGCCTTCGGAGTCCACGCTTATCCGGATCCCTTCTGAAAGCTCATAGAACTGGTCTGTCTCAGTAACCTCAATACGCCTGCTGGTCAGTGTCATTGCCTCCCAGTCGGCTATCTCATCCCAGGCCAACTCCATAGCGTTAACAGTCCAGTTGACAAGTATATTGAACGTCCAGTCGCAAGCACCCGTGTAGAATCCCTGAGATGTCAGCGTAGCGTTCCCGTCCCATGGGAACTGCACACTCCCGGTGACAGGCTGGTTTATCGAGACCAGAGCCTCAGGGTCAGGGTCCGTCCATGTGATCACAACTGTCCTATCGCCTTCACGAACCTGCACGTCAGGTGGATAAAGCACTACTTCGGCCAGGCACATGCCCGCACATCCTAAGACGGCGATCACAGAAACCGCAAACACTGCAGCACCGAACACTCTAGACATACCACCCTCCGTGCAAATCATAGACAGATTGATCCCCGCAGATCACGATCACTGAGGTGTCTCACCAAACTTGGTAAGGAGCTTCCTGATCATGGTCTTCATCTCATCGTGATCGAACCACTCGGCAGGGAAGCCTATGTAGGCTGCATGGCCTCTCCGTTCATCTCCTGGGGCGTACACCGCTATCAGGTTATCTTCCGTAGGAGTTATGACACCCGAGTCATTATAGGCCGTGCTGTACATGGCCTCAACATCCAACGGCCAGCGCTCATCGTCCGCCCGCCTGATCTCAGTTATGTAGAAGGCCGAACCGAATTCACCTCTCCATGGACCCACCTTTGGGACAGCCTCGATCGGGCCCTCCCAGTCGCTGCCGCAGATCTGACAAGGCCAGATCATGTTGTAGGGAATCTCAGGTGACGGCGTCTTCATCTTCTTGATTCCGAACGCTTCCCACATGAAGTTATAGAGCGTGTCATCCTCTGCCCTCAAGTACCTGGGGTTGAAATTCAGGAGGGTGAAGTTCTGACGCCTATCAGGATGAGGTTGTCCCGGGATATTCTCCACCCAATCCGACCAGTAGGCAGTCGCACGTACAGGACCCTGACCGATTATTATCAGGTTTCCCCCGACTTTCACATACGAATGCAGATAATTACCAAGCTCCGTGCACACTTTCAGAAGCTGGCTCACGGGGTTCTCAACAGACTCGTCATCTGCCAGCCAAATCACGGTGGTTGCCCCGCCTGCGAACCTGATGGGCACCTCTTCCCCGTAGCCACTGTAGCTGGGAGCCCTACCCGTATAGAAACGCTCCCAGTCGTACCCATCAAGTATGTCCTCCCAGAGCCCGGTCTGGGTTGCATCGAACTGCGCCCAAGCCGGCTCGAGGTACTTGGCATGGTCATCGTCTACGAGCAGAATCTTCCTTTCGGGCAATCGCCGGGGCCCTTCGAGTACCTCGACATTGAATTCACAATGAGTTTGAACCTGGTTAACATCCTTGACCTCGACAACGAAGACATGCCTTCCAAGGGATGGGGCGAACCGCCCCCCGTTCAGTGGGTATCTCACGAGCCACTCCGGGTTGGCCCTCCTATCCCTTATGGGCTCCGTACTCGTCCAGTAGTTCCAGGCTGATGTCGGATCATCCGGATTATCGTAGTAATAGCGATAGGCCTCGGCAATCTCGCCTCTTGCCCTTTCCTCGAGACCCCAGAACCTGAAAGAGATCTCAGTTCCCTGGAAGAGACCTGCGATGTTGTTCTCGTACTGCGCCTCCTGCCCGCTTTGCCTCAGTCCCAGCGAACCGGCGGCGATCTTGATTTTCACGCCGTCCCCCGTGGCGATGATAACCAGTTTGATCGAGTTCCTGCCGTCGTTGTAGCGGTTCCCGTAGAGGTTCTCGGGCAAGAAGGCACCACCCTCATCTTTGACCGTAACAAAGACATTTACCGGATGGTCGAGTCCCCCACCGATCCAACTTGATAGCTCCAGGTCCCGGACGGAAGTGCAATCGGCCGGCACCCAGTTACTCCATCTCCCAAGCCCGGGGCTTGCGTGGCCCTCCACGTGACTGTCCGTGTAGTTGAGAGGTGGGAGCCTGGGATAAGTCGGTTTGAGGCTGTCCTCGGGAATGACAATGTACTTGTACTCAAGCGCTGCCGCATCGCCGTCCGGGTCGCTGCCTTCCCATTCGATATAAGGATGGGGTGGCACGGTACGGTATCCCCAGACGGTCTTCTGAGGGACTACTATGGATACCCTGGGTATGATGTTGGTGGCTGTGAAGAAGAGGCTTGCGGGTGAGGGATCGATCCGCCCTTCGTTATCCACAGCCCTTACGAGTATGCCCCAGAGTGCCTTCGCATACTGCGGGTCCTGCGCCGGGTTCTCCGTGCTGTCAAGACAGCAGGTATCCGACGGGAGCACGAAGGTGCCCTCCCGCTCAAAGGTATCGGTCCAGTTCAGGGTTTCAAGATCGAGTGTCTCAAGGTCAATCCTCTCTACATCCCGGACGGTGGCAATCTGGAAGGATGCAACATCACCGTCATCATCCGCACCATACCAGTAGGCCTGAACCTTGAAGTACGTCAGTGTGGCCTCTTTCGGGCCGAATGAGATGAACGTATCAGGCGCGAGACCGACCTCTCTATCACCGCTCTCCTTCTCGCTGCACCCGGGCAGCACGATCAAAGAGCAGGTGATCGCAAGTCCCGTGATCAGGAGCACACCACCGGTCATACGTGTACGCATCTTCCCCAACCCCCTCGTTTGCACCTAAAAGCCGAAACTGATCTTCAATGTATCGGATCTGGTCTTTATGTAACTTCCGTTGTAGGCGACCAACTCGAACGTATGAGAGCCGGGATCAAGATTATCAACGGTCACTTCCTGCTTGAAGCGGTTGGTTGACCTGTCGAAGCCTATGCCGTCCTCCCGCCACTGACCGTTGTCGATCCTGTACCTGTATTTCATGAGCGCCTGCTCGGTCTCCCCGGTCGCCACTCCCCAACCATAGCCCTCATCAGGATCGGAGGCCACCCAGACAAACTTCACTCTGCCCGAACCGGCATCGAGGACGTCGGCGTCCAGGGATTCCAAGCTGGGCCTTGTGTTGACGTCAAACCAGATCGTATCGGGGCTGCCGTCCGCCTTGCCGAGGCTGTCCATCGCGGTCACATAGAGACGGAAAGGTCTGTCGCTGTCGAGATAAGGAAATGAGGCCGAGATGTCGCAATAATAGTTGATGTCACCCGCCTGACCACAAGCCCTGGAACTGTCCGACTTAAGAAGTGTGCCCGAGATGTTCCACTTGAACGAGTCAGGAGGCGCACCTCCCGGTTGAGCGTCCTTGTCTGTTCCATGGAATTTGAGTCTCAATTGACCGAAGTGGAAACCCACCCGGTCATAACCATCGGGGACCTGGCCTGTCTCCCTCCATTCCCTCGCATAGACCAGCTTCTCGGGCAATGAGCGCGTCTCGGCAGGCCGGTTATCCACCTTCCCTCTGAATGTCCATATGCTGTCGATCACAGTATCAGGGTCATAGTTGATGACGAACCTGGACACCTTCTCCGCGCTCCGCGCATTGGCATCATCGATCGCAACCAGTCTGAACTCATGATAGCCGATCCAGACATCGCTCGCAGCGGGGTTACCCGGGGCGTATGTGAGAGTTGTCGATTTGATATCCGCAGGGACGGTCACTTCGCTCTTGGAGTCAAGCCTGTACCTCCACTCCACGACTTCACCGTCCGGGTCATCACCTTCCCAGCTCAGGGTAACGGTTATGGGTTCACCGGGAAACTCGATATTGAACTGCGGAAGCGTGTCCCCCTTGACCCCGGCCTCTGCACACACCCATGGTGGTACAAGGTCATCAAGTGCGCTTGAGTAGCGGGTAACGCTGGCCGCCATACATATGCTGACCTCGGGGAGGCCGTAGTCGATCGCAAGGAAATTCACCATCGCCGGTATTTCATCCGCCTTCCCCTCGTTGTCGACCGCCTGAACATAGATGCTGTGATTTCTCGAGTTGGGTCTGTCGGCCCGGAAGACAAAGAGGCTCTCGGTCTTGGTCGTTACTCCCCATGGGAGATCGAGCATGTACTCGATGATATCCTCATAGCTGGTGCGACCGTTCCATAGCTGATCCTCAGCAACGGAAGCAACCCAGTATTCCACCACCACCCCGTCCTCATCGAGCCCGGTCCAGCGTACATTGTACTTATGGAAGACCCTGTCACCCTGGTCGGGCCCGACCGAGAGAATGGTCTCGGGAGGCCTGTTCCGGTCAGGTCTTACCAACTCCTCTTGCTCACAACCCTGGAAAACGAGTACGGCCGCCACCAGCATCAGCAAGATCATGAAGACACTTCGTGTGTGCATAGAAATACCCCTGCATTTAGGACACGCCAATCTTTTCTGCACGAGAATCAAAGTGCTTTCGGTGCACTGTCCACCGAACTATAATCAGACGTTGCGGGCTTTGTCAACACAAAAACTGTGGAGGTAAAGGAGCAAAAGAGAACCGGGGCTTCCCTTGGAAAGCCCCGGTTACTTGTCCAGCAAGAAACCTACTTCTATCTAAGGACCAACATCTTCCGCGTGTGCTGGAATTTGTCAGCATGCATCTTATAGAAGTAGACTCCGCTAGATACTCTCTCACCTGATGCGTTCTTGCCATCCCAGTGAAGCTCATGCCGGCCGGGTTCCATACGCTTGTCGGCAAGCGTTGTTACCAGCTGACCCATCGCGTTATAAACCTTGATGGATACCTTACTGGCCTTGGCAACCTCGAACCGTATCTTGGTAGATACGGCACATGGGTTCGGTGAGTTCTGGCTGAGTGCCCAGTGGTACACCGACTTCTCGGGTGTTCCGCTGGTTCCACCCTGGCCTGAACCCAGAGAAGGCAGACCCATGATCTCTTCGAGGATGGTTCTCATCAACGCGACACGACCATAGTAGTAACCCGGCAGGTGCGTGGGCAGTCCTGCAGGTACCATAGCAGGATTACACTCCGACCTGTAGTGGTTGACTATGGCACAGAAGTCGTAGTTGACAAACACGCACTGACCAACTGACTGGGACTCCACGTAGATGGCTCCGTCAGCCGGGTCAAACGCCGGATCCGGGTTGAGCACGTAAAGCAACGGCTGTGCGGTGTAACCCGCAGGCGGTGACGAGTTCGTCAACGCGTAGGTCATGTCCTTAAGATACGGGCACTCCCTGTAAACAAGGATCGTATCCAGGAATGTCGGGTTGAGCGTCACCGGTGTACCGAGAACGTTGACGCTGTTCGCGGCCTTAAGATAGACATAAGGCTTGTCAAACGCCCCCTCCATCTCGGCCTGGTACGTACAACCCAGAATACCATCCATGAACTCTCCGCCCAGCGAATCCTCTCCAACGCCACCCAGAGCAGGATCTGCCATATTGTAGGCTATCCTGTCGCCGGCCAGTACCACCTTGCCACCGACGGCAAGATAATCTCTGATGGCTTCCTGGGCTTCCTTATCAAACAGGTAGTTGGAGAAGTACGGTCCGCAGAACCAGACAATGGCGTCGTAGTCCGCGTACTCGACCGGATGGACGTGGATGTTGCTGCCGGCACCGCTTATGTCGAACTTGTCGAAGCAGTATCCGGCATCCCGCATAGTCTCCTCGTAGATGTCCTCGAGCGGCTTGATGTTGTCACTTGCCGCCATACACTCCGAGTAGTCGTAGTTGTTCCTGCCGTAACCATCGACCAGCAGAATCTTCACACCGGTGTAAGTCGGCGGGAAGATCGGCAGAATCGAGAACGCGAAGTTGTCCTCACGCGTACCCTGATGATCCGGATGTCCCGGATTCGCCTCAGCTGGGAAGTACTCGAGGTTGGTACCGTCGTCGCATCTGACGTAGTACCAGATCTCAGTACCCACCGCCCACCTTGCAAGAGTGAAATCGGTGGGATAGAGTGTACCGTTGTACTCACCACCAAGGCTGGGGTCCGCGGGATCGAACGCCACATTCTGGTTCATCGTCACCCACTGCCATGTCGCACCCTCATCGATACTTCCATACAGCCGCACATCCACGATGCCGTCCTTGTCGGATACATCGAGATAAAGCTGATCTTCCTTGCGCGGTGCATTGGTGTAGGGAGGACCTGAATACCAGGCAAGCGTATCCAGATCATAAGCATCGAAGCCCGAGTTGTAACCCGGCAGACTGTCGGTGAACATGTCCTGAAGCAGGTCGATACTCCGAGTCGAGAACAGCGACGCGTTTCCATCGTAGAAACCTATGGACACGTTGTCGATTATGTTCTCGGTCTGCTTGTGCTTACCACGACAGAAGTCGGTGGGTGCAGACACGTCCATGAGGTCAAAGCTGAACTGCATCGATTCGGCATCGGCTCCGTAGAACCTGGTCACATCCTCTGTACGGTCGAAGTTCCAGAAGAAGCAACCACCGTAGAGGATAAAGCCGTCGATGTTGTTCCACGTACACCACTTGTTGAGTACGCCGTCGTAGAACCTCACCCTTGTGTCGTTGTAGTCACATGTGTACTCCAAGCAACACGAGAACTGGTCATACTGGACAACGCAACCCGTATTCTCAATCGGAACGGCGGGCGTCAAGAGTCTGTAGTACCAGCCGTTACGCCACGAGGCGGTTCCAGGATAACCACCGTCGGGTCTTGCCTTCCACTGGACTGAGGAGTCCAGCACGCAGGTAGAACGGTCGCCGCCGTCGCCACCCTCGTACGGGGCATCAGAATCATGGACCTGATGCCAACTCTGGCAAACACCGTCAGGATCGGGGAAAGTCCACTCGCCGGTCAGACTGCCGGGGCCACCTTCGAAGTCTTCCGTATAGGTGACACCGCCATCCGTCTTTACTATGACGTTGTCAATCTGACAGGCACCTGTGGTGTTACCACGACCGTCGGCATCACTCCACGCTCCGTCAGAGGTGAAGCGCCACCTGATCTTGGGATCCGCCACCACGCTGCCCAGCAGCGTGTCAATAACAGCCGCAAACGCCGGATCGCTTCCCGGTCTTCCCTGCCAGTCCGCACTGAAGGGCTGGCCGGAATCGGTGTTATTCCAATTATCAGGGTTACCACCGCCCGGAGTGCCGCACTCTGAACCCGGGTTGTTGCTGCAGGCGTTAAACAGCGCAACTTGCTGCCACTCGCTACCGTCGTAGACCTCACAGTAGAAGTAGTCGTACTTGCACTCGGTGTCGTATCTGGGATCAAAGTAAAGCGTACAGCCGTCAGCGACGTTGTATCCGGTCAGCTCCAGCTGCGCAACACAGTTCCACTGGTTACCGTATCCAGGGGCCTTACCACCAACCCAGGTACCACACTCGACAGGATTTCCGTCTATCCATGCTGAATCGGAACCGCACCACAGGTTGTAATCACCATAGTCCGCATCACCCGGTGCCTTGTAGGTATCAACGTGCCAGAAGTTGAGACCCGTCTCAGACGGAAACGACCTGACATCAACATGATCGAAGCAGAGGTAAGTCCACGGGGCATTAGTCCCGCAAGTGTCACTGACAGTGACGTTCTCTCCGTTAACTGTGGGATCGCCGTCTTCCGGCCAGACCGCGTTCTCAAAGCACCACGTTTCTGAGCCATCCGGGCCACCTTCACCCTCACCACCATGCCCGCCAAGCGTGTCACCAGGGCACGCAGATGAAACCAGGTGCGGCTGGACCCAGGTCGTGCCTCCCTGCTGCACAATCACAAACGGTGTTGTGACCGGCAGCTTACCGACCGCCTCATCGGGCGGCGGGAGAGGCCGTGGCTGCTCTTTCATCCCAACAGCAACGGAGGCAAGTCCTATGACCAGGACCCCTACTGCCACGATTGATAATACTCTAAATCTTCTCATGGTCAAAACCCTCCGATGCGAATACTCATACTCGCCGGTAACCTAACCGGCGAAAAAACCAAAGGGAAATCACATGTTGTCGGACAGGCCATTTCCCTGAGCGGCAAACGGAAAATCGGAGGTATTACTCGTTGTCTACGCAATCACCCCCTTCCCAAGTGAGAATTGAACATACTATAGTCCGTCTGACCCTTGCAATTATACCAAAGGATTACCACAAGTGTCAAGATGCTTTTTGGCCGCAGAAGGCGATGTTTGCTGGTAAAACGGGGATTCCGGCCCTAATCGAGGAACCTGGAGAGGTTCCCGATCCATGCCGAGTACTCTTCGAGTGTGCCACCCCTGCACACCGAGATCGAGGCTGCGATCTTGCGGCCCGCCTCGGTCGGAAGCCAGGAAATCTTCTCAATCTCGCGCCAGCATTCGATGTCCTCCGAAGATCCCGGAAGACCTATGACGATACGATTACCGACTACACCCGAGGCAATCATCGAGACGTCTCTGACGACCACATCCCAGGATGAGCCTCCTCCTCTGATATATGCGAGATACTTGCCATCAGGGCTCAGGGTGGGATAGTAGAGCCCTTCTTCGGCCGAGTCGACGAGGTATGTCTCATCATCATCGGTTCCCGGCTGGTCACCGAGATCCACAATCCAGACACTGCGAGCATTCTGCTGCATGGCCCTGGGCTCCGGCCGGGCGGCCATCATGGTCGGACGGCCGCTATGAGGGGCCGGGCGGCTCGATCTTTGGTACGCCGCTCCCGCCAGGCACACGAAGTCGACGAAAGTGGTGTCCCCCGCAGTGACTATCACGGAGCTATCTACCCCGCAGAAAACACCGTACTGGCTCTTTGTCCAGATCACGTATGTATCCGGCTCGACACATGTGAAGTATGCGTACAGCAACGGATTATTCGGAGTCCTGATACCCGTCGAATCATCATCGATAAAGATAAACCTGTTTCCTGGATTCGTACTCACGGCGATGGTGCCGTGGGTGTGTACGAAGTCGATCAGGTAGGTATAAAGGCCCTCTGACTCAGAGATGAGCACACCCGGGTGGTTCATACAGTAGTCATCCCGGGACCCTTCAAATAAGACACCGGAGGCAGGAACGGGTCTGAACCGGAAAGTGTACGGGGTGTACTGATGTGAGTCCTTTTCATTGACAAGGATCCTTGCAACCGCAGAAGAGTCCGGCTGCTCCTCGCTCCTGGCGATCACCTTGATGTCAACCACAGGCCGTCTGTTGGGTGACGCGAACGCAACCAGATTCGTCCCGTTGCTTGAGGGGAACTCATCCTCAAACGTGGACGACATCACACCGCCTTCGTTAACATCACCTTGGTATGTAGAGTCAGCAAAATCCGACGGATCGATCGAAACAGTATCGGGAGCGCCGAGTTCGGGGTACCGGACAATGAGTATATCGAGATCACCGAATCCGGCGGGAGCATTGCAGAAGCAGAGCCACGTCTCCCCTCCCAGCGTTACCCAGGAAGGCCACCTGTTACTATAAGGTATGCTCGTGGAGTCCGTTTCGGTGATCGCCTCGGGCAAACCGGGGTTTTCAAGATCCGACACATCCACCACGTATACCTGCCACCTGTCACCCGGCCCTATGTTTCTCTCAAAAGCTATCTTGTTCCCGTCCGGCGACCAGGCCGGATTGTAGTCGGCATGGTCCTCAGAAGTGATCTGGTGGAACCACGTGGTGTCACTCTCTTCGTCAAGCCTGACCACCCATATATTCTCCGTCTCACCTGTACCAGAGCCGGCCCGTCTTGAGGAGAACGCAAGGATATGGGCATCTACCGGGGAGGCGGCGGGAAATCTGGCCAAACCGCCGAAGGCTTCGGTCCAGTAATCGCAGTTCACGCAAGTAAGATCCGTACCGCCTTCATCCCCGCATGACACGAAGAACATGACGATTAGCCCGGCAAGAAGTGCAACCAACGCTACTTTGCGGTCCTTATCCAAATCACAAACCTCCGACGTTATTGCCCGCGCTAAGATAGGTACACTGATAATAAAAATGGCCCAAGCCGCTTCACTATAAGAAAGCATGTAGGTGGTGTCAAGCCATTTTTGACCTTGAAAAGCAAGGCCCGCGGGGCATAAGATGGCGGGGAACAAGAAACCCGAATCGCACGGAAACCTCGCCACCCGGCGGCGGAGATGTCGGTGACGGCAAGGAAGACGTGTGAACCGACGGCGGGCGTGTCCGGGAAATACGTCGAGGATCGGCGAGCGAGCATGACTCCGCCGGCACCGGCGGATACGACGCCATAGCAGAGGGCTTGTGAATGATGCGGGCCTGACCGGAGGGTCTCCTTTGCAGGGCAAGAAATTGAGCCTTTTCGTCGTCGCGATCTGGGTGATTCTCGTATGGGTTCTTTTCATCGTGCACCAGCAGAAGCCGTTTGTCCAGGAGGGGCACACGACGGACCTCGTCGGGTCGCTGCTTGCCGTACTCGCTGTTTTCCTGGTTTCGACTTCGCTGGGCCTGCGTGTCCTGGGGACCGAGCGCGGTACAAACGGTATCTTGCCGGCATGTGCCCTCGGCCTTGCTCTCCTCGGTATGGGCACCATGGTTCTGGGGGCACTGGGTGCGATCAGGCCTTATGCCGTCTGGATCATGCTGGCGGCGTTGGCCGGGGCATCGTACCAGCAGATCGCCCTTATCTTGAGACGACTGCCATCTGCGAGTATCCGTGATCTCAGCATGCCGGAGACGGCTGTGACGGTCGTAATGATCTTGGCCCTGATCATCTGTCTCATAAACTGCCTTGCCCCGCTTACGGCCAACGATGCGCTCGTCTACCACCTGAAGATCCCGAAGATCTATGCATCGAGCGGTGGATTCGTCAGGCTTCCGCACAATGTCTATGCCAACATGCCCCATAACGGGGAGATGCTCTACACACTCGTCTATTCGGTGGCCGGGGAAACAGGTGCGAGGCTCTGCTATATGTTTCTCATCATCGCAGCTGTGGGAGCCGTCTATGGGCTGGCCAGGAGATTCATGGAGCGAGGGCCGGCACTTTTCGCAGCGAGCATCTTCCTTGTGCAACCTCTTATTCTTGACCACCGGACCGTCTGCAACATCGATGTCGTACTTGCGTATTTCTATGTGTCCGCCGCCGCAGTCGCGTTCGACATGTGGAAACGCCGCATGAGCATGAGGCGCCTGGTTGCCCTTGGGGTGCTCGCCGGGTTCATGCTGGGCATGAAGTACACGGCCATGGCCCCCTGCATTACTCTCATCATCATCCTGCTTGCCGCCAGGCCGAAACGTGCAGGCGTTAAGACCATGACCGCGGGCATCCTGATTGCGCTCATTGTCTTCGTGCCGTGGATGATCAAGAACGAAAGCTACATCGGTAACCCCGTCTACCCGCTCCTTGAGACCACCTTCGACGGACAGAACTGGGATAAGGTCCAGGCGTCGCAGTTGACCGCCTGGCAGCACGGGATGGGTATGGGAAGAGGTGTGACCGACTACCTGCTCTTGCCTCTAAACATAAGCACGAGGGGAAAACCCGGTCTGAACTACACGCGCTTCGACGGCACGATGACACCGCTTTTGCTGATACTGGTCCCGCTGGCGCTGCTCGGCCGGAGGAGACGGACATCGGTACTGATCACGATGGCTGCAGTCGGGTTCGTGTTCTGGGCGGTGACGTCTCAACAGCTGCGTTTTCTCATCCCGTCGATTGCGGTGCTGGCGGTGCTGGCCGGTGCCGGGCTGTCCAACCTCTCGGGTCGCGTCGGCCGAAGAGCGTTCAGCGTGGTGCTAGTCTCGGTGATCCTCATCGAAATCTCCACCCTGTTCGTTTCGGATCAGTATCGGAGACCTTTCCTGTCAGGCGTTTTCGCTGACAGGCTGCCGGTTGTCATGGGTCTCGAGACGAGGAAGTCCTTTCTTGAGCGGTCGGTGCAATCGTTTGGGATGTGCGATCACATCAACCGCACCCTCCCCCGGCATGAGCGAGTGTTCATGATATGGGAGAACCGGGGTTATTACCTGGAGCGGCCGTATTTCGCGGACAGCTTCTTCGAGGCATCAGCACTGATGCGGATCGTATCCGCCTCGGGAGATGCCGAGACGCTCAAGCAAAGAATACGCGGATCCGGCCACAACTATGTTGTCGTGAATCACCTGCTTGGTGATGTCTTCTCGCGCGGCTATCCCCCGGAGGATGTGGCGATACTCGATGATCTGATCGCAAACCACCTCAAACCCATCCACACCACCAACCGCCTGACCTTATACACTATCGAGTAGCCGGCGGCCGCCGTCGCCGGCCAAGCCTTTTGGTCCGCCTGAGCCCCTGGATATTCGCTGGTGCTCCCTTTGCTCCGCAAGCGAATGTCTCTCCTGAGCAAGCGGAGCAAAGGGAGCACCAGCGTACACCCACCCTAAATGGGCGGCCTGAGCGTAGAAAGCCGTTCGGCAGCCACCTCAGGCTCTACTGGATATACCCGACGGCGCGGAGCTTATCCTTGATCTTATCGTCGACGGGTGATTCCAGGGGCTCTCCGGCAACCCGGTCGCCGGTCTCATAGGTCGGAATGAAACTGAGGGTCCGACCCTTGAGGTATTCAGGATCGAACCCGTCGGTGAGTACCCTGCCGTGCATGTCCCTTGCGACTGGAATGCCGAGCGCGTACAGGATAGTAGGTGTCACGTCGAGAATCTCGGCGTCGATGATGGGCGACCCTTTGCGGACACCCTTCCCCATCAGGCTGATTATGCCGTACTGGCCGTGCATGTAGACTCCCAGATAGAGGCTGCCGTCCTCGGTACGGCGTGGACCGTAGAAGCCGTGATCCGAGCACACGACCAGCAGGGTCCGCTCGTCTACCAGATCCATGAACTCGCCGAGAACCCCGTCCATCCAGATGTAGTAGTTGTCGATGACGTTACAGAGCGGATGCTTCGGCTTGGTTTTGAAGTCCCAGAAACAGTGGCACATCGAGTCTATCCCGTTGAAATAGACTGCCAGGAAATCTACTCCCTTATCATTCAGGTAGTGCGCAACGCGCCTGAAGGTCTCGTCGGTCGCGTAGATCATCTTGACATAGTCTTTGTGCCAGGAGGCGATACCGGGTTCACCTGCAGGCAGATCGACAGGAAAGAGACCAGCGATATCTTCATCGGACACGTCGGACTTGGTGAGCCTCAAAGAATCTATCTCTTCGAACAGGTCTTCGGGGTAGGTCTGCCGGTCCAGCTTTATCTTCTTATCGGTCTCGTACTGAATGTAGTCGCTCACGAGGTAGCCGTTGACCTTCTCGGCCGGCCAGGTGACCATCCAGCCGACGACGGCGACCTTCATACCCTCGTCACCGAGGATATCCCAGATCGCTTTGACCCTTCGCGCGTTTCCGGTGTAGGGTACCATTCTGCCGCCGTCCTCTGACTTCACGAAACCGCCGATACCGTGCTCGTCAGGCAACTTGCTTGTGGCAATGGATGTCCAGAGTATCGGCGATTTAGTAAGCGGCATAAACGTCTCCATCCGGCCGGTCGCCCCTTGAGTCATCAATCTTGAGAAGTTCGGCAGGCTGCCGTCATCGAGGAGATGTTTCATTACCTCTATATCCACCGCGTCGATCCCGACAACAATCACTTTGGCAGGCGGTTCAACCTCAGACGAACAAGCGAGTGTGACGATTCCTGTCGCCAGCATGGCAATCAGTATCAACCTTCGTTTGTCATTCACCGTCATTGCTCAATCTCTCTTTCAGTTCCTTAAGATGTTCCCTGATCTGCCCGGTTCCCCCCGTCAGCTCGATATATTGCGAGAGATGATACGCGGCCCGGCCGAGATCACCCAGGTGCTGCTCATAACACATGGCCAGATTGATATGCGCTTTGCCCGACCTGGGTTCAATCTCAAGCTCCGCATTGAACTCCTCGCAGGCGGCCCCGATATTCCCACGCCTGAAAGCTATCACTCCCCTCGCGAAGTGAAGATCCGGCATCGCAGGATCGATTGCGATGGCAGTATCGAAGTACCTCTCGGCCTCATCCAGCCTGCCGCTATTAAAGTATACGGTCCCGGCCTGATAGAGCGCAACTGTTGAGCCGCCGTCGATCCGGACGGCCCGGGTGTAGGCCTCCAGTGCCCTGTCGGCCAGTCCGACCGCAAGCAGGTTGTCACCCCTCAGAAGGTATCCGTCGGAAGCCCTCTCCTCCGCAGACCGCCTCTCACGCATCCAGATCCTTCTGGGTGGTAGCAGGTTGAGCAAGGCGTCGATCTGCCCTCTTGCCTGCTGGGTAAACGACGAGTCGTCCCTCAACGCTTTAAGCAGCGATTCCGCCTCATCGAACCTGGCCGTCTCATAGTAAATGCTTGCCTTGCCCAGCCTGGCAAGCCCGTAATCGCCTTTAAGCTCGGTCGCCCTTTCCATCATCATAAGCGCCGAGTCGTTGACCGCTTCCTCGGCATAGACCAGACCCAGGTTGTAATAGGCCTTGGCATAGCCCGGATCCAGCTCCACGGTACGCAGGAGTTCGGTCTTGGCCTCGCCGTACCTGCCGATCCGCGAGAGCAGTATGCCCGCGTTCAGGTGGGCGGCGGTGAGCTCCGGATCCAGGTCGAGCGCCTTCCGGTAGTCTTCCATCGCCTCGGTCATGTTGTTCTTTTTCTCATGTATGACACCCAGCCTGTAGTATGACTGGGCGAAGCCGCTCATGGGATCGATCATATAGAAATTCACATGCACAAGGATGTACAGGGCGACAAAGCCTCCTATTGAATAGACAAGCGGCCCATATTCACGTCTGGCCCAGCGTGATACGCACCAGGCAACGGCATACCCCGCAAATACCATGAGGACGGGGACCATGGGGAGCCTGTACCGGGCGACCACGAAGAAGGCGACAATTGTAAACGCGTAGGACATTGCAAAGAGGAAAAGGAGCCAGGCCTCCTTCCGGCGTCTCAGGGCCAGAATCATCCCCAGTACTGCAAGCGGGCATACCACTCCGTAAGTAGGGGACGGGATCCTCAGGAGCCGGGAATACCTCTTTTCAAATGGCAGATGCTCGATCTGCGGAATTTCGTAGACCGACCAGAAGAGAAACATCTTACGTACCAGGTTGGATGCGGACTGTCCCGGCCGGCTCTTGATGTGGTCCAGTGCCCGGCCTGCCCAGTAGGCCGATACCTCCGAGGGCTTGAGCTCTCGTCCGACGGCGGTCTCTGCGATCGTCTTCCCGGATGGATCGGTGTAAATGTCGAGCCCCTCGGGTTTGACATAGGCACCGGTAGACTTCTCGTTGTTGCCGATGTAGAGGTTGATGCCGGCATTCGACGTCAGCGGCACAAAGTCCTTTCCGACGGCAAGGTTGCGCACCGTTATGGGCCCGACCACGACGGCAACGCCTATCACAAAAAGCGAAGCCTTCTTAAGCCGGATCCCGAACCGCCCGCTGCCGTAGAGAAGAAGAAAGCCGACCGCAAAGGGTCCGAACACAAGCACACTCGCGTTACCGGCTGCAGAGAACCCGGCACACAGGCCCGCGATGACAAAGGCCTTCGAGTCCACCCTGGTGACACCGCGGCAGAAAAAGTAGAGCATCAGGGTATTGAGCAGGGTCGCCAGCACCGGAAACAGAATCGAGTTGTCATAGAAGATGAAGGGCACATAGAGGGCGGCAAGGAAGCCTGCTATCAATCCGACGACGACACCGAAACACTCCCGTCCAAGAAGGTAGGCAACGCCTGCGGTCAAACCTCCCAGCACACTCTGGACGATCTTGACGACGACCAGGTTGGGGCCCGCTATTTTGTAGATCAGGGCAAGGAAGTAGGAATAGAGCGGGCCCATGAAGAAAACGTCATCCCCGATCCAGTCACCAGCCGATATCTCCCTGGCCCAGAGGTCATAGAACCTCGAATCGAGATCCAGGTGATCGAAAAACGGGCTTTGCCTGGAAGCCAGGCTGTAGGCTACCCGCAGCAGTACCGCAACACCGAAAACACACAGGAAGGCCAGCCGGTGCGAACCGATCCGGTGGCGCCGCCTTCGCGGTCCCGGTCTCTGCGGTGCCGGGTCTCCCCCTTTAGCCTTGCTTCCGGCTTTTCTGCCGGAACCCTTTTTTCGTCCCATAAACAACACTCAGAATTATCCCCAGGCATGACAGTCCAAGCCCGAGTTTGAAGCTCAACGGCCGGAACCTCATCACGACGCTGTGTTCTCCGGCGGCGAGCTGTACGGCACGGAAGCCCAGATCCGTCCTGAGAACGGGCAGTCTCATGCCGTCAACATCCGCAATCCACCCCGGATAGTATGTGTCCTGGAGTAGAAGAAAGCAATCCTTCCGCGTGTCCACCCGAAGCTCCACTCTCTCGGGCTCGTATCTCACTATCTCGCATCGCCCGCAGATCAAGGAGTCGATATGATTGAGACCCGGCATCAGGTTTAAGGTCGGCGGGCCGCCACCCGGCGGACGACGGAGGAACCCCGGGCCGATCAGAGCTCTGTCCACACAGATGCCCTTCGGCCTCGCGGCCGTGTTCTCATACACATACATGTCGCCGTCATGGACGAGGCGATACCCTGAGTGTGCGAGGTCACCCGGCGGGGCAGGCATCGAATCGGATGCCACCAGGTACCTGACACACATTAGTTCGCCGACCGTACCCGTAGCAGGACCCATCGCCGGCTGTATATCACCCGACACCACTATATGCCTTAGCCGATCGGCATAACCGGAGGCCAGGACGGCGTTGGTACCATCGAACATAGGTATCCCGTAGATCTGAGGTATATTGGATGGCAGCGCCGATTCCGGCGCTTCGAGATTTCCGATTCTCCACCGCCCGGGTTCGTCCATGAGATCCATGATCCGCTCGATCCCCGGTGTGGGAGCAAGGCTGTCACCGGGCTGACTCACGTAGTACCGCCTGGCCGTCAGACCGACATCGACAAGGATCGTTGCGACGAGAACAGCCCCTGCACCAAGAGCGATCCTTGATCCCGGCCGGAATCTCATGGAGAGAATAAGCGAGACAAGACCCACTACGCCAAAGACGAGAGCTCTGGCTATCTGGCGATGTTCAAAGCCGAGCCACCGGTCGGTCCCCGTACCCAACCACTCGCGGAGCTTAAACCCACTCTGGTAAAACCATCTCTCGGAGAGGAGTTCGGAGGCTTTGCGCGAGAAGCCCGAGATAAGTTCGGGTCCCTTTGCCATGAACACTGCTGAACCCCCCAGAAGAGCCGCAACTATCACAAGTGCCGTGATCAAGAAGTAACGTCTGAGACGCCGGTCGGTTGAGAGACAGGCCACTGAAAGGCCCTTGCCCGCAAGGGCCGCCAGCGCAAAACACGCGATTACGGATATCCTGTCTATCTGTGAGTAGGTAGCAAGCGGCAGCACCGCGGAAACGATCTTAAACAGCAACACGCTCGTTCCCATCCCCACACTCAGTACGAGAAGCACTGTCAGTGCCCGTATGTGACGCGACACCCTGATGAACACCATACCCGAAATGGCAACCATGAGAGCCGTGACACCGCAATAGACCATCAACCCGGAATTGTAGGGATGAACCATGCCTCTTACGACACCGGTCCAGCTGGTGCCGTCTATCGGGTTCCCGAAAAAGTCCGGGACAACTGACCTTATAAGAAAGACCGGGTCCCAGAGATGCGTCTGTCTCATGATATCGAGACTGAGTCCCTGACCCTCTGCATTCCTGAGAAACTCGGCGAACGGCACAAGCTGAACGGCAACCACAAGACCGGACAGGAAGGCCGAGACTGCGAGTATTCTCACCTTCCCCACCACGACCCGGACCTCGCGGCCGGCAAGGGCCTCGATCGAATCACAGATGACATAGACAACAAGAGCGGCCGCGCCATAGAGGAAGAGCTGAGGCATCCCCGCGAGATACCCCAGGCTCAGGAAGACGCTCAGGAGCAGCGTACCTGTGCGCTCGGACATCTTCGCCCTCTCGTAGCCGTAGAAGAAGAAAGGAATCCAGCCGGCCGCAGCAACGAACGTGGGATGACCCATTCTCAGAAAGAAGAACGAGGAGAAGCCGTATGCGAATGCTCCGGCCAGGGAACCGAAACCGGATGTGCCGATTATCCTGAGAAAGAGATACATCCCGAGCATCGCAAGCAGGAAGTGAATGGCAACGTCATAACCGAGAGCACGTGCGGGATCGAATCCTGTGAGCAACAGCGAGACCGGGTAGACCACCCTTGACTGCGGATCGGCGAAGAACGGACTCCCACTGAAGGCGTACGGGTTCCAGAGGGGCAGCTCACCGTCTTCAAGACGCCGCTTAAGCTCGACGCCCCTGGGCAGATAGGTTCGCGCTGAATCCGTCCGGTAGGTTCGCCCCGCAAGTTGTTCATCGGTCGCATGGCGCCGCCACGGCTGCCACAGGAAGGTGTTACACGTGATGAGCACCCTGCTCCCGAAGAGCACGTCTCCGAAAAAGACGCACACGGTGACGGCGAGAAGCACTATCACAACAACCGTGCGGATGCCGCTGCCCACAGCTACCACCTCAGGATTTTGACATGAACTGGCGTGTCCCGTAGAGCACGCCGCCTATCAACGCAAAACCGAAAAAGATCGCATACACCACGACCGAAAAGGCAAACCCCATGCTGTCCTCAACACCGAACTGCCTCAGCATCGCAACGAAGGCCGCCTCTCTGACGCCTATACCGCTTATTGAAATCGGTATCAACCTCGCAAACTCGACAACCGGGACAATCAGAAGAAGTGAAGTGAAACTGAGTTCGATGGAAAAAGCCCGGCCGACGAAGTAGCACCCGCAGATCCAGGAGAGTCTCGAGAGTACGGATACGGCCACCCCCTGGTAAATAGCCGGTCTGCAGTCCCTGTAGGTCACAACGGCTTCATAGGCCTTCTCAAGACGCTCTCTCGCCTTGAACCGTTCCAAGAGACCGAGCAAGGGGTCGAGCAGGCGCGCAAGCCGGCGGGCAACCGGTCTCTGTAACATCACGTAGACGCCCGCAAAGGTGGCCACCGTGATGAACCCGACCGTGAGTACGAGACTCCACTCCGTAAGCTGGCCGGCTACGAACGGGATGGAAATCAGGCCGACAGGCAGCAGGACAAAGAAACCCATCAGCCGCTCGACGATCACGGAAGCCAGGGCGTCAGCGGGTCTGCCGGTATCGCCTGAAACCGCAATCGCACGCGCGAAGTCGCCGCCTATGCTGGTGGGAAGGAAAGAACTGAAGAAGATTCCCATCAGGCAGTAGTAGACAAGTCTGGCCAGCGGGATGTCCATACCCCTGGCCCTGAGAACCACTTTCCATCTGACCGAATTCGCGAAGATCATGCCGAAGATCATAACGGCCGCCAGAACGAGTGGCGAGGCTCTAACAGTGCTCAGGTGTTCGAGGATCTGATCCAGGTCAAGCCTGACGACCAGGTATATGATCAGCCCCGCACTCACAGCGAATCGCAGTATCTTCAGTACCAGTGACCGGTTCATGTTCTCCTGCGCAGAATCTTCACGGAGCCGATTCGATCCACCTCGATGTAGTTTTCAAGAATCCACTCCCGGACGCGTGCCCCGTACTGGCTGAAGGCCTCTTTGGTCTGACCGAGTCTTGCACCCTCGAAGGGCTCGGTGAGGAGGATGTAGTTGGTCCCGTGAGATTCTATGTCCTCTATGTAACGGTCCTCCTCAGCAGGCTCGAGTGCGCGCCTGTAATGTGCATAGCGGGTGGGGTTCTTCCTGTCAAAGAGAAAGTAGATCATCTGCAGTTGAGGCACCGCAAGAACATACTCACCGGGTGAAGTGTGGGCATCGAGGTAACTCTTGAGAGCCGTGAAAAAACCGGCTTCAGCCTGCCGGACGTAAACCGGGGCCCGCTCAAGATCGAGATTGGTGTCATTGCCGATTCGCAGAAGAACCGATCCGGTGTATTCGGTGTCCCCGATTGATATGCCTTCCCTGGCGAACCTTGCAGCTGCCCGGCTATCCGTACTGCCCATTGTGCACCCGTAGACCGCCCAGAAGAGCAAGACGGGGCCGGCAAGGACAAGCCCGCCCTTGAGCACCCACCGCCTGCCCGGCCCGCGGACCACTCTCGATGTGAGAAAAGAATAGACCGAGCCCAGGATAATCGGAACAAGCAGGTAGACATATTGCATCGTCTGAAGAAGATGCCCGATGTCGGACCGCCAGACACTCTGATTGAAGGCGAGGACCGACACTATCGTGACCACGACAAGGTCTGTCAGTCTCCTGCCTGAACCCGGAGTCACAAAGTTCTTTATTATCAAGACCGCCGCCAGCACGTACGCCACAAAAGGTACATAGAAAAGGAGTCTCACCGGGAGGACGTATCCGAGATACTGAGAGTCGACCCCAGCGCGGGCAGCCAGCCCGGGATAGGGTATCCGGTTTGTCATGTTATCCATCATGCCGTCCCTGGTAATCTTATGAACCATCGGTCCCAGCGCTCCCTGGGCATGGAAATAGAGCACTACCGGCACGATGACGATCGCAAGCCCGGCGAGCAAACATGCGAGACGCGAGACCAGCACGGAAAACCCCTCGCGCCGGTCGAGCTGCCTCAGGAGCATCCCGGCCACGCCGCCTATCACGGCGACGCCGGCGACATCCTGTCTGAAGAGCGCGCACAACCCGACAATCGCACCGCCCAGCACGATGTACTTGAGACCCCTGTGGATTGACCTCATGACGGCGTATGCAGCCAGAAACCCAAGACTGGAGAAGAAGACTTTGTGCCACGGTCCCGGAGCAATCATGATCAGTACCGGTGCGAGGTATGCAAAGCCGCTGCGAACGATCGCCCGCACGATCAGGAATGCGAGACCGCACTTGACGGCCTGGAGAAGCGCAAACAGCACCCGCTCGACGAGTATGTTCTTACCGAAAACTTCGAATGCCGCCGCAACCAGGTAGAACCGGCCGGGAGCATAGGTATGATGGAAATCCCTGTAGATTACCTGTCCCTCCATGATCTTCTCCACACCGTCAAGAAGGTAGCCCTCATCATAGGCAAGACCGTATCTTGAGTACGACAGGAAGTAGCCGAAGGTCACGGCGAAGATCACAAGCGCGATCAGGTAAGTCCTACGTCGGGTCATGGTGTTCCTGTTTTTCGGGAGTGACCGGCGTCCTGCGCCGCGACGAGATCAGGACTGCGAGCAGAGCGATGCCCGCCGCCGAGAAGAGCAAACCGATCCTGAAATACTGCGGCCTGAATTCCATCCTCACCACACGGTCACCCGGACGGATCCTGACGGCCCGAAAGGCACAGTCCGCCCGGAAAAGAGCCCTCTCGTTTCCATCAACGTAGACCCTCCAGCCCGGATAGTAGACATCCGATACGACCAGGTATGATATGCGCTCTACCTCGACCGCAATAGTCACGCCGTTGGGACCGTGGTCGGTAATCTCGGCGGTGCCGGGAGTTCCGGTCACAAGACTGTCGGGGTCCTGGTCGGGCTCGCGTCCCTTGCGCCGGGGTTTCAGCAACACCTCTTCGGCCGGCTCGAACTCGCCGGTCTTCATATACTCGAGTATCTCGGCATGGGTGTCAAAGAAGCGGGCCCGGTCGACAATAAAGGCTCGCGGAAGGTAGTCGTCATTGAGCAGGGTCACCGGCCGGCGTTTACGGCCTTCTGTCTCCCCCACACTCAGTATGTACTTCACGTTGAGCAGGTCCATTATCTTCGAATCGAGCGCCCCGCGATCCGTTACCGGTCCGATCCGTCTTCTCAATGCCGCGTTGCCGACCGCGATCATACTCGAATCGATCACGCCGAGCACTTCCATATAGTGGTTGACATTGAGCGCATCGTAGCCGTGGATATCGTCAATACCAAGCAGTGTCGCCGTGTTTGCGGGTATGACGTTCGCACCATACTTGGCGATCCGCCACAGTCCCTTGTCGGCTTTGAGATCCTCGATATACGAACTGGCCGGAAGCACCCCGTCGGCAGGCTGGGAAACCTTGAATGTGAGCCCGTTCGAGAGGAGATCCACCAGAAGAACTGCCCCTACGGCAACAAAGAACAGGTTCCGCGAGACGCGGTTTCTGCTTCTGAGAAGAAGCAGGACACCACTCAGGACGGCGATTATGGTGAAGCCCCAGATCTTCCGCGGCGCATAGGCGAGATATGCGTCTCTCGAAACGATATCACCCACGTGCCGGAGAATGAGATCAATGCCTGTTGAAGAGATCCAGATGGCGAAGGACGCCGCAAAAGCGATAAAGACCGCGCCCGTATAGAAGAGGCGTTTCCGCGCGTGGCCGTGGAGGGCGATATCAAAACCGTAGCCGGCGAGCATGGAAATGCTGCACATATAGATCAGAATCACCCGGTCGATTCGCGAGAAATTGAAACCGGGCAGAAAACGGTAGAATACCGAGAGCAGACCCGTCCCGAAAACTGTGAGCAGGGTAAGCGCGGCCAGTACGACGAAGGGGACCAGACGCCGCCTGGGCTTTGTAAGCGCGAGTACAGCCAGCAGCAGCGGGATGATACCCACGTACCCCGTGGTGCCTACGTAGTTCTGGATGAAAGCCGGCTCACCTTCAACCTTGTGGAGCGCCTTGCTCAGCACCCCGATTTCGACCGGATCGCCAAGTATGTCGGGTATCAGATACTTAAGACCGACAAGTCCGTGATGCGCACTGCTCAGGACCATATCAAAGGGAAGCACTTTGCGGTACGAGAAGGTGCTGAGCTCATAGGTGGGAAGCAGCTGAAAGGCACATACGAGACCTGCGACCACCAGCGACAGCACAAGGAAGACCGCTGTCATGCACTTCCATCGACCTCGCTTTTCCTTAAGAAGAGCAAGTCTGATGGCCAGATAGAGTACGAGCGTGTAGACATTGAGCAGCACCAGTTGCGGGAATCCTGCAAGAATGCACAGTGAAAGCACCAGGGCAAGCACACCGCTCCTTCTAAACCCGGGGGCCTCCATCAAGCGCTCGGCGAAATAAAGGAGAGCCGGCAGCCAGCTTGCCGTTGATACGAACGTGGGCTGACCGTATCGCGTCACCATGAAGCCGCAGAAGGTGAAACTCAGGGCGGACACGACGGAAGCTCTCCTCGTCAGCCCGAGCTTTCTGGCAAAGAGATAGGTAAAGATGGCGGCCACCAGGAAGTGCAGATAAAGGAAGAGATCCATCTGGGTAGCGGGATCGAAGCCGTAGAGCATGAGATTGACGGGATAGAAGACAGCCGACTGGAAATTCGCAAGAAACGGGGTCCCTCCGAACTGGTGAGGATTCCAGTAAGGGATCTGGCCTTGCCTTATCATCCTGGTCGCAAAGACCCTCCTCGGAAAGTAAGAGAACGTACAGTCGGATGTCACCGATGCCTGATCGAGCTCTTCCTGGGTCGCATCCGAGAGCCACGGGAAGACGTTGGTCAGCCGGAAGGTCACAAGCGTCCGGTCGGTGAAGAGCTCCTGTGCAAAGAAGAGGGTTATGACCAGGCAGAGGAAGGCAACGGCAATGACGTCTTTGCGGGGTTTTCTCATACCGTGACTAATTTCTGCCGACTCCGAGATAGATCTCCAACCATATCTTGGCGAGCTCCCTGAGTGTGCTCAGCACATGGCTCGGTCTGACGGTGCTCTGCCCCCCCGCCCTCGGATAGTGTCTCACCCCGATTTCGGTCATCCTGAAACCATGGTAGCGTGCCTTGGCAAGTATCTCGGTATCGACGAAGAACTTCTTCGACCGTATCTTGATAACGTCGAACACCTCTCGTCTGAACAGCTTGAAGGCGCAGTCTATGTCCCTCACCCGCAATCTGAATATGGTCCGCGCGACAAGGTTATAACCCCAGGCCAGCATCAGGCGTGAGAGGGGATCGTACCTGTAGATTCGAAAACCCGTGACGATGTCGTAATCATCAATTGCCGGAAGCAGGTTCTTCACTTCCTTGACGTCGAACTGCAGGTCCGAATCCGTGTAAAAGACAAGATCGCAGACCGCCTCGGTGAAGCCGGTCCGGAGTGCGGCCGCATAGCCGATGTTTGTCTGATGATGAATGGGTCGTACATGGGAATTTTCCTGCTTGAGACGGTCGATGATTTCGGCCGTCCTGTCACTGCTGCCGTCGTTTACTACTATGACCTCGTAGTTCTCGATCGGGAGCCCTTCGGCAACCTCGATCATGCTCATGACGGCTTTCTCGATATTGTCCTCTTCGTTGTATGCCGGAAATACGAATGAAATCGACTTACGTTCCATAACATCCCTCAACCGATATACCCTATACCTTCAAGCCTGCGCTTTATGTCCGCATCATCTTCAGCGGTGAGATCGCGGCCGCCGGTCCTGCCCAGAAGCTCGGTGTCGGAATACTGAACAGGATTCTCAGCCACATAACCGTCTCGCAAGAACTCTTCGGCGACCTTTCCATCCATCTGTTTCGGCACCGGTAGACCGAGAAGGTGGAGCACCGTCGGAGCGATATCCAGAATCGAAAGCGGCTCCGTACGTCTCCCTTCACCAAACGCCTCTCCCGCTCCCAGCAGTATGCCCTCCATCCTGTGGTCACCGGAATTGCCATAGACCGGAAAAGCGAAGTGATTGCTCGTGAAGTCCAGTGTCCCGAGCGCCTTATACTTCATGTCCTCCGGCAGAAAGACTATGTCCGGTGCTTCATCCACGTACGGTCCATCATAGAGCTCTTCTCTGAAGTATACACGCTTAAACATATTCGAACCGGTTTCCGGGTTCGGCGTCGAAAGCAGATCGCGTTTCACCTCGGCCCTGACATCATCATATTCCTTGCCGGGTTGAACGCTCCCCGTGGGCTCACGGCCCTTCAGATTGACAAAGATCTGACCGTAGTTGCCCCGTGAATATGCCCGGGTCCGGGCCCAGTCGACATTGGAAAGCGAGAGAAAGAACCTGTTGAGTAGCATCTGCATTCTCTGACGGGAATGAAAGCCCCCGGAAAGCCTGTGTCTTGCGAGACCCAGGGCCATCGACAGTCTGTAGAAGAACACCGGTGTCAGACCCATCGAATACGTCATTCGCTTCAGCAAGGTCCCAGGATCGTTCTTGAGCACCAGGTAGCCCCGCTTTAGGAGCCACATGTTGAAAGACAGGAAAGTGTGTATCGGGCCGAAGCCGTGGTCTGAGACTATGATCACATTGGCGTCCCCCGCATCGGCAAGGATCCGGCCGAGCCCGTCATCGAGAGCGGAGTAGAAGCCTCTGAGTCTCGGCCCGAAACGCTTCCCCTCCTTCGCATTATAACGGGGATGGCTCTCATCGATCAAATGCCACAATTCATGCTGGGCCCTGTCGGTTCCCCAGAAGTGTGAGAAGAACAGGCTCCAGTCGGTCTTCTTCATAAGGTGACGCGTGACCTTGATATTGAAATCGAGCACATCGTAGAGCTCATCGAGTACCAGCCCTACACCTTTTTTCGAATAGACCTGGCGGTGATACAGCTTATAGGGGCCGAACTCGGCCTCCAGTTCATCAAGAAGCTCCGGGGGATAGGTGAAATCCCGCTTGCCGAATGGCGTCAGGAAACCGCTTATCATGCTGCCGTTTATCTTCTCAGGCGGGTACGTTATCGGGACACTTATCACGACGGATTCCAGGCCGCCACGGCCTGCGAGCTCCCAGATCGGGAGACCGTCGCGCAGGGTGGAGTTCACCGGTATCTCGCCGAACGGGTTCCGGCCGGATACGGCATGCTCCGAGATTCCCTTCCTTCTTAAGAGGAACTCAAAGACACCGTGCTTGCCTGGATTAAGACCGGTAAAAAAGCTCGTCCAAGAGGTCGCCGTAACGGGCGGAACCATGGTGAGGAGATCGCATGAGGTCCCCCGCTTAAGCAGCGAACCAAGGTTGGGCATGGTGCCGTCTTCGGCGAATCCGGAAAACAGATCCCAGGTGGAACCATCTAGGCCGAGGATCAGGACCCTGCGCTTGAGCGAAGATGTCATCAGCCTACTTCCAGCCGGGAGAAGTCGGCGATGGACAGGAAGAGATCTCTGATGTTGGCCAGAAGATTCAGCCGGTTCGCTCTTACAATCTCATCTTCGGCCATGACCATCACCTCATCAAAGAAAACGTCTATGGGTGACGAAAGTTCCAGGAGCAGGGCCATGGCGTCATGGAACTGCTCTTTGCCGACAAGATCGGCGAATCCCTGCAAGACGGACTGGTAGCTCGCGTAGAGATCCCGTTCTGCATCTTCCTTCAGGAGCGAAGCATCTACCGGAGCGGCGACCACATCCTGCGTGATATTGTACCCGCGCTTGAACGCCTTAAAGAGGATCTCAAAGCGGGGGTCCTTTTCGAATCCACGAATGGCCACGAGTTTCTTTCTCATCTGCGCGGGATTCAACACCCCGTGCCGGACCACACTCCGGACCATATCGAGCCGGTACCCTTCATCCACCATGAGTGTCTCCACACGCTGCTGGATGAAATCCACGACCCTGGACTGAAGATCATCGGATTTCACAGGTAGTATCCCGCTGAACATGTCGGTCCACGACCGGATCAGATCTTCCACATCCAGGTCGATGCCCTTTTCAGCCAGTATCCTGACGAACCCTGTGGCCTGACGTCTCAAACCGTAAGGATCCTGCGACCCGGTCGGTAACATACCCGCGCCGAAACATCCCACAAGCGTGTCAAGTCGCTCGGCAAGCGCGAGCACCGTCCCGGTTGGAGTAGACGGCAGTATGTCGCCTGCAAACCTCGGGAGATAATGCTCGTAGATCGCTTCTGCGACTTCCGCTTCCTCACCGGAGGCGTTCGCGTATTCCTTGCCCATCAAACCCTGAAGACTCGAAAACTCCTTCTCCCGCACCATCAGCGATGTGAGATCGGCCTTGTAGAGATCCGCCGCACGTTTAACCTTTTTCACATCACTGAGGCCGGTCCGCGCAACCAGTTTCTCGGCGATCCGGCTTACCCGCTCGCTCTTCTCCCTGAGTGAACCCAGTTGTTCCTGCCACACGACATCGGTGAGCCGGGCGGCCATGGTGACGAGCCCATCCTTGAGATCCTGCTGCCAGTAGAAGTGGGCATCTTCAAGCCGGGCCTTAAGGACGCGCTCGTTACCTTCCTTTATCTTGCCGGACCTGTCCTTATCCATGTTTGCGACTGCAACGAAGTTGGGCAGTAACTTGCCGTCAGCGTCGGACACCGAAAAGAAATCCTGGTGCTCCTTAAGAGCGGTGACTATCACGGCCGCCGGCATCTGCATGAATGCGGGTGAGAACGACCCGGTAACAGCAAGAGGATACTCCACCGTGAAGGTCACACGCTCGAGGAGCTCATCGTCTTCGACGACGACCCCGCCCATGGTTGCCGCGGCTTCGGTGATCCGCTCCCCGATCAGTTTCTTCCGTTCCTCGTGATCCACGATGACGAAGTTGCGCTTAAGCTCCGCGAGATACTGATCGACCGACTTGATCTTGATCTCCTGGCTCCCGAGAAACCTGTGACCCCGGGTCATGTCGCCTGCTTCGATCCCGGTCCACGAAAAACGTTCACCCTTGCCGTCATGACCAATCTGCCCATCCACGACAAGAGCCATCCACCTTATCGGCCGGGCGAATCTCCGTCCCTCCTTCTCCCACTTCATCGTCTTGGGGAAACTGATTCCACCGCTTCCCTCCGTAAGCTCTGCACGCAGGATCGCGCCCAGTTGATCTATCGCGGGACCACCCTTTGTGAGCTTCTCGATACAGACATAGTCGCCCTTGCCCTTTCTGGCCGTTTTCAAGTCAGCCACATCCACTCCCTGGGACTTCGCGAAGCCCAGGGCTGCCTTGGTGGGCTTGCGGGAGCCGTCAAATGCGGCGCTAACGGGCGGGCCGAAAACGGTCTCGCTTGAATCCAGCGCTCGCTCGGCAAGATCCCTTATGATAAGGACCATCCGTCTCGGTGTTCCAAGCGTGACGATCTCACCAAACTCGACGCCTGCGCTTTCGAGCCCGGACTCCACACCCGATGCAAGATCTTTGAGGGCAGGCCGTACGTAGGATGGAGGTATTTCCTCGGTACCTATTTCAAAGAGTAGCTCCAAGAGT
>JBDRNT010000036.1:0-86001 GCA_043810925.1 Candidatus Eiseniibacteriota bacterium
CTGGCGGGCCAGACCACCGGAAACACGCCAGTCGTTGTCATGAGTAGGCGTTATGGCTGCGGCGGGGTGTGCGATACAATTCTGATGACTGACATCAGCCGTGGGAACGGCAACGTAGGCGCACTTGGGAAACGGGTACGGTCCGAACGCGGTCGCATAGACATCCAGCATCGCCGGAACGTTCTCAAAATGGACCGCGGCAACCTCAAGGTGCCGCGGGTAAACCAGGTAGCTGAGCCAGTCATAGGTTGAATCGATCACTTCGGCGTACTTCCCGGCGCTAACGCTCATGAGACACGGGGCAACCGGGTAGTTCTCAACCCAGTGAAAGAGGGTGGTGTTGGCAAGTGTGTCTATCTCAGTGCCGACAAGAAGACCGTTACATATGACCTTCTGTCCCGTTCCAGGCACGGTGATGTGGTATTCAGCCGTTGCCTTGTCGCACAAGCCGTCCCGACACGGGATCCAGTACTTCGCCATCGCTGGAGGATCTGAGGCGAGATCGAATCCCACCTGGAAGGCCCGCTTGGGCACTCCTTCGAAATAGAAGCCTCCCATTGCGTCCGAGTCGATGTGTCCGGGATGGCCTCCGTAGAAGATCTCAACCTCGAAGGTGTCGCCGGGTTCGTAGATGCGGGACAGATCGATGGCAAGTACAGGATCGTCATGGAAATAGGCGAGAGACGTCCCCTCACTCAGCACAGAGTCCACTGTGAGCTCAGCAAAGTCCAGCGCTATCGAATCCAGGCCCGGTTCCACGCAGGTTGCACGCAGAACTGCGTTTCCGGAAATCAGCTCGGCCTCGATCTGTATGGTAAGAGTAACATTGTAATGGGTTACATCGAACGAGTGAGGACACTCCTGAGCTCGGCCGGTGTCGGAGAAAGTCGCAAGCAACACAAGCGCCGCTGCCAGCGCTGTCCGCAAAGGTGCTCGCATCTTCCATACCTCCATCGAGACAAACATCTTGAATCCACAGGGGGGGAAACTGCAAGACCGTCGTCTATGTAGTGACTCTACCCAACTTCGCCGGTAGTGTTTAGGTGTTAATTTCGGGGGTAAGTCCGGCTTCTTGCGACCGAGATCTGTCCGCTGCTCGTGAAGTAGTGGTTGAAACCTACCGGCTGAAGTTTCATTATGGGGAAAACTTCGGTGTCACAGGAGGGAGGCATTTATCATGATAAGAAATGTGAGGGTTTTGAGCACGGTCCTCTTGGGACTATTGCTTCTGACATCGACCTGCGCAAGAGACGCCGGCGAGGTGACCTTGATGATAGGCGGCGCTCCGGCTGAGCTCGACTACTGGGAAGAGATCGCATCCGAGTTCACCCAGGAGACGGGTATCGCCGTCGACATAATGAGACAGCCCACGGATACGGACCAGCGAAGGCAGAGCCTGCTTGTGCCGCTTAAGGCAGGGGAGGACGACCCGGATGTGTTCTTGATGGATATCATATGGATCGGGCAGTTTGCTGCCTCGGGCTGGCTTGAGCCGCTTGACGGACGCATGACTCGTGACGGTTTAGATGCCGACCTGTTCTTCGGCGGCATCGTCGAATTCGCGGACAGGTTCGAAGGGGAGACTGTCGCACTTCCGGTCTACATAGATGCGGGCTTGCTTTACTACCGGACCGATCTCCTGGAGAAGTACGGCTACAATGCGCCACCCGAGACCTGGGAAGACCTGGTCGAAATATCGACAGCGATACAGACCGGGGAGCGAAAAGCCAATCCCGATTTCTGGGGATTTGTCTGGCAGGGGGCCCAGTATGAGGGTTTGATCTGTAACTTCCTTGAGTTTGCGCTTTCCAACGGCGGGAGCCTCATAGACCACGATGGGCGTCTCACGCTTGAACGCGCCGAGAACGTGGAGGCTCTCACCTTCATGCGAGACCTGATCACAACCTACGCCGTATCTCCACCCAACACCTATACCGAGATGAAGGAGGAGGAAGTCCGGAGCCTCTTTGAGAGCGGCAATGCTGTCTTTGAGCGAAACTGGCCGTATGCATGGGGGCTTCATCAGGCAGAGGGATCCAATGTCAGGGGCAAGGTCGGGATCGCGCTCCTTCCCCGCTTTGAGGGCGGCAGGCACGTTGCCGCGCTCGGTGGCTGGCATGTGGGGATCTCGCGCTCGAGTAACATCAAGGATAGTGCGTGGGAGTTGGTCAAGTTCATAGTGTCCAAGAAGTCGCAGCTGGGTTTTGCGCTGGAGCTTGGCTGGAACCCGGCACGGCAGGACGTATACAATACCGAAGATATAGCGCGGAATGTCCCGCACCTTGTTAGTCTCAAGAAAGTGTTTGAGACCGCCTCAGCCCGACCGAATCTCCCGTACTACAGCCTGCTCTCACGAGCGCTTCAGCAGAAAGCCAATGCGGCACTGTCCGGTATCATGTCACCGGAAGAGGCCCTGATGGAAGCTCAGAAGGAAGGCCTGGATATCGTAGCGACATATGGGGAGTAGGGTGAACGCAAGAGAGGGAGGCCGGTCCCGTGCGTAGGGGCAAACAGGAGCTGGGCACCGCCTACGCTTTCGTGATGCCGCTTGTGGCCGTGATCCTCCTGTTTGTCGTCATTCCTGTCGTGGGTACGTTCTGGACAAGCCTCTTCCGTGATGTCACGTACCTGCCTGCGAAGTTCGTCAATATAGCAAACTACCGGAGGCTCCTGGCCGACCCCAACTTCTGGCGCTCCTTAAGGTTCACAGTCCTCTTCCTGGCGACCTCGGTCCCGATCGAGATGGTGCTTGGTATCATCTTCGCCCTCATCCTTAACGAGCGGCTCAAGTTCCGTAACGCCCTGAGGGCCACGGTGCTGATTCCCTGGGCCGTCCCCACCATAGTGGCGGCACGTACATGGGAGCTCATTTACAACTATGCCTACGGCCTTGCCAACTATATCGTGGGTCTCCTCCATCTCTCAGAGACTCCCATAAACTGGCTGGGTAGCCCGGCGAGCGCCTTTTTCGCCCTTGTTTTGGCGGACGTATGGAAGACAACTCCTTTTGTAGCAATCATCTTGCTTGCCGGTCTTCAGACAATACCTGAGGAGATCTATGAGCAGGCCAAGGTGGACGGGACGGTCTTCTACCAGAGGTTCTTTAAGCTCACACTTCCCATGCTCAAGCCCGTTATTGCCGTTGCCCTCATCTTCAGGAGCATAGACACGGTACGAATTCTCGATCTCATATACGTTGTAACAGACGGCGGACCCGGTGGCTCGACTACGTCGCTTTCGCTCTATGGGTACAAGTTCTTCAACGAGGGGGATTTCGGCTACGGCGCCGCAATTGCAGTCGTCGTCTTTATCATAGCTTTCTTGCTTTCGATATCATACCTTAAGGCAACAGGCTTCGCGAAGGCGATCCGATGAACGAGGACAGAGTCAAACGGGTACTGCTCGTAGCCGGCATCATCTTCATGCTTGTCTTTTGTATCGCGCCATTTGTGTGGATGCTGGCCGTCTCCTTGAGCACGAACCCGGACTTTCTGGGTAGCGGCGTTGACTTCGCGCTCTCACTTAAAAACTACGTGGATGTGCTCACGGACAGATCGCTTCACTTCCTCGACTACCTGAGAAACAGTCTCTTGATAAGCGGGACAGTCGCGGTGACCTGCGCGATGATTGCCGCTCTCGGTGCCTATTCGATCTCGAGGATCGAGTTCAGGGGGAGGTTTGTGCTCTCTCTTGCGGTGCTGGCCTTTTCCATGTTTCCGCAGATAAGCCTCATAGGCTATCTCTACAAGTTCATGCGTTCAACGGGTCTCATAAACACCTACCCGGCGCTCGTACTTCCCTATATCGCCTGGACGACCCCGCTTGCGTTCTGGATTCTCTTAAGCTACATAATCCGTATCCCCAAGGCCTTCGATGACGCGGCCCGGGCCGACGGAGCAGGTAGATTCCTCATCTTCAGAAAGATCATTATGCCGGTTGCGGCGCCGGGGCTTCTCTCTGCGGTCCTCCTGGTCTTCATAGCGGCCTTTAACGAGTTCCTCTTTGCCCTGATGCTCACCACCGATCACGCCTCGCGGACCATACCCGTGGGGATCGCACTCTTCGAGGGCCTGCATGGCGAGATACCGTGGGGATACATAATGGCGGCATCGGCCATCGCGAGTATACCGCTCGTCGTGCTCTCCACGCTCTTCCAGCGGTATGTGATCCAGGATGTGACCCGCGGCGCCCTCAAGGGCTGAGTTTCCAACTTTGAAACGGCAGGTGGGGAGGTTATATTGATCTCGGACTTGTGAGGCCCACGGTGCTTGTGGGTGTTCGGACAGTCGACCGGTAGCAGGTCGGCCGGCAAAGGCGGTGAGAGGCTGCTTTACTACGGTTACATCCTGGCGAGGATTGCAGGCGCAATGCTGCCCTTGCGCATATCCTACCGGATCGCCGAACGCGTGGCGGATATCTGGTATGCCTTGAGTCCACGTACACGGGAGAACCTCAAGTACAACCTGAACCTGGTCCCCGGCACCAAAGGAGACGAGGCCGCAATCACAAAAACCTCCCGGGCGATAATGAGAAACTTCGCTCGTATGGTGACCGAATTCCTCTATCTACCGAGGCTTAAAGCCGTCGACCTTGAACGTCTTGTCGACGTGGAGAGTTTCACGAGGCTTAAGGCGATGCTCCGGAGCGGCAGCGCCATCTTCGTCACGGCACACATGGGTAACTGGGAACTCGGTGCTGCGATGGTTGCCATGATGGGCATAGATCTCAATGTCGTCGTGTACGATCACCCCGACCCCCGGATAGCCCGGCTCTTCCGGGAGCGGAGGGAGGCAAAGGGACTCAAGGTGATGTCGGTCAAGGAAGCGGCGCGGCACATGCGGTCTCTGACGGAACACTCATCCGTCGGCATCGTCGCTGACAGGGACTTTACCGGCCAGGGCACCGAGGTGGATCTCTTCGGCGTGAAGGCAACCGTACCCGACGGTTACGCGGCACATGCCGTGACCCACGGCATACCCGTGATCGCCGGTTTCTGCATAAGGAAAGACGACGGCAAGTATCACCTGGTCCTCGAGGAACCGCTTTTCATCCCCGGCCGGAGCGATGTGACCGCTGCTGAGGTCGTCACGCGTTTCACGAGGCTGCTGGAGAAATGTGTGGAGGAACACACCGAACAGTGGTACTTTTTCCAGAGAGTCGGTGAGAAGGGAAAGCCCTTTGCTTGAAAGAGGAGTCCATGCCTGAAGCGCCTCCGGCAACGCTCGATGAGGCCTACAGCCAGACAGTAGTCTTGATACCTGCCTACAACGCCGCTCAGACGGTGGGACGTGTTGTCGAGGAGGTACGGGGCGTCAGCGCCGGCCTGACCACAATCGTCGTGGATGACGGCTCGGAGGATGCAACAGCACGGGTGGCGCTCGAAGCCGGCGCGGTGGTGCTTAAGCATCTCCAGAACATGGGGAAAGGCGCTGCACTCAGAACCGGTTTCAAGGAATTTCTCGGTCGCGATAAGAAGGCGGTGATCACGCTTGATGCCGACGGCCAGCATTCACCGCAAGAGATACCGAAGCTTCTTGAGTGCTGGCTAAAGGACAATTCGGACATCGTCATAGGAACGCGGAAGCGTGATCTCAAACAAATGCCGATTTTAAGGATTTTCACCAATACGGTGAGCACCTGGCTTGTCTCACTCTCGGCGGGAAGACGCATACCTGATTCCCAGTCCGGTTACAGGCTCCTGACACGGCAGGTGATCGACACGGTGAAGACCACGTCGCGCGGATATGGAGCCGAAAGCGAGATCCTCATAAAGGCAGCTGCAAAGGGGCTTAGCATCGGTTCAGCTCCGATCTCAACGATCTATGAAGACGAGAAAAGCTATATACATCCTCTCAAGCAACCATTACTATTCATAGGATTGATCATCAAGAGCGTTTTCTGGAGGTTCGGAAGCGGTGGCGGACAGCAACAAAAGTGACGTGAACATTCTTCTTACCAACGATGACGGGGTCCAGGCGGAGGGACTCCGCAGGCTTCGTGATGCAGTGTCCCCGCTTGGAAGAGTAGTGATCGTAGCCCCCGAGAGGCAACAGAGCGGCTCGAGCCATGCCCTCACACTCAACGATCCTCTCAGGATGGATTGCATTGAACCGGATGTGATCGCGGTAGATGGGACACCTACGGATTGTGTTCTGCTCGCCATGCGAGGTCTTCTTGACAAGCGCCCGGATATCCTGATATCGGGAATCAATCACGGCCCAAACATGGGTGATGATGTCACTTATTCCGGGACAGTGGCCGCTGCTTTTGAGGGCACCCTTCTGGGGCTACCGTCCGTGGCAATCTCAGTGTGCTCGTGGAAGAAGTGCCAGTTCGATGCCGCCGCGAGATTCGCCCTTAAGATCGCGCAGGAAGTGCTGGCCCACGGTCTTCCCAACGGCACGCTTCTTAACGTGAATGTTCCTTCGATGGCTTCCGATAAGATAAAGGGTGTCAAGATAACAAAGCTTGGAAAGCGGATCTACCGCGATGATGTAGTCAAGAAGCAAGACCCCCGGGGAAAGGACTATTACTGGATCGCCGGCAAGCCTCCGATCTGGTGCGCCGGGGAAGAGACCGACTTCGATGCCACCGAGGATGACATGGTTTCTGTTACACCGCTTCACCTTGATATGACGGACTATAAGTCACTTGACGAACTTAGGTCGTGGGACCTGACCTTCTGAGGTATTGATGAGTGATCCTTCATGGTTTGCGAGCCTTCCAAAGGAGCTCGTGATTTTCGTCATGGCGATGCTCCCGATACTGGAGCTTCGCGGGGCGATCCCGTGGGCGTTCAAGTTCGCCTCTGATCTCCCGCTTGCGACCATATACCTCACGGCGGTGCTGGGTAACTTCGTGCCGGTGATCCCCATTCTGCTTTTGCTCGAACCGGTATCTAGGTTCTTGCGTAAGGCTCCGATATTTGACAGATTCTTTACATGGCTCTTCGCCAGAACGAGACGGCGCGGGAAGCTGGTTGAGAAGTACGAGGCGATCGGTCTTACGCTCTTTGTGGCGATTCCGCTTCCCGTTACCGGCGCATGGACAGGGGCCGTGGCGGCATTCGTCTTCGGCGTACGCACGAGATGGGCAGCCGTCTGTATAGCACTTGGCGTATTGATCGCCGGTGGTGTGGTCACACTCGCATCCAAGGGTGTGATCTCCATCTGGCATCTTGCAACATAGATCTGGCGGGGCGTAGCGCAGCCCGGTTAGCGCGCCTGCTTCGGGAGCAGGAGGTCGGAGGTTCAAATCCTCTCGCCCCGACCAGACTTTCCAGTGGAGGAGGCTCTCCTGAAATCCATTTTCTCTGTCGACGTTGAGGACTGGTTTCACATCCTGGATGTGCCCGGCGCCCCGCCGCTCTCCAGGTGGAGCAGCCAGGAGTCCCGCGTAGAGAAGAACTTCGTGAAGCTGCTCGACCTCTTCGATGAGAAGAGTGTGCGGGTCACATGCTTCTTCCTTGGCTGGGTGGCCGAGAAGCACCCGGGCCTCGTAACGGAGGCATCGAGGAGGGGACATGAGGTAGCATCCCACGGCTATTCCCACAAACTGGTCTATGAAATGTCCGCGGGGGAGTTCCTCGAGGATGTGACGAGAGCTAAGAAGTGCCTCGAAGACATTGCCGGATGCCCCGTGCTTGGATACAGGTCCGCAGGTTTCTCGACAACGGAAGAAACCCCATGGCTTTTCGATAAGCTGATCGAGGCCGGGTACCAGTATGACTCATCCGTCTTCCCTGCACCGAGGGGACACGGAGGGATAAAGACCGGAGCCCGGGCGCCCCACGTTGTTGGTGGACAAGCCGGGCAGATTATGGAATTCCCCATTTCGGTGATCACTGTCCTCGGTAGACCCATCTGCTTTTTCGGAGGGGGTTATCTCCGGTTCTTCCCCTACCCGGTCATCAGACGCATGGCGTCAAAGGTGCTCAAGGAGGGACGGCCGGTTGTCTTCTATATCCATCCAAGAGAGGTCGATCCGTATCACCCGCGCCTGCCAATGCCCGCCTGGAGACGATTCAAGTCCTACATGAACATGGGGACGGTCGAGTCGAAGATTACGAGTCTCCTGGGCGAATTCGAGATCACCACCTTCCGGGATTTCATCAAAGAGAACCCAGATCTGATATGATGTGTACGCTTTCGCCAGGTCATCGCGAGGGTTTCATAATTAAGTATGGTGTCCCCGAAACTAATAATGTAGAATCCTCATGTGGAGATAGACAATGCATAAAATGATCGGCGTGATTGGAGGGGCGGAAGCATCGCCTGACATCCTGATGCTTGCCGAAAGCGTGGGACGTTTGATCGCCAGGACGGGCAACATCCTTGTCTGCGGCGGGCTCGGCGGTGTCATGGAGGCAGCCGCGAGGGGTGCGAAGAGCGAGGGTGGCACGACCGTCGGCATACTGCCCGGACCTACCGGTGCAGAGGCAAATCGCAACATCGATATTGCAATAGCGACCAATATGGGCCATGCGAGAAATGCAATCATTGCCCATACGTGCGATTCCCTGATTGCCGTCGGTGGCAGGTACGGGACGCTCTCGGAAATCGGGTTCGGCCTGGCACTCGGTAAGAAGGTAATCGGTCTGAGATCATGGGATTGCGATCCGGGCATCATACCGGCCAGGGATCCGGAAGACGCAATAGAGAAGGCGGCCGGCACATAGCCCTGAGCTATTGACATGGGGGAGATCGTAAGAGTACGCGTGAGGGTAAGCGGTGTAGTTCAGGGAGTGGGCTTCAGATACTTCGCACGAAAGGCCGGCACCTCATTCGGGCTGGCCGGGTCTGTGAAGAACCTTCCTGATGGGTCGGTCGAAGTCGTTGCCCAGGGGGAAGAGCAGGCTGTTCACGGGTTTCTGAGCGAGCTTAAGGTAGGCCCGCGTTATGCAAGTATTGAAAGAGTCGACATCCGCTGGGAGAAGCCTGAAAACGATTTCAGAGGCTTTGACTATGCATTCTGATGCAACGAGGTTCTGCGAAAGGAGGATCAAGATTGCCGGCTGATCTAAGAGAACTGATAAGGAGCATTCCGGATTTTCCCAAGCAGGGCATACTGTTTCGAGACATAACTACCCTGCTCAAGGACGGTGGGGGCTTCAGGCAGGCGATAGACACGATGGCATCCCACTACAAAGACACACAGATAGACAAGATCGTATGCATCGAGGCAAGGGGATTCCTGCTTGGCGGGGTACTTGCATACCAGATGGGATGCGGTGTTGTACCTGTACGTAAGCCCGGCAAGCTACCGTCAAAGACCGTCAAGCAGACCTATGAGCTCGAGTACGGCACAGACGCGGTGGAGGTGCACGAGGATGCGATTCAGCAGGGGGACAGGGTGCTCCTGGTGGATGACCTCCTGGCCACCGGTGGTACCGCACGGGCAGCGGTGGACCTCGTTGAGAAGCTGGGTGGCGAGATAGTGAGTTGCGGATTCTTGATAGAACTTGCCGATCTTAACGGCAGAAAACTACTTGACAATCACGACGTTTATTCCGTCATTACTTATGATTAAGGGGTGCCCCCGTAGCTCAGTTTGGACAGAGCAACGGTTTCCTAAACCGTGTGCCGCAAGTTCGAGTCTTGCCGGGGGCACCAAGTTTTATGGAGGCCTGTAGTGGAATCCAGGCAGATTGCCGACCTCGTCCGTGGTGCGATCTTGCTGGCAATAGCGGTGCTTATGGTAGTTCTGCTTGTGAGGCTCTACCAGGCCCTCCCGAGGATGGGTATTTCGGTCAAGCAGGTGTATTATTTTCCGATAGCTATTATAGCCGCGGTATGCTGGCTTGCCTACCGAGGGGTGAGAACCATTCTGGCGGCCTTCAGGAACACAGGATAAGGGGTCCAGTGCACTTATGCCGAGAGTAAAGACAACCGAAAGACCTCTTCCCGGACGGCTCGATCTCGTTTTCTCTGCCTTCATCGAAGTCACGGGTCTCATAACCTCAGGGGCATCCATCGCGAGAATAGTGTCGCCCATTCTTGCCTGTGCAAGCGAGATCTTATCGGGCAAGGCCGCCTTTGCCATTCTCGAGCAGCATGGCACATTCACACGGATCTCCCACCTCTACGATACCCGAAGGGGGCGTCCGGTGATCAGGGAGGACAGCATAAAGATCACAGGCCCACTGGAGAAGATTTACAGGAAGCGGAAGGCCGCCGTCATATCCAGTGTCGGCACGGCCAGGCAGTTTGAGCGGCTGACCGGTTTCGACGAGAGCAAGATGTTGGGCCCCGTGATTACGGCGGGACTCATGTACCGGAGAGCAAAGCTCGGCACAATCGGAGTGGTTCTCCGCAAGGGCCGCACCCCCGCACCCGATGAGGTTGGGCTCTTTGATCTGCTCGCTCATGAGGCGGGCGTGGTCATTAAGACCGCGAGGGAGTTTGAACGCACTCAGACGCTTTCAATCACGGACGGTCTCACGGGTGCATACAACTACCGCTTTCTGATCGATTCCATCAGGAAGGAGATCGGCCGGGCGGAGCGCTTCAGGGAGGAATTCGCTATAATAATGCTGGATGTCGATGGGCTCAAGGAGTATAACGATGTTCACGGCCACCTCGGTGGCAGCGGTGTGATAAAGCGAATCGCCGCAATTGCCGGCGCGAAACTGAGAGCAATCGATATGCTGTGTAAGTACGGAGGAGACGAGTTCGTCGTGGTGCTGCCCAGAACGCCCAAGAAAGGCGCAGCGCTCGCCGCAGAACGCATAAGGCAATCCATAGAGGACCATGCCTTTCCGGGTGAGAGTAAGACCGGCAAGATCACGATGAGTATGGGGATAGCATCGTTTCCCGAAGACGGGAGAACCGTTCACGATCTTATCGAGAGAGCCGACAGAGCGCTCTACAAGGCCAAGAGACACGGAAGGAACACGGTATGGGTAAGCGGAGACAGAACAGCATATTCACTAAGCTTAGACGGAAGATAAGACATCGTGAAGCCAGCCTGGCCGTGATCGGTCTCGGCTATGTCGGCCTCCCGCTCGCAGTGGAGATGGCGAGGGCGGGGCTTAAGGTCTACGGGATCGATGTCGACGCTGAGAAGGTCAGGATGGTGAATGCGGGAGACTCCTATATCCAGGACGTCCCCAGCAAGACCCTGAAATCGGTCGTCAGGCGTAAGAGCCTCATGGCCACCACCGACTTCAGCATCCTGGCCCGGTGCGATGCAATCGATATATGCGTTCCGACACCTCTTCGCAAGACCAAGGATCCCGACATATCCTACATAATCAGTGCCGTCGAACACATCGGCGCCCACTTGAGAAGAGGGCAGCTCGTTATACTTGAGAGCACCACGTATCCGGGGACAACCGAGGAAGTGATACTTCCGAGGCTTGAGCAGACAGGATACAAGGTCGGCAAGGATTTCTTCCTTGCGTTTTCGCCTGAGAGGGTGGACCCGGGTAACCGCGAATACACGACCGGCTGTATCCCCAAGGTGGTTGGTGGTATCACAGAGAGCTGCACGCAGATCGCGTCAGAGCTTTACATGATCAGTATCGACGCTGTCGTGCAGGTATCCTCTAGCACGGTTGCAGAAATGGTGAAGTTGCTTGAAAACACTTTCAGGAGCGTCAACATCGGGCTCGTCAATGAAATGTGCTTGATGTGCGACCGGATGAATATCGATGTCTGGGAGGTGATTGAGGCCGCCGCTACCAAGCCTTTCGGATTCCTCAAGCACTATCCCGGTCCGGGCCTCGGCGGTCACTGCATCCCGATTGACCCCTTCTATCTTTCCTGGAAGGCCAAGATGGCGGGCTTTGAACCGAGGTTTATCGAGCTCGCGGGCCAGATCAACTCAAGCATGCCCGACTATGTGATCTCGAAGATCAACGATGTCTTAAACGACAGCAAGAAGAGCATAAGGGGTTCAAAGGTACTGATCCTGGGAGCGGCGTATAAGCCCGACGTGAGTGATACGCGCGAATCACCGGCAATAGACATAATCCGGATGCTGATTGAACGAGGAGCAAGAGTCGTCTATGCCGACCCTCATGTGGATGAGATCAAATTCGACGGGATAACGATGCAAAGTGTCCCGATCTCAGGTAAGAAGATAAGCGTATACGACTGTGTGGTTATTGTAACAAACCACGCTGCGTTTAATTATGATATGATAGTAAGGTGCTCACGTGCTGTTGTAGATACACGTAATGCGCTCAAGGACTTTAGTTCGAGGAAGATAAGGACGATCTGAGGAACAGGATGGCCAAGTATGTGATTACAGGCGGCGCAGGTTTTATTGGCTCCAACATCGCCAGGAAGCTCATCGGTCTCGGTGAGGAAGTTGTCATACTCGATGATTTTTCAACGGGTAAGCGTGAGAACCTCGAGGATATTAAGAGCAAGGTCAATCTCGTCGAGGGCGACATCTGTAACGTTGACGTCGTCGAGCAGGCGGTAAAAGGGGCCGATTACGTGCTTCACCACGCGGCCGTTGTCTCCGTCCCGAGATCGGTCGAGGACCCGGTGCGTACCAACGAAGTCAATGTGGACGGGACCCTTAATTGCCTGCTGGCCGCGCGGGATGCCGGAGTCAGGCGGTTCGTGTTCGCGGCTTCCTCATCAGCCTATGGCGACAGCGTGGAGCTCCCCAAACGCGAGGACATGAGACCTGATCCGCTTTCGCCTTATGGAATTGCCAAGCTGGTGGGGGAGATGTATTGCAAGGTGTTCTTCGATGTCTACGGTCTTGAGACCGTAAGCTTGAGATACTTCAACATCTTCGGTCCCTACCAGGACCCCGCTTCGCAGTACGCCGCGGTTGTACCCATCTTCATAACGAAGCTCCTTGAGGGTGAGAGTCCGATAGTCTACGGCGACGGCGAGCAGTCGAGGGACTTCACCTACATCGATAATGCGGTTGAGGCCAATATTCTGGCTACGACATCGCCCAGGGCACCGGGCAAGGTCATCAATGTGGCCTGCGGCACCAGGTTCACCCTCAATGATCTCTTCAGGCGGGTTTCCGATCTCATTGGAACCAAGACGCCGGCGACCTATACCGAACCGAGAGCAGGTGACATCCTCCATTCCCAGGGTGACATCTCGGTCGCCTCGGACCTGCTCGGATATAGCCCCAGGATCACTTTCGAGGCAGGCCTCGCGAAGACCGTGGACTGGTTCAGAAGTAGGTAGCGTCGGGTCTCTGTGCCCGACGTAATCTCGAAGCCGTCACCGCATCTCTGTCAGAAATGTCTACCTGAACATCGCCTTTATGCTGCCCCAGGTCTCGGGTTCGGCAGCACCAGGGCATTCCCAGTAGAGTCCCGTGCAGCCCGGGCCGGTCCACGGTACGTAGTTGATACTTCCTTTGTGAGCGACGATCTTACTTGGATCGGGACACAAGGTTCCCCAATAGGTCATACGGAGATCTGTCACTGACCTCGGATCATCGACCCCGCTGTATACATCGTAGTCTCCATTGTCATTAATCTCATTCCCGTCCGCCGGCAGAAAGGTACCAGCGAAATAGGGCTCACAGAAGACGTCCGTGACGATCACCAAGCCATAGTGCCCGTTCTCCGTGAGGACATTCCTGGTGAGTAATGCTGGAGAGCACTTCCAGAACTCGATTCCTGTGATGAACGATTGTGTAATGAGGTTTCCGGTAATGGTCGGGGCGGCGTCATAGCACCAAATACCCAGATTGCAGTTGGTGATTGTGTTGTTCTCAATTGCAAGATCGGCGTTTGAAGGAACGTTCCCGCAATCGATCCCTTCCTCGCAATATGAGATGTGGCAGTTCCTAATCTTGGTGGGCCCCTCACCGACTCCGTATACAGCGATCCCGTAACGAAACGAATAGACTATATTGTCTTCCACAAGCACCCCTGATGAGGAGATAGAAATCCCTTCATCCAGATAGCCGCTCATACTGCGCACGTAACATCCCGTGTCGCCGATTGTGAAGCCCTGTACCACGGCGTCCGTAATCGAACTGCAGGAGATGGCGAAACCAGCGAATTCAGAGCTGTAAAGCAGGGTAGTCACCTCCGGCCCTCCTTCGGACATAAGTACAACGCCGCTCTTCATCTCTATCCAGACGTAATACCCGTAGGGGTTCACCACCTCTCTCTCCATGCAGTACGTTCCGGGGGCAACCAGAACCGTATCACCATATCCTGCCGAGTCCACAGCCCCATAGATCGTGAGATGCTCCGAGGGCACCCGCCAGCTATAGGCAAAACCAGCTGAGGCAACGGTGAGCCGGCAGAAGCGCCCCTCGCTAAAGGGATCATGCTGAAAGGCCGAAGTATATGTATACCAGGGGAATTGTATGGCCGCCGGGCGCGGAGACCCGATTCGCCGGGTACAAAGGCCCGGCTCGTCGGGCGCAGAGGCCCGACGCTACGGCCCTTTGGATGGAGACGAACGTGCTTTCAATACCGGTCATTAAAGATTTCATCAAGTCCCGACACACCCGGAGGCAGGGACCCGATCTGGGCGAAGGATTCTTCCATGGTCCGGGCGGGACTCCCATTGCCGATACCACGTCGTATCTTCTACATCTCGCCAAGCATCTTGATCTTGACTTGCTTGCACTCATTGAACTTGACCCCGAGGGCAAGTCGGCAAGACTGACAGCGGCCGGAAACGGCGGGGTCACTTGTGAGCTCACGATACCTTCATTTGAAAACGGCGGGATGATCTCAAGACTGGTCACAGAGGCCAGACCGGCAAGTGGGTCGGGCAAGGTTTTCACAAGGGATGAGGTATTCCCGTGTGGCGAAACCTGGTGTGACTTGATCCCGATGGATTCAAGCGTACCGTATTTCTTCGTGCCCTGGAGCACGCTGCCTGCCCCACCGGAAAATCCCCGAATATCCAATGAGACAGCGAAACGCCGGTTCGTACTCGTGACCTCGGACACGGGACCTGGTGAGGACGCCAACCTGGCGCTTAAAGCTCTAGCGTGTGCCGGTTTGATCTCCTGCGAAGCCGCGGGGCCGGAAGCAGGTGGAGTCTCTCAGTCCACCGAGACGCTGGGCGGGTTTCTGCTGAGGGAAGGGTACTCGTTCTGCACCGTCACTCACGATGGTATCGTCTCGGATACGACCGGAGGCATTTTCGAGAAGTATGATTCAGACTCGCTTATGAGTCTGATGCGAAAGATCGAGGCCCTGAGTGACCCCAAAGCCAGTGGGAGCGGTGGGCCGCATGACATTACACCTGAGAGCATTCAGGATACGAGGATACTCGCGCACACCATTGCCTCATCCGACGGACGGGGCCGCCGGGTCATACTGAGGACGGGCGGCATAGCACCGACCCGCGAGGCACACCAGGACAGGTTTACGATGCTCAGTCGGTTCATGTCGAGCATCGCACATGAAATAAAGAATCCGCTCACCGGAATCGCCGCCGGAGTCCAGTATCTCTCCAAGAAACTCGAGTCCGGTAGCACCGAAGATGAGACCGTCGAATTCGTGCTGACCGAGATCAACAGGCTCAACAGGATCGTAGACGACCTCTACCGGATAGCCAAGCCGCCCGAACTCGTTCTTGCCAAAACCTCTGCAAACGTAACGGTCGGAAAGAGCCTGCTCTGCCTGAGTGAAGAGATCCTGAGGAAGCGGTTGTCCGTCGAGCAGGATCTCGATAAGGACATACCCGAGTTCGACGCCGATGCCGACAGATTACAGCAGGTATTGATCAACATCATAAAGAACGCTGTCGAGGTGAGTTCAGAGAACGCCACCGTGAGAATAAAGACTGCACGGCAGGGACCAAATGTTGTGATTCGCGTCTCGGACAGCGGCACCGGCATCGCGGAGGCGGATGCGGAGAGGATCTTTGAGCCGTTCTACAGCACGAAGAAGGGCGGTACGGGTCTGGGGCTATGCATCTGCCAGCGAATAGTCGATCAGCACGGAGGCCGGATCCTCATCGAAACATCTCGGGATGGAGGGACGACCTTCATTATCGAGCTGCCGCTTAAGGAGTAAACATGGCGAGCGTGTTGGTAGTCGATGACCAGGACTCCATACGGCATTTCGTCTCAAAGGCGATGGAAGATGAAGGACATGATGTGCGTTCCGCATCTTCCGGGGAAGAAGCACTTGAGCAGTGCGCTTCCGACCCGCCTGACGCTGTCATCCTCGATCTGAAAATGCCCGGCATAAGCGGCATGGAGGTCCTGGACAGGATAAAGGAATCGCACAGGGAGACTATCGTCATCATGATAACCGCCTATGGCGAGATCTCCTCGGCGGTCAAGGCGATGAGAAAGGGCGCGTTCGACTATATTGTAAAACCAGTTGATCTCGATCATCTCATACTCAGTCTGAACAGGGCGCTTGAGTCGAAGAAACTCTGGCTTGAGATCGCCCACTGGCGCAAGAAACAGCTCCTGAGGTTTGATTTCGATTTTGTTGTGGGTGTGAGCCGTGCGATGCAGGAACTGATGAGCGTGGTTGAGAATCTTGCCAGGAGCAATACAACCACCGTCTTGATAGAAGGGGAGAGCGGTACAGGCAAGGAACTGATTGCCAACATGGTCCACAGGCTGAGCCCGAGACGGGATGAGCCCTTGATGGAGATAAACTGCGCGTCGCTCCCCGAGCAGTTGCTCGAAAGCGAGCTCTTCGGCCACGAGCGGGGTTCCTTCACTGATGCCAAGACCCAGAAGCGGGGCCTCTTTGAGCTCGCCGATGGCGGTACGATCTTCCTCGATGAAGTCGGTGAGATGAGTCTCACGATCCAGGTGAAACTCCTGAGGGTGATGGAACGCATGACTTTTAAGCGTGTGGGAGGCACACACGATATCAAGGTCGACCTCAGGATAGTCTCGGCCACAAACAAGGACCTTGCGAAGGCGGTCAGTGACGGCAGCTTCAGGGAAGACCTCTACTACAGGCTCAAGGTAGTGCCGCTTAAGTTACCCGCCCTGCGTGAGCGAAAGGAAGACATAGAACTGCTGGCGAAGCACTTCCTCAATCATTACAACACCATTTTTTCAAAGAACTTCCGCGGCATATCGGAAAGGGCGCTCAGGGTGATGCAAACGTACCGGTGGCCCGGGAACGTGAGAGAACTTAAGAACGTGATGGAGCGGGGAGTACTCCTCTATGAGGGCGATCTTATAGAGCCCGAACACCTTTCACTGGGTGAACTTGCCGGTACTGAGCGGCGCCGGTCCATACAGACGATTGAGGACGCTATGTCGGCGGGCATCCCCGAAAACGGCATTGATTTCGATAACTTGATATGTGATATTGAAGGGGAATTGATAGAAAGGGCGCTCAGACAGAGCGACTATAACCAGAGTTCGGCAGCCCGCCTGCTCGGGATAAAGCGGGACAAGCTGCGCTACAAGATCAAGGGGCTGGGACTTGCGATCGATGCTAAGGAAGGCATTAGCCCGACATAAGCACATCGCACCCGTTTGTCTCCTCCTCGCCCTGGCCTGCGGTTACTCTGCAGGCAACCTCCTTCCCGGACACATAAAGAAGATCTACATCCCCACATTCGAAAACGAGACCACCAAGTACGGTATCGAACAGGACCTCACGACAGCCGTCACCGACGTATTCACGGATGACAACAGGCTCTCGGTCGTCTCCGAGGGTGAAGCCGACGCCATGCTCAGGGGCGTCATAATCAAGTACGAGAAGGGTGCGCTCACCTTCGACAGGGCGCAGACGGTGGATGAGTTTAAGATCGAGATCACCGTATCGGTTCAACTTGAGGACTTGCATGAGGGTAAGATTCTGTGGGAAGAGGACAACTTCCGGGCATGGGAATCCTATACCGAGGGAGGCGATGAAGCGGAGGGAGGCGAGACTCAAGCCATCGAAGCAGCGATAGCGACACTCGCATCAGACATGCTTTCCCGGACTATGGAGGGTTGGTAGTATGGCGGCGACCGATGTCATAATCGTGGGTGCCGGCCCGGCCGGGCTTACGGCGGGACTCTACGCATCACGGAGCGGGCTGGCCACAACCATATACGAGCGGGGCTTACCGGGCGGTCTTGCCGCCTCCGCGGCACTGATAGAAAACTACCCCGGTTTTCCCGAGGGGATCTCAGGTATGGACCTCGGAGAGCGGATGCACGAGCAGGCGAAGAAGTTCGGGGCGAAGATCGTGAGTGAAAGTGTGGACCGCGTGCGCAAGGATGGAAACCGGATTCTCGTGTCCGTCAAGGGCGAGGACATTGCCGCACGGTCCGTCATCATCGCGGCAGGTTCCACGCCCAAGTCGATCGGTGTTCCCGGTGAACGTTCGCTCACCGGCAAAGGGGTATCCTACTGTGCGACGTGTGATGGGCCGCTTTATAAGGATGCGCTGATCGCAGTCATAGGTGGTGGGGATTCGGCCCTACAGGAGGCGATCTTTCTTGCGAAATTCGGAAGCAAGGTTACGGTGATCCACAGACGGGATGAGCTCCGGGCGGCTTCGGTACTTCAGAAAGAGGTCAGTGACAATCCCAAGATCGAGCTGGCTTTGAACAAAAATGTGAAGAGCATAGAAGGGGATAGCGAAGTGAAGGGTGTGCTCCTCGAAGATAAGAAGACACACGCTGAAGAGATGATAGCTGTCGATGGGGTCTTCATATATGTCGGCCTCAACCCGAATGTCGCAATGCTGGGTCCGGAGTTTGAACGGGGCAAAAGCGGTTTCCTCGTCACGGACTGTAACTTGGTAACCTCGGTCGCAGGAGTCCTTGCGGCGGGAGATGTGAGAGAGAAAGAACTGAGGCAGATCTCTACGGCGGTCGGTGAGGGCGCGATCGCTGCGATGTCGGCCTACGCCTACCTTGAAAGCCTTGATAAGCAGGCTTGACAGGGCTACGGATACCTTGTAGCTTCATTCAAACCAAGCCGGTTCGTGGGAACCTCTACCGGAGCAGATGACCACATGAGAGAATACAGATTCAAGGAAATCGAAGAGAAGTGGCAGGTACTCTGGGAGTTCAACAAGACCTTCAGCCCGGGAAGACACAGGGACAGACCCAAGTACTACTGTCTTGTGATGTTTCCTTACCCGTCCGGCGATCTTCACGTAGGCCACGGCCGTAACTATATCCTCGGTGATTCGCTCATGCGCTGGAAGACCAAGGAAGGCTATCGCGTGATGTTTCCCATCGGCTGGGACGCTTTCGGTCTTCCTGCGGAAAACGCCGCCATCCAGCACAACGTACACCCGCGTATCTGGACGCAGCAGAACATCGCCCGTATGAGGGAGCAACTGGACGGCTGGGGTATCGGTTTTGACTGGAAACGTGAGGTTGCAGCCTGCGATCCCGACTACTACAAGTGGACCCAGCTCTTGTTCCTGTGGATGTACAGGAGGGGTCTCGCCTACCGGAAGCAGGCGTCGGCCAACTGGTGCCCCAAGTGTGCCACGGTGCTGGCAAACGAGCAGGTGGTCGCCGGTGTGTGTGAGCGATGTGAGTCACCGGTGAGTTTCACGCGGCTTGAGCAGTGGTTCTTCAAGATAACCGACTATGCCGAGGAACTCTTAACCGGCGTAGATGAGCTCGACGGCTGGCCCGAGCGTGTAAAGACAATGCAGCGTAACTGGATCGGGAAGAGCGAGGGAGTGGACATCTACTTCCGTCTTGAGGATGGAAGGGACCTCCCATGCTTTACGACCAGGCAGGATACGATCTACGGAGCGACTTATGCGGTTCTTTCACCGGACCATCCCGAGCTCGGGGCGATACTGGCGGGGAGTCCGCATGAGAAAGAGGCGCTTGAGTTCTCGGAGGAGGTAAGACGCCGGGCGCTTGAAAAGCAGCCGGATGACACCGAGAAGGAAGGTATCTTCACGGGCAGGTACATCATAAACCCCGTGAACGACGAACGCATACCTCTGTGGATGGCAGACTATGTCGTCGGTGAATACGGAACGGGGGCGATAATGGCGGTCCCCGCCCATGACCAGAGAGATTTCGAATTCGCCAGGAAGTACGATCTGCCGATAAGAATGGTCATATCTCCCGATGGTGTCTTAAAGGATGGAGAAGGGTTGGAGGCTGCCTATGAGGGTGAGGGCACCCAGGTCAACTCAGGTCCATTCGATGGACTCTCCAACACGGAAGCAATGGGTAAGATCGCAGACTACATGGAAGAGAAAAAGATCGGACGGCGCGCTGTACGCTATCGGCTGCGTGACTGGCTGATATCCCGGCAGCGTTACTGGGGCGCACCTATACCGATGGTCTATTGTGATAAGTGTGGGATAACGCCTGTGCCTGAAGAGGATCTCCCGGTCCTGTTGCCTGAGGTGGAGAAGTTCAAGCCCACCGGTGAGTCCCCACTCACTTATGTTAAGAGCTTTGTCGAGACTACATGCCCGTCATGCGGCGGACCGGCGAAGCGGGAAACCGACACGATGGATACCTTTGTCGACTCCAGCTGGTACTACCTCCGGTATCTGACACCGGATAACAGGGAAAAGCCGTTCGGTGTGGAAGAGGCCTTTGAGTGGATGCCGGTCGATATGTATATCGGGGGCATCGAGCACGCCATAATTCACCTTCTTTACTCACGCTTTGTTGCGAGGGTATTCGCCGATATGGGACTCATACCTGTGCGCGAGCCTTTCACAAAGCTCTTCACACAGGGCATGATATGCAAAGACGGCGCGAAGATGTCCAAGAGCAAGGGAAACACCGTCTCGGCGGATGAGCTGATAGACAGAGTCGGATCGGACACCGTGAGGCTGTCCACGCTGTTTGTGGGCCCCCCTGAGAAGGATGTTGACTGGCTTGACCGGGGTGTGGAGGGATGCCACAGGTTTATCCACAGACTGTGGCGCGTGGTCGACCGTGTGTCCCGATGGAACGTTCGACCCGGGACTCTGGATCCGGAGGAACTCTCACCTGAAGACCTTGCACTCTTGAGGAAGTCACACTGGACAATAAAGAAGGTCACCGAGGATGTGACCCATAGATTCCACTTCAACACGGCCATCAGTGCAGTGATGGAGCTCGTCAACGAGATGTATAAACGCTGGCCGGAGTCGAGCGATTCTGCGCCGGGCGTCACTACCGTGCTGGTGATGAGAGGTGCGGCCGAAGCTGCGCTTCATATGCTCGCTCCCCTGATTCCGCACGTCTGTGAAGAGATGTGGAGCAATCTCGGCCATGTTAAGAGCATATTCGACATGCCGTTCCCCGGCTGGGATGAGGGACTGCTTAAGACAGAGACCGTGACTGTGGTCGTTCAGATAAACGGCAAGGTGCGAGCCAATATCGAGGTACTTCAAGGTGCAAGCCGGGAGGATGTAGAGACACTGGCCAGGGAGGATGCCTCGGCAAAGAAATGGCTGGACGGAAAAACGATCAAGAAATCCTTCCATGTGGAGGATAAACTCATCAGTTTCGTTGTTTCATAAGGCCCGGCAGCCGGTGTCCATTTTTAGCTTGCATCAAAGCCCGGCCGCTGCCATAATCCCGGGCGATCACAATTCACGTTACCAGCAGCGTTCGACACCCAACTGCGTTTGTAACCCCTGTGATGCAAAGGAGGGAAGTATGCGGTATCCAGCACCACCTGTTGCCGGTATCCTGATCTGTCTATGCCTGGCTCTGTCACTCATGATGGGCTGCGCGGAGACTCAAACGGAGATCATACCGAGAGATGTGCTCTTCGGGAATCCCGAGAAAGTGAGCCCGACCGTCTCGCCTGACGGCACGATGCTCGCCTATCTGGCACCTGTCGATGACGTGCTCAATGTCTGGGTAAAGACCATCGGCCAGGAAGACGACAGGGTCGTCACCCGTGACACGGATCGCGGTATCAGGATCTACTTCTGGGCGGCCGACGGCAAGCACATCATGTATCTTCAGGATATCGGCGGCAATGAGAACTGGTGTCTCTATGCCGTCAATATCGAGACGGATGTCATGAGGCAACTCACCCCCTACGAGGGCGTAAGGGTCCAGATCGTCGAACGGGATAAGAACTACCCGGATGAGCTCTTGATCGCCATGAACAAGGAAGATCCCCGGGTCTTTGATGTCTATCACCTGAACATTTCCAGCGGTGAGATCACGATGGTCGCCAAGAACCCCGGGAACGTGGTCGGCTGGCTCGCGGACCGAAACATGAAGATCCGCGGATCGGTTACTCCCACGGCCGAGGGGGGCTTCGATCTCCTGGTCCGGGAGAGCGAGGATTCGGAATGGGTGAAAATCTTAACGTGGGATTCAGACAATAGCCTGACAAGCGACCTGATAGGCTTCACCAAGGACGGGAAATACATTTACTGCCAGGATTCAAGGGAAGTAAACGCCAGCCGGCTTGTCAAAATCGACGCCGCGACGGGGGAGACGGTCGAGGTACTCGCCGAGGATCCCGTGTACGACGTCGGTGGTGTGATGATCAACCAGGACACCTACGAGCCTCAGGCCGTGGGCTTCGCCAAGGCAAGGATGGAGTGGGTCATACTTGATGAGTCCATTCGTGAGAATATCGGTGCCATAACCCGGCTGGACCCCGGAGACTTCTTCATAAGAAGCAGAGATGACGCTGACAGGACGTGGATTGTCGGCTTCACAAGGGATGACGGCCCCATACCGTATTACACCTTTGACCGTGAGACCAATGAGGCCACATTCCTGTTCTACCACAGGCCCCATCTGACCGACTACACGCTGGCATCAATGGAGCCCATATCCTACAACTCGCGTGACGGCCGCACAATACACGGCTATATCACCTACCCGCCGGCCATGGGGAGGAGTAACCTTCCGGTGGTACTCAATGTGCACGGAGGTCCCTGGGCGCGTGACATGTGGGGTTACAATCCCGAGGCGCAGTGGCTTGCTAACCGGGGTTACGTGTGTCTTCAGGTCAATTTCAGAGGCTCATCGGGTTACGGCAAAGTGCATCTCAACGCGGGGGACAAGGAGTGGGGTGGAAAGATGCACGATGACCTGATCGACGGAGTCAACTGGGCGATAGACGAGGGCATAGCGGATCCCGAGAGAATCGCGATTTATGGAGGGTCCTACGGTGGCTACGCGGCGCTCGTGGGGGCTACCTTCACCCCGGATGTCTTCTGCTGTGCAGTTGACCTGGTGGGCCCGAGCAACCTCATCACATTCATACAGACCCTACCGGCGTACTGGCAGCCGACGCTCGATATGTGGTATGACAGGGTCGGCAATCCGGAGACCGAGGCCGACTTCCTTAGATCCCGCTCGCCTCTTTTCAAGGCGGACCAGATCAAGATCCCGATGCTGATCGCCCAGGGAGCGAACGATCCCCGGGTCAAGCAGAGCGAGAGTGAACAGATTGTCGCGGCGATGGAGGCAAACGGGATCGAATACGAATACATGCTCTTTGAAGATGAAGGCCACGGCTTCGCCAAGCCTGAGAACCGGCTTGAGTTCTATGCAGCTACCGAGGCGTTCCTGGCCAAGTATCTCGGAGGCCGTTCCGAGGACCAGCCGACCGAATAAGTCACTGATGGGGTCGGGCAGCGCTCACTGCGTGCCTGACCCCGGTTCTTCCATCCGCAGCGTCGGGGTCTTGTCCCCGACGTTCTTCTATCCGTCGGGCGCAGAGATGCGACGCCACAACATCCTTGGTTAGACCCTACATTGTTCTTGGCGTGATCCTTACGATGGTGTAGACTCGCATCAATCCGAGTAGGAGGGAGGTGCCACATGCTGACTGCGGAGCGTTACCGCGGGGCAATGCTCGGGCTCGCCACCGGTGATGCCCTCGGCATGCCCATCGAGGGTTATCCGCCAGGCAGGTTTGAGCCTCTCACCGAGATGATAGGTGACCTGCCGCCGGGCCTCAGTGTCGGCCACTGGACAGATGACACATCGATGGCGCTCTGTCTGGCCGAGAGTCTCATTGAGAAGGGATGTTTCGATCCGGTCGATCAGCTCGAGCGCTACAAGAGGTGGATTGAAACAGGCTACATGAGTAGCACCGGTGAGGCCTTCGGTATGGGTATCACCGTCATGGCGGCCCTGGGCCGCTTCAGAGAGACCCATGAGCCCTTTCCCGGTCCGACCGAACCGGATACGGCCGGGAACGGCTCAATCATGAGACTCGCACCCGTACCGCTGTTTTTCTCCGCCAACCCCCTTGAAGCGATCGAGATGGCAGGGGAGAGCTCCCGGACAACCAACGGGGCGACGACCGCCGTTGACGCCTGCAGATACATGGCCGCCATCATGATCGGAGCCTTGCAGGGAAAGGCCAAAGATGAGATCCTCGGGGCCGGTTTCACGCCGGAGCCCGGTTACTGGGACAGAGAACCCCTTGTGGCCGAGATCAGTGAGATTGCGGAGGGCTCCTTTAAGGAAAAGCAGCCACCCGAGATAGTTGGGACCGGTTACGTCGTAAAGTCCCTTGAGGCGGCTCTCTGGGCCTTCTATACCACAAATTCGTTCAAGGACGGCTGCCTGGCGGCCGTCAATCTCGGAGACGACGCCGACACGACAGGCGCCGTGTACGGCCAGATCGCCGGCGCCTTCTATGGGGTTCAGGCCATCCCCGAGAACTGGCTTGACCAGCTCGTCCAGCGCGAACTCATCCAATCCATGGCCGACAGCCTGCTCATAGCCTCAGATTTGTGACACTCCAGGCCGGAGTGTGGTGATTTACCCCTGAAGGTTGAGTCCAGTTTTGGGCCATTTATGATGGCAAGTTTACATAATGTGGATTATGCGTACATGGTATTATCAAACATCCGCCACGACTGAGGTCAATAGCAGAACGCCTTCATTTCATGTGGGTTAGAGTGTAGAGCCTACAGCGTACTCCAGTTTTCAGCCTCGAAATCCGGCCTCGGGACCTTGATAGTGAGCAATGTGTGGATCGGCCGCCGCTCGACAGGCTTACCTTCCTTTAAGACAGCGACGCGCAGCGTGACAGTATCACCGGGTGATGCCTCTATGAGGTCAAACGGGACTGCGACCTCGACAATCTCGAGCGCCACGGCGGTCACGGCCTGCTGGGCATCGGCCGGCTCGATGATGAGTCCCGTGGCTGCCGGTGAACGGGCCTCCGGCGCCCTTAACGTAATAAGCCTGTGTGCGGGGTCCTCGAATTCGAGACGAAGGCTCAGTTCGGCAAACTGGATCGCCTGGGGTGAGATCTTGGTGTCGATACGGAGGAAAAGATGCTTGTGATCGAATCCGAAGTACACGGCATCAACTATGCTGCTTCCGAAAATCACGGGCTCGCTGTCGCGGTAGCTCTCGTAGAGGCCCGCGAGCTTCCACTCGTAGAAAGTCGTGACCTTGCCATCGAGGACGGGCCTTATCACTGCGGCGGGTTGAAGCCTGATCGCCATACCGGTCGAGGGTGCCATTATGGGTTCGAGCACTTTGTGAGGTACATGCGCACCGGCGGATTCGTATATGTGCCTGAGGTGCGCTCTAAAGAGCGTGTCGAATTCCCTGTCCTCCAGCAGGGTGCGCTTCTCGCCGTACCACCAGAACCAGTCGCTTCCCTCAGCCGCGTGAACGCTTCTCCAGGCCGTGGCGCACTTCTCCTCGCTCAGGTCTTCGTCCCTGGTCTTAAGTTCGGTCCTTGCGGCCTGCAACAGGTCCCAGGCATCATTATCCTCCGGGTGACCTATCCAGGTAGTGAGATTACAGTTTATCCACGAACCCGGATAAACGGACTCAAGCGGCGGAGCCTCGGAGTGCATATCAAGTAAGTCCGAAAGCAAGACTGTTTCGATGTCTTCACGCTCGGAAAGCGCCCCGTAAAGCAGATTGAGAAATGTGTCTCCACCTCGGTCGTAGAACTCCCAGCAATTCTCGCCGTCAAGAGCCACGAGCACAACACTCTCACCTGTCTTCTTACCAAGACCCTTCCGTATGCCTTCCAGTCTGCCCACGAAATCCGTCACCGCCTCCCGCGCCGACCAGTCGGCGTACTCGAAACCTATGAGATCGGATAGAACCCGGTCCCTGAAGAAAATGAGAGCCTCCCCCCCACCACGCTTGAATCTGTGAGGTCTGTAGAGGATATCGCCTCGCTTGATCTCGCCCGTTTTCGCATCTCGAAGCGTAGCACCGCTGGATGCTTCCAGAATTCCCTCATCGACCGCGACCCACTTGATCCCGCACTCGCATGCGAGCTCCAGGGCCTCCTCGCTTACGGCACTCTCCGGCGGCCACATGCCGACCGGGGTCTTTCCGAAGATCTCTTCGTGAAGCCTGAGACCCGACTCAATCTGCGCCCGGGCGTCCTCAGGAAATCTGAATCTGCTTACCGGGAGTCCCGTCCCCGGCTTGGAGACGCTCGCGCTATCAGAATCGCAAAGAAGCGGGAGAATCGGATGGAAGTATGGTGACATAGATATTTCTATTCTCCCCTCCTCTTGAAGTTGTCTGTACTTGCCGAGGACGCTCTCCATAATCTCCATGTGCTTGCGGAGCAGGTCCGTCTTCATGGTCTCGGTGAACCCGCGTTCCCTGGAGCGGAGACTCTCTACAAACGGATCGGTGCTCGCGACCGGACCGATCCATGCGAGATTGCACCAGACCTGGAGGTCAAGAAAATCCTGGGCGCTCAGCTTCTTCACGGCGGTCTGCACCTTGAACTCCGAATCAAGCGCAATACATTTCTCGAGAAGCGACCTGTAGCGGGGATAGGGCTCGATCATCGTCTTTCTGTTGCCAAGAAAGAAGTGGCGAATGAGTGAGACCTTCTCCTCGTCGCTGAGCTCGTCCACCCGCTTCATCGAGAGGTTGAGGTGGATCTCCTGTACGCCGCCTGCCGCGTAATCCCTGATCTGATCCATAAGACAGGGCACCAGATTGAAGTTGCTCTTTATCCCCGGAAAGGCGTCGAGCCTCACCACCATGTCGTTATAGTCTTTTACGGTATGGAGCCTGACCCAGGGAAGCCTGTACACACCTGTCCGCGGGTTACGGTAGTAGGGCTGGTGCATGTGCCAGAGAAAAGCAACCTTAAGCGGCAGGGCATCCATCAGGAATTCTCAAGCTGCGCCTGTATCTCCAGAAGTGGCATTTTCACCAGGCTCGCCTGGTTGGAATCCGGATAGAGTTCGATGATTTCGCTGTACGTACTCTCAGCAAGCCGGAGGTCGCCGGCCAGTTCGTAACAGCGTCCCGCCCCCAACAGGGCATCGGGCGCCAGCGGACTCCCCGGGTGCTCGCGTTGGACCTTAAGATAGTTTTCGGCGGCGTCGCGGAACCGTCCGGTCTGTTCCAGACACTGGGCGATCCCCTGCTTGGCCGAAACTGTGAATTCTTCCCTGCGTTTCTTAAGACCCAGGTACTTCTCAAAGAGAACAAGTGCACTGTCAGGTTCGCCTGTCGCGAACTTGGCGTTGGCCATGAAGAAGTCAGCATCCGAGTGGCTCCAGGTGCCCCTGAACCGGTCCATGATGCCTGTATAGGCCTGAAGGGCGCTCGACACGTTTCCCTGCTTGAGATCGAGATTCGCCCGTGCCATCCATGACTTGGCCTCGATCTCTGCCGCCCTGCGCTGACGCATTGCAATCGTTACTATCAGTGCAGCTATGATGACAAGCACAATAGCGCCCGCTACCCTCTTGGAATTGTCGCGAACGTACTGAACCGTCTCCATGAAGAATTCGGCAACTTGATCTTCTTTTAACTCTTTTTTTGTGAGTCTCTTGCGGTGCTTTGCCACTGCTCTCCCCCCGTTTTGAGTAAGGTAGCAGAAGCCAACCTTGAAGGCAAGAGGTTTTTCGACCTCCCGAAAAAGCTTGACAATCGTCCCTCTCCACTTATACTGCCCGTGGCAAGAAAGCCCTAAAGCCCTGCCCGGCTTTTTCTTGCTTGCCACGGGGGTCGTGTATGCGCAGGCAGGCTGAGCCTCGATCGGACCTTCCCACTCCCCATGAACAGGCCTACATCTTCCACACAAGAATCAGGACTGTCGCAGTAGTCCTCACCATCGTTCTAGTCGTGTTTGAGATCTTTCTGGTGAGCAAGATTCCCGGTCAACCTTACAGTGGAATCATCTTGAACAACGTCTCGGTAGCCAGAGTCTCACGTGGCTCCCCGGCTGCAGTGGCAGGCTTCAGGAAGGGTGACCTCGTCACCGGTTTCGGGGGTGTCCGCTGCGGGAACCTCAAGGACTTCTCCGAATGCCTCTCACGAGTACTGCCCGGAGAGACGGTCACGTACGAACTCCTGAGGAACGGCAGGGCCATGGCTATTCCTCTGACGTTCGCCCGGCCGCCTCGTTCGGAGATAGTAAGAAAAGCATCGCTCGTCACCGTCGGTTTGAGTTTTGTTGCAATCGGGCTGGTGGTGTACTTCAGGCGTGCCGATAAACTGGCTCTCGTCTTCTACCTCCTGTGCCTTGCCTTCGGTCTCGTACTCATGAACATCGTCAATTTCGAATTCGGCACTGCCAGGTATGCATCCAGGACCGCATTTAACGATCTCCTCTTACTCTCACTCCCCGCCCTTTTCCTTCACTTCTTCCTCCTCTTCCCCGAGAAGAGCCGTTTCCTCCCCGGGCGGCCTCGTCTCGAGCAGCTGATGTATCTCCCGCTGGTCGCTCTCTTTGCGGTGTCTGTCTTCTTCAACATCATGACTTTCCTCTACGGCAGAAGCCCCGGGAGTGCGCTCGCGGCGTTTCAGAGCGTCACCGCCGTCTACTTCATTGCATTTGTCATACTCGGGCTTGTCGCATTTGTCCGCGCCTACAGGAATTTGAAGACAGCCCGTGTGAAACGGACCATGCGTCACGTCGTGTGGGGCACACTGGCCGGAACACTCCCTATTGTAGTTGTCCGGGTAATCCTCAGTATCGAGCCCGCGATTGAAGTGCCCGGCGAAAAGGTTGTCTTCCTCCCGCTGATCCTTGTGCCTCTGGCCTTCGGGCACGCGATCGTCAGGTACGGGCTTCTGGATCTTGAGATAGCCTTCAAGCGAAGCCTGGTCTATACGTTCCTGCTCGCCGTCCTGGCATCCGTCTATTTTGCGGTCGTATACGGTATAGGCAGACTCGCGTCGAGGTTCATTGGACGGGCGGATCTTCTCTTTTCGATCATATCGATATTCGTAATAACACTCCTTATATCACCGCTTCGTCAACGAATAAGCCTGGCTGTCGACAAGGCATTCTTCAGACACGAATACAACTACCGGAAGGACCTAAAGCAGATAAGCCGTTCACTGGCCGGCATGATCAACCTCGAAAGCCTGGCAAGTTACCTCTCGCTCAGAGTCGCCGGGGTTCTAAATGCAAGCACAACAGTCGTCTTTCTTCTCGATGAGAAGACGGACAATTACACGGCACGCTACGGCACCCGTGTCAACCACGCGATGGTAAGAGGATTCAGCGCGGACGGGACACTGAGCAAACACCTCCTTGCAACCCGAAACGCGCTGAATGTCGAGAGGACCATTGCATCGCGAAGACCGCTGCCTATCTGTCGGGATGAGGCCGGCACGCTTCATGATATCCAGGCAGCTCTTGTCGTTCCCTTTGTATTCAGGTCCAGTCTTCTGGGGTTCATGACGATCGGACGCAGGATGTCGGAGGAGTTCTACTTGTCGACCGATGTTGAGTTACTGGAGACCCTTGGTGACCAGGTCTCACTTGCCGTGGAGAATGCAAGACTCTATCTGGAGATGATCGAAAAGCAAAAGATGGAGAAGGACCTCGAGCTTGCCCGCGAGATTCAGCACCGTCTTTTACCCAAGACTTTTCCCAAAATACCCGGGCTTAAGACAGAAGCGATGAACCTGCCGAGCAAACACGTGGGTGGAGACTACTACGACATCATATCGCTTTGCGAAGATGAGGTCGCGCTCGTGATTGCAGATGTATCGGGCAAGGGCGTCCCGGCTGCGCTGCTGATGGCGTCACTTCAGTCCTCCCTGAGGGCGGAGGCCGCCGCCGGGCGACCGCCTTCAGAAGTGATATCGGTGCTTAACAAGGAGATCTTCGAGCACACCGCAGGTGGTACATTCGTCACGATCTTCTATGGCGTCATGAATCTTGAAACCGAAACCTTGACTTACTGTAATGCCGGCCAGACTCCACCCGTCATACTGGGCATGGATCTCGAAACGAGGCTCCTGGATACGACACACCTGGTCATAGGCATCGACAACTCAGCTGAATACGCGGACACCTCGGTCAATCTCACGACCGGGGATTTGATCTTCCTCTATACGGACGGCATAACTGATGAGTTGGATGAACGTGATGAGCCCTACGGTGAAACGAGACTCCTTGAGAGACTCAAGGAACTGCGCGTATCCGAACTGATCGATATCCTGAACTCCATACACGATGCCGTGGTCGAGTATACGGGAGGAAAGCCGCAGGATGATCTCACGGCACTGGCACTAAGAATTGAGGCGTTTATCCCCACCTCAGCCCCAGCTGCAGCACGCAATGTGCAAAAGGCAAAAAAGGCATAGGCAAGAAAAGGCTAAAGTCCCCCCGCCGACCACCGATTCCTAGAGAGAAGGGTAGCCCGGCACTACGCCACGCTGGGTAGGCTACGAAAGGGGGCGACACCAGTGTTCTTGGTTGCTCAGTTCCTTTTTGTCGACATCATTTGTGAAGCACTCGATCTCTTCTGGTGGCTCAAGTAATCGGTTCCGTCCAGGCCACCACACGAGTATCGACGACACGGTTGTCGCTTCTTAAGCGCCGACCGAGCGGGGAAGCATACGGCCTCTCCACTCCACCCTCACCACTCATACACCCGGGAACAAGTCCAACACAGGGGTGCCCTGTTGATCAGGTACCCTGTTGGCATGGAAGAGGCTCCCGCTAAGCGGGAGCCCCTGATTTATCAGCCTGTCCGACTTGTTATTCGTGCACCGGCTCCTCGGGATCGCTCCGGCCACCGTTGTTCCAGTAGACGCCGATCACCTGGGAGTAAGCACTCTCGTTGCCGCTCTCATCCAACGCCGTCACCCTGTAATAGGTGGCGGCCATCGGAAGTACGTTGTCGTAATACCACGGGCACAGAAGCAGCCTCGAGGTCGCCTGGTTAAACGGACCCTCCTCATACGAGGACTTATAGAGCCTGTATCCCGCCAGATCGATCTCTGCGTTCTCTGCCCACGTGATTCGCACCTGCGCGTCGGCCTCGTCAAGCTGGAGCGCCACCGGTGGGTTGGGCGCCACTGTGTCAACCACAGCAACACCACCCCCGCTGTCCGTCCCACAGGCACCAACAACCGTCATGAACGCCGCAAGAGTCAGAAGCAGGTAAATACGTGTTCTCATCAGATGAATTCACCTCCCCGAATACCTAAGTGGTTACCTGCCGATTCATACTGCTCGGTCTACTATGTGTTTGAGCAAGAAGCATACCACGGGGAGACCATCTCAGGCATTGCCAACCCATTGCTCTTACAGGGCTTAGGATTAGGGATCCTGGACACCCCTTTGCCTGTCCGTCCTCATATGCAAAGTGAGGTGCAAGTTGCAATTATGACGTGCACAGTGCAAGAAGCAGCATCCGGGGTTGAAGGAAAGGTTTATCTCAGGGTTTTCACGACTTTGCGGACATATAGTCCATAAGCGGTCCTGGCGGCAACCATGTACACACCCGGCGCCACAGGCCGCCCCTGGCTGTCATTCCCATCCCATACGATGCTGGCGCCGTCGCCTCCGGAGGGCCTGATCATACGCACGGTCCTGCCTAGCACATCAATGACCGCCGCTTCAGTTAGACTCTTATCCTGATCGGAGCCCGCCCATTTCAAGACCATGCTGGATTCAAATGGATTGGGATAGGCTGCCAACCGGCCCTCGCCCGTCTGCCGGTCAACAAGCGAAAGGAAGAAGTCTTTGAGTCCCTCTACGTCATCGGGCGGTATGATGTCATGGTTTTCTACCTCGCCGCCACAGCGAGCCATCTCTCCCCCGAAGAGCACTCTGAAGTCCTCCGCAAAGATCTCGTGCAGGTGTGACGCGTGAGGCTGTGGCGAGGCAGGATCCGCATATTCCACCATTCTGAGATCGGCGTATGCCCTCCACAGCTCCTCACAATGGTCAGGCATGAGCAGATGGTGCACGACATGACCGATTTCGTGAGCCACGGTGTAATGCACGTGCTCCTCAGGGTACGGTATTCTACCGGGAGAAAGGAAGACCACATCACCCTCGGCAGAGGAGTTCGGAAGCGCCAGTCTGGGTGCGGGCAGGACAAGAACGTGCATCTCCATTGATTCCATTGGAAAGGTCACGGCTCTCACAGCATCGGTGACCTGTTCAACCGGCATCGGGTGATAGTCTTCCCAGTTTCCGAGCATGACCCATTCGCGTGATCCGGGGAACGTTATGCGGGTGAGATCACCGCTGCTTGAGCAGAAGTCGAGGACCTCGCCGGGCCCGTATATATGTATACTGCCCACCTCCAGCCCGGCTGTTGCAACCCGGGACAGCAAGACTGCCAGGCATAGAGTCTGGATCAGGCATCCGGTGAGTCTTCTCATGCTGTCTACACACCTCACACAAATAGAAAAAGGCTGCCGATAATCCCGAGCGATCTTCGGCAGCCCGGTTATTCCCTTGAATACCAAGGCTTTGCGGGGATCCCCACCCTTTCGGTATCGCCCCTCAAACCTCCCGTACAGCCCCATCTCATACTACTATTTTGTACTACTAGTGTATCACGTTTAGGGGGGTCAGGTCAACCGATTTGATACGTCGCGGCAGACTCGTCTGCCGCGACATTCAGGCACAACCGGCAGTGCCGGGAGTGCTACCGTTGGGTGTGGTGGGCCAGGCTGCGTAGCAGGCTTTCAGCCAGGTCCAGCAGAATGTGAGAGTTGTGTACGAGGATCCCTTCTTTCCTCAGGAGTCTGCAGATCAGCCGCCCCCTGTGGAGATCCAGAGTGTCCTGTCTTATTTGCTTTGCGGAATTAGACCGTTGCATCGATTCTCTCTTCCTTGAGACCTATCATCTTGACCCCGTCGACATATTCCTCAGGCGCTGCCTGCCTGAGGGACTTCAGTCTTGCCACTACCGCCTCGACCTCGTTGCACTCGGCATCCACCTTATCCAGACTGCCGGCGATCTCGGGATCGAGATTGGCTGAGTTCCTCATGACGTGCACAGCGGCCTTTATGCCTGCGATACTGTTGTTGATGCTGTGGTTGATGCTCACGACCACCTGGCCGATCGCGGCAAGCCGTTCGACCTTAACCAGATCTTCCTGAGTCTGACTGAGAAGGTCGTTCAGGTGCTCGAGCTCCTGGACCTTATTCTGCAGTGCTTCATTGGCACCGGTCAGCTCAAAGATCAGCCGTTCGTTCTCGAGACTGAGCGATCTCTTCTCGAGGGCTTTTTCCACGTGGGCCATGATCTGGGTCGAGGTCAGAGGCTTCGTCAGATACGAGACAGCACCTCTGTGCATGGCCTCCGCAGCCGATTTGACGGAAGCATAGCCGGTGATCATTATGAACTGGGTCAGTGGAAAGACTTTCTTAACACGGGCCAGGAGCTCGATCCCGGTGACCTCAGGCATCTCCAGGTCGGTGATCACGATATCATACTCCTGTGATGTCGAAGCAAGAAGTGCATCCTTTGAGACCGTAAAAAGATCCGAAGAGTAATCCGATTGCTTGAGAACCTCGCCCAACAGTTCGACAATGTCCTCGTTATCATCAACGACGGCGATCCTGATAATCTTCTTCTCTGCTCTTCCGGCTTCCTTATTGCGTTCCATGGTCTCCCCCATTTCGCCGTGGTAGCCACACCTGGAAGGTGCTCCCGCTCCCCGGTTCACTTCTGACCTCTATACTCCCGCCGTGGGCTTCGACTATCGCTTTCGCCACCGGCAGGCCAAGTCCAGCCCCGCGAAACCGGCGCGTGTGGGTCATATCGACCTGTGTGAAGGAGTCGAATATGCCCACCACCTTCTCATTTGCTATCCCGATCCCGCTGTCCAGAACAGATATCCGTACCCCGGCCGGGTCAGCGGTCCCGGATACGCCAACTTCGACATGCCCGGAGTCCAGGTTGAACTTTATGGCATTCTCCAGCAGGTTGGTAACCGCGACTCCCAGCTTCTCAGCGTCCCCCACGATCTTCTCCGTCTTCGCCGGTTTGAAATGAATGTCGACGTCTTTGGTTCGTGAGAGAGTGTCAAGTCGGGCGATCGAATCGTCGATGACCCGGTCTATATCAACCTCATCCTCAGCCACAAGCAGGCCTCCCGTATTGGCCTCCGTCATGAGAAGAAGGTTGAGTATCAGCATGTCAAGGCGGCCCAGGTTGTCCTTCATGGCCTTGAGCCACGTTTTCTCAGTATCGCCGCTGGCTCCACCATCCGACGCTGCCTTTGTAAGCATGGTCAGGTAGCCCTTGAGCGACATCAGCGGCGTGCGGAACTCGTGCGAGACCGTGCTGACGATGTTTGACTTTATCTGGTCTATCTCTATGAGTTTCTTCGTCAGATGTGAGAGCTCTATGTTCTCCCTCGCAAGCCGTCTCCTCTCCAGCCCATGCCTGACAGTGTTTTCCAGCTCATACAACGAGAAGGGCTTGACCACATAGTCGTATGCTCCCTTCTTCATCGCATCAACGGCTGACTGCACGCTGGCATAGCCGGTCATTATGATGAAGACGGTATCGGGGTCCGAATCGATCACCTGCTCGAGAAGCTCAACCCCGTTCATGTCCGGCAACCTCAAGTCGCTGATCACAACGGTGAACTTGTGTTCGTGGATAAGGCCCAGGGCTTGACGCGAGTTGACGGCCGTCTGCACGTCATATCCGTGTGCGGACAGGAACTCGGATAGCGCATCGACCACGCTCTCCTCATCATCAATCACCAGCACCTTCTCTTTATCGAGGGCCGCTCCATCCGCCGATGGCAGTCTTTTCTCGAGCACGGCTGTTGATGAGTCGTATTTCGATTGCTTCTTCTCAGTCACGTTCCTATCCTCCGCAAATCAGCGGGTGGTGGCCAACTCGCGGGTGAATATGTCATCCGCGACAGCCGCAGGTGAGTCCGGCTCCATCGACGACTTCTCAGTAACCGCCGTAAGCAGTGAGTCCTCAACAGGTCTCAGCCGGCCCTTAAGCCTGAGCATAGCTTTGGTGTGTATCTGTGATACCCTGGACTCGGAGACTCCCAGGGTTCTTCCGATTTCTTTGAGCGTCATGTCTTCATAGTAATAGAGAGCAACTACCGTTCTCTCCTTATCGGGCAGGTTCATGATCGCCGTGGCCAGAATGTTCTTCATCTCTTCGGTCTCAAGCGGCACCGACGGGCCCGCATCGCTCTTGGAACAGACAAGGTCGATCACGCGGGTGGTGCGGTCACCGTCCTGGTTGCCGACGAAATCGTCAAGCGACAGCAACCCGGCGGAAGCCACCTCTTCGACGATCGTCTGGAACTCGCTCAAGGACATATTGAGTTTCCTTGAGGCTTCCTCATCACTTGCGGCCCTGCCGAGCTCGTTTTCAAGCTGGCTGTATGCTTCCTCGACCATCCTTGCTTTCCGGCGGACAGACCGTGGCACCCAGTCCAGAGATCTGAGGTCATCGACGATTGCACCCCTTATCCTCGCAACGGCATAGGTCTCGAACTTCGTGTCCCTGCCGGGATCATACTTGCCTATCGCATCTATAAGACCAACCACCCCCGCACTCACAAGATCGTCGATCTCTACCGACGGAGGTACCGACATGGCCATCTTGCCCGCCACGTACCTGACCAGGTAGAGGTAGTTCTGTATGAGTGTCTCTCTCACCTGTGCTGACTGGCCTTTGCTGTAGGCTCGCCAGAGTTCCTGCAGTTCCTCAGGTGTGCAACCCACGCATGTCCTGTTCATCTTTTCACCATCCTTGCTGTAGCCGAGTGGGCCAAACTCTGCAGACCGACAATGACCAACTGCAACCTCTGTGCCCGCCACAGAATTACTCAGAATTTCGTGGATCGCAGATTATATGATGTATTGACAAAGGGTTACACGACCACAACAAGACAAAACGGTAGGCGCACGGGTCTATCATGGTGCTTTTCATGCGCGAGGCCGATAACTGTAATGATTCTAAGAGGTTATGGTGCTCCGTGGCCCTGAGGCGTGAACACTGAGTGGTAGATTCCTAACCACATAGATCGGTCAGGAGAGGCAGGATGGCGTCATTAGCTTAGGTCTAACGCCAAGGGTCAAAGCGATGGACTGCAGGATGTGAAAAGGTCAAACAGAGTTACAAAGAGTCAAATCGAAGGTCAAATACAGCGAGGAGATACCGAGTGGCAAATAACTGGCCGACTGGCTAATCTTCACCCAGTTCAGCCGGCTTCAGTTTGTTCCTCAGCGTCTGCCTGGAGATTCCAAGCACACGTGCCGCTTTGCTCTTGTTCCCATCCGCCCAATCGAGGGCCGTCATTATGGCCCTGTGCTCTGCCTCCTTCAGGCTGATCGGCACGTGGCCGCCCCGGCTTGAGATCAAACCGGACCCATCCGGTTCCCTTCCTTCCATGATGTCTCGCGGAAGATGCTCCGGCAGGATCAGATCGGTGCTTTCAAGCAGTATCGCTCGCTCTATGACGTTGCGCAGCTCCCTGACGTTGCCCGGCCAATCATAGTCCACCAGGATCTCGCGCGTCTCTCGCGACAGTCCGCGAACGGACTTCGCCAGTTCCACGTTGAAGTAGTCTGTGAAATAGAGAGCAAGTATGGGGATATCGCTTTTCCGCTCCCTCAAGGCCGGTACATAGATCGGGATCACCATCAACCGGAAATAGAGATCGTCGCGGAACCTCCCGTGCCGCATCGCAGCACGCAGATCACGATTCGTCGCGGCTATTATCCTTGTCTTGACCTCAATGTCCTTGACACCGCCTATCCGCCTGAATCTCTTTGTCTCGATGAGCCTCAGTACCTTGGTCTGGAGATTCGGAGGCATCTCCCCCACTTCATCGAGGAACAGTGAACCACCCTCGGCAAGGTCCACGAGGCCTTTCTTCCCGGTCTTGGCATCCGTGAACGCCCCCTTCTCATAGCCGAAGAGCTCGCTCTCAAGAAGATTCTCCGGTACCGTGGCGCAGTTGATTTCCATAAAGGGTTTGTCTCTGCCGCTCCCCTGGAAATGAATTGCTTTGGCTACAAGCTCCTTACCCGTGCCGCTTTCGCCCTGTATGAGTACTGTAGATGCCTTGCTCGTTGCAACCTTCTCGATCACCTCGGCGATCTTCTGCATGAGCTCGCTCTTACCGAGCACGAAGGTGTCGGAACGGCGGTAGCCTACGATGATCTGTCTTACTGATGCGGCTTCACGCTTCAGCCGGGCCCCGTCAAGCGCCCGGTCGACGATATCGAGTATCCTGTCGATCTCAACCGGTTTTGCGACATACTGAGAGGCTCCCAGTCTGGCTGCCTCAAAGGCCATCTCAATCTCAACCTGGCCCGCGACGAGTACGATTGCCGCATCCCTGTTCGCACGCCGGCATGATTTGAGGAAATCCACATGGTCCGTCTCAACCTGGTCGGTATCGGCAATGAGGACATCGCACGCAAGACGGCCCAGGAGACCCAGAGCCTCATCAGGTGAGGACAACTCGGATACTGTGTGACCGGCACCCTGAAGCGCCCTGGTTATTTGTGACCTTGTGGTGCCGTCCTGGCCCAGAACAGCTATCTCAAACCCGCGGCTGTCTTTCTCAGCCATAATTACCCCTGCGTCAATTTGTAGGTCATCTGGGGTCATAGTATTGAGAATGCCCTGGGAAGTCAACTATCAAGAAGAGATGTTCTTGTATGCGACTTCTGAGATGAGGCGGGAGGCAATACCGCCGACTACACGCTCGGAATCGTAGTAGCCGCTGCATATCCTGATCCTCGCGGCGAACACCTTTCTGTCTCTTATTGTGTCGCTCTGCTCGCTGATCTCTTTTGCCATCTGTACACACTGGGATCTGATCTCAGCAGGCAGGTCCTTCACGATCCTCTTATTATCTTTTCTATTCAAGGTCATCAGGCCCCCCATCCTTCGGGACTCCACGGCCGGACTTCAATCTGTCCTTGCGTGGCGTCTTGGGAACCACCCGTCCGTTCTCCCTGACTATTGCTTCGTACACCTCTCTCCGGTGAACGGGCACGTCCTTGGGAGCATTAATGCCCAGCTGCACCTGTTCACCCCTTATATCAACAATCACAACTTCTATGTTGTCACCTATCATTATTCGTTCGTTGCGCTTCCGTGTAAGAATCAACAACTCACTAGCCTCCTGCTCAGGAAGCAGACGGACTCAATACAGGGATCTCGAGTTCAGCCAGCACATCCTCTACTGCATCACGGATTCTGAAGTATTTCGCCAGCCGGGTGATTCTGAGCATCTTGCCCGCTCTCGAATCCACACCGACGAGCCATATCGTACCGCCTGCAGATGTGATCGACTTGGCATTCCCCACCAGCGTGCCCAGACCAGAACTATCCACCCTGGCAACCGCTTTGAGATCAAGCACGATATTCTTCGAGCCGTCGGCTATAAGCGACTGAATCGCTTCCCCGACAGCGCTGGCAGTATAGACGTCGATTGTGCCGTCTATCTCCACGATCGTGGAAGAGCCTCTCTGCGCGGTCGATATCTTCAGAGTCCTTCACCCCCTCCTGACACTGTCTCCGTCCCGTTCATTTATAGTTATCGGCAGCCAGGCGACTTCACTGAAACTACTTTTTCATGCTCGCTACAGCTTGCATAGAATAGATGTCATCTTCAAGTACAGTCCTCGTGACCCGCATGACTTCTTCCAGGCTCGTGATGCCCGCCGCGACCTTATCGACGCCGTCCTCGAACATCGTCCGGTAGCCCGTGTCTCGGGCCTTTTCGACGAGATCCTGCATGGGAGCACGTGAAACGATCAAGCGCTTCATCTTATCGTTCATGACAACGAGCTCGTAGAGTCCGGTCCGTCCCTTGTATCCCGTGCCCTCGCATGCGTCGCACCCGACTGCGTGTAAGGGGGCTTCGATCTTCCTGACCTGGCCGGTCTCGGGAATGAAGATGTCGACCGGCGGACTCTGGGTTGCGCACTCACGGCATACCTTCCGCACAAGCCTCTGGGCAAGCATCGCGCCAACCGATGAAGCGACGAGGAACGGTTCTATCCCCATATCTATGAGTCTTACGACGCTTGAGATCGCATCGTTCGTGTGAACGGTCGTGAACACGAGGTGCCCGGTGAGCGCGGCCTGAATGGCTATCTCGGCCGTCTCAGCATCTCGGGTCTCACCCACCATGATGATATCAGGATCCTGTCTGAGTAAGGACCTGAGCCCGCTGGCGAACGTGAACCCTGCGACAGGGTTGGTGTGACCCTGGTTTATGCCGGGGATCTGACTCTCCACGGGGTCTTCGAGCGTGACGATGTTTTTCTCGGTGTCATTCACCTTGTTGAGAGCGGCATAGAGGGTTGTGGTCTTGCCGCTGCCTGTCGGCCCGGTCACGAGCACTATTCCGTGTGTCAGCCCGACAACCTGACCGAACTGGCGCAGGATGTCCTCGTTCATTCCCAGTTCCTCAAGCGCAATCGTCGTAGCGCTTCGCTCAAGGATTCTCATGACCACTTTCTCACCGTGGACAGTCGGGAACGTGGAAACACGAAGGTCGATCTTCCTGCCGGCAACACGCACCGTGAAACGGCCGTCCTGCGGTATGCGCCGTTCTGCGATGTTGATCCTTGCAAGGATCTTGAGTCTGGAAACCACGGCTGCCTTGAGCATCCTGGGTATCACCAGCTCCTCGTGGAGAACGCCGTCCACACGGTACCTTATACTGAGCGATGTGTCACCCGGTTCGACATGGATATCACTGGCCCCTTTGCCTATGGCCCGTTCGATTATAAGATTGGTGATCTTGACAACCGGGGCTTCCTGGCTGAGCCTCTCGCCGTCGATCTGGTCGTTTTCCTCGGCCTCCTCCGCGGCATCCAACTCGCCGGTCGGAAGGTCCTCGAGTTCCTCGATCACGTTATCATCCTGGCCGTAGTACATGTCTATTGCGGCACGTATTTCCTCAGGTCTGGCAATAACCGGTTCGACTTCACAACCTGTCACAAAGCGTATTTCCTTTAGGGTCTCGGAATCGGTTGGATCCGCCATCGCGACCGTGATCGTCTTCTCAACCCTGAAGAGGGGAATCGCCGTTAGATCTCGTGCCATCGGCTCGGTTACCAGCCTGACAACTTCAGGATCGATCACGGTAGTGCCCAGGCTGATGAATGGGATCTTGAGTTGTTTGGCAAGCGCCTTTACTATCTGTTCCTCGGTGGCAAAACCCTCATCAACGGCCACCTGTCCCAGACGCTTCCCCGTCCCCAGCTGTTTTGAAAGAAGCGTTTCGAGATCTTCAGCACTGATTATGCCCGCTTCGATCAGCAACCCACCCAGTTTGTTCTTCAAGAGTCCTTTTTCGTTCATTTCTGTAAACCCACTGTCTGTGCCGTCAGGCAATCCATGTTGTTCTTAAAAGCCCTGCACTCCGCACATCTCTTGTCTGCATGGGGGCTTCCATCCCGGGCCGAGTGACACGCCACCCCCTCGGTGAGGAAACAGCGCCAGTCATCCTGCACGTACGCCGGGCAACGGCCCCGGAGCGCGGGATCACAGTCCGTGATCTGCCAGCACTTCCTTGAGCCCACCCCGTCGACATCGGGATGTATGTTCTTTACCGCCGCGTGTACCGCATCCGCGACATCGTCGATCGTAGTGAGATACATGGAGACTTCATCCCGTATGCGTTCAAGCGAGATCATCGACTTATCCAGATCGTCTTCACCCCTTGCCAGCGCCTCCGAAAGAGGTCCGGTGTCAGGAGCTCGTTCAGGCCCATGAGGAGCCGCCACGTCATGGCCGGTCTGGGACAGCACTTTCACCACCGTTGCGGTGGCAAGTGTCTCTCCCGTCGTCCATTTTGCGAATTTATGCGATTCAAGCCGCCTTGCTATGTCGGTCACCCTGTGTATCGAGCGAACCACGTGACTACTGTCGATCTTGTGTTCGAACGTCGACGCCGCGATCTGCTTGGCCATGCTTCGTGAAGATTCGAATGACTCGAACACTTTCTCAAGCACCATCCCCGCGTTGCGCGTCAGCAGCTCGCCTCTCTCGACTCTCTGCAGGCTCTTCTTCATACCCTGCACGACGTTGGCGACATTCTGCTGTACAGCCCTGACGAGGTCACTGATCTCCTGGGTGGAGGAACTTGTTCTTTCCGCAAGTCCCCTTATCTCCTCGGCAACGACCCCGAACGCCTTGCCGTGTTCACCCGACTGGGCCGCGATGATCGCTGCGTTCAGAGCGAGAAGATTGGTCTCATCTGCAATATCTCCGATCACCTCGACGATCTTACCGACCTCTTGCGACCATCGTCCAAGGTCTTCGACTGCGGTCGCAGCCTCTTTGACTGTTGCTATGATGGCTTCGTTCTCTTTAGCCATCTCCCCAACAACCTTGGTGCCCTCGAGGGCAACCCGGTTGGCGGTGTCTGTTGACGATTCAAGTTCCTTCCCGCTGTTGGCCATATCCTGTAAAAACGAATCAAGACGTGACATTGAGTATGCGGTCTCTTCGGTCGAGGCGATCAACTCCTTGGCGTTGTGGTCGACCTCCCTCAGGGTCTCCCCCATCTCTCTCACGCCCGAGATTACCTCATCGAGGACGGAACCTACCGCGGAAGGCGCGCCGGCGACCGGAATGCCCATTGCTCCGGGGTTCTCCCCTCCTGCCTTGCTTGCGGGTGCCGAAGATGCGCCGCCACCGGATGTTTCCCGCGCAGAAGCCAGTGTGGTCTTCAGTGCCGTGCACCTGTCAAGTGCGTTTTGAACCGCCTCGAGGATTCCCGCACCGGTAGTCTTTGCCGCGTCTCTTGTTCCGGACACCCGGACTGCAATCTCGTAGCAGGTTCTCAGGATCTCCCCGCACGAGAACCTGCGGTCGAGGATCCCGGCCGCGAAGTCGGAGTAACCGTCAAGACCGGGCACGGCCGTCTGGCTCGCCTCTCTGCCGTTCCTTATGGATTCCGACAGCCTTAGCAGTGGCAGCTCATACCTGACCAGCCGCCGCAACCAGACAGCGAAGGACAGTCCGATGAAGATGACCGTGCATACCATCACAATGACGCCCCAGTGGGTAAGCACACCGGCTATGGAACAGACGAGGGCCAGTCCCATGGATGAAGTCAGGAGCCAGATGTCTCGTGGAACTTTATGCTTCGCCAACAGAACCTCCTGAGTTCGGCATGATGGCATTCCTTTTATCTATCGTCAAACACCCGACTTTGCATTAGAGGTTCCGTGCAAGATCAGGTCGGGAAACGTCCCCGGACCCGTCGCGGCCCAGAAGTGCCCGGCTGAGTGTGCCGCGAATATCGAGAACCCTCACCCCGCTGCCCTTCCACTCGAATACACCGAACGTCGCGAGACCACTGGATCCGTCCTGGAGAGGATCGGGTTTCAGCCTCTGGTGTGGAAGCACGAAGTGCCCGAGCACTTCAGTGGCACCGAAGCCGCATCTTTCCGGGAACTTAAGCAAGATCATTCTGCGAATGTTCTCTTGCCCGGCCGCTCCGGGCCCCGGCATCCCGATCAACCCATGACACATTCCCCGGGCGAAGAAGAGACCCTGCCATTCCTTGCCGAGTACGGGCATAGCAGTGATTCTGCGGGTCGGGATGACCTCGCTCAGCAACCCAAGGGGTACGCCGTATAGATCGCCCCCCCGGCTGAAGACGAGGATTCTGAGCATCCTCTCCCGCGTCCATTCCTCGGCGGGGGCGGAAGTCCCCGACAGGAGCTCTTCGGCGGTATCGACTCTGACTTCGCATTCACCAGCGGATTCTCTGAGTATCTCCTCAGGCTGGATTATCACAGCAGCTCTTCCATCGTCCAGTTCCGCAGCGCCTGTAATGAAACGCGGTGCAATCATCGCTGCGGGTAGCGGCCGAGTCACGATATCGGTCTCACCGCGTACTCTTTCTACCGCTACCGCACGTCTGCTCTCACCAACGCCCACAATCACGATGAAGCCGGCGTCACGGGGTTCGTCAATCCCGAACATTTCCGAGAGCACCGCCACCCTTATATCGACACCCTTGTACGTGATTGTCCCCTTCTCCTCTACCTCTTCACGCCTGGCTCGGGTGAGACGCAGAACCTCGACTACGCTGCCGAGCGGTACTACCGCCGGCACGTCGCCCTCTTCCACAAGAATACCTCTCGATACCGCAAGCGCCAGAGGCACCCAGATGGAGAACTTGGACCCTTCGCCGGGGTGTGTGTCGACGGTTATCATGCCTCTCATGGCTTCGATCTGGGTCTTGGCGGCATCGAGCCCGACCCCGCGCCCCGAGATTTCGTCCGCCTCTTCCTTGGTGCTCAAGCCCGCTTTAAAGAGCAGAACAAGCGGAGACTCGCCGTCCTCAAGCCGGATCCCCCTGGCTTTGGCCGAAGCCCTGACCTTCTCCTCGTCTATGCCGCGGCCATCGTCCTCTATATCGATTCGAATGTGACTGCCGTCCTGTCGGGCCTTGACCAGGATCGTACCCTCAGCGGGTTTGCCGCTTTGGGTTCTCTCATCGGATGATTCGATCCCGTGGTCGACCGCGTTCCTTATGATGTGGAGTACAGGATCGTGAAGCCGCTGAAGGAGAGCCCTGTCCACCTGTGTGGACTCGCCCTCAAACGCCAGTTTGAGCGTCTTGCCCCTGTGCCTGGCAAGCCTTCTGACTTCTCCCCTGTAGCGTTCAAACAGCATCGAAATGGGTGTCAGTCGCACCGAGGTGATCGAGCCTTCAAGGTCCGCGATCCGCTTGTCGAGCAGGATACCGAGTTTCAGGAGATCGTCCCTGAGCCTCCTTGTGCGGTCGCTGCGAGGGAGCCTGTTGGCGACTCCCATCAGTCCCGCTCTCACCGTGTAAATCTCGCTCACCGTATTCATCATGGAATCGAGAATCGCAATATCGACCTTGACCGCAAGCTGCGACTTCACCGGTACGCTATCATCGGCCTTGCTCTCACCAGGGCCCTTTCCGCCTGTATCAGCCTTTTCGGTGCCCTGACTCACGGGTTGGCCGGACGTACGCTTCCGGGGGGTGATCTCTCGAACCCGGGCGCCCACCACTGCGACCATATTCTCGAACTCGTCGTGGCTACCGCTGAGCACGTACACGAGACGTATGCTGGATCGTGCGCCTGCCGTGGTGGGAAAGACCCAGATGATCTCACCGAGACCCGCCAGGCTTCTGAGTTTCTCGCCGTTGGTACCGAAACCTGTGTCACCCGCCCCAATCTCGATGTCATAGACACGGTTCCCGCGCCTCAGACTCTTTACGACCGACCGCTGCTCCAACGGCTGGAGGTCTCTTAGAATCTCGTCATCGAGAATTGTGTCGAGCTCCGGTGAACCGCCCGTGTCCGTATCCTTAGACTGGGTGCTGAGCGAGGCAAGGAAGGCCTCTATCTTGCGCACGACTGCGGCGGAATCATCTTCAGCATCATAGCCCGTCGCTCTCTTAAGCAAGATGCCCATCTCGTCGAGAGCTTCAAGAAGGAGATCCGCCACCGCGCTGTCGACAGCAAGATCTCCACTGCGTACAAGCTCCAGCAGGTTCTCCACGGCCTCCGCAACCTTCGAAACCCCGTGAAGATCAAACATCCCCGCAGTGCCCTTGAGTGAATGGGCTGTGCGAAAGAGCAGGTCCACCTGTGACCGGCCTATCGACTCGTCCGGTTCTCGCCCTGTAAGGCTCCTTGACATCTCCTCGATTGTCTCGGAAGCGTCAGCGATGAAGTCCTGCTTCATCCGCGCCATAGGATCGTGCATATACGTTTGCCTCCATACGAACAATCGGCACGTTGGCGACAAGCCTTTATAATTGCTGGAAATGAAGGTGAGATTTTACTGCTGGAGAGTCCCTTCCGCCAGATACTGTTCAATCATCAGCCGGTCATAGCTGTCTATTTCCGTGAAGAAACATCCTATCTCGTATGTCTTAGTCTTGTCGTCGGGTTTCTCAGGAACAATTCGGACCACCATGCCCTCACACACAATGACGTGTTCCTCATCCTTGCCGGCCGTGTCCCGGATCGGGATTGCTATGGACACCCTGAGTTTGGTGAGTACCGGGACGAAGAAGGGCACCTTGCAATAGAACCCGCCGGCGCTCAGGTTTACGGTTCTGGCTTTGAATGCGTGTCCGTCGGCGGACAGACCCTTGGCGTCGATCGGCACCTCAAGTGTCGCGCGCCGGTGTTTTCTCCTCTCCTCAACCATTCTGCCCTCCTTGCTTGAGCCACCCAATCGTAGCAGATGACGCGACAAAGCCGCAAGATCTTTCCTTAACCATTGACTTCGACACGGATTGAAATATCATTAAGTTGGAAGACCGACTTGGGGTATTGGAGGAGAGACGTGAATCGCACGGTTCTGGTTGGCCTGTTCATCCTTGTGTTCATGGTGGCCTGTGGCCGGGACCGGGACCGTCCTGAGCCTGTAGCCGCCAACATCACCTGGTATACGTCGATAGATGAGGCGGAACTCGACGCCCAGCAAGACGGAGACCTCATGTTACTCAGTTTCGGGGCGTCCTGGTGTCCATGGTCAAGACTCATGAGAGAAAGCCTTTTTGTGAATAGCGCGGTAGTCGAGTCACTGGCCTCTGTCCGGTGCGTGGGAATCAACATCGATCGAGACACCAGCCTCGTTCGGGAATTCGGCGTAGTCCTCTATCCGACCGCAGTTGTGACGGACGCCTATGGAGGCGAGATCGGCAGGATGACCGGGTACCACACGCCTGAGGAGTTCCTCGCACGGCTGACCTGTCTCAGGCAGCGTGAGGATGAGCTCGCCGGCATGTTCAAACAGGAAGAGACCCTGGCCAACGATCCTACTTTCCTCATCGCTTTCGGGAAGTTCTTGGTCGAGATGGGGATGTATGACGGAGCACTGATAAGGTTTGACCGGGCCACACAGATTGATGAGGATGACCGTTTCGGCACGCTCGAGGAGGCCACGTATTCACTTGCGGAGTGTTACATGCTCGACCACGAGTACAAGGAAGCCGCGCGCAGGTTCCGGCTGTTCACCGGGGAATATCCCGGCAGCGACAGGGCCGAGCAGGCTGCGGTCCTTGCCGCACTCTGCTATCAGGAAGTCGACTACTACAAAGTGGCTACAGAAATATACGAGGACTATCTGGAGACCTTCCCGGACGGCGAGTTTGCTCAATTCGTGAGGGCGAGGATTGACAGCCTGGAGGCGAGGAAACAAAACGGAAGCTGATTTGTGCTTTTCTCTCGCCTCGGTCATGACGATATGATACAATGTGCGGCGTCTAAGTAACTGAAGGGAGACATACAATGATTAAGTGGATATCGATCACCCTGCTACTCGCAGTCCTGGTCTCAGGATCAGCATCCGGACTTGAGAAGAGACCCTTCTTGATGAAAGAGGACTACGGCATCGAAGCATTGACTGAGTGCACTTTGCAGTATTACTACTATATTCCCTGCCCCACGTATTCATGGTTCTGGGAGATGACCGGCTGGCAGCCCGGTGATATCATCGGGCAGCTCTTCACCGTCGGAGACACGCCGACAGGCGGCTACGTTCCATGCGATACGGTGGCTTGCTACACGTTGACAGGTGTGAGAGTGCTTGATTTCGCGGGCTACGGCGTAACCTATCCGGGCAGTTTCACTGTCGAATTCGATGTTTACTGCGCCGGTGCGGACGGCTGTCCCGTCGGCCCTTCCCTCTGGAACAGCGGTCCGGTTGAGACCCAATTCAGCTGGAATGAGATACTCATTGATCCGCCGCTGGATCTGAGTGGTTGCTATATCCATGCAGGCCCGCCTGCGTCAACACCGAGGTTCCTCGTAACTGCGACTCATACAGGTACGGACGGTACCTACCCGGCCTGGGGTTTCGATAACGTCGGTACAGCAGTCATTGATGGCTGTGCTATGCATGCCTTTGGCTGCCTCCCAGCCCTCTATCCGAGGCCGTCTGTAAGCCACTATCCAACCATGCGCTCAGGCTTCTACGGTGAGAACGAAACGTTCGAGTATTGCCCGCCTGAGCGTTTCGTTGACGGAGCGGACACCACCTTTGATGCCAGGGTGTACGGCCTGGTTGAACTCGCCTGGCGAGTCCAACTCGATTGCGACCCCAATGCCACAGAGGAGACAACCTGGGGCAAGGTGAAGTCACTCTACAGATAGGGCTGAGCCTGTCCGGGATTCAGATCTAACGCGCCCTGGAACGTGACCATGCGATATGGCATCATAGTCAACCCCGCAGCCGGCGAAATACAGGTCGATGAGAAGCGAAATATAGTTGAGAGATGCGCCTCCATCCTAGGCATCGGGACACTGACTGCCGGCTGGGATGCCGGGACGGCCGGCGAGCTGTGTGACTGTGCTGCAGAGATGGCGGACCGGGTTGACGTCCTCGTGGTCGCGGGCGGTGACGGGACTCTATCGGACGTAATCAACACCATCGACGGACAGACCGTGCTTGCCTACTTGCCCCTGGGATCGGGAAACGCCTGGCGAAACACGCTTGGTCTGCCCCGGTCGCTTGAGAAGGTTGCAGAGAGAATTCGCGACGGCAAGATACGCTTGATCGATCTCGTACTCTGTGATGAGACACGCAAAGGCCTGCTTGCGAGTGTCGGGATCGAGGGCCATGCGCTGAGCGAGCGCGAAAAACTGCTTGAGCAAGGTGTCACCGGGTTTGACGCATACTTCAGAGCTACCACGAAATCGCTCTTTGGGGGTTTCAAGGGCGAAGACGCAGACTTGACGATCGATGGCGAACCGCACAAGCTGGTCACGGCCTTATCACTCGTCGTCACCAAGACTCCCTTCTATGGCTACGGCTTCAAGGTCGTGCCAGGTGCGAAACTCACCGACGGTCACCTCCATCTCCTTCTCGTAAGCGGCGACCCATCGGCGGCGATCTCAGGCCTTGTAACCTCACTCCTTGGCGGTAACAGAGTCGGGCTCTACACGACCTGCAAGGAAGTCTCGCTCAGGACCCGCCAGGAGCTCCACCTGCAGGTGGACGGTAATCTCGTAAGAGAGGGCACCGACTTCAGCTTCCGCATCCTCCCCACCGCCCTCCAAATGAAATACTGATGGGGTCAGGCTTTGATTTCTGGAATCGCGAGCCCTGATGGAGCCAGGTCATGAAATGTAGCGGCGCGTCACCTGTGGTGGCAGGGAGTGGTGACGGGGAGTGCCGTAGTGGCGGGGCTCAGCGCCCGCCGAGTCTTCCTACTTGAAGAGGTTCTTGATCCCGCCCCAACTGGTCGGGAATGGAGACTCTTGATCCAGTCAGGGAGACTCACAATACAGGTAAATGCGCCATGCTGCCTCAGCGAAACCGTACCAGCAAAGCGCACCTTCACTGGCGTGCTTTCCATCGGGAATCCCAAGTGGCGGCAAGTGCTCGAAGGCATGCCTTCCGACATAACCCGAGTGGGCGCTAGGAGCTTCGCCGCCCGGCCAGCCCCGCGGATACACTGCCGGCAGGCACCCTGAATCATGCATCTCACAGCCCAACTCCACCGCTGTTCCCACATTGTCGAAACCGAAAGCCGGGTAGACCCCGTTGGTGCCGGTGCAGGTCATTGTGACGATTATACTCAGGGCATCGAGCCCGGATTCATAGCAGTCGCCGATGTTAACTCCGAACCACTCCTCACCAATATCAAAGTAGTTCCAACCGAAACCCGTTTCGAGAGGCCTGCTGTTCCAGATGTGCTTCAGGGGGCTCAGGCTTGCGTCCGAACACCAGACATCCATTTCAATAGTAAATAGCCCCGGATAGTACGTGCCGTAGCCCGCGAAATCCAGTACGCGAATCCCTGTGAGCCCGTGACAGTAAGTCGGATCGCAGGCATCGAAACCACCCGTCCCAAAATCACCAATCCTGAAGCAGGCACCTATCCTGTCGCCCGGCTCCCACCCGTACACACCCCAGAACCACGAATAGGTCGGGCACGGAATATAGTAGTAATACTGGAGCGGGCAGTCATAGCGGGGCTCGCCCCCGAAGTCCTCCTCAATCTGGTAGGGTTTGACCTCAAAAGGGTGAATGTCGCTCCAGACCTTCCGGGGCCGCACTTCAATGGAGCTCGCATCGGAGACGCAAAAGCACATCGAGGCGACGGCGAGCACCCAACCAAGTCTTAGGGCTCTCAACATCCTGAGTCAACCTCCTCAATCGTTACTGATCATAACAGAATCCTATCGGAGAACCACCATCTTCGCCGTGGACGTTTTCGGTCCTGAACCAAGTCTCACAATGTAAACGCCGGGAGAGACGGCATTGCCGGAAAGGTTACGGCAGTTCCAGATAACCCGGTGGTCGCCCTGCTCACACCCGTCAATTTCCTGTTTCCATACCAGCCGGCCTGAAACGTCGAAAACCATGACCCTTGCAGACCCTGCCGAGGTAAGTCCGAATACTATCTCGGCTCTGTCGGAGACAGGGTTGGGCGCCACACGGTGGACACCGAATCCGAGCTCAGCGAATCCGCTCTCAGTAACTGCCGCCGCGTCGACATCACCCTCCCAGGTCCTCATATAGACCTCTGTTTCTTCATCCCTGCCATCCGTCCAAACGATCGCCACCCTGCCGTGGGCATCGGCAGCCACAGAGGGCTTGGCGGCTTCTTTTACCGGGCTGACCTCGGTTACAGCAGACCATGCATCCGAGTAAATCCTATGCAAGATCGTGTTACCGCCATAGTCCTCATATACCAGGTGAAATCTCCCCTTCCCATCGCCGCAAAGGTTGGGCAACTTGTCCCAGAGAGCAATCACACCGACGTCAGTCCAGGCTTCGCCGTCCTTAATCATGCCCAGGAGCTTGCATGTGTAGAAGTCGTCCCTCCATACAACCATAACGCGGCCTGAGTTGTCACAGGCACATGTTGCGGTCACGAGCTGTCCTGGCTCGCATGGCATTCTCTGGTTGCCGGACCACGATTCGCCATCGTAAACATCATAGTATATGTGGAAATCTCCCTCCCTCCTGTCCGACCAGAACACATATGTGTTGCCCAGACTGTCGGAAGCAGCAGTAGCATACCGCGAATTCACACCGATGTTCGTGATTCTCTCTTCCTCGATCCAGTCGGTGCCGCCCCAACGCACGCAGAATACCTCCCAGTGTCCATATCTGTTATCGTCATAGAAGACGAACGGGTTCCCCTCTGTGTCGACGGTGAGGCATGGAAACTCCGAGTCGACGCTGTCAGCGGGACTCAGGAGTTCATCCTCACTCCATGATTCACCATCAAAGCACTTGTAATAGACCTCCCAACTGCCATCGCGACTGTCATTCCAGCACAAATGGAGGCGGCCGTCGGGGCCCAGCACGATCGAAGCATCTCTGGAAATCCACGTGTCCGTCGTAAGCCTGGTCTCTGCTTCCCACGCGTTGCCGTCCCACCTGCGGTAGTAGATTTCGTAATTCCCGTCCCTGCGGTCGTGCCAGACTACATGCACCACGCCGTTGGCCTGTCTGGACACGGACCTGCAGTTGTTCCTCCCGGTCAGTGAGGCAGCGGGATCGGATGAGACTCTTTTCTCTACGCCCCATGGTGTCTCGTAAGTTGTGATAGCATCCAAGAGTACCGTCTTCTGTAGATCGGGGTTCTTGAGATGGAGGTCCCATTGCCCGGGAACCGCATTGTTCAACCTGAACCCACACTTGATGTGGGTAGACGACATCAGCTCAACACTGTAGGCTATCTTGTCGCTTTCGCCGGCTTTCTCGAGCCAGACGGAGCAGCCCAGTCGGAAGCCTGTACCGAAGATATCCGCGGTGATGTTAAACGTGTTCGGGGCTCGAGCAGGATAGAAGCAGTTGATGGTCGGCGGGGGTCCCACCGTGGGAAGCCAGCAGCTGCAGCAGATCTCCCGATCTCCCCATCTGTCATCCTGCCATATGACATGGACGCTCCCCATCGGATGCACTGCGACCGATGGCATCTCGGCCTTGCCCGCAGACGTCGTCACCCGCTCAGCATCACCCCAGCCACCACCACTGTTAACCATGCAGTAGATGGCATGTTCGATCGGTTGATGGAAGGGCATATGACGATCCTCCCACACGACATAGGCACATCCGTCACCGCCCACCGCAATCGACGGGTTGAAAATGTCGGCATACGTGCTCATGATCTCTGTTTCCGGGCTCCAGCCCGCAGCATCCTTTGACTTGTAGTATATCGCTAGGTCGTCAACATCACGGGCATCGATCCAGACCAAATGGACTCTTCCATCGGGTCCTACACACAAGGAGGGTTCCCTTGAATCCCCTGGCTCTCCCGATCGCCGCTCGTCAGGACCCCACACACCTCCCTCGCATACCTTGCAATAGATCTCGTTGCCGCTGGGGCACTGCCTCTGCCATGCCACGTGGATGTCGCCTGCCGGAGTTACGTCCAAACACGGGTGTGTCTCGTAGCTCTGGGAGTCGGACAAGCGGGTGTCCTCGCTCCAGGCAACGCCGTCAAACCTTTTGTAGTAGATGTCATAGCGTCCATTGCGGCCGTCACTCCAGACCACATGAACCCGGGCGCTGTCGTCGGCTGCGACAGCCGGGTAGAGCGACATTCCCGGATCACGGGTCAGTCTCTCATCTTTCCCCCAGGCGGATCCGTCATAGCACTTGTAGAAAATCTCATAGTTGGTGGTTCTGTGCTCATACCACACGACGTGTACCCTACCCATTGCATCGGTGGCCACTGCAGGCTCCCACGTATTGCCGGAAGAGTGAGTCAAGCGCTCCGCAGGAAACCACCCGGATTCATCGCAGTGAGTGTAGTAGACCTGCCTGATGCCGTCTCTCTCATCCATCCAGACAGCATGGAGGTTCCCGGAGGGATCGCAGTCGATACAGCGCCCCGCACTCGTGTATGATCCGCCCGGAGCATCAGTCAGCCTTGTGGCGTCACTCCAGAGCCTCGCGGGCAGAACCTCGATGGCAGAGACAAGCGTATCCGTCTGGCGGTAGGCGTTCCTCAGAATCAGATCCCAGCCCCCAAGCGCTGCATTACCGAGTCTGATGTCACAAGTGATGGAATCGCTCGAGTGTACGAGGATGTTACGTGCTTCCAAGTCGGACTCACCGTCCCTCTCGAGCCACGCCCTCACGGGATACACGAAACCTGAACCTGCGATGTCGGTGATGTGCACGGTCTCATTGCTGAACCAGCTCGACGGCTCAATTGACCAGATCTCAAGATCTGGAATGTCTCCCTCGAACTCTCTCGTCCATGCTACTCCGTATGTGCCGCTATAGTTCTGATTCCAGACCACGTGGGCACATCCATCCCGGTCAGTCGCAATCGATGGATTTCTCACATCGCCCTTGGCTTCGCTGAGACATTGCGCCTCACTCCAGAATGTCCCGTCATAAACCATGTAGTAGATTTGGGCGGTACCGGTGTCCGTGTCACGCCACGTCACGTGGATGTGACCGCTGTCACCAACCGCTATCGAAGGATGTTTGGCCGCATTCTGAGACGTCGTAAGCCTCTCCTCCACCGACCACCCCGAGTGATCACGGCGCTTGTAATAGATCTCGTCGCTCCCGGAGCGTTCATCCGACCACACAACGTGCGCCACACCGAGCCCATCCACCACGATGCACGCATCCTCCGAGCTCGAAGCGTCATCCGTCAACCTGGTATCCTCACTCCACGAGTCTCCATTGCGAACCTTGTAGTAGATCTCATCATTGCCGTCCCTGGCGTCTCGCCACACGACATGAACCATTCCATCCGGCCCTACCGCGACGGACGGGTAGCGAGAATCCCCCGTGCTATCCGTCAGCTGCGCATCCGCACTCCAGCTCATTCCGCCGAACTTCTTATAGAACACTTGATGGTCACCGTCCCGGTCATCATGCCAGACAACGTGTACGTAGCCGCTATCATCGCAGGCGGCGCTGGGGTTGCCCGAGATTCCATCTGCACTGGTCAGGCGCTCATCGGGACCCCAGGAGGCCCCGTCGAATCGTTTGTAGTAAATCTCCCAGTTCCCGTCTCGGTAGTCATGCCAGAAGACATGGATGTGCTCTCCGTGGGTCGCGATGCACTCACCCGAAGAACCACCCGAATCGAACGTTAGACGCTCGCGCTCCGACCAGCCGGCATCTTCGAGCTGCCGGTAACAGATTTCATAGTTGCCCTCAAGCATCGCATTGTACACGAGATTGAGTTTCCCATCCGGCCCAAATGCGATGTTCCGTCCACCACTGGGAGATGTTCGGGCAAGAATGTCGGTCACTCTGAGGTCAATGAACCAGCCCGCACAGGATGTAGAGGGCAATGCACAGTTGAGAATCACCGCAGAACACATGACGAATGATGCGATTCGGCACAGCCTGAGGGTCGAAATTCCCATCGCAGCCTCCCCGGCCGGGGCATCAAACATAGCCCGCATGAGCGATCTTACCACGTCTCCGCCATGCGAAGCAAGGTAGACGACCTGCACCTGTTCCTATCTATACAAGTTCTTGATCCCGCCCCAACTGGTCGGGGGTGTAGCAGCAGGCGACATGCAGGGTCCCCAACAGTGAAGATATATGCGCCACGCCGCCTCACTGAAACCGTACCACGACAAGCACCCCCGGTTAGCATGCTTCCCGTCAGGAATCCCACGAGGCGGCCAGTATTCGAAAGAGCAATTCCCAACATAGCCGGAGCGCACCGGTGCACCATCTCCACCAGCGCAGGCTCTTGGATACACTGCGGGCAGACAGCCTATGTCGTGCATCTCACAGCCTGTCTCAACAGACGTACCGACGTTATCGAACCCGACCGCCGGATACCTACCCTCCACCCCAATGAAGGTCATCGTGACAATTATGCCGGGATACTCCGGGTCAGACTCGAAGCAGTCGTAGACCTCGATGCCGTCGCCCTCATTGACAGCAATATAGTCCCACCCGAAAGCCGTCTCCACAGGACCGCTATCCCAGAGAGGAAGAAGCGGGTTCTGGCTCATGTCCGAGCACCAGACTCCCATCTCTATGGTGAAGAGACCAGGATAGTATGTACCATAGCCGGCGAAATCAAGGACTCTGATATGCTCAAGCACAACACAATCAAGTGGGTCGCACGGATCAAAGCCCCCGGTGCCGACATCACCAATCCTGAAGTGGGCCCCCAGCATATCACCTGGTTCCCAGCCATACACCCCCCAGAACCATGAATATGCAGGGCAGGGAATGAAATAGTAATACTGGAGGGCGCAATCATAGCGAGGTTCATTCCCGAAGTCCTCACTCATTAGGTAGGGTTTAACCTCAAAAGGATGGATATCGTCCCACACCTTGCGGGGTCTCACATCGACGCGTGGTATCTCATCGACAGCCGATGCATATGAGGACCACAGACATAAGACAACAGCGGCCATAACCCAAACAAGCCTTGCAGCCCTAGACATTCTCGCTCAACTCCTCTTCACAATCATGATACCACAACCGTGCAGGGAATTGAAGCAAGAACTGACCAGCGGCACAGGTGCGAGGAGCAAAATGGTAGCGCCACGGGGAATCGAACCCCGGTCTGATGGCTGAGAACCACCTATCCTAACCCCTAGACGATGGCGCCACCTACTATTTCGAGAAGATATTTCAAGGACTTTCTGAAGGCTAAGATAAGCGGATGGGGGCCGGATTGTCAATAAATAAGTGGGAACCGACGGTTGGATTGCCGGGCACGGAGACCCGACACCATGGAGATTGCTTCGTCACTCCGTTCCTCGCGATGACATGGGGCGGAAGGTCGGGGTTGACGGGACGCGGGCTCTATATTATAGTGTCCTTTGTAAGTCATCTTCTTCTGTGCAACGCGTCGAGTCCAATTCAAAAACCCTGGTACCTCTCCCCTGTTGAGGAGTGACTGCATGAAACGATGGATCACAGGCACAGTCTATACATGTATCGCAGCATTGGCATTGATGGCTGTGCTTCCCTGTCGAGCGGAACCACAAGAACCCCACAGGGTCCCCAAGTTGAGTTCCGATGTCAATGTCGACGGTCATCTGGATGAGCGCATCTGGGAGAAAGCCCTCCTGCTCACGCTTGACTACGAGGTGCGTCCCAGTGAGAATGTACCGCCACCGGTTAAGACCGAGATACTTCTCGCCTATGATGAGACACATCTCTACTGCGGTGTCCGCGCTTATGACCCTGATCCGTCACAGATCTGTGCCCGGCTCTGTGATCGCGACAATCTGTGGGACGACGACTGGTTTGCGCTCAATCTTGACACCTTCAACGACCAGCGCCGCTCCTACCTCCTTTTCTGTAACCCGCTTGGCGTCCAGGCCGACAACATCGAGGTCACCGGGGGCGATGGAACCGAGTGGGATCCAATCTGGGATTCGGCGGGACGAATCACTGAAGAAGGTTATGTGTTGGAGATGGCGGTACCCTTCAGTTCGCTGCGGTTCCAGCGGACCGATGAAGACCAGATATGGGGGATCGATGCCATCCGGAGCTACCCACGGAGTGTGCGCCATCACATAGGGCTTTTCCCGCGTGACCGGGACAACAACTGCTATCTCTGCCAGGCGGAGAAACTGATCGGCTTTGCGGGGGCGACCCCGGGGAGGAATATCGAACTCGCCCCTACCTTCTCGACAGTCCACACCCAGATCCGGGAGGATGAGGATGTCGAAGAGGACTTCCTCCCGGTCGACAGCAGCTATGAACCGGGGCTTACTGCGCGGTGGGGCCTTACACCGAATCTCACCCTGAGCGGCACTCTCAATCCCGACTTCTCCCAGGTCGAGGCGGACGCAGCCCAGCTGGACATAAACACCCAGTACGCGATCTACTATTCCGAGAGACGTCCCTTCTTCCTCGAATACGCCGACATCTTCCACAGCGAACTCCAGATCGTCCATACACGCACACTGGCTGACCCAGCATGGGGCATAAAACTCACCGGCAAGGAACGGCCCGAGAACACGATCGGGGCATTCATGGTTATGGATAAAGTTACGAACCTCCTCATACCGGGAAACGAGGGTTCGGAGACCACTGAACTTGACACAAAGTCTCTGGGTTCGGTGCTGCGCTCACGCCGGGATGTCGGAAGCTCCTCTACTCTGGGAATGTTGTTCACCGATCGTGAGGGCAACGACTACTACAACAGGGTGGGAGGCTTTGACTGTGACATGAGGATCACTGAACAGGAACTAGTGAGGTTCAACGTGCTGGGCTCCCAGACACGCTATCCCGACACCGTCGTCTCGGAGTTTGGCCAGCCGGATGGCGTTTTCCAGGATATGGCCTTTGATTTTTTCTATATGCACTCGACCAGGGGACTCGACTACTACGCGATCCTGCGTGATGTGGGATCCGACTTCAGGGCGGACCTGGGTTACAGGCCGAAGGTGGGCTACAGATTCGGTGAGGCGGGCTGGGGTCATACCTGGCACAACGACAGCGATCACTGGTATAACATGCTCAACTTCGGCATGGGCTACGAGTATGAGGAAAAGGAAAGCGGCGACCTTCTCTATAAGGGCGTCGCATCGTGGTTTAACTTCAGCGGGCGATCACAGTCATTCGTCAACATGTGGGGCTTTTACGGAAGGCAGAAGTACGATCGTGTTGACTTCAATCGCAGGATCCTGAATTTAGAAGGGGGTTTCTGGCCCACGTGTTCGCTCTTCCTCTTCCTCGACGCAACGGTCGGAGACGGCATCGACTATGATCACACACGGGAGGGCACGGAGATCACATTGGAACCGTTTGTCGAATACCTGCTGGGATGTCACCTGAGATTCGAGATTGGACACACCTTCCAGCGGCTCGACGTCGATGAGGGGCGTCTTTATACCGCGAATATCAGCAGGCTCAAGGCGATCTACCAGATTAACAGACGCAGTTTTCTCCGCGCGATCCTTCAGTACATGGGCTACGACCAGAACACCGACCTCTTCGCCGATGCTGACACAAAGCCAAGGGAGACCTATCTTCTAAGCCAGCTCCTCTTCTCCTATAAGGTAAACCCGCAGACAGTCCTCTTTGTTGGGTACAACGATGGGTACTACAGTGATCAGGATATCAGCCTGACGCAATCAGACCGGACAGTGTTTGTGAAGGTTGGTTACGCCTGGACCCTGTAAGAAAAGCGGGGTGGGTCTCCCCCACCCCGCTGTCATAGATCTCACCAAAACCTGCTACGCCGGCCCCTCGAACTCCTCATCCATGGTGACGTGGATAGTGATACAGGCCTTCCAGTCAAATACCATAGGGTCGGATGGACTAGGATCAGGGTCGACGTCGCCCGTTTCGCTGACCACGGTGAATGTCAGGACCGGGTTGGCACCGCCCAGGAAGTCTTGCAAGGCCTGGTCGAGAATCGCAACGCCACCGGGCTCCAGATCCGCGGTGACACTGACTCCCAGCGTCGCCAGGATTGACAAACTCGTGTATTCAATCAGCGTCGCGTCAGCGCCCGCGTCCCTCCGGACCGTAATCTCTCCGGAGCACGTCCAGTCATGGGTGTGCGAGAAGGCGGTCACCGTGTAAGAGCCACCCACCACAACGGCGCTCACGATGTCATCCCGGCTTATGTCGTTATCCGCGAGAATGTCTTCGATTTCCTCTCCGTAGTTCACCGTCTTCGGTGTTGTGAAATTCTCTGAATCCTCATCCTCGTGGAAGTCAGCACAAGTCGTCCCAGTGAGGACGATCTCGATGACCTTATCCTCAAGGAGACAACTCACACCGCCAAACATAATGAACACGAGAAGCAGGATAAGTATCATACCTGAAATCGTTTTCATGGTCTCACTCTCCTCCGCGCTCTTCGCCTAGTTGCCAATGGATACCCCGAACGAGAAACTGCTCATACCGGCAAGGCTGTACTCGACATGGCCGTTGACGGCAGGCAGATTCAGTGCCAGCCCAACCGTGAAACGGACTGACGAATCGGTCCCGAAATCGAGATTGATCGCTTCCGCATCACCAGACGCATCACTCTCGTACGCGACCTCCATGGAGGATCGATCGAGAGAAAGACCTGTATACGGTTCTATGAAGAGTATGCCGTAGGCGAATCGCTTGCTTGCCTGGGCTCCTATGGACAGGGCGCTGCTCTTCATCAGATCGCCACCGGCAGCGTTTTCCCCGATCTTAAAACTCTGCCAGAAAAAGCCTCCCGATAAAGCAACCGGGAAGGCAGGATCCAGGTACTGCGATATGCTGTGCCTGAGACCAAACCCGAAGAGCGAGATATTGCCCAACTCGACATCACCGATATCAACCGCGATGTAACGAATCAACGCCTCAGTTCCCATGTAGGATCCGATACGAAGCTGGGGCGTTGCCAGAGTAAGTGCGCCGATATCGAAACCTCCCGGGAAAATGAAACTCGTCCCGGCCTGTCCGTCTACGATCGTGGCATCTCCGGGCCCCACGACGGTAGAGGTTTCCGCCGTTTTCTGCGGCAGGAAGTCACCCTCGGTGGTAGCCTCAAAAGTCTTGTCGTCGTTACCGAAGCGTGCCGACATCATCCGCACCTCAAAGCGAAGGTACATATCCGTCTTTGGGATGTATGCCGAATGGAAGAGCCCGCTGTTTAAGTCAGCACCGACCCCGTCGGCCAGGGGCTGAAGATACCCGGTTGCGTTGTCCCCGCTGTAGTTGGATAGCTGGTCTTCTACCTGAGCCGCCGATCCGGAAACCAGACACAGGATCAGGAGAGGACTCGCAACTGCCGTCAAGAAACGCTTTGGACTTGCCATAGCACCTCCTCCTTGGTTAAAGGCCAGTCTATGAAATCTCTATCAAACCCGTGAAAGGGATTCTAAGCACTGATGCGCAGTGATGTAAAGCTTAATGTTGGTCAAAGTCATCGAGTGCCGGCCAAGATGGTCTATTCAGATTGACAAAACTGCAAATAGCCTTTATAATTCCGCATGAAAAGACGATAAGTGATATATGATGTGGGGGACATCCACGGAGGGGATGTACCCGTTCCAAGCCCGCTCACGGCAGAGCATACCAGGCTGACTGTTTGAATGGAGGTTACATACCATGTTTCGAGGGTGCCGTGTCCGACCGACCAAACCGGGTGGATACCTGCTGGTTGTTGTTCTCATACTCGGGCTTGTGGGAATCGCGCAAGCGAAGGAATTCACCAGGGGATTGCGCGTCATTGACCGATCCACGCGCGTCGGTGTGACAGTCACATGTCCATCCGACACCACTGTGGATTGCCCCGACTGTGCTGCTCCTGAGATGTGTGGTTGGGCAACGGCTACGGGATGTGATCCGAACCCCGCGTTAAGCTATGAAGACTCTGTCGTGTTTTTCCGCTGTCCATGGGAATACACAGTCCTCCGTACCTGGACTGCCACTGATGGATGTGGCGATACCGGATCGTGCCGGCAACTGATTGCGGTCAGGGATACTGTGTCACCGACTATCACATTCTGCCCTGAGGACGTCGTCGCCGAGTGTGGATCCGATATGGACGCACTCGGTCATGCGGTCGCTTTTGATAACCGTAACCCAGAGCCCACGACTCTCTATGAAGCGGCAACAAGGGCCGGCCAGGCTCCGTGCGAGTTTGTGGTGGTCAGGTCCTGGGAGTTCAGCGACGGCTGCTGTAACATGACTCACTGCCAGCAGGTGGTCACAATGGTAGACACAGAGGCGCCGGTCCTCACGTGCGCGCCTCCCGACACCTTCGCATGCGATGAAGAGGCCCATTTCACTCCTCCGGCTGTAAATGAGTGCTGTGATCCCTCACCTGTACTGACTGCCGCTAACACGGACACGATACCGGGACCGGGACCGGGCACGTACACGAAATGCTGGTTCGCGACTGACCGGTGCGGCAATGTGTCGAATGTGTGTTGTCAGAGGATTGTCATAGAGCCGTGCTTCAAGTCTGAGGATGCCCCGTTTGCAGCTTCAGCCGGTGGATTTGAGGCGCTCGCCCCTGAGCGCACGGAGACTGACCTGCCCTCAAGGTTCGGAGCAAGCTGCCACCCTAACCCGCTCAGCGGGAGTACGACAATCAGCTACACCCTGCCCGTCCCAAGCGAGGTTGCCATAGGGATCTTCGATATCCACGGCAGGAAGGTGGCCTCTCTCTTATGCGGGCACTCCCCCGCCGGTCATCACAGTGTGGCCTGGAACGGAACAGATGATAGAGGTGTTCCGGTAGCCTCCGGTATGTATGTCTTGAAGGTGGACTTCGACACTGGGCCCGACATCCTCAGAAAACTGGTCAAGATGTAGCGGCACCAGTTTCAGCTAAAGAATCCACAAAGGTGGTCGACCAACTGGGTGAGGTGCGGCCACCCCGGGCGGTGAGTATATTGCTCCCGCACCCGCCACGTTTAGGCAATCGCGCCAGGGATCGTAGCGGAGGTAAGGAATCATGTTCCGAAGGCATCAGGGCCCAGGACAGGGTGTGTTTACAGTTTTGCTCTTCGCAGTGATTATTGTGACTCTTGCCGGCAATGCTGACACCAGGGGCTTACAGCAAAGGGCCGTCACGGCAGATATGGCCGCCGACGTGCTGACCCTCTTCTGCCCGTCGGACATTACGCTCGACTGCCCCTTCGACATTGCCCCCGAGTACACGGGCCGGCCGAGGATCACCGGTGGTACTCCGCCCTATGATACGACCTATCTCGATGTCGGGAGAGAATGCTGCTGCATAGACACGTTCGTGCGTGTCTGGTGTGTCACCGATTTTGTGGGCACTGTCGATACGTGTATGCAGACCATAGTCTTCAAAGACGACGTTCCCCCGGAGATCACCTGTCCGCCCGATGTTGACTATGAGTGTGACAGCATCGGCGACTTCGGGTATGCAACCGCAACCGATAACTGTGACTTGAACCCCAGGATCACCCACATCGACTCTGTCATGTTTGAGCGCTGCCCCTGGGAGGCATGGGGCATCCGTACATGGATCGCGACTGACTACTGCGGCAACGCCGATACCTGCTACCAGAGGATCTCCGTCCAGGACAGTAAGACGCCTGTGATCGTCTACTGCCCGCCGGACACTGTGGTTGCGTGCGATTTCAACATGGCGGAGCTCAGTCACGCAATCGCAATCGACAACTGTAATCCTCAGCTCGATATGGACTACGAGGTGGCGAGGCTTCCCGGACAGGCACCGTGCAACTACTCGATTGTCCGTTCATGGGAGTTCACTGATGGTTGCTGCAACACGATCGCGTGCCAGCAGCGGGTGACCGTGCGAGAAGTCCCGGGCGCGGCGGACGCAGCCGACGATGGTATCGCGATTCGTGAAGTCCCGGAGCAGTCCGTGGCCGTAGTACCCGCTGAAATCAGGGTGAGCTGCCGTCCCAATCCGACGGACGAAGGTACCGCCATCATGTATTCGCTGCCGGTTCAGGGTAGCGTGACCGTTGATATCTATGACATTCAAGGCAGAAGAGTGATATCGCTTGTTCGTGATGAGAAACCCGCCGGCAGCCATGCAGTTGACTGGACGGGGAGCGATTCCGATGGTAGACCGGTCACCTCGGGGGTCTACTTCTGTCGCGTCAAAATCAAGGACGGGCCCGGTATTCTCGAGAAGATAATCAAGATGTAGTATCGTTCGCAATGGAGCCGACAGAGCCCACCCCACGGTGGGCTTTGTTGTGATTGACAGTACAGCTGATCCGCGGTATAATGGTATACAGAGTCGGGAAGTGAGCAGGGTGTGTGGGGCATATCCAGGATGGACAGGTACCCGTGTCTTAGGGGCAATTACAATGTTCGAACGAGCCGGCTTCATTGCCGGCGGAGGTGGTCAAAGATGACGCGGTGCTACAGGGAAACACTATCGAAATCAGCCGGGTTGGTCTTGATCCTGGTCTTGCTTGCAGCGCTTGTCGGTGGCGTCCAGGCCGAAGAGATCAAGAAGCACAGTGGGAGTGGAAAACTCACCGACGACGAATTGACCGTAATATGCCCGCGTAACATAACAGTGGATTGTCCCACCCATATCGGTCCTGAATACACCGGCCGGCCATCGATCAGAGGCGGCACCGGACCGTTCGATACTTCCTTTGTCAATATAGGGATGAAGTGCGGTTGCGATTTCAGGTTCACGCGTGTATGGATCGCGGCCGGTGCTGAAGGTAGATGTGATACTTGCCTGCAGACTATAACGGTCCATGACAACGTGCCACCCGTGCTCAACTGCCCGGAAGATGTGGTCTATGAGTGTGATGCCGTCGGGAGTTTCGGTCGGGCCACTGCTACCGACAATTGCGACCCTAACCCGACCATCCGCTACAGCGACTCTATCGCATTCGAGCGATGTCCCTGGGAGTTCACGACAATACGCACGTGGAGAGCCCACGACCGTTGCGGCAACGTGACCACGTGCGAGCAGGAGATCAAGATCGAGGACTCCACACCACCTGTCATAATCTGCTGTCCGCGCGATACAATCGTCTGCCGCGGCTTCAACGTTGATCGCCTCGGCGATGCGATTGCGATTGACAACTGCAACCCCAGACTCGAGATGTCCTACGAGACGGCGAGACTCCCCGGACGGTCCGAATGTGATTACTCGGTCATCCGCTCATGGGAGTTCACCGACGGCTGCTGTAACATGGTGGCCTGCCAGCAGCGCGTGACATTCCGCTGTGAGCGTGACCTCGACACCCGGGCACGTGACCACGAGGATGGTGATGAGGACGAAGAATCCGATCGCCGTGAGCCCGGAACGGAATCACCGGTACCGGCCCAGCTGGCCTTGAGCAGTCAGCCCAATCCGCTGAGTGGGGCCACCACGATAAGATACGCCCTTCCGGCGGCCGGAGACGTCTCCGTGGCGATCTTCGACATCCAGGGCAGGGAGGTTGCTATACTCACCGGTGGACACCACGAGGCGGGCTATCACAGTGTCACATGGGACGGGCATGACAGCCAGAACCGACCGGCGGTTTCCGGAGTTTACTTCTGCAGGCTCGAGTGTGGTACGGAGCCGGCTATCCTGGAGAAGCTCGTCAAGTTCTAGGTCTTCTGATCGGCCTTCCGGATCTTTGCCCAGGCATCGCGTAGCGTCACCGTGCGATTGAATACCAGCTTCTCACGTGTCGAATCAACGGAGTCAACACAGAAGTAGCCCAGACGTTCAAACTGATAACGGCTCCCCGGATCGGCACCTGCCACACTCGGTTCAACCCGGCATGAGTCGAGGATCTTCAGGGAGTCGGGGTTGATATACGAAGTGAATTCCTTCCCCTCTTCGACATCGAGTGGGTTCTCTTTGGTGAAGAGATTTTCATAGAGCCTTATCTCGGCCGGTAGCGAGTGGGCGGCCGAGACCCAGTGAAGCGTAGCCTTCACCTTGCGGCCGTCGGGCGCATCACCTCCGCGGGTGGCCGGGTCGTAGGTGCAACGGAGCTCGGTCACCTCGCCCGTACGCTCATCTTTGACCACGCCGACACACTTGATGAAGTATGCGTACCTGAGCCTTACCTCCCTGCCGGGTGCAAGCCGGTAGAACTTCTTGGGAGGATCTTCAAGAAAGTCGTCCCGCTCGATATAGAGCACCCGCGAGAACGGGACCTTGCGTGTCCCCATCGAGGGATCTTCGGGGTTATTGACGGCATCCAGATCCTCCACCTGATCTTCCGGGTAGTTGTCTATCGTCACCTTAAGAGGTCGCATGACGCCCATCACACGCGGCGAGCGCTTGTTGAGATCCTCCCGCACGCAGTACTCAAGAAGCGCGATATCCACGATGCTGTCAGCCTTAGCAATTCCTATTCGGCTTAAGAACTGTTTGATCGCCTCCGCCGTATATCCGCGCCTTCGCATGCCTACCAGTGAAGGCATCCGGGGATCGTCCCATCCACTTACGTACTCTCCTTCAACAAGCTGCATCAGCTTCCGTTTGCTCAGGACCGTCTGACCCATATTGAGGCGGGCGAACTCGATTTGCTGTGGGTGATGCACCTTGAGCTAGTCGAGAAACCAGTCGTAAAGCGGACGGTGATCCTCAAACTCCAGACTGCAGAGCGAGTGCGTTATTCCCTCAATCGAATCCGAGAGACAATGGGTGAAATCGTACATAGGGTAGATGCACCACGTGTTCCCCGTTCTGTGATGCTCGGCATGAAGAATGCGATAGATCACGGGGTCCCGCATGTTGATGTTGGCCGCAGCCATGTCGATCTTCACGCGGAGCGTACGGGATCCATCAGGTAATTCACCTGCACGCATACGGCGGAAGAGATCGAGATTCTCCTCAACCGAGCGGTCACGATAGGGGCTGTTCTTGCCCGGCTCGGTCAGTGTGCCGCGGTGCTCTCTGATCTCATCCGCGGTCAGGTCACATACATAGGCCTTGCCCAGTCTGACCAGCTCTACCGCATACTGATAGAGCTGCTCAAAGTAGTCGGATGCATAGTAAAGCCGGTCTCCCCAGTCAAACCCAAGCCAGCGCACGTCTTCCTGAATCGAATCGACATACTCAACTTCTTCTTTGCAGGGATTGGTGTCGTCAAAACGGAGGTTGCAGAGGCCCCCGTAGTCTGCGGCAACACCGAAGTCGATACAGATGGCCTTTGCATGACCGATGTGGAGATACCCATTAGGCTCGGGCGGAAACCGCGTGTGAACCCGCCCGCCGTGTTTGCCGGTGCGGTTGTCTTCCTCGACAATCGCACGAATGAAGTCAAGAGGGCTGTCACTGTTCTTCTCACTCTCCGGTGTTTTCATCGGTTGGACTCTCCCGCTTGTTTTCGACCTCAGATTGTAAGGGCCCGTATCTCCGCGCACAGATTCGGGAAGGCCTTGATCAATTCATCCCGCCCACCGGGCTCATAGTCCCCGGGATCATACCCCGGCGACATGGTCGTCCCCAGGAGCGCAAAGCGCCCGCCCGGCAGGAGTCTCGAGCCCTGCCAGACTCTTTTAGGCACAATAACCTGTAACTCCATATTGGCCAATATATTCTGGCCGAGTATTCGAGTATCATCTGAGCCGTCCTCTCTGAGCAAGAGCATCTCGACCGGGTCGCCAAGGTAGAAATGGTAGATCTCATCGGCCGGCAGCCGGTGGAGAGCCGAAAACGTATCCGGCGTGAGCAGATAGTATATCGCGGTTGCAAGCGCCCTCGCAGCCTGATAGGGCCCGGGCAGGGCATCGAGAGGGATCTTGAGATCAGACCGGTAGGTCTCGGCAAAATGGCCGCCTTCAGGCTCAAGCGGCTTGAGCTTCAGAAGCGACTTCAGTTGCTCCACTGTGGTCACCGTCACCTCCCAGGATTGGGATCATCATAGCCCAACGTTAGCACGCTTACCACCCCGCATACAACACGAAGTTACCCCGCACCCGACATCTACTGGATGTACCCGAGTGCCCGGAGCTCCCGTTTGGTCTCCTCGCCGAGCTCAGCACGGGTCGCACCCCGATACCGGGCCTCCTCGCGCCAGATAAGGAAATACGGACCCTCCGGTCTGGGTGTGGGGCCGCTTCCCGATTCGGCCGCCGCGCGGGATGCCTTTGTCGAAAAAGGCATCCCATCCGGCGTCTTGAGTGACTTGCCTATGAATGTCTTTCCAGCGGCCGGCATGCCGTCTATCTTCAGATCAAACGAAATCGGCATCCCCATCGGTGCTTCCACTTTGAAGGCCAGCGTGAGCAAGCCGGCAACCTCAAGACCTTTGACCTCAAGCACCGATGCCACAGGATTTATATGCACAGCGTCGCCGACATCGATAATACGCCGGTCACAGTCCAAGAACGTGTGTAAGTGGATCTTGCCAATCCCCGGGCCCTTTTCCACAGTCACTTCCAGATCGAAGATACGAGTTGTGCCATCACCTTCCATCTCGATATACCAAGTGTCGGACATAGCAAGCAGACCTCTGAAAAGCATCTCCTCCAGCATGGGTAGCACGTCCGGATCGTGCCTGACCAGGTTCTCCGTTTCACCGGGATCCTGCTGGAGGTTATACAGTCGCTCCTCCCCGTCGGAGACGTCATATACGAGTTTCCAGGGATAGGCCGTGACGCCTTTTCGCTCTCCTCCGCGTTGTAGCTCCTCGGAATAGGCAACCCCCACCGGAAATATCGCGGCTTCCACCCGGTCGCTATTACCCTTGCCCGTAAGCATAGGCGCAAGACTCACACCTTCAAAATGCGTATCACCGTCAAACCCCAGCAGGTCAAGAACCGTGGGCATAATGTCAACCAGACGGACCTGTCGGCTTAGCCTGACACCCGCCGGAAGTCTGGCCGGCAGGGAGAATATCAGCGGCACATCTATCACCTCGCGGTAGAGTGTGTGCCCGTGGCCGTACCCTCTGTGTTCGAAGAACTCCTCACCGTGATCTGAAAGCAGGACGACCAGAGTATTGCTACTGATACCGCGCTCTTCGAGGCCTGCGAGGAGGTCACCTATGGCCTCATCCGTGAAAGCTATCTCACCGTCGTAGAGGGCTCTGATATGGTTCCAGTCAGCCCTGGTTTGCTCGTTCTCTTCACCAAAAAGAGCGGGTCTCATGCGCAAGTACGTCTCGCGTTCAAATGAATTCCCAATCTCGCCATCGTAGCCGGGGTCATAGAGCGTGTCATACGGAGCAGCAGGTGAATACGACAGATGCGGATCGAAGTAGTGGACAAAGACAAAGAAAGGTCGATCGTCAACAGAGTCTATCCACGCAAGTGCATCCTCCGTGACCTGATCAGCGACCCTTCTTACACCGGGCGCACTAGCATCATAATGTTCGAAACCTCTGTCCACGCCGAATTCCGTACTCAGTACCGATACGTTGACCACTGCCCCGGTTGCATAACCGCGTTCGTTGAGCATGCCTGCAAGCGTGGGGAAGGATGTGCGCATGCTGTTCATGTGAATCCCGGCTCCATGCTGAGTCGGGTAAAGTGATGTCATGACCGAAGCAAACGAAGGAAGTGTCCATGGGCACTGGCTTACCGGATTTTCGCAGAGCACCCCGCTTCTGGCGAGCCGGTCGATATTGGGACTGGTGTCTCGCCCATATCCATAACAGCCAAGGTGATCCGGCCGGAGGGTATCAACACCGATAAGCACAACATTTAGCTGCCGGGTCGTCTCTCTGCCACATGAAAAGGCCACCAGGCAGCAGATGAGAAGAGCCCTGTATACTGATTTCATGTCTCTCAAACCTTTATCCCGAGCATATCCTCAATGTCCTGCTCTGAGGTTTATTATAGCGGTCGGTCTCTAGCAAGGACAAGTTCTTCATGACCTGCGTATGGTAAGAGGGCGTGTTTGACCACGCCCTCTTAGGTACGCCCCGGGGAGGATTGGGGCGTATCTTCTGAAAGAGTTGTGCCTGCTTACTCCCTGGATGCCTTGTCAGCCAGTTTCGCTATCATTCGCTCAGACAATAGAAGCCCGGCTCCGATAAAGATGGGAACGATGCCGGCAATACCCTCGTGCATTCCCTCCTTGACCCCGAGCATAATCATGACTCCGATCCCAACACATATGCAGATCGTACCAAGAATCATGAGCCACGCCCGACCACCCCGGAAATCCCGCTTTCTGGTTTCCCTGATTTGGTAAAGCTCGCGGGGAATCTCGAGTCCCTTTTCCGCCATGAACATGCGTTCCCGTTGCTGGCGGTCCCTTGCCTTGGATTGAAGAATCATCGCGGTGATCACGATCGCGAATGCACCCAGCAATGCTGCGATCGGTATCGAGAATGGTGCCAATCCCATGGTTAGTTCCTCCTTTCAGATTACGATTTCTCAGCCACCCCGTCATCCCTTGTTCCACCCTCGACAGACGCACGAGTCCCGAGATTGTTTCACAGCCGCCCCTTTTCTTCTCACTCAGTGAAACATTCGGTCGCCATGAGTCGTCGTTTCTAGTAGGACTGGAAGTCGTCTGCATGGAAGCGTGGCATGGCGGTGGGCTTGCAAACCGCAGCCAGGCCCGTTAGGCTATAGCTCGGTACAAGAGCCTCTCATAGGATAGGCGGTGGATGAGACCAAACCCCTGGCTGAGCTCACCGACGAAGTGCTTGTCGAGCGCTGTCAGGACAACGATCATCGAGCCTTCACGGCGATCGTGGACAGGTATAAGCATAAGGTTCACTGGCTGGTCAGGCGAATGGTGGGAAACCCGGAGGATGAGGATCTGACCCAGGAGGTTTTTGTGAGAGCCTACCAGGCAATGCCTGGATTTCAGGGCAGGAGTTCATTCAGGACGTGGCTCTACCGGATTGCCCACAATCTATGTCTAACAGAACTCAGGCGGCGGAGTCGGCGGGGTGAGCATGTGTCGCTTGAAGAGGAAGGCGAGGACAAAGTCCACCGGCTTCTTTCCGGACCCTGTGAGGATCTCGAGCACGAGATCGAACGCCGCGATATCTCAAGGAGCGTGCGGACACTCGTGGAGAGACTGCCCGTACCGTACCGGACCGCCCTTACCCTCTTCTATCTCCAGCAGGTACGTTATGAGGAGATCGGCGAGATCATGGGGATACCGCTGGGGACCGTGAAGACCTACATACACCGGGGACGCCTTCGGCTGCGTGAACTCGTCCTTGCCGAATCGGACCTGGCCTCAAGCCGGGAAGGAAAGCAGTAATGAAGTGTTCAGACTTTGTAGGCTGGATCGGCCGGAAACTCGATGGGTCACTCTCCGAGGATCAGCTTCTCACGCTAGACCGGCATCTCGCGACCTGCGGTCGCTGCCGGGCGGAGCTGAACCTTCAGAGGAGAATTGTTGAGTCACTTGAGGAGGAAGGCTCTTCCGGTCTCTCAGCCGGCTTTACTCAGCGCGTATCGGAACACGTGAGGCGGAAGTCCCCGGGCGAGAGGTTTGCCTGGAGATGGCCTGCTCTTGTTCCCGCATTTGCATCTGCCGCCGCAGCGGTCCTTGTCTTCGTGTTCAGGACAGGCATCGCCGCGGCCGTTGCCCCTCGGATGGAGCGTTTTGGAGCCACGGTGGCCACCCCGCTCGCATCGGTCGGCCAGAGCGTTTTAGATATCTTCGCTGCGGCACCTGATCTGACAGGTAGAAGCATCACGATCACTGAGAGCGTCTCACCTATCCCCTTGACTGTGCTGGCCGCCGCTTCCATCGCCTGTCTTGCAGTCGCCGTGGCATTCTACAAGGCCTCCACCCTCTTTAACGAGTAAGCGTAGTTGGGCCAAGTTCAAGAGTGGATCGTGGATACACGGAACGTGCTTGAACCATCACCACCGAATGATGTATAAGTGGATCAGCCAATCTGCCTGTAAGCAGTGAAGTGAGTCCGACTGAGCAAAGGAGGTTCAGCAATGCCTGACGGAACAGTGGACTACCCAGCACGCCTGAGCATCGATTACCCCGCGAAATGTGACCGCCTGACGACCTTCTTCCGGCTCGTGGCCATCATCCCGATTGCCATAATCCTCTGGATGCTCGCCGACCACTATGACGGGCGGTCCGAGTGCCGGCACTGGTACTATATGTTCACCGGTATGGGCTATGTGTTCGGCCCCACGGTCCTGATGATCCTCTTCAGGAAGAAGTATCCCAAGTGGTGGTACGACTGGAATATCGCAATGCTTAAGTTCGAAACGCGGGTCGTCGCCTATTTCGCGCTACTGACCCACGAGTATCCATCAACCGATGAAGAGCAAGCCGTCCATATCGAGGTGCCGTACCCTGACGCGGAGAAAGACCTGCTGCGCGGGCTGCCTCTTATCAAGTGGTTGCTTGTGGTTCCCCATGTGATCGTCCTTATGTTCCTGGGTATCGCTGCCATTGTCTGCGTCATCATCGCGTGGTTCGCCATATTGATCAACGGCACGTTTCCAAGGGAGCTGTTCGACTTCGTGGTCGGGGTGATGCGCTGGTCGATGAGGGTCTCAGCGTATTCCGCACTTCTGACCACGGACCAGTATCCGCCGTTCAGTTTGTCATAGTAAGGACGACTACCTGGCCAGGACGATCTTCCTGGTAGTGGTTTCGGCCCCACGCTTAAGACAAACAAAGTAGATGCCGGCGTTGACCGGGGTGCCGGACTCGTTGCATCCATCCCAGGTGATCGAGCTCTCTCCGGCCGTTACAGGCCCGTTGATGAGTGTCTTCACACATCGGCCCCGGACATCGAAGACCGCGAGGGTTGCTCTTCCGGAGCGCCCCATGCGGTAACGGATAGACGTCTCAGCCCCAAAGGGATTAGGTTCGTTCCAAACACGGACGGGTTGATAAGCCACGTGCTCACCCGCGTCAATGACGCCGGCCACTCCCCCACCCCCGGCAAGGCACAGGATCTCGCCGGACCGGGTACCGACCAAGATCTCAGATGATGAGTCTCCGTCTATACTCTCAATAAAGGAGACTGTCTCGACCGGCCCCGCCGTCGATCGCATCCAGAGCGTGTCGCCGGACGTACCCTCCATCACCACGACACGGTTCACGTTATACCCCGAGCCGCCGATCACATCTTCGAGCCCGTCGCCCGAAAGATCGGGGACACGGGAGGTCGCAAAGGCCATCTGGCCGGAAGATCTCGACCAGAGGTAACCGCCACCGGCACCGTCTAAGAGCAGGTAATTCGTCATTACGCCTGCAACGGTGATATCACCGATGCCGTCCCCGTTCTGATCCCCTATCACGTGGACTTCCGTGATGATGTTTCCTACCGAAGTCGGGGCGGACCAGGCGAGACTCGCGCTATCGGAGCGTATGGCGTGCACGTACCCGTCATGCGTCCCGGCTATTATGTCTCTCCTGCCATCCCCTGTTATATCCTCGATCGCGGCCACCGTCCATACGGTTGACCCTGCATCGTAGGAGTCGATTGGAGCACCTGTCGCACCATTTAGTATGTGGACCAGGCCCGCTGTGGTACCTGCAGCAACTTCATTCTTGCCGTCACCCGTCACATCGTCAATCGCCCTCACGCAGAAGACCGACGCAGATAGAAGCCTGTCCCAGATCTTGGCACCCGTAGCACCGCTCAGGCAATACGCACGCCTGGGACCCGTGTCGGATCCGTCATCTTCGGCAGCGGCCAGCACATCTCCCACGCCATCTCCATCGATATCATCCTGTCCGGTAACCTCGTCGATCCAGCCACCACCTCCGTACTCATGGGAATCATAACTCCAGATCACGTCCCCGTCTGTTCCCGCAAGAGCGAACACCGAACGTGAACCGCCGGCTGTTCCTATGACGACATCATACCTGCCGTCGCTATTAAGATCGGGTACAGGCGTCATGGCGAAGTCCTGCCAGACTGATCCCGTCCGCATGAGATCGACAGACGTATCGAAGCTCCAGAGGATGTCTGCCTCACCTGATCCGTTTCCATTGATGCAGTAAGTGTGATAGTCCTCTGCGGTTGCGATACAGTCGTCAAAGCCGTCGCCGTTGATGTCAGGGATAGACCGGATACTTGTTACTTCGGAGGAATAGCCACCGACAACCTGGTGGCTCCAGAGGATCGTACCTTCGGGGTACGACGAACCATCCCCAAGGCCCGAGATGGCTACGGTCACGACAGGTTCATCTGTATCATTGGTTATGATTGTGAGGGTATCAGAGTAGGTAACCGCATCGGTCGGGTGGAACCAGACGGGCAGGTCGAATGTCATCGCTGAGTCGATCTCCACCGAAAACTCCACTTCTCTCACCTCGAAGTTGCCTGACGATGCCGTCACCGAGTAGACCCAGAGCGCCGTGGCACCTTCGTTCTGGATGGTCAGGAGCCAACGCTTGTCCGCATTGACGCGGATCAACCCGTAATCATGAGAAGCTGTAACCGGGCCAATCTCTTGCGTGGGCCAGACTCCCCACCCGATCAAGGCAACGGTGGGTGGATCACCCAGGGGGTCGTTGCTATAAACCGTGAGGGTACCGCCGAAGGACCCCCATGTGTCTGGAGAAAATGTAACATCGAAAACGAAGTCCCCCCCGGGGACAATTATCTCAGGGAAGGTGGCTGTATAAGTGAAGTGACCGTCCGTGCATGAGACACTATCGACCACAAGATCCGCCGTCCCGTCATTTGTGATACCGAGGGACCATACCCTTCCCACTCCAATGACTGTGTGACCGTAGTCATGCTCGTCGGCCCAGAGCGAGATATCCGGGATCCCACCACCAAAGGGATCGATCTGGTAGATATACTTGGTCGAGGGTGCGTCCGGCCCCCGGGATACCAGCCACAGGAACTTGCCATCCCAGGCAAGTCCACGAGGAGATTCGCCTGAGGCGCTCCCCGTATTGGGGACGGCGAAGGAGTGGAGCGTATCTCCCGTGGCGGGATCGAGCTGCCACACTTTTTCCGGGTCACCGTCGTTGTCATCCTGCACGTTCCAGAGGTACACCCCATCCCATGCGAGTCCCTGGGGCTGCAACCCCTGGGAAGGAATCGTATCCTTGATCGATCCGTCGGAGACATCAACTTTGAAGAGATTGGGCTGCGTGTTGGGATAATAACGAGTCACCCACAGATACTCCCCATCCCAGGTCATTCCACCCGAATAGTCACCTCCCGGGTTCACGATTGAATCCACACGGTCCCCATTGGGTGCAATTCGATAGATCCAGTCGGTGTGGTAATCGCCCGAGACCCAGAGATGGGTGCTGTCCCAGGCCAGCCCGTGGTTTGACTGTGGCGCGCCAAGGATCGTCGTGATCACATGGCCGTCGGATGTATCAACCCTGGCAATGGATCCATCGGAATCATCCCCACACCAGAGATCCTGCCCGTCCCAGGTGAGTCCGTAGGAACTGTAGCCCCACGGCGCCTCGAAGCTCTTGATGATCTCCTGACCCAAGAGTCCTGCGGGACCCAAGACCGCCAGTGAAACAAGCAATCCACAGATAAGCAGGCTGGCTTTCATCGCTTCCGACCTCCCGAGTGAACAGCACGAAAATGGAATTCGCTCGCGGGCATTATAGCACACACGGACCCGGCAAGTCGAGCACTAGGTTGCGGCGAGCACTATGGGCGCTTGACGGTCTGTCCGATTTGTGAGAGAATTCACATGGAACTTGCGAGATTCCGGTGGGCCGAGTCTGACCTGTTCGAATCCCGCCGAATGGCCAACAGTACCCAGCTACCGGCAGGCGAAGATGCGCCTCGAAGGCGGTACGGCTTATGCAAACCAGGATGGCACACATCACGGCAGTCATCCTCCTCATACCGGCCGTCCTACTTGAACCCACAATGTCTGACTCCCTTTCGGCTGACACAACCTACAATTTCTATGTGGGCAATCTCCATTCACATACCTCCTATTCAGATGGAGTCGGGACTCCGTCCCAGGCCTTCGAGTATGCCAGGGACAGCGCGCAGGTGCATTTCCTGGCAGTCACCGACCATGACGGTGGTCTTACAGACTCCGAATACGTTGACACCCGTCTTCAGGCCGACGTGTATACGGAGAATCATGTTTTCGTGGGTATAGCCGGGCAGGAATGGACCGAAGGTCGCTGGACCCACTGCACCATTCTTGACGCCGACCATATCTTCACCGCACCCCGGCACCAGTATGACTCTCTTTATAGCGAGATCGCAATCAGCGGTTGCACGGCAGCCTTCAACCACCCGCATCCCGACTGTTTTGACGATTACGCATACTCATCGGTGGGAGATCAGGGCATCAATGCCGTTGAGGTGAGAAATGATCTCGAACACGCCTTGTACATCGCGATACTCAACAAGGGATGGCACGTGGGGGCCGATGGATCGCAGGACAACCACCAGGCCAACTGGGGCGAGCGCCCTCATTGGACGGTCGCACTTGCATGCAGTCTTACAAGGGTAGATATCCTCAACGCGGCGAGGAAACACCGGACCTATTCCACATGGGACAGGAGTCTACAACTTGTATTCCAGGCAGAGAACCACTGGATGGGTGAGTCATTCAGCCACGTCGACAACATAAGATTCTCAATAAGCGTGCGTGATTCTGATGCGGGAGATCACACGGAACTTGTCGAACTCTACCAGAACGGCGATCGGGTGGACTGGATCAGTGTCGATTCTGAATCATGCACATGGTGTCCCGTGATCACTCCTCCTGACGGCGAGAACAGCTACTTCGTCAAACTCACACAACAGGACGGCGATCGTGCCTGGTCGAGCCCGATCTGGATCGACTGCACTACCGACCTCCCTCCCACTCCCATACTCGCCTTCCCGCTGGATGACGAAACACTGGCGACACTCACTCCCACCTTGCTCTGGCACGCTTCAGAGGACACCGACACGTATACCCTCCAGTATTCGACCTCCGACTCTCTGCCCACCGGTTCGTCGACCGTGACCGTGACGGATCTCACCGACACTTCCTACACCATGCCCCACTATCTGGGAGACCAGGAGACTTACTTTTGGAGGGTGGTTTCAATCAACAACTATGGCAGCAGCATGTGCTCCGGAGTGGGCAGATTCCTGATAGATGTCGGTATGTTCTCCGGGGATTCCGAAACGTGCTTAACCATCGATCCTGCTGATGACGCGTGTCCCTCGCTTGCCCAGACATACGCTGATACCTGGCTTGTCTGGTCCTCTATGAGAGATGGAAATCCTGAACTCTACTACAAGACTTCATCTGATGATGGAGAGAGCTGGAGCAGTGCTCTGCGGCTTACAAATGCCGCCGGGGACGATCTAAGTCCCGCGATAGCCGAAGGGCCTAATGGAAACACCCGGGTAGCCTGGCATTCAGAGCGGAGTGGCGACTCTGAGATTTACTCAAAGACGTACAATGGTCTGTGGTGGTCTGAAGAGATCAATCTGACTCAGAATCCAGGTGAGGACCTTGATCCATCGCTCGCCTGGACTTCCGATAGTCTCACGTGGCTGGTGTGGAGTTCAGACAGAGAGGATACGGACTTCGAGATCTACTATATGATACGCGATGGAGGTTCCTGGTCCACCGAAACTCGACTGACAGACAACTGCTCCCAGGACTGTGACCCCGAGATCATGCAGGCCGAAAGCGGAGATCTCTGGCTGGTGTGGTCCACAGACAGCGACGGGAACTTCGAGATCTACTACAAGACTCTTGACGGAGACTCATGGTCGGATGATATGAGACTGACAGACTCCCCTGAAGATGAGCGATATCCGACAATCACCCGGACGTCGGATGGTCGTATCTGGGTTGCCTACGAGAAGGCTCCAAATGTATGCTACATGATCCGCTCTGACGGCATCTGGTCCGACGAGGCCGTGCTCCATAGCGATCAGTCCGCCAATGAGCGGCCGTCGGTTGCCCAGGTGTCTGACGGAGGGATGTGGATCGCTTTCCATTCAGACCGGGACGGAGATGAGGATATATACGCGCAGCGGTCAAGCTGTGGAGTCACAGGCGGAGTCGATCCGTTTGACAGCAATAACGCTTCCGATCCAGCCCCGTCTCTCAGAAGCTACCCGAATCCCTTCAGCCTGAGAACACGCATCGAATTCGCCTTGAGAAGCGATTGCTTCGCCGAGTTGGTGATCGTAGACGTACTCGGCCAGGAGGTGAGATCGCTTGTGAGAGGGATGAAGCAGCAAGGGCACCACACCGTTTACTGGGACGGCAGGGCCGAGAGCGGTCACTATCTTCCGAGCGGAGTCTATTTCTACTCGCTCCGCTACGGCGAGTCCTCCACGAGCCGTAAACTGGTCATCCTCAGGTGAGTGCCCAGGTAAGGGCACGTTCTACTAGTCGGCTGAAAGGTGCCGACCGGGGTAAAATGCTTGTCAGCCCCGTAGCGTGGGGCCGGGTGGAAGGTGGTAACGCTTTCCATCTAAGCGGCCCGACAAAGCCTCTTTAAGGGGGTGACGCGAACCGGCAGGTTGTAACGCGTGTGAACCTAGAAGTAGCCTCGTAAAGACCAGATTGAGGAGGGCGACCCGGTATCTGAGCGGGGAAGCCAATACCTTGGGAAGATGGGACAGGCAGACGCCCGAGGCTCCTCCGGGGTATCAGGGGCGACATGCCGGGAAAGTGAACGTGTCAACTGGGGAGGCCCTTCCGGGCCTCTGCTTTGTATGCAGAGAGTAGACTTCTGGTATAAGGCAGTAGCCGAAAGCCTGAAGAGTCCGGTAGGGAGTCGGACGGAGTCATAGTACCGTAGATGCCGGAGACAACATAACTCCGGAGTAGGGAAGGGCTCCTGCTGTGGGTGTTTTCCGAAGAAGGTCGGGAGAGACGCATTGCGAGAGCTAGTAAGCGTCGGGAGAAAGATTCAGGACCTTCAGAGGAGGCTATGGGCCAAAGCCAAGGCCGAGCCTGAGTTCCGTTTCTATGCACTCTATGACAAGGTGTATCGCCAAGACATCCTTGAGGAGGCCTGGTGCCGAATACGCGAGAATGGCGGGTCACCCGGTGTGGATGGTGAGAGCATTGAAGCCGTAGAGAAGCGAGGCGTAGAGGGGTTTCTCCGTGAGCTTGGCGAGGAGCTCCGAGGCGGGACTTACAGGCCGCGAGCGGTGAAGCGGACGTACATCCCTAAGCCGGACGGGCACAAGCGCCCATTGGGGATACCCTGCATACGAGATCGCGTGGTACAGCAAGCCTTACTGATAGTGATAGAGCCTATCTTTGAGGCGGATTTCCGGGATGCGAGTTTGGGGGTATCGACCAGGACGCAGTGCTCAACAGGCAGCGGGGGAGGTGGTGAAGTACCTGAACTGGGGGTTGACCAAGGTCTGTGACGTAGACATCAGGGCCTATTTCGACTCAATCCCGCACGGGAAGTTAATGGGAATGGTAGCCCGGAGAGTAGTAGACCGAAAGGTCCTTGGGCTAATCAAGGTGTGGTTGGAGTGTGCGGTAGAGGAAGATGGGCGCAGGTGGAAGCCGAGCAGAGGGACACCCCAGGGAGGAGTGATCTCACCCCTGTTGGCGAACATCTATCTACACACTGTAGATGCGACATGGGAGCGGCGGGGCTATACGAAGCGGTCAGGGCCTAACGTGCAGATGGTGCGCTATGCAGATGATCTTGTGCTATTGACGGACAAGGACGCATGTTGGGCGATGGATCGGCTTCGCGAGATGCTGGAGGAGTTAGAGTTGGAGCTAAGTGAGGAGAAGAGCCGGGTGGTGAATGCTGAGAAGGAGATATTCGACTTCTTGGGTTTCACCTTCAGGCGGGTGTGGAATAGGGAGCGAACCAAGAAGGTGACACTTTACCATCCGTCGAAGAGATCGCAGAAGCGACTTCGGGAACGGATACGTGGAGTGATGCACCCTACGAATCCAGTGACGGTAGCGGAGCAGATTGATCGCACGAATCGTATACTGCGCGGTTGGGTCAGCTACTTCAGTGTCAGCAATGCCTCATGTGTATTCCACGACGTGAGGTGGTATGTAGAGACGAGGTTACGCCGGGTGTTACAGAGGCAACAGCACAGGTATGGACGAGGTTGGAAACGCTACGGCTACGCCTACCTGTATGCCGAGTTAGGTCTCTGGTCCGATTACCGAGTGCGTTGGCAGTGGACATGACCCTGAATTCCCACAGGAGAGCCGTATGAGGGAAAACCTCACGTACGGTTCGATGGGGGGGGAAGTTGGAAACCGGGTATGGTAGCCGGGATTGAGGCCTTGCCCGAAAGGGACAAGGGAAAGCCACCCGGAACCTGAAGCCACGGCGCCAGTCTCCTACTCTATAAGGACAGCCTGGTGTTATTGACAGCCGATCGCCTCAAATGCTATCTTGACCACCGCTTTCTCTAGGCGGAGACTGGAGAAGTCGCGTCGGGCAAGGCGTGCTTGAGGAGAATCCACCGCACATGGGCAATACATCAAGCCGGGCCGAAACCAGCGGGGCACATATCTATCTAGGTATGTTCCTCATCGCATTTGCTACACTTGTGTTTGAGATTGTGCTCACACGGATACTGAGTGTCGTCACCTGGTATCACCTTGCCTTTTTTGCGGTCTCGACGGCGATGCTCGGGATGACGGCCGGGGCCGTAACCGTGTATCTCCGGCAGGAGTGGTTCAGCCGGGAGCGCCTGGACGATAGCACGGCCAAGGCCTGCTTGGGCTTCTCACTTGCGATCCCCTTCAGCCTCATCGTACTCTGTCTGACCCCCATGCACATCGAGGGATCTATAATGGGGCTCTATGCCATACTGCTTGTCGCATTCGTCTGTATGCTGCCCTTCTATTTTTCGGGGATCGCGATAACCGCAGTGCTTACCAGGTATAGATTACCCATAGGGAAGTTGTATGCCGCTGACCTGGCTGGCGCTTCACTCGGTTGCCTGTTCGTTCTGGGCGCGCTTGGGATTCTTGACGCCCCCGGCGTTGTCATTGCGGGGGGCTTGATAGGTGTTCTGGCGGCTTTGGGGTTCGGCTGGATGGGCTCGTCCCGAAGGACTCGTGGTTTGTCCGTGTGTATCCTTACAGTCCTCACGTTTCTTGTTGTCCTTGGAGCTGTTACTCCTTACGGAATGCGGCTTGCTGTGGTCAAAGGCAGAGTGCAGGATTTCAACAACATACTAATAGAGGAATGGAACTCGTTTTCACGGGTTGTTGTCCGGGCGCGCTCAGAAGGCCGCCCCCGAATCCTTGGGGGAAGTCCCAGTGCTCCCGAAGACCTGAAGCTACCTATGTATAGGATGAGCATGGATGGAGCTGCCGGCACGATACTGGGGCGATTCGCGTCGCTGGAAGATATAGACTACCTTCGTTATGATATTGCCAACGTCGCTTATCACCTCCGTCCGGGGGGCAGCGCCTATATAATAGGTGTCGGTGCGGGAAAGGACATACAGAGCGCGATACTGTTCGGCCAAGAGAGGATTGTCGGCGTTGAGATCAATCCGATCTTCATAGGACTTCTTAAGGGCCGGTTCAGGGAGTTCGCGGGCATAGCCGATCGGAATGAGGTCGATCTGGTCGTTGACGAGGCTAGGAGTCACCTTTCGCGGAGTGAAGATAGTTACTCCGTTATACAGATGTCAATGACAGATACTTGGGCAGCAACGGGTGCGGGCGCCTTCTCCCTTTCCGAGAACGCCCTTTACACAGTTGAGGCCTGGAAGATCTGTGTCGATCATCTTACGGACGACGGCATCTTCACGGTAGCGAGATGGTATAATCCGAGGGACCTTGGTGAGGCCGGCCGGATCGTTAGCCTTGCAGTCGGTACACTTCTCGAGTCGGGTGTCACCAAGCCGTCGGATCATATTGCCATGGTCACCGGTCGCCGGATCGCGACGCTGCTCATGAGCAAAAGGCCATTCGAGGACACTGATATCGATGCCCTTGAACGAAGTTGCTCTGATATGGGATTCCAGCTGGTGATACATCCCCGCCGTGATCCCACCAACCTCGTCTTGAAGAGCATAGTCACGGCGGCTTCCATGCCTGAACTGGAGAGAGCGATCAGCGAATGGCCGCTTAACTACATGCCTCCTACCGACGACAGCCCGTATTTCTTCAACATGTTGAGGCTCAAACACGTGTTTGCCTCCATCTGGTTATCAACCGAAGATATGCCTTTCATAGATCCGTCGCGGACCCTGGTGTTGGACGCGGGTGCGTTGAGAGGGAATCTCATTGCGTCACGCACCCTTTCGAGGCTCATCCTGGTCCTGATCTTGCTGAGTGTTGTGACAATCATTGTCCCGCTTTCCCTGGGCACACAAGGTGGGAGAAGTGTGGTGGGAGGGAGGCAGGTTCTCTGGTCCGGGGCAGCCTACTTCTGTCTTATTGGTGCGGGATTCATGTTCGTCGAGATTGCGCTGATCCAGAGACTGTCGGTTTTCCTTGGTCATCCTATATATGCTCTCGCTATCCTATTGTTCACCATAATTGCCAGCGCGGGGGCAGGAAGTATGCTCAGCGAACGCCTGCCGCTCACTCGCCGGCCCTGGGTCTTTGTCTATCCCGTCATGATAGGACTTGCTGTAACTGCTGTCAGATTCATCCTGCCTGCTATGGCATCACATATGGTATCATCCCCCATGGCATCCAGAATCCCGGCGACGGTGGCGCTTCTTATTCCGCTGGGAGTCCTTATGGGCTTCGCTTTTCCCACGGGTATGCGGCTGGTGAGAACGGCGAAGGCAAGCCAGACGCCGTGGTACTGGGCACTCAATGGGGTCTTCAGCGTACTGTCGTCTGCGATCGCCGTGTTCGTTTCGATCTACTTCGGTATCTCAACGAGCCTGATGATCGGGATGGTCTGCTATCTTGCACTGCTCCTCTGCATTCCCGGAATGCTCACTGCGTCTCAGCAACAGGGTACGTCCACAAGTGGGGGCGGTTCTCTATAGCTTGCTGCAAACAGAGCAACGACATTGTTCTTCTGAGATAGACTCAGAACTCGGTCTTACCGCTGAAGTTGAAGCCCTTTATCTTAAGAGCCGGTACGACACTTGCCCCGAACCAGTCTGAGATCTGGAGCTTCGCTTCTTTCGAGATCATCTCCACGTTTGAAAAAGCGTCAAGCATGCTGTGGGTGAACCTGAGATTCTTGACCGGATGTCTTATCCTGCCGTTTTCGACGAAGAAGGTCCCGTCCCTTGTCATACCCGTAAAGAGCGCCTGTCTGGGTTCAAGAAACCCGTTCACATAGTGGAACCTCTTAACGAGGAGCCCCCGCTCGAGTGACTCGACCATCTCGGCCTCGCTGCTGTCACCTGTTGAGAAGAAAATGTTGAGCGGAAGTGCGGAGATCTCCTCGCCTGGTGGAAGTGCATGCCCGGTCGAGGCTTTGCCCTCCTTACGGGCGGTGATTGAATTGTAAACGACGTTTCTTGCGACACCGTTTTTGATGAGGTCTACCCGCTGTTTGGGTACACCCTCAAAGTCAAAGGGGAACGGGAGTCCGCGTGGGTCGCATCCGTCATCCCAGATGGAGATATTCTCGCCCATTATCTGCTCGCCGATCCTGCCCGACATGAAGCTCCGCTCTTCCTGGAAGGTGTCGGCGCCAAAGCCGATATAGCCGAGCCAGCCCATCAAGGAATCCAGGGCATAGGGTGAGATCACAACGTCGTAGCGGCCCTCTTCGAGGTCCTTCGGGTTCTGGCTGTCCGCGCATACCTTGACGGCCTCTTCGGCCAACCCCTTGGGATCCAGGTCCGAGATGTCGATAGAGGAGCGGTCGGCATAGCCGGAACTCGTCGGCGCCATGACCACTGTGTTCATGAAGACCGCCGTGTGCTTATGGTACTGGGTAGTGCCGTAGGAGTTGACGAAGGCAATTTCTTTGGCCGAAGTGGAATGCGATCCGGCAGCGAGGAAGTCGAGTTTGTCGGCCTCTTCGATCACGGCCTTGACATTCTCAGCCCTTCGCCGGGCGCTGCATTCCTCGGTTGCCCGGCTGAACGCGGCAACCTGTTTTGCCCTGGGAGAGCGCACGAACGCATCGAAGTCCGGGTTGGGAACCTGCGACTCGGCTATCTCCTCGGCCCGCGCTGCAAGCCGCTTCAGGGAATCATCATCCGTAATGTTTGACGCCGCTACGCCTATGCGCTTACCCTTCGCGACCCTGAGGTAGATTTCATTGTCACGTTCGAACACGTTCTGATGGATAGTGGAGTTCGCAAAGCGAGTGAGTCCGCTTGATCTTGCCAGGAGGATCGCCTCGGCCTGCTCCGCTTCAACCATGGAGACCAGTCTCTTCAGTGTATCCAGTGCTTTGGATTCGCCTAGCATGTTACACCCCCACCCTTACTTTTCTGAATCTTGCCGGAGCGGCCCCGTGTGCGACGTGGGCCACCTGCATGGGCTCACCCTTGCCACAGTTCGGGATTCCCCATATGTGCCAGTATTTCTCAGCGCACACGGCATCGCATGATGCCCAGAACTCCGGGGTGATACCGGTATAGACCGCGTTCTTGATAGGTTCGCCGATCTTTCCGTCCTTGATTCTCCAGGCCATCTCGGTACCGAACTGGAAGTTGAGTCTCTTATCATCGATGCTCCAGCTCTTGTTCGAATCCATCAGAATACCGTCCCTGGTGTCGCGTATCAGCTCCTCGTAATCCCATTGACCGGGTTCGAGGTTTATGTTTGTCATTCTTATCAGCGGGATTCTGTTCCATCCATCCGCCCGCATGCAGGCATTGCTTTTCTGGTTGAGCTTCGAAGCCGTCTCGCGTGAGGTGAGATATCCCACGAACTCGCCCCTGTCTACTACAGCTGTGCGCTGTGCCGGAACGCCTTCATCATCGTAGCCGAAGGTCCCCAGACCACCCTCACAGGTTGCATCCTGGAATATCGATACGTGCTCCGAACCGTATTTGAAGTCACCCATCTTTTCCACGGTGAGAAAACTTGTACCCGCGAAACTGGCCTCGGTACCGAACACACGGTCGAGCTCGGTCGGATGCCCGCACGATTCGTGGATCTGAAGGGCGAGCTGTGAACCGCCGATTATGAGCGTCATCTCACCCGTGGGGCATTCGGCCGCCTTAAGAAGTCCCGCAGCCTCATCCGCGGTCTTCTCGGCATTGTCCGGGAGGTTCAAGTCCCTGACGAACTCGTATCCCCTCGTTGCGGTATCTCCCCACGAAGACGGGTACGATCGTTTCTGGACGTCGTCGTTGCCGATTGCCGTTGCTGAAATGCCGCCGCCGCTTTCGAAGATCGTCTGTTCGATGTCCGCCCCTTCGGTACTGAGGAAGACCTTGTCGATCCGGTAGAACTGCATGGAGCCCTCGGCCACCTTGATAGCCGGATTGCGTCTCATTATACGGTCGGCTTCGAGCAAGACCTTGATCTTTTCATCGAGTGAGACTCGAAAAGGATCGCTGGCTATCCTGGTCTTGTAAGTGTCCACCCTGGCTTCTTCATCGCTTAAGACGATATCCCATTTCTTCATGAGTTTGGTCGCTCTGGCGATCTCTATCGCTTCTTCGGCAACCCGGGCGGCTTCGTTTTCGCCGGGAGTCGAACTGCTTGAGAAGCCCCAGCATCCGTCGACAATAACCCTTATCCCGAAACCCTTCGAAGTGTTGTCGCTGATCGAGTCAACCGAACCGTTCTTCACCATGACTCGCTCGCCTCGTGTGGTGACGAGCCGTGCATCAGCATAGTCAACACTCTTTCTGATATCATCCAGAACATTCTTAAGTGTGTCTTTCACCACTGCCACCTCCTGGGGTCAGGTCTTGAAATTAAGCGTTTTACGTTCGAGAATTGAACCACGCCCGCCCGGCTATGTCAACCCCCTCCAGCTCGGCCAGCCGACCCGCGTATCTTCACACTTTTCTCTAACGGGTCGACCACAACCGATGGTATAGTCAAGACAGGGAGGTTGGCGATGACGGTTACGGCCCGCATATTAGTGCTGACTGAAGGCCAGTGGTGAGCAGAGAACCGGGCCTCCGCTCAAGCGTCCTCGGTATTGCGTGGCCTGCAAGTGTCGAGTTTCTGATCATAACAAGTATGGTCTTTGCGGATATCATCTTCCTGGCCAGGCTGGGGACCGAGGTGATTGCAGGTGTCGGTGTCGCGGTCACGGTCTTTCGTGTCTTCTATGAGGTCTTTCATTCGGTCGCAATCGCATCGACGACTGTTGTCGCGCAGGCCGTTGGTGCGCGTAACATGGATCTGGCCAGGCGCGGCGCGGCCCAGTCGGTGTTGCTTGCCGTGATCCTGGGTGTGATATCGGGGGGTGTGGGTGTTCTGGTCGCATCCTATGCCATGTCGGTTATGGGGACCGATGGAGTTGTAAAGCAGCAGGGTCTCATCTACATGCGGCTTCATCTCCTTGCCTCACCTCTCTATGCCATTGCGATCGCGGGTGGTGGTGTGCTTAAAGGGGTGGGTGATACGCGGACACCCATGGTCTTCACCCTCATATCAAGCGTCATCAAGGTTCTCTTGAGCTGGTGTCTCATCTTCGGCCGGCTGGGTTTTCCGGTGCTGGGTGTTACCGGGGCCGCCCTCGGTACGATCGTGGCTTATGGCCTCAATGCTATCATGATCTCGGCGAAGCTCTCAACCGGGTTTGATGGCGTAAGACTTAAGCTGGGCGCATTCATGCCCGACCGGGAACTTCTCAAACGGATCACAGTACTTGCATTTCCTGTTGCGGTCGAACGCATGGTCATGCGGATGGGTTTCGTTTTCTACATGCGGATGGTCTCCGCACTGGGTACGATCGTCCTGGCTGCCAACCAGATTGCGCTCAGGCTCGAGTCGGTGTCACTCACCGTTGGTTTCGGCTTCACCATAGCGGCAACCACCCTGGTCGGACAGGCCGTCGGCCGGCGAGATATAAAGCGCGCGATGGCGAGCGTGAAGACGACGATGCAATTCTCTGTCCTGGTTATGTCATCGATGACCGTGATCCTTATACTCATAAGAAAGTGGGCTGTCGGCATATTCATGCCGGGAGCAGACGTCGAGGGGCTCGCACTCACATGCCTCGTGATCGGCGCGCTTGAACTGCCGGCGCTGGGAGTTCTCTTCACCTACGCCGGGGCCCTCAGGGGTGCCGGAGACACCCGGAGCCCGATGCTGGTCGCCCTTGTGGGGACATTCCTCTTCAGGCTCCCGCTTGTTTATCTGCTGGGAATCCGATTCGGTCTTGGCCTCAAGGGCATCTGGTACGGTACACTTTTCGATTGGATCGGGAGAGCCATTCTCATCTATCTTATCTTCAGACGGGGAGGCTGGAAAGACAAGACATTCATAGAAGAGAAAGAGATAGCCGGAGATTAGCCCGACGTGGAGGCAAGGAGGTTCGGCATGAAGAAGGTAGGCGCGACTGTAACAAGCGGCGAGTGCAACCAGGGGTTTCACAAGGTAGGGGACTCGTTCACCATCGGCGAACTCACCCCTGAGGGGATGTGTACATCGGCGTTTGATGCGATCTTCCCGATGGTATTTGCCCTTCAGTGCGGCGGTGAGTTCTTCTGGGAGAGCCATCGTCATGTGACCTGCGCTTCGTGTCCGGACGATTCGGGACTTATCTTTGAGATCAAGCTCGCAGATGAAAAATAGCATGGATGAACGCATTGAGGGAAAGATCCCTCACGGACTTCTCACGGAGCTTCTCTCGAAGCTGACCAGGCCCGGGAAAGAGGTCGTGATCGGCCCCGAGGTCGGTGAGGATGCCTTCGCTGCAAGCGTGGATCGTACCATCGTAGTGGCATCCACCGATCCCATAACCTTCACGACGGAGCACATCGGTTACTACGCCGTAAACGTAAATGCCAACGACGTTGCAACCATGGGGGCCACGCCGAGATGGTTTCTGGCGACAGCCCTTGTGCCACCCGGCACCGGTAAGCGGGTCCTAAGCGGCATCTTCCGGGATCTCGACAGCACCTGCGTCGGTCTTGGCATCCGCCTTTGCGGGGGACACACTGAAGTTACTTCCGCCGTAAAGCAGACCGTGGTCGTCGGCGCGATGATGGGTACTGTATCAAAGCGCGACCTTGTACGGCCAGAACGTGCCAGACAGGGCGACAGGATTCTGCTTACCAAGCGTCTCGCCGTGGAAGGGACCGCGATCATCGCGAGAGAGAAACGGCGGGTGGTGGATCGTGTTCTGGGTCGTACCCGGTCCGCCAGGGCGCGCAAACTCCTCTTCTCACCGGGCATCAGCGTAGTGAGGGAGGCGCTCTCGGCGGTCAAGACCGCCCGTATCCACGCGATGCACGACCCCACAGAGGGCGGGCTCCTGTGGGGTCTGAAGGAACTCAGCTTCGCCACCGGCATCGGTTTTAGGGTCGATCTGGACAGCGTGCCCGTTTATGATGAGACCCGGCTTATCTGCGAGCATTTTGATCTCGATCCCTTTGGTCTCATTGCATCGGGTTCGCTTCTCATTGTTGTTTCACCAAGAAGTGTGGCCCCTGTCACGCGCGCCATACGAAACCTGGGTATCGAATGTACCGAGATAGGCCGTATGGAAGGGAAGAAGGCAGCGCTTTTCCGCAACGGCAAACCCATTGCTTTTCCACCGCTTAAGTCCGACGAAATCTCCAGAATCGTCTAAACTTCCCGTGGGGTCAGAGCTAAAAAAGCTGCAATTGCTGGGGTCAGAGCTAAAAAAGTCGCAGAAGTTGGGGTCAGACCCCAAGATGTCAGCTTTTTAGCT
>JBDRNT010000037.1:0-67706 GCA_043810925.1 Candidatus Eiseniibacteriota bacterium
GTGCAGTGAAACACTGACACCAAAACCTGCGAAGTCCCGGCAATGGCTGGACGCTGATCACTCAGTTATAAGGGGTGAGATCACCCCACCCCGAGGGCGGCGTATGCCCTATTGACAGGTGCCTCTTAATGGGTGACCCCAAGGGCCGTTGGGCACGGAGGCCGGGCGCTACACCTCTATATCCGGAATTCAAGAATTCAAAGCCTGACCCCATCTTTGCTCTTGACAGGAGGGGGGTAGTCTGATTAGATAGGAAACTAGTAGAGTATGTCAGGAGAGGTCTATGTACGCAATAATCGATGTTGGCGGTAAACAACTTAAGGTCGCGCCTGAGGAGCACGTCAGGGTGCCGCTTCTTGAAGCGGAGGTGGGCTCGAAGGTGACTTTCGACCGTGTCTTGGCCGTGCGATCGAACGGAGACGTCCACGTAGGTACTCCCACGGTTGAGGGTGCCAGGGTCGTCGCCGATGTTGTGGCCCATGGCAAGGCAAAGAAGGTGATGGTGGGCAAGTACAAGAGGCGTAAGTTCTACAGACGGAAGCGAGGCCACAGGCAAGACTATACTGAGATCAAGATATCCGAGATCGTGGTCTGAGGAGGTTTCAGGGGTTATGGCTCACAAGAAAGGTGTCGGAAGCTCCCGCAACGGGCGTGACAGCAACTCCCAGCGACTCGGGATCAAGAGTCACTCGGGGCAGGAGATAAATGCCGGCACGATAATCATGCGGCAGAGGGGCACGAGATTTCTTCCCGGTGAGAATGTCGGAATGGGAAAGGACAAGACTCTTTTTGCTCTCGTAAAGGGTAAGGTTGCATTCGAGCGGCAGGGAAAGAGCAAGAAGAAAGTCAGTGTGTACGCCTAGGTAGTTCCTTACGGCTGTTCCTAACTTGTTTCGGATAAGCGCTTCCGGTTTGCTTTTTGTTCCAGTTTGTGCCGGCTCACCTGGGAGGTGGAGATATGAAGATAAGATGGCTCGGCCATTCTGCCTTTGTTCTGACCTCGGACTCCGGAACCAGGATTCTCACCGACCCCTACGAGAGCGGCAGCTACGGCGGAGCCGTCGGCTATGAACCCATCCGCGAGACGGTGGAAATCGTCACCGCCAGTCACGACCACGAAGATCACTTCTGTCTTGAAGGCCTTCCCGAAGGATTCGAGTGCGTCACCACGACGGGTAAGCACGATGTCAACGGTCTCACGATAACGGGTGTCAAGACCTACCATGACGAGACGAAGGGCAAGGAACGCGGACCCAACGTCATATTCGTAATCGATGTCGATGGGCTGAGAGTCTGCCACCTGGGGGACCTCGGCCACACGCTCTCCGCCGACGAACTGGGTTCGATAGGTAAGGTTGATGTGCTCTTGATCCCCGTTGGCGGTTTCTATACGATCGGGCCGAAGGAAGCGCTTAACGTGATGAAAGCGCTTTCACCGGCCGTAACGATCCCGATGCATTTTAAGACCGAATCACTCGGATTTCCCATAGAGCCTGTTGACAATTTCCTATCGCTTGCCGGAAAGCATGAGAGGCCCGGAACGAGCGAGATCGAGATCACAAAGGACGATCTCGGCGCCAGACGAATCATTGTTCTTGAGCACGAACTCTAACCTATCTTTCCTAAGGATGGAGGATTGATGCATGAGAGAGGTTGATGTCAAGCAGATCGGTGATGCCGTACGGGATCTCTCGATCTCAACGAACTGCGAGCTGGGTGAGCGGGAGACCGAATATATCAAGAAGATGCTTGATGTTGAAGAGTCTCCGACGGGCAAGGAGATAATCTCGATGTTACTTGAGAATGCAGAGATTGCCCGCAAGGAGATGATCCCGATCTGTCAGGACACCGGCTTTACGGTGATCTTCCTTGATCTCGGGCAGGATGTGCATCTTGTGGGCGGCGACCTCAGCGATGCGCTTGCCGATGGCGTCAAGCGAGGTTACACCGAAGGCTACTTAAGAAAATCGATTCTCTCCGATCCGATAAAGCGGGTGAATACCGGGGACAACACACCGCCGGTCGTGCACCTTTCCATCGTCCCCGGGGACAAAGTCAAGGTGACACTGGCTCCCAAGGGCGGCGGCAGTGAGAACATGAGCGGCGTCTGTATGCTCAAGCCCGCCGACGGTATCGAGGGCGTTAAGAACTTCGTCGTCGACAAGGTCATTGCCTCAGGTGGTAATCCCTGTCCACCAGTGGTTGTCGGTGTGGGTATAGGGGGCACGTTTGAGAAGTGTGCTTTCCTTGCAAAGAAGGCGCTCTTAAAGCCCCTCGGCGAGCGTCATCCGGATCCATTCTATGCTGAAGTCGAGGAAGAGATCCTCAGGCGGGTCAATGAGTCCGGAGTGGGCCCTCAGGGTCTTGGCGGCAGGGTGACGGCGCTCGATGTCCATGTGGAGACTTATCCCTGCCACATCGCATCGCTGCCTTCTGCAGTCAACATAAACTGCCATGCCTCACGCCATGGCGAGAGAGTGATATAAGAAGCCTGGAGGATTATGATGGCACAAGTCAAGCATATCGCGGCACCGCTGACCGACGAGGTTGTCAAGACCCTGAAGATAGGTGACAAGGTGGCGATAACCGGCGTCATTTACTCGGCGCGGGATGCCGCACACAAGAAACTGGTAGATCTCATAGAAAGCGGCAAGGACCTGCCGTTTGACCTGCCGGGGCAGGCGATCTACTTCGTGGGCCCGACACCGGCCAAACCCGGAAACGTCGTTGGGGCCGCAGGGCCTACAACCTCAGGACGGATGGATGCTTATTCACCGATCCTCATCGCCCACGGACTCAAGGGCATGATAGGCAAAGGGCCCAGGTCTCAAGGCGTCAAGGACGCTATGAAGAAACACGGCGCGGTCTACTTCGCAGCCGTGGGCGGCGCGGGAGCGCTGATTTCAAAGTCAATCACAAAGGTGGATGTGATCGCCTATCCTGAACTCGGTGCAGAGGCGATACGGCGGATGGAAGTCAAGGACTTTCCCGCCATCGTGGCAATTGATGCATCGGGTGACGATCTCTACGAGAAAGGCAAGAAGGAATACGGAATAGGTGCCTGATAAGGAAGCCGTAATAGGAGTCATCCCTGCTCGATACGGCTCAACACGCTTTCCCGGCAAACCTCTCGCCCTGATCGCCGGCAGGCCCATGATCCAGCATGTCTACGAGCGCTCCTCAAAGGCTTCACTGCTTTCCCGGGTTGTGGTTGCGACCGACGATGAGCGAATAGAGCGCGCCGTAAAAGACTTCGGCGGCACGGCGGTGATGACCTCGGCCGGCCACCGGACCGGTACCGACAGGACCGCCGAGGTTGCCGGGCGCCTTGAAGCTCCCAACTATGTCAACATACAGGGTGACGAACCCCTGGTGGATGCCGACCACATAGACATGTGCGCCCGGCTGCTTCTCGACGGGGCGAGCATGAGTACGCTTGTAGCCAGGATCAGGACGAGGGATGAGCTCCTCGATCAGCACCTGGCGAGAGTTGTCGTAGGCAAGGACGGCCACGCGCTGATGTTTTCCCGGTCCACAATTCCTTTTCCCAGAAAATACCTTGATCGGGGAGTCGATGTGGATTTAGACTCGTCAACGTACTACAGACACATTGGCATATACGGTTACACGCGATCCACTCTGGAGAAGCTCGCAGAAGCCGGTGTGTGTGAGCTCGAAGAGCTCGAGTCACTCGAGCAGCTTCGAGCCCTCTGGCTTGGTATCGCGATCAGGGTGGGTGTCGTTGGAAAGGTAGGCCCCTGCGTAGACGTGCCCTCGGACATCGCATGTATTGAAGCTGCGATGCGTATGGGAGACGGGGTGTAATGGCGAAATATGTCTTTGTTACCGGTGGGGTCGTTTCCTCCCTGGGAAAGGGCATTGCCGCCACGTCCCTGGGCATGTTGCTCAAGCGGCGGGGCCTAAGAGTCACGATACAGAAGCTGGATCCCTACCTCAATGTCGATCCCGGCACGATGAGCCCGTTTCAGCACGGTGAGGTCTTTGTCACCGATGATGGGGCCGAGACCGATCTCGATCTCGGTCACTACGAACGCTTTCTCGATGAAGACCTGTCCAGCAACCACAATGTGACGGCCGGCCAGATCTACGATTCGGTTATTTCACGCGAACGCAGAGGCGATTATCTCGGCCGTACGGTGCAGGTGATACCGCATGTTACCAATGAGATAAAGGCGAGAATAAAGAAGGTCGGCGAGAGCCAGAATATCGACATCTGCATCACCGAAATAGGCGGTACGGTGGGCGACATCGAGAGCCTGCCGTTCCTCGAATCCATAAGACAGATGAGACTCGAGATGGGCAGGAACAACACCGTCTTTGTCCACTTGACGCTCGTCCCTTTCATTGAGGCAGCCGGGGAACTCAAGACCAAGCCCACACAGCACAGCGTCCGCGAGCTCAGGGAGATCGGTATCCAGCCGGACATCCTTTTGTGCCGGACTCAGCGGCATCTTACGGAGGAGGCGCGCCAGAAGATCGCGCTTTTCTGTAACGTCCGAAAGGAGGCCGTGATCGAAGCCCGGGATGTCGGGAGCGTATACGAAGTCCCGCTTGTTTTCCATACGGGCGGGATGGACAGTCTTGTCGTCTCGATGCTCCGGCTTACTTGTCCCGAACCCGATCTCAGTGACTGGATTTCACTCGTTGAGAGGATCAAGAGTCCCGGAGGCGAAGTGGACATCGGCATCGTTGGCAAGTATGTCGATCTCCTGGATGCGTACAAGAGCATAAACGAAGCGTTCATTCACGCCGGAATCGCCAACGACGTCAGAGTCAATATGACGTGGATTGCCTCCGAGCAGGTCACTCCGGAGACGGCTGAGGAGACACTGCGCGGCTTCGATGGAATCCTGATTCCCGGTGGCTTCGGTGAGCGGGGGACGGAGGGCAAGTTCGAGACCGTGAAGTATGCCAGAGAAAACAGGGTTCCCTTCTTTGGTATATGCCTCGGTCTTCAGTGTGCCGTGATTGAGTTCGCGCGCAACGTATGCGGGCTCGACGGTGCGAACAGCTCGGAGTTCGACGCAGCCACTCCCTATCCCGTGATCGATCTCATGCCCGAACAAAGACAGGTCTCACAGATGGGCGGGAGCATGAGGCTGGGAGCTTATCCGTGTGATGTAAAGGAAGGAACGCGGGCCTACGCCGCCTATGGTGGCGGGGCGGTGAGCGAACGGCACAGACATAGATACGAATACAACAACCTCTTCCGCGAGGTGATGGTCCAGAAGGGGCTGTTTGTCAGCGGGACTTCGCCGGATAAGAACCTCGTCGAGATCGTCGAGATTGTCGATCACCCGTGGTTTGTGGGATGCCAGTTCCATCCCGAGCTTAAGTCACGTCCGGGCCGGCCTCATCCGCTCTTCAGAGAGTTCATAGGGGCGGCCAAGGCCTACAAAGCCCGGAACAGCCTCTTGGTCGGAGGTGATGTCGGGAAATGATCCCGCCTGTGGTGAACGTATCGGGGATAGAGGTGGGTGGTGAGAGGTTCACCGTAATAGGGGGCCCGTGTGTCATAGAGGATCTCGATGTCTGTCTCGAGACCGCCGCAAGCCTGAAGGCCTCCGCCGGGAAGCACGGTCTTAACTTCATTTTCAAATCGTCATTCGAGAAAGACAACAGATCCGACGTGGCCTTCTACCGGGGTCCGGGTATCAAAGAGGGGCTCCGGATTCTCTCCGAGGTGCGGGAACAGATTGGGGTACCTGTGCTCTCGGATGTTCACAGCCGCGAGCAGGTCGGACCGGCATCGGAGGTGCTTGATGTCATCCAGATACCTGCTTACCTGAGTCAGCAGACAAGCCTCGTCGTACTCGCGGGCGAGACCGGCAAACCGGTCAATGTCAAGAAAGGCCAGTTTGTTGCGCCTGAGGATATGCGTGCCGTGGTCTCGAAGATAAGGAGCACCGGTAATAACAGCATCATGCTTACCGAGCGCGGCAGTTGCTTCGGCTACCGCAGACTGGTGGTCGACATGAGGTCACTACCCATAATGCAGTCACTGGGATGCCCCGTGATTTTCGATGTGACCCACGCCATAAGGATCTATGGAAAGCCGAGTGCGGATGAGTCCGGTGGTGAGCCCAGGTTCGTACCGGCTCTTGCCCGGGCGGCGGTTGCATGCGGTATCGACGGACTGTTTCTGGAGACGCACCCGGAGCCCGCGCGCGGGAACTGCGATGCCGCCAGCATGCTCGATCTTTCGGAGGCGGACGCATTGCTTGGGCAGGTATCGGCAATAGACGGGCTCGTAAGAACATTCGAACCGAGGTCGTGATGGGCGAGAGCAAGCATGGAATCAGGATGTTCGGTATGGATGTGGACGGAGTACTCACCGATGGCGGCATCTACTACGGTAATTCGGGCCTTGAGATAAAGCGATTCGATGCACAGGACGGTATGGGAATCACCCTCTTGAGAAAGGCGGGTATAATACCGTTCATCGTTACCGGGCGTACGAGTGAGGCCGTCAAGAGACGTGGTGAAGAGCTGGGAATAGATGAGATCCACCAGGGTGTCAAAGACAAACTGGCATGTCTCAAGGGTCTCGCCGAAAGCCACGGCGTCGCGTTTGAAGAAATAGCCTTCGTCGGTGATGACCTCGCCGATCTTGAAGTCCTGGGGAGCATCGGCCACCCCATTGCGGTCGCCAATGCGAGGGACGAGGTCAAGCGTGCGGCGGCGTTTGTTACGCCGTCGCCTGGCGGTGCCGGTGCGGTGAGGGAAGCCTGCGAATACGCGATACGACTCAACGGCTACGATCAGGAATCCATGCTTGGTCTCTTGATCAAGGATAAGTGACCGGAGGACCGACGTGCATAGACGCAAGCGAGAGAGCCGGGTGGGCACCAATGGTCTGGGTAGCAAGGTACTTGAGACGGCCAGAGGGGTAATAAAGATCGAGGCCGAGGAAATCGCCCGGCTTGAAGCCAGGCTCGGGGAAGAATTCGTTGATGCCGTCGATGCGATCACCTCGTGCATAGAGCGAGGCGGCAAAGTGATTGTGACAGGCATCGGCAAGAGCGGCCTCGTTGCCAAGAAACTTGCAGCGACGATGAACAGCACCGGCACGACCGCATTCTTCCTTCATCCCTCTGAGGCCGTTCACGGCGACGTAGGCATGGTCAGCGCCAGGGATGTCGTAATCGCGATCTCAAAGAGCGGGAAGACCGAAGAACTGGCGGCCCTGCTTCCCACCTTCAGGCGGCTGGGGACTGCGATAATCGCGCTCACGGGTGATATCACGTCCGATCTGGCAAAGGAGAGCGACATAGTCCTCGACGTCAGTGTGAAACAGGAAGCCTGCCCGTTCGATCTTGCACCGACCGCTTCGACCTCAAGCGCCTTCGCGATGGCAGACGCGCTGGCGATCTCGATATTCGTTGTGAGAGGTCTTCAGCCGGAGGATTTTGCCTTTCATCACCCCGGTGGGGCCCTGGGCAAGCGGTTGCTCCTCAAGGTGAGTGACATCATGCACACCGGCGAGGCCATGCCGATTGTGAGGGAAGCCGCCACGATGCGGGACGCCCTGATGGAGATCATCGATAAGCGGCTCGGCATGACCGGGGTCGTGGATGATGAGGGCCAACTCGTCGGGATTATAACCGATGGCGATATAAAGCGGATCTTGATGGGGCACCAGGATATCACGGACATTCGGGAGATCAAGGTCGGCAGCGTCATGACCAGAAATCCGAGGACGATCGACAGGGAAGCCCTTGTGGCGAGGGCCATCCAGAAGATGGAGGCGGATCCCGGACGTCTGATCACGTGTCTCATGATCGTGGACGGCAGGGGCTATCCGATCGGAATAATCCACATGCATGACTGCCTCAGAACCGGCATTGCGTAAGCCTCGTCGGACATCTATCATACATCTGGCATAGAATATGCTTGACACTGGCACGCCCCTCGTCTAACATCTACATAGGAAGCACGACGCTACGGGTTCTGCCCGTTGAGGATAGAGATAGAGATGTTCAGGAAGCTCCGCAGGTTCCTGGCGTACATTACCGTAGCCGGTCTTGTCAGGCTTGCAGAGATACTACCGAGACGTGTCGGGACCGCACTGTTCGCCTGGCTGGGGGCGGTTGCATACGGGCTGATGGCCCGATCCCGTGGCGTTGCACTGGCGAATTTAGAGCTGGTCTACGGCTCGACTACTCCCGATACAGATAAAAGGAGGATTGCGCGCGCCGCGTTCATCAATCTAGGGCGATTTGCTTACGATACGGCAAGGATGAGAAAGACAACTCCCCAGACAATACAGAGGATAACCGGGATCACCGGTAAGGAGCATCTCGACGGGGCACTTGCGCGTGGGAAGGGTGTGGTTGCTCTTACCGGGCATGTCGGTAACTGGGAGCTAATGGGTGCTTACTTCTCCCTGATGGGCTATCCTCTGACCGTGTTTGCTACCGATTTGAAGGACTCGAGGCTCAACGACCTCCTTGCGGACTTGAGGACCAGCACGGGGCTCAAGGTGGTTGAGCGTTCGAAAGGCCTGCCGGCGGCTCTGCGGTGTCTTAAACGCGGTGAGATGCTCGGAGCGTTGATCGATCAGGATACATCGGTCGATAGCGTTGTTGTGGATTTTCTCGGCAGCCCCGCGAAGACCCCTGTCGGCCCGACCAAGCTGGCCTCGAGGATGGGGGCGCCCGTTGTTCCGATGGCCATGCTGATGACCGATGACGGGGACTACCGGATCGAGGTCAAGGAGCCGGTTACAGTCGGGGATAACGGATCATCACTTGAGGACGATGTTGAGAAGTGCTCCAAGGCAATTGAGGAGTTCATACACAGGAAGCCGTCACAATGGGTCTGGATGCATAAGAGATGGAAATCAGTGCTTTCAGATATGTACTCGTGAAGCCGGTTGTCGGTCTGATTCTGGCGGGTCTCGTGGTTGCGGGTGCCTGCTCGAGGGAGGAGCCCGGTGATCTTATTGAGGAGCGCAGCGAACCGCTCCCCGATCAGGTGATCTCCGACTTCAAGATCACGGAAACATCGTTGGGCAAGAAGGACTGGACCATGAGAGCTGAGAAGGCGTACATCTATGAAAAGAGGAACCTCCTGGAAGCCCGAGTGATCGAAGTCAACTTCTTCAGCGAACAGGGTGAGGTGCGGTCGGTCCTCATTGCGGATTACGGCAAGATCAACCGTTATTCGGGCGACATGGAGGCCAGAGGTAACGTTGTGGTTACAGGATCGGACGGCGTCGTGCTTGAGTCGCAAAGTCTGACGTGGGACAGTGCGACGAGGCAGATCGCCTCGGATGACTCGGTGAAGGTCATACGAAACGAGGATGTGTTGACGGGTTGGGGCTTCAAGGGGGACCCCGACCTCGGGTCATTCACCATCTTAAGAGATATGAAGGCAACGATCAGGGCAGGACAGCAAGACGCGGAAGGCGGACAGCCAAATGGCCACGGCACTTAAGACTGAAAATCTGGTCAAGTCCTACAGAGGGCGGCGGGTCGTCGACGGAATATCGATCGAGGTCAACCGGGGTGAGATCGTGGGTCTCCTCGGTCAGAACGGCGCCGGAAAGACGACCAGCTTCTACATGATGATGGGTCTGGTCCGGCCCGAGAGCGGTTCCATCTTCCTGGACGGGTCCGACGTAACGGATCTGCCGATGCACATGAGGGCGAGGATGGGACTGGGATATCTCTCGCAGGAACCTTCCGTGTTCAGGAAGTTGACCGTAGAAGACAACATAAAGGCGATCCTCGAGACCCTGAACATCAGAGCGGACGAGCTCGCGACAAGACTGGAAGCACTGATGAACGAGCTGGGTATAACGCACCTGAGGACGTCAAAGGCTTTCATGCTCTCGGGCGGCGAGCGCCGGAGGCTGGAAATCGCGAGGGCACTCGTGACAAGTCCCAGCTTCATGTTGCTTGACGAACCGTTTTCGGGAATCGACCCGATTGCCGTTGCGGACATCCAGTCCATTGTCGCAGGTCTCAGGGACAAGGGGCTGGGTTTGCTCATAACGGATCACAATGTGAGGGAGACACTTTCGATCACAGATCGTTCATACATCATGGCGGAAGGCAAGATCCTCGTACATGGTGAACCCGAAGACCTGGCTAATGATCCAGTTGCAAGGGAGGCCTATCTCGGCGAGAAATTCTCGCTTGGCTGAACCTGAGTAAGGCGGGGGTAATCTGAATGGACATGAAACATGAAATGCGGCATGAGCTAAGACAGAAGCTGGTCATGACGCCCAAGCTGCAGCAGGCTATCAAACTGCTCCAGGTGCCTGCGCTTGAACTCCAGCAGATACTCAAGGAAGAGTTGACCGTCAACCCGTTGCTCGAAGAGCCTGAAGACGGTGAGGATGAGGTCCAGGAAGAAGAGGTTCCTGATGACGACGGTGAGGACGAAGGGGAGTTCAAGGCCAGCGAGGCGGAGATCGAGTGGGATCGCTATCTGAAGGACGGGTTCGAGATGGGCTCACGTGCCTCCGGAGAGAGGGAGGAGATCGAGGAAGGTTATGAGAGGGTTCCGGTCGTCAAGCACACGCTTGAAGACCATCTCATGTCCCAGCTGAGGATCGCCACGGATCTGGAAGAAAGCATCAAGATCGGGGAGTTCATAATAGGGAGTCTTGACAGAAACGGGTTCCTGACGATCTCAACCGAAGAGATTGCGCGCTTGCTGTCGGTGGATGAAGACGTGATCACCAGGGTCCATTCACTGATCAAGACCTTCGATCCACCCGGCATCGGTGCCGCAGATCTTCGCGAGTGTCTGATGATTCAGCTTTCCCAGGACGCGCTTGAAGACAGTCTTGCCTGGGTGCTTGTCAAGGATCATCTCGATGACTTCCTGCAGAAAAGATACCCGGACCTGGCACGCAGGCTCCACAAGACCGTCGGGGAGGTGCAGACCGCCGCGGATGTGATTGCGAAGTACGATCCCCGTCCCGGCACGCGATACTCTTCCGATGAGCCACGCTACATCGTACCCGATCTCGTGATTGAGAACGTCGAGGGCGAGTATATAGTGCAGCTCAATGACAGGAACGTACCACGACTGCGCATCAGTCGCGCATACAAAGACATACTGTCGAATGCGAAGTCGAGGACCAAGAAAGAGCGCGAATATGTTGTGGAAAAGCTGAATTCCGCCAGATGGCTCATAAGGACTATCGATCAGCGCAGAAGGACTATGATAAAGGTGATGGAGGCCATACTTGAGGTCCAGAGAGAGTTCTTCGACAAGGGCGTGGAACACCTCAGACCGCTCACGTTGCAGCAGATCGCCGAGAGGGTGGATATGCATGAGTCCACGGTGAGCAGGGTCACCAACAGCAAGTATGTTCAGACCCCTAGGGGAGTGCTGGAACTCAAGTACTTCTTCTCGACGGGTCTCAGGTCCGATAACGGCGAAGTAGCGTCCTCGAAGATGATCAAAGCGAGGCTGTCCGAAGCGATCGAGAAGGAAGACAAGCATCGCCCTCTGAGTGATCAGGAGCTCGCCGACATGCTTAAACGGGAAGGCCTGAATGTAGCCCGCCGGACCGTGGCTAAGTACCGGGACCAGCTCGAAATACTTCCGGCCAGGATAAGGAAGCAGTATTAAACATGGCAGGAAGAATTCCATCGTGGCTGAAATCGGATCTGCCCGGCGGCCAGTCTCTTAAGAAAGTGGCCGCTGTGGTTTCCTCCATGAAGCTGAATACCATCTGTTTTGAGGCCAGATGCCCGAACAAGGCTGAGTGTTTCAAGGGGGGCTCAATCACTTTTTTGATCCTCGGCAGGAACTGTTCGAGACATTGCGGTTTCTGTAATGTAGTTGCTGCACTGCCCGAGCGACTGGATGGGGGAGAACCGGAGAGAGTAAAACAGGCGTGTTCCCTCCTCGGACTTGATTACGTGATTCTGACCTCCGTTACGAGGGATGATCTCCCCGACGGGGGTTCAGACCACTTTGCGAAGTGTGTACGTCTGATCAAAGAGGACGGGGACAGTCCGACCGTGGAGGTTCTTATCCCGGATTTCGGTGGGAGCCTCGAATCGGTGGAACGGGTGGCATCGGCCGGGGTCGACGTCCTCGGTCACAACTTGGAAACAGTCGAGAGACTTTACACTACGGTGCGTGATGAGGCCGGCTACGGCCGGTCACTTGGCATCCTGGATCATGTGAAATCCAGATTCCCGGGTTTGGTTGTCAAATCCGGTCTGATGCTGGGTCTCGGTGAGGAAAGCGAGGAGGTGAAATCAACCCTCAAGGATCTGGCGGACGCCGGTTGCGACATAGTCGTGGTGGGGCAATACATGCGCCCATCGATGACGCACTTACCGGTGCAGGAATACATCGATCCAGCGGTGTTCGACGAGCTCAAAGATTACGCACGTGAACTTGGACTCGTGGGGGTTTGTGGGCCCAAGGCCCGTAGCTCCTATCTTGCGAAAGCAGCTTACAACGCGGCGAGGCTAAGGAGGCAGAAGAGATGCGCATAGAAATTACTGCACGTGAACTTGAACTGACCGACAGCATGAGAGAACACATCGAGGAGCGACTGACCAAACTGAGAAAGTACTTCGAAGGGGTGCTGGAATGTCATGTGTACGCGCACCTCGAACGATTCATATACAAATTTGAAATAAAACTCCACGGAACCGGGTTCGACCTCTTCGCCGAGGCCCATGCCGAAGATCTTCACGCAGCGTTTGAGAAAGCTGCGGAGAGGATGGAGCGGCAGGTGAAGAAACAGAAAGATAAGATCAAAGACAGAAGAGGCAAGAAACCGGGTATCCCGATCGCAATCACCGATGAATTCGATGAAGTCGAGGATGTTGCCGAGGAATACGAGGGCACATAGGGATGGGGACCACAGAGGTTCTGTTCTCAAAGGTCTTCGAGGACTGCAAAGACCTTCTCCGTCTCGAGCTGCTGAATCCGGCAGTCGAACTCGACCGGCCTGTCAGACGCTCAGACTTATCCAGACCGGGCTTGCGGCTCACCGGCTTTGACGCCGGTTTCAAAGGCGATCAGATCCAGGTGCTCAGTGAGATCGAAATCCTGTATCTTGAGAGCCTCACCGGCGAAGACCGGATCCGGTCATTCCGCAGTGTTCTGCGTGAGGACGTGCCTTGCCTCGTCGTAGCGGACGGCGGGCGGCTACCCGACCCACTGATCGAAACCGCAACAGCAAGCCGGGTGCCCGTCGTGTCGACTCCGATCTCCGCCACCGAGGTCGTCCAGGACCTGAACAGCTATCTTGTAGTCGAGCTCGCGGCGGAAACGGGGATCAACGGTACCCTTGTTGATGTGTACAGCATAGGGATACTCCTCAGGGGCAAAAGCGGTATCGGTAAGAGTGAGTGCGCTCTGGACCTCGTCGAGCGTGGTCACCGCCTGGTTGCGGATGACCTCGTCCGTGTGATATCGAAGCCTCCGGGGATATTGATAGGCAGGAGTACCGAGCCGCTTCAGAGCTACATGGAAGTGAGGGGGGTCGGGCTTGTCGACATAGGCAGCATATTCGGTATCAAAGCGCTGCGGAGACAGAAGCGGATCGAGGTGGAAGTCAATCTGAGAGAGTGGGAGAAGGGACGGTCTTACGACAGATCGGGACTCGAATATGGGCGGACGGATATAATGGGAGTCAGGATTCCATCGATAGTAGTACCGCTGGTGCCCGGCAAGAGCGTCAGCGTCATAGTGGAGGTAATAGCACTCAGCCACATCCTGAGATCCTACGGGTACGACGCCGCCAAAACACTCGATGAAAGATGGATCGATCGTCTCAGGGGGCAGGCAAGCCGGGCTTTCGAGCCCAGGGACATGGAGTAGGAACGCCGAGATCCAACGGCCTGCATGAGACGGAACACATCCTGCAGGCATGCGGGCCCCGCTGTAATGGCCGGTTGACTTTTGGCCCGATTCTGGGGCAAGATGGTCTGAGATGGTGGAACAGACAGTTACTATAACGAACATGAAGGGGATTCATCTGAGCGCGGCTGTGCTGATTGTGAGGATGGCGGCAGCTCATGAGTCCGATATTCGCATACGGCGGGACTCCATCGAGGTTGATGCAAAGAGCCTGTTGGGTTTGCTGGGTCTGGAGGGGTCCGTGGGCGTCGATGTGGTCATCCTGGCCAATGGGCCGGATGAAAAAGAGGCCCTGAAAGCACTCGTCGGGTTGTTCGAAGCCAAGTTCAACGAGGGAGAATAGCGCTTTTGGCCGGAAAGACGGAGCAGACATTCAACGGTATCGCCGCATCCCCGGGCATTGCCATGGGCAGCGCGGTCGTGCTGGCACAGCAGGAACTGGTGGTACCTCAGAGACGTCTCCAACCGGATGAGACCGCGAGCGAGCTGGACCGGCTGATGGTGGCGGTTGAGGCATCGAAGAGCCAGCTGATAGAAATCAGAAACGATGTTGCGGGTGACATGGGTGAGTCTTACGCGCGGATCTTCGATGCGCACGTGATGATTCTCGAGGACAAGCGGTCGCTTGATGACGTGGTCGGCAGGATAGAGGACGGGCATAACGCCGAGTTCGCTTTCAACTCGGTGTTCCTGCGGCATGAGAAGGAACTGTGGGAAAAGGGAGACGTATACATAAAGGACAGAGCAGGGGACATTCGGGATGTGAGAAGGAGGGTCCTGTCCAATCTGTCCGGAATGAGGAGGAGCCCGGGCGATCTTTTGAACCTCGATAGCGATGTGATTGTGATCGCCCATGATCTTTCTCCGGCGGACACTGCGCAGATGCGCAAGGAACGGGTGATGGCATTCGGGACCGACATAGGCGGCAGGACGTCTCATACCGCTATAATGGCGAGATCGCTCGAGATTCCCGCCGTGGTCGGTCTGAAGAACGTGTCCTGGAGTGTTGCGGACGGCGATTTCGTGATAGTGGACGGCAACCGGGGAAAGGTCGTGATCTCACCATCATCCGGGACGCTCAGCAGGTACTCATTGGAGATCGAACGCTACAGCAGTTTCACCAAAGGACTGCTGCGATTCAAGGATCTCCCCGCTGTGACGATCGACCACCATCCGGTCATGTTGTCTGCGAACATCGAATCGCATGAAGAGGTTGAATCGGTTCTTGAACACGGTGCCCAGGGCATCGGACTCTATAGAACCGAGTTCATGTATATAGGCAGGGAAGGTCTGCCCTCGGAAGATGAACAGCGTCGAATATACGAGGCGGTGGCGGCCGCTGTGAGTCCGGCCCCGGTGATCATAAGAACAATGGATCTGGGAGGTGACAAGTTCCTGTCCGCATTTGAAAGTCCGAAAGAGATGAATCCTTATCTCGGCTGGCGGGGCATAAGGTTCTGCCTTGCCAGGAAGGACATATTCAAGGTGCATCTCAGGGCGATCCTCCGGGCCAGTGCAAGGGGAAATGTGAAGATCATGTATCCAATGATCTCAAACCTCGACGAGCTTGTTGAAGCCAACATCGTTCTTGATGAAGTCAAGTCGGAGCTCAAAGCCGAAGGCCATGCATTCGATAGTGATTGCGAAGTCGGGATAATGGTTGAAACGCCTGCGGCAGTTATGATAGCGCGGGAGCTGGCCGAGCATGTGGACTTCTTCAGCATAGGCTCAAATGATCTGATTCAGTATGCCCTGGCGGCCGACAGGGGCAATGAGAAGGTTGCCTACCTGTACGAGCCTCTGCATCCGGCCGTGCTCCGGTTCATCAAGATGACCATAGATGTTGCCAAGGAATCAGGCATATGGGTCGGTCTCTGCGGGGAGATGTCGAGCGACCTTGTCTGCGCGTTTGTATTGCTGGGAATGGGCGTGGACGAGCTTAGCGCCAGCCCATACGTCGTTCCCGAGATCAAGGAGATGGTCAGGTCGGTTTACTTCTCGGACGCCCAGGAGGTTGCCGAGCGGGCACTGACCATTGCCAGCCCGGCCGAGGTGCGCCGGATGGCGATGGAGAGGATTGGCAAGGAACAACCCGACATGCCGCTGTGAGGATGCGTGTGATGCTGGACGGAGATACCCTCAAACTGGATTCATCCGACATGCTCGGCAAGATAGCAGGCACTCCGGATCAGCTCAGAACAGGTTTTGATCTTGGGCGCGAGGCCTGGAAACCGCTGGCCGGACTGAAACCGAGTGCGCTCGTGGTTGCAGGCATGGGAGGATCGGCAATGGGTGGGGACCTGCTCCGGAGTTATGCTCTTAAGCAATCAAAGATACCGGTCACGGTCTCGAGGGGCTACAGTCTGCCGGGGTTTGTGGACAGTGACGCCCTGGTTGTCGTGTCCTCGTATTCAGGTAATACAGAGGAGGCGCTGGCCTGCCTTGGTGATGCGATTGACAGGAATGCTACGATCGCAGGTATCACCTCCGGCGGTGAGTTGCTTGCCGCGGCCGACAGGCATTCGATGCCGTGCGTCCGGCTTCCGGAAGGCTATCCTCCCCGGGCGGCGCTCGGGTATTCCTTCGGAGCGCTGCTTGCGCTGGCCGGTCCCGTCGGGTTGTGCGAGACCCCGGATCAGGATTTGGCCGAGTGCATCGATACGCTGCGAAACCTCAACAAGACTTACGGCCAGGGGGAGTCCTGCGATAACCGGGCCCTCGCGATTGCCGGGGAGCTTCTCGACAAAACCCCGCTGATCTATTGCAGTGACCAGTTGAGCGCGGTGGGGCTGAGGTGGAAGAACCAGTTCTGCGAGAACTCGAAGAAACTGGCGTTTTTGGGTCTTCAGCCTGAGATGAGCCACAATGACATAATGGGATGGGAGATCGATGACGAGAGTATTAAGGGAGGGGTGATCATCCTTAGAATGCGTGGTGAACACCCCCGCATATCACCGAGGTTTGCTTTTCTGGAGGATCGGATACGGGAGCATGGGGCTTTCTGTGGTGAATTCTGGGGCGTGGGTTCCAGCTTGCTCACCCAGGTGTTTTCACTGATATTACTTGGAGACTATGCAAGCGTCTATCTTGCGCTTATGCGTGGAGTGGACCCCACGCCGATAGCTACGATCGACGGGCTTAAGGTGCGGATCGGGAAGGAAGGGACGGAACAATAGATGAAAGCGGTAATCCCGGTTGCAGGTGAGGGTACACGGCTGAGGCCCCAGACCCACACGACTCCGAAACCGTTGCTCAGAGTCGCGGGTAAGCCGATTCTCGGTCATATTCTTGACGACATAGTGAAACTCGGAATCAGCGAGATAGTGCTTATCGTCGGGTACAGGGGCCGGGACATTGTCGAATACGTCAGGTCCGGCTACGACGTGAAGGTCCATGTTGTCGAACAGGGTGAGAGACTTGGTCTTGGCCACGCGATATACCTCAGCCGGGAGCATGTCGGTGATGACCGCGTGTTCATAATGCTGGGCGACAGCATATTCAAGGGTGATCTGGCCACCATGGCCGGCTCCGGAGGCAACTACATCGGGGTAAAGCCGGTTGACGAGCCGCAACGGTTCGGTATTGTGGAGGTCAAGGACGGCAATATAGTCAGCCTGGTCGAGAAGCCCGATGTGCCCAAGTCGAATCTCGCGGTGGTGGGCGTATACATGATCGAAGACTCGTCCGCACTCTATTCCGGGCTGGATTCGATCATCAAGTCCGGGATAAGGACCAAGGGCGAGTTCCAACTTACGGATGCGCTAAACCTAATGATAGATAACGGCATCACAATAAAAGCATTCGAAGTGGAAGGTTGGTTCGATTGCGGCAAACCGGAGACGCTCCTTGAGACGAACCGGGCGCTGCTTGAGATGGCATGTCCTAAGGTAGATATTCCCGGGAGCATCATCGTTGCCCCTGTGTACGTGGCGGAAGATGCAAAGATCGAGGCCTCGGTGATCGGGCCTCATGTTTCCGTAGCGGTTGGCTCGGTGGTCAGAGGATCGATCATCAGGAATTCAATCATAGGTGAAAACGCGTTGGTTGAAGACGCGTTGCTTGATTCATCACTGATCGGCGACAATGCGATCGTCAAAGGCATGTTCAAGAAGCTGAATGTCGGCGATTCGTCTGAAATAGATTTCACATGACAAATTGTGGAGGGTTGAAATGACAAAGCAAGACCACCTTTTCACTTCCGAGTCGGTGACGGAAGGACATCCCGATAAGGTTTCCGACCAGATATCCGATGCTATCCTGGACGCGATCATGGCGGATGATCCGCAGGGAAGGGTAGCCTGTGAGACCCTCGTAACCACCGGGCTGGCTTTCGTTGCGGGGGAGATTACGACCAAGTGTTATGCCGATATCCCCAGTATCGTCAGGGGTGTCATAAAGGAGATCGGGTATACCGACGCCTCCTTTGGATTCGACTATGAGACCTGTGCGGTCCTTACTTCAATCGATGCGCAGTCACCGGACATAGCGATGGGTGTGGATAAGGAGGGTGCCGGAGACCAGGGCATGATGTTCGGTTATGCGAAGAATGAAACGCCCGAGCTCATGCCTCTGCCCATCATGCTTGCCCACCGGATCGTCCGGAAGCTCTCTGAGGTGAGGAAGGACGGGACGCTGGACTACCTGAGACCGGACGGCAAGTCACAGGTGACCGTCGAATACCAGGACAGGCAGCCCGTCGCCGTCAGGGCGGTCGTGGTTGCAGCGCAGCATCACCCGGATGTTTCCCACGACCGGATGCGGGAGGACATTATAGAGAAAGTCATTAGACAAGTGGTTCCCGCGTCGTTTATCGAAGAGGATTCGATCAAGTACTTCGTCAACGAGACAGGCCGGTTCGCGATGGGTGGCCCGCAGGGTGACTGTGGTCTGACGGGAAGGAAGATCATCGTTGACACGTATGGAGGCGTTGGAAGTCACGGCGGCGGTTGTTTTTCGGGAAAAGATCCGACAAAGGTCGACAGGTCGGCAAGCTATATGGTCAGGTATGTGGCCAAGAACATCGTAGCGGCCGGTCTTGCGGACGAATGTGAGGTGCAGGTGGCGTACGCCATAGGTGTGGCGGATCCCATATCTGTGATGATAGACACGCACGGAACCGGTGTGATCCCGGACGATCAGATGTCCAAGGTTGTTGTCGAGCAGTTCGATTTGAAGCCGCGGTCGATCATAGAGACCCTCAATCTGAGACGACCGATTTACAAGAACACGGCCGCTTACGGTCACTTCGGTCGGGAGGAAGATGGCTTCACATGGGAAGTGACCGACCGGGCAGACGATCTGAAGAAGTGTATATGAGGAGGTTGAGATGGAATACGATGTAACCGATACCGGTCTTGCAGGGAAAGGGAAGCTGAGAATCGAATGGGCGCGGAGCAGTATGCCGGTCCTCAACAAGATAACCAGGCGGTTCGAGAAGGAGAAGCCGCTTAAGGGTGTTAAGATCTCGGCCTGCCTGCATGTTACCACCGAGACGGCCAACCTGATGATAGCCCTCAAGGCGGGGGGGGCCGAGGTGCGGTTGTGCGCATCCAATCCCTTGAGCACACAGGATGACGTAGCGGCTTCGCTTGCCGTCAATGATGAGATCAGCGTGTTCGCCCGGCATGGCGTCGATTCCACCGGTTATTACGAGCACATCAGATCCGCACTTGCCTTCTCTCCTGCGATAACGATGGATGACGGGGCTGATCTCGTTTTCACCATACACTCCGAAATGCGCGAGCTCGTCTCGTCGGTGATCGGCGGTACCGAAGAGACGACAACGGGTGTGATACGACTGAGAAGTATGGCACGCGAGGGAGAGCTGAAGTACCCGATCATCGCCGTCAATGATGCGATGACGAAGCACTTCTTCGACAACAGGTACGGGACCGGCCAGAGCACGCTTGACGGTGTGTTGAGAGCGACGAATATGCTGCTTGCAGGTTCAAAGGTCGTGATCAGCGGGTACGGTTGGTGCGGTCGAGGATTGGCGTCGAGAGCGAAGGGTCTTGGGGCAAACGTGATCGTGACGGAGGTCGATCCGCTAAAGGCACTCGAGGCCGTCATGGATGGTTTTTCCGTGCTTCCTATGTCGGAGGCGGCCAAAGTCGGCGACCTCTTCATAACGGTTACAGGCAACAAGTCGGTCATAAGGGCCGAGCACTTCAAAGCGATGAAGGATGGGGCGATTGTCGCCAATTCGGGCCACTTCAACGTAGAAATAGACATAGACAAGCTTGAAGATATGAAGACCGGGAAGCGGACAGTCCGCGACAACGTCGAGGAGTACACGATCGGAAAGGGCAAGAAGGTCTTTCTGCTCGGAGAGGGCAGGCTCATAAACCTCGCGGCTGCTGAAGGACACCCCGCATCCGTAATGGATATGAGTTTCGCGAACCAGGCCCTGTGTATCGAGCACTTGATCGGCTTGAGTGAGAAGCCTGAGCCGGGTGTATATCCGGTGCCCGAGGATATCGATCTCAAGGTAGCCGAGCTGAAGCTGGACGCTCTGGCCGTGGATATCGACGTTCTTTCAGAGGATCAGAAGGAGTATCTGGCGTCCTGGAAGTCCGGCACGTAAGAGATGTCCTTTACCATGAAGTCACTTCGAGGAACTGAGTGACGCCGGGAAGACATACCACCACTTGCTTTTCAGTGTCTTTCGGCTCGTGATATCAGGATGATTCCGCAGATACCAAAGAAGATATTGCCCAGCCATGAGGCAAGAACGGGCGGAAGAACCGCCTGATCGCCCAGTGTCTGTCCGACTCTGATGAACCCGTAGTAGACAAAGGTGAGCGAAAGCCCAAGGCCGACGCCCACTGCGAGGCCTCCTCTGCGTAATCTTGCCGACAGAGGGGACCCGATCAAGACGACGATCAGGTTGGTGAACGGGAACGAGATCTTCATGTTGAGACCGACGCGGTACCCGGTGGTTTCGCCGCCGCTGTCGTCGATTCTGGACACGAGGTCCGACAGCTCCCGGTAGCTCATCTCCTCAGGTTTCCGCTGCTCGCGGACTATGTCGTTCGGGTGGTCACCCAATCTGGAAACCGGGCCCTCGGGAACGTATGCTTCGCGTTCCACCTCACCGTCCTCGGCGAACCATCTTATCCACGCTTCGGAGAAGACCCAGGTCGATTCCTGCCAGGTTGCCTGCTCGGCGTTGAGTCTGAATACCAGTTTCCCCCGGTCCGATTTCTCAACCACGACATCTCTCATGATATTGAGTTTCGTGTCGTATTCCGGTGCGAAGTAGAAGACCCCGCTCGCACCACGGTAGCTGATGTTCGTTCTGACCCGGGGTTGCCTCGTCCTCGAGGACTTCTTGATCTCACCAGCCTTGATATTGCGGACAGTGGAGTTCGCCTCAGGTTCGATGATCTCACTCACACCGAGCGAAAGCGCGCTGGCAACCAGTCCGACGGCGACAAGCGGGAGCATCGTTCTTGCGAACCTGATACCCGATGCCTTTATTGCTATCAACTCATAGTGCCTCGCCATCTGTCCGACTGTGAACAGACAGGAAATCAGAACGGCAATGGGCAGTGTAAGGGTGAAGATGTGTGGTATCTGGAAGGCATAGTACTTGAGTATCGTCGGGATACCGGCATTGTTGTCGACGAAATCGTCCACATTCTCAACCATGTCCAGAGTGATGAAGATGGTGATAAAGGCCAGGAGGCCTATGAGAACGGTCCGCCAAGTCTCTGAAAAAAGATACCTGTCGAGTACTCTCATGTCGAATCTCCCCCTCGAAACCTCTTCAGAGTGCAGGGAATGAACGGGAGTTCCTTGTTCGCCCTGATGAAAAAGTACAGCCCGAGACCGCCCAGGACTATGTTGGCGGCCCACATGGACAGGAACGGCAATATAAAGCCCCGGTCGGCAAGTTTTTCCCCGGCGCTCAGGAATGCATAATAGACCGCAAAAAACATTATGCTGATCACCATGCCTCCGCCTGCACCACCTTCCCGGCTTCTCACACCGATCGGTATGCCCAGGAGGACGAACACAGTACACGCGAAGGAGATCGCGATCTTCTTGTGGGCCTCAACGGACAGCGACCTGATTCGTCGCTCGTGCGAGCTCACCTGCGTCCTGAGCGTGCGAAGTCTCTCAACTGCTGAGCCGATCATCTTGTTAAATCCCTCACCGGTTTGAGTCCCCGCCGTAGCGGCGGCTGCCGGAGCACAGAGACCGGGCAGGTCAAGCGCGGCACCCCTGACCACCTTTCCCACGTCCTGTTCCTGCTCGGCCACCTTCTGCCGGTATTTCGCTATCTCGGCCCTGAGATCGCCTATGCTCATCTCGCGCTCGCCGCGATAGTCCCTTTCGATCCTGACGAGCTTGCTGCCCGCCCCCGGGATGTTGAGCGTGTGTTCCGTGAACTTCAGTCTCAGGTATCGCTTCGGGTCCTTCTCGTCAACATCGTGGATCTCACCGTCAAACAGCCTGATCACGAGCGTGTTACCGTCCTCGGCGAAGAAGATCTCTCCCCGCTCAGCCCTGATGGTCTGTGCCGGCTTCCTCTCAATCAGTTTGGATATCGTCACGCCTTCGATCTCACTGCCGTTTGACTTGTTGACAAGTATGCTGTATCCCTTGATGTCGTTCATGAAAACACCTTCACGAAGCTGGAGGGCAGGTTTTTTTCTGTGTATCGAGACCAGCAGATTTGCTAACCTGTGGTTCGTCTCGGGCACCACGTAATTGTGTATGGGGATCATGAGCCCGGAAAGCAGGACGGAGGCTATGATAAGGGGCTTGGAGATGGAAGCGAGACTCAAACCGCTGGTTCTCATTGCGACTATCTCATTGTCCGAGGCCAGCCTCATGAAGGAGATCAGTGTTCCGATCAGAACTGCCATCGGCACGGCCATGACGGTCATCCAGCCGAGACTCAGGCCCAGAAGTTCCATGGCAGCCGTGACGGGCACCCCTTTACCGATCAAGATCTCGAGATTTTTGTAGAGGAAGTCCAGAATGAGCACGAAGATGATCATGAAAATACCGAACAGGAACGGGGCTATCTGCTGCGTGAGAATATACCTGTGGAGTGTCTTCATTTGTGCACCGGCGTAGCTTGATGAGGTCACTGTACCTCTCACCGAGCCACGTTACTATAGATGCATCCGGAGGGCAAGCGCATTATTAGAGTAGGGATTACGGGGGTTCAGGTGATACCTCAGTCCGCTTGCCATGAGTGGCACGGAACTTGCCGTAGGGCGGGCATGGGATGAGTATATTCACTGGAAGACAATGCCGATGAAGCCGTACGTTGGACTGTGCATCTTACTGCTCGTTACTACCGCCGGGGTGTGCAGCGGGAGCGGGGATCTCGCACGGGCAATCGACCGTGAGCCGGGCGATCCGGCCGGTTTTGCGCCTTTGGGGATCTCGGGCTCGCTGAGATTCATGCCGTATTCGGTTCACGCGCACCTGCAGCCTGAAGTACCGGAGTTTGCCAGGAAACCAGTCCTTGAGCAAACCTACATGGAGATCCTGAGGGACCGGTGGTCAAAGGCCGGATCGGGACGGACGTTTGAGGAGAAGGGGATGTCGCTCGGGGACTTCAGCGAGATAGACATACCGGTCAAGTTCCCGGAGACGATAGGCAGGGTCATCGGCCAGGGAGCGAACCTGAGTGTTACGGGAAGTGAGCAGATCAGTTTCGGCGGCCAGAGCAGGTACCGTGTCAACGAGCCCCTGACCGAGTACGGCCACAGGTCGAAGTTCCCCACACTTGACATGAAGCAGCACCTCAAGATTGATCTCAAGGGGACTGTGGGTGAGAAGATCCACGTGATGGTGCATCACGACAGTGAGATCGAGACACCGCTTGAGAACAGGATAAAGCTGCGCTACGAGGGTGATGACGACGAAATAGTGCAGAGCATAGAGATGGGTAACACCAACCTTACATTGCCCGGTTCTCAATTCGTCAGTTACAGCGGCAAGCAGGAGGGCCTCTTCGGTGCGAAGATGCTCGCAAAACTCGGTGCCCTCGATGTCACAGCGGTGGCGAGCAAGCAGGAGGGGAGGACATCGGGTGCACGTTTCGAGGCCGACGTGAAGGACTCGGTCCAAATCGATGACGACCAGTTCGTCAGAAACAAGTACTTCTTCATGATACATCCTTTTCAGCTTAACCTCACCAAGAATTTCATCGACATAGAGGTCTACCTCGATGACGGCAACGGTCTTAACAACGACGCTGCGATCCACGCCTACGCCTTCATGGACCCGACGGACCCGGCGATACCTGATCCGGACGAGTGGAACGGCCTTGAATATGCTTTTGACGGTGACTTCGACGTACTGATGCCGAACACGGACTACGCCGTCGATCCCCTCACCGGTGAGATCTCACTGCTGAGGCCGCTTGGGCCCACACATACGCTGGCCGTGAAATACATTTACGCGAATGCTTCGGATGTGGACACGGTTGGTGGGACCGTCCAGGACAGCCTTGCGCTCAAGATGATCAGACCGAGCGATGAGGAGATGAAGAACCGTTGGGACATATGGCGGGAGGCGCTCAGGTTGGAACGGAAGAACGTGTATTCGCTCGGCAGGAGCTACATCTCGGAGGAAAAGGTAGAGGTCAGAATCTACCGGAAGGGGCCGGTCAATGAGGATATCCAGCGTGATTACGAATACTCGAAGATCCTCGGGATCGATCTTGCCGATGAAAACGGACTGATCGATCCCACAACCTGGGAGACGGATGGTTATGCCGACGGCGGTCGCGTAAACGGCGAGCTCGGTCTGTTGCTGTTCCCGGATCTCAGACCCTTTGACCCTGAGTTTGTGGTGAGCGCGCGGCCTGAGGCACTTGACAGTCTGAATAGAAACGGCCCCATATATGATGAACACTATACCAATCTCAGACCGATCAACAGCCTGTTCTACATGGTAGTCCGCTTCACAACCACCCAGACCACATTCAAGCTGGATCACATAAACATTCTTGAAAACAGTGAGGTCGTGACCCTGAATGGGCAACGGCTGACGCGGAATACCGACTATGAGATCTACTATGATATCGGCCAGATAAGGTTCACGACCGAAGAGGCCACCGACCCGGATGCGAAGATCACGGTCGATTATCAGTACGTGCCTTTCCTTTCAATGGCCCAGCAGTCGCTGGTCGGTGTCCAGGGCATTTACCGCTTCGGGGAGCAATCGCATCTGGGTGCGGCCTGGCTCTACCAGAGCAAGAAGTCGCCCGAGGAGCGTCCGAGGCTCGGCCAGGAACCTTCGAGGATCATGATGGGTGATATCAACACCCAGGTTGCCTTAGCGCCGGACATCATGACCGCGCTCGTCGACGCGCTGCCCATGGTCGAGGCCGACAAGCCCTCGAAGCTGACGATGTCCGGGGAGCTCGGGATGAGCTTCCCCAATCCCAACACCAAGGGTGATGTCTACATAGATGACATGGAAGGTGTCAAAGACCTGAGGTCGTTTTCGATGTTGAGGGAGAGCTGGTTTCCTGCAAGTCCGCCGACCGGTCTGAGATGGGAGGATACCAGGAAGGTCTGGTGGTATGTCAGGGACAGAGAGGTGAAAGAGGAAGACCTCTTCGCGGAGGCGGAGTCAAGACCGGGTGAGGCGTATATACCTGTGCTTGAGATGAACTACAGGGGCGCAATGTACGACACGGTGTTTACGAACCCCGACGAGGAGTGGGGAGGTTTGATGCGGCTGGTATCCCGTAGCGGCACTGACTACTCCGAGCTGAGATTCGTCGAGATCTGGCTGAGACAGAAACAGGGCCAAGCCGACAGCATGCATATCGATCTCGGTGCGGTCAATGAGAACTTCTACCGCCCATGGGACGCAGACGTGCTCAACACCGAAGACAAGGACAAGGACGGCCAGCTGAGCGTCGAAGAGAACACCGGGCTTGACGGCATACCTGATGGAGTTCCGGGTGACGATCCCGACGACAACTGGAGCTACTCCGAAGGCGACTTCTCGCACATAAACGGCACCGAAGGCGATCCGAGGATAGTGCCCGATACGGAGGATCTTGACGGTGACGGCAATCTCGACACCGATGACATCCATTTCAGGTTGTCCTTTGATCTCAATGATACGACGTATATCGTCAATGAGGCGACCAAGGGCTGGCGACAGTACCGGATTCCGCTTGTCAGCGCCGATACGCTGGGGGGATCGCCGAGCTGGCGATCGATCAAGTACCTCAGGTTCTTCTTCACCGGTGTCGATTCGCAGGCAGTCTTCCAGATTGCCTACCTTCAGATCGCGGGAGCAAGCTGGCTTGAAGAGGGGATCCGGACCAAGGCGGACATGCTTCGGGCCGATGTTCCTCCTGAGGAGGCGTTCGAAATCTCGGCAAAGAACACGCGTGACGATCCCGACTACGATCCGCCCTATGATCCCGGCAAGGACCCCGAAGGATACAGGAAAAGGGAACAGTCACTCGTTTTCAGTATGAGAAATCTCGGGGCCGGCAACTCCGGATCCGTCTACAGATTGATGCCCGGAAATGCAAGCAATTACACTCTTTATCAAAGCATGGCCTTCTACACGCGTGCCGACGGGGCTGCATCGGCCGAATCACTATACCTGTTCGTGAGGATCGGGTCGGACAGCGTGAACTTCTATGAATACGGCGTCCGGGCGGATTCCGCACATCAGAACCTGGGGTCCGACAGGCCCGGCTGGCAGAGCATCGAGATCCCGCTTGACGACATTACCAATCTCAAGGGGAGCGATGACACGGTCAGAGTCGATCTCTACGGCAGTCCCAAGAAAGTGTTGTTCAGGGAGCGGCCCCTCGCGGGGGGAGACGGATGGATTGCGGTCTACGGGGAACCTTCAATCACGAGGATATCAAGGATAGGAGCGGGGGTGGTCAACCGGCGTGGGGATGGTGTGGCTACAAGCTCAAGAGCCATAGAGGTATGGTTTGACGATCTTCGTCTCACGGATGTGAGGAAAGACATCGGTTTTGCCAAGCGATTAAGCGTCGCCGCGTCCTTTTCCGACTTGATAAACGTGAATGCGGATTACAGGAACACCGATACGGAGTTCCAGACGCTTTCAGGCGAACGGCGGGGGACTGACGATACGGACTACAGCATATCGGCTTCCACATCGATTGACAGGTACCTTCCCGATACCGGAGTTTCGCTGCCGTTTTCCGTACGCTACCACAAGAGCCGGTCCCTGCCCACGCTTAAGAGCAATTCCGATATCGCCCTCAAGCCGGAAGAGCGAAAGGAACAGGAGAGAAGCTCGGTTGATGATTCCTACAGGCTGGGTTTTTCGAGAAGAAGGAAGTCCAAGAACCTGTTGATGCGGCTGACGCTTGATGCCGTATCGGCGGGTGCAACCTATTCGAGGAAACGCGGGGTCTCGCCGGAGCTACTTGACAACAGCGACGGCTACTCCGGCAATTTGTCCTATAACTTCACCCCCTGGTGGAAGCACACGGTAAGGCTTTACAGAGGTTACATGATCTCATACATGCCGGAGAACGTAACCGTCAATGTCACCGGCTCGACGAGAAACACCAAGAAAGTCAACAGACGGCGGGGTGTCACCACTGAGGACAAGTATACGAGGGACATCAATGGTGTATTCAACGTTGCTTTCAAGCCTTTTTCGGGAGGCGCATTCCAGACGGATTACAGCCTGAAGACCACCCGTGATCTTGATCTCTATAAGTACGTGCCGATAGCGAACAGTATTGGATGGGGACGTGAGCTGACACGCAATCAGAGGGCAGGCCTTCGAATAACGCCCACCTTCGGAAAGTGGATGCGGCCGACCATGAGCTATGATGTCAGTTACGATGAGAATGCGGATCCCAAGAACCGTGCTCAGGGTGATCCTATGGGCGTGCGGCGGGCTTCGGTTTCGAGCAGGTCGAAGATAGACATATTCCTGACGATCGGGTCCATTTTTGCCGAACCGGTCAAGGGCAGCGATACGACCGGGGTGTCCTTGACCCGCCAGATACTGACCAGGATACCCGACCTGAACGTAAGCTATGTACTTGACAGGAATTCCAAGTACAACAAGCTCCTGGGGCGCCCGGGGCTGAAGTACCAACTCGGCATCGACGCCGTGGCCAGCGATGACCTTGTTTACGTCTCCTCGTCGGGGGGAGGGCAGCGGGCCGACGACCAGACGCGGAAGAGCGGGCTGAGCGTCGGAACAGAGTTCGAGCCCGTACCGACCATATCGCTTGATTCGAAATACAGATACGACAGATCGGACAAGACATATGTCGGCGGGAAGACATACAACGAGACCTCGGTCTGGCCCGACATCACAGGCAATATATCCTCGGTGGCGACCATGTCGCTCCTTGAGGGTGTCATGAAGAGTTCCTCAATCGCAATCGGCTACAAGGGGACTTCGCAGATTGACGGTAAGGGCACCTCGACCAAGACCAAGGAGGTGCACAAGTCGGAGTGGCTGCCGCTTGTCGGGTGGGATGCCACGTGGAACAACGGGGTGAGGACGACGTTCAATGTGAGACGTTCCACCAGCGAAACCGAGAACCTGCTTGGCACACGCAGCGTACAGGAGACCAAGACAACGGCCATCAATCTTTCGGTACGGCATTCTTTCAGTGCGCCACAGGGAATGTACATCCCCCTGGCAGGGAAAACTCTGAAGTTCAAGAGCAACCTCACCTTCACACTTGATCTCGACTATGAGTCCTCGCTGACCACAACCCCGACATCGCGAAACAGGATAGACAAGAACACGCGGAAGTTCGGGATAGTCCCCAAGGCGACATACAGCTTCAGCAAGAACATCACGGGGTCCGCCAATGCGCGGTTCGAGCAGACCTCGGACCGCAAGCTCGGTCAGACCTGGAGGACCATCGGTATAAGCGCCTCCGTCCTCATCCGCTTCTAAAGACCTTTGGGAGACCCATGGGGTCACGTCTTGAAACCAGGCGTTTTCTGGTCGCCGGCACAGCCTCTCGGTCCGCCTCGCCGTAGCATCGGCTCTCTTCGCCCGAGGTATGAACCGAAACTCGGGCTTACGCTCCATGGCGTCGGGTTTCCGCGCCCGACGCGACAGCCCCAAGGTTTTTCGCTTGCTTTTGGTTTCTACCTGTTGTAGTTTTGACGTGAGTGGGCAAAGCCCACTTTTGCAATTTGTATTGCCTGGGGGCATCGATTGAGACGTTCAGAGTTGCTGGAGAGGGTGCGAAGCGTCCTTTTACCGGCATTGGCGAACCTGGGCTTTGATCTGGTCGAGGTGGCCCTTGTGGTGTCGCACGGGCGACGGACGCTCCAGGTTTTCATCGACAAAGAGAACGGCGTGAACCTGGATGATTGTGCCAGGGCCAGCAAGGCCATCAGCCCGGCCCTCGATGAGGGGGGTTTCTTTCGAGACGGGTATTACCTCGAGGTTTCCTCTCCGGGTGCTGAGCGGAAACTGAGAAGCAGGCAGGATTTTGAGCGTTTCGTGGGCAGACTGGCCCTTGTCAGGCTCCGGGAGGGACGTAACGGACGGACCGAGGTCAAGGGCGAGATCGAGAGTTTTCAGGATGATATGCTGGCGCTCCGGCCGGAAGGAGAAGCTCTGATAGCGATTCCATTCGAGACGATCTCGAGTGCGAATCTCTGTCTTTGAGCGAGGGTTCTTAACTATGGACATGAGCTTTGAAGTGATCCAGGCGCTGAAATCGATCGCGAGAGCGAAAGATGTCGATGAGAACCTGATAATCGAGACCCTTCAGGCCGGTCTTATCAGTGCGGCGAGGAAGAAATTCGGTGCGAACAGCAACATCATCGTTGATGTGGATGAAGAGCACAGCAGCTTAACGGTGTATTGCTGCAAGGCCGTCGTGGACGTGGTTGAAGAGGCTGAAGCGGAGATCTGTCTTGCGGATGCACGGGAGATCGATCCCGGGATCAAGGTAGGTGGGGAGATCCGGACGGACATCCCGATTTCCCAGTTCGGCAGAAACGCGATCCAGGCTGCCAAGCAGGTCGTGATTCAGAGGATCAGGGAGGCAGAGCGGGACAGGACCTTCAATGAGTACAGAGAGAGGATTGGAGAGGTTGTCAACGGCGGTGTGCAGCAGGTGGACAGGGGCAGTCTGATAGTCAACCTCGGAAGGACTGAGGCAATCCTGCCGCAGCGAGAGCAGATCCCCAGAGAGCAGTTCAGGCAGGGCAATTCCATAAAGGCGTATGTCATAGACGTGACAAGGAGCTCAAAGGGGCCGCAGGTCATCCTGTCAAGAAGTCATCCCGATTTCTTAAGAAGGCTGTTCGAAATGGAGGTGCCTGAAATAAAGGACGGGACGGTTGAGATAAAGGCCGTGGCAAGGGAGCCCGGAGGCAGGTCGAAAATCGCGGTCCATTCCCATGATGACAAGGTGGACGCAGTTGGGGCTTGCGTCGGCATGAAGGGATCCCGTGTTCAGACAGTCGTCAGGGAACTCGGTGGCGAGCGCATTGACGTCGTACTCTGGAGCGACGAGTCCATAACCTATGTCACAAGGGCGCTGAGTCCCGCGAAGGTTGTTCATGCGGAGCTCGATGCCAAGGACCACAAGGTAACGGTTGTGGTGGCTGATGATCAGCTGTCACTTGCAATAGGCAAGGGAGGCCAGAACGCGAGGCTCGCGGCCAAACTGACAACCCTCAAGATAGATCTGATCAATGAATTGCAATACGGTGAGCGACTCGAATTCAGGAAGATGGCGAGGATTCCGCTTTCCGATGTGCCGGGCATCGGTTCGAAGATGCAGGCCAGGCTTACGGCGGGAGGATATGAAACAGCTGATGACATAGTGAATGTAGGCGTTGCGGATCTTATGGCTCTCGAAGGGGTGGGTGAGAAGACCGCCGGGAAGGTTATGGATGCTACCAGAGCCAAGATCGATGAACTGAAGGAACAGTTCCTGGCCGACAGAGCCGCACAGAGGGCCGCTGAAGAAGAGCGGCTCGCCGAAGAAGAGCGAGTTGCTGAAGAAGAACGAGTTGCGGAAGAGGCGCGGCTCGCCGAAGAGGAAGCCGCCGCAGCAGCTGAGGACGACGAGATAGATGAGGCAGCCGAGGAGGATGAGGACGACGAGATAGATGAGGCAGCTGAAGCTGCCGAGGCCCCCGAGACCGAGGATGCGGCCGAACCTGCCATCGAAGAGGGACTGGTCGCCGAAGCGGAAGTCGAAGTCGAAGACGCAGCCGAGGCGGCTGATGAAGACGAGGCCGCAGCCAAGGAGGATCGGTGAGAAAAGGGCACGTGCCTGTGAGAACCTGCATTGGTTGCCATAAACGAGGGCCGAAGCAAGATCTCCTGAGACTCGTATCGACCAAAGACGGTCTTAAGATCGGAGACGCGGACGGCCGGGGTTTCTACCTGTGCAGAGATGTCGAGTGCCTGGTTAGAGCCGGTAAGAACAATAGAATGAAGAGGTCTCTTGGAAGACCGCTCAGCGATCTGGAATCTGCCGTCCTTATGCGTGAGGTGTCCGGGCAGAACGGTGTTGACGGCGCATGCGACAAAGGTGTTATATGTTGTAGATGTACCGGAGGTGAGTCTATTGCCTAGGAAGAGAATCTACCAGGTTGCACGCGAAATCAATCTGTCCAGCGAAGCTCTTCTTGAGATGTTGCGTGGTATGGGTCTCACTGTAAAGAGCCACATGAGTGCAATTGATGATGAGGCGGTCGAGGCGCTCAGGCAAAAGCTCAGGGAAGAGAAGGAAGAAGTAAAGAAGGAAGTCGCTCGTAAGAAGAGGATAGTCGAGGAGAGCAAGGCCGAGAAGAAGGCTGAGCAAAAGACGACCGAGAAGAAAAAGACCGAAAAGAAGAAGGCGGCGGAGCCACCACGTAAGGGCGGGCTGCGCCGGCGAGTACCCGATCAGAAAACGGTCAAGGAGTCTGTAAGGAAGACGCTGGCAGGGCTTGAGGGGGGCAAGAAGACCAGGAGGAAGAAGCGTCGGCTGCAAACGGAAGAAGAGGCCGTCGAGACGGATACCAAGGTTCTTCGAGTCACCGAGTTCATATCTGTAAGTGAGCTTGCTGCGGCTATGAATTCCAAACCCGCCGACGTGATTGCATGTTGTCTGCGTATGGGTGTGATGACGACCGTCAATCAGAGGCTCGATGCTGACACCATCGGGGCAATAGCCGATGAGTTCGGTTTCACGGTGGACTTCGTGAAGGAATACGGTTCCGAGCTTGTCGAGGAGGAGGGATCTCCGGCTGAGTTGCGGCACGCGGTGGTCACCATAATGGGCCATGTCGACCACGGCAAGACATCTTTGCTCGACTACATCCGTAGAAGCAACGTGGTCGCGGGAGAGTCCGGGGGGATAACCCAGCATATAGGAGCATACGAGGTCGAGACCGAGGGTGGACGGATAACCTTTCTTGATACACCTGGGCATGAGGCCTTCACGGCCATGCGGGCAAGAGGCGCGCAGGCGACGGACATCGTCGTCCTGGTGGTTGCTGCTGATGACAGGGTGATGCCCCAGACCGTAGAGGCGATAGACCACGCCAAGGCTGCAGGTGTTCCAATCATAGTAGCCATTAATAAGATAGACTTGCCGGATGCGAACGTCGACAAACTGAAGCAGGATCTCGCATCGCATGGTTTGACACCGGATGACTGGGGTGGCCAGAGTCTTATGGTTCCTGTGTCGGCAAAGACCGGTGACGGGGTCGATCACTTGCTTGAGGTGATTCTGCTTCAGGCTGAAGACCTGAGCCTTGATGCTCCCAAGGAAGGTAGAGCAAGCGGGGTTGTGATCGAATCCCGGGTCGAGCAGGGCAGGGGAATAGTCGTCACGCTTCTCGTGGAGAAGGGGAGGCTGGTGCTGGGTGATCCCTTTGTAGCCGGGATCAGGAGTGGGAAAGTCAGGGCAATGTTCAACGAGCGCCGTAGAACCATCGATGCAGTGTGTCCCGCCTCGCCTGCGGAGATACTCGGATGCCAGGGCATACCTCAGGCCGGTGATTCCTTTATGGTGACAAGGGATGAGCGGGAGGCCCGTGCGGTGGCGCTGAAGAGACAGATGCTCCAGAGAGAGAAGGACCTCAGACGGGTGGGCCATATAAGTCTCCAGGACCTTCACAGCAGGATACAGGCAGGCGAGGTGAAGGAACTTAAGGTCATTGCAAAGGGCGACGTGGACGGATCGGTCGAGGCTCTGGCCGATGTGCTTGAGCGTCTGGGTACGGATGAGGTAAGCATAAGGATAATCCACAGGGGTGTTGGACCCGTCAATGAATCCGATGTTCTCTTGGCTGCCGCGTCGGATGCCATAGTGATCGCTTTTCATGTGGGTGTGCTTCCCAAGGGGAAGGAACTCTCAAAGCGCGAGAAGGTCGATGTAAGAAGCTATAACGTGATATATGAAGTCAGCGAAGACATCCAGGCGGCCATGAAGGGCCTTCTTGGACCTATCATAGAGGAGAAGGTGCTGGGGAGCGCTGAAGTCAGACAAGTCTTCAGCGTCAGCCGTGTGGGCACTATTGCAGGATCGTTTGTGATTGGCGGGTCGGTTGTCAGGAACGCTTCCGCCAGACTGCTGAGAGAGGGCGAGACCGTCTTCGAAGGCAAGATAAACTCGCTCAAGCGATTCAAAGATGATGTCAAAGAGGTCTCCCAGGGCTACGAGTGTGGCATAGGACTTGAGAATTTCTCCGATTTCCTGGCTGGGGATGTCCTGGAGGTCTTTGTCCTCGAGGAAGTCCAGAGATCATAGGGTCATAACTTGATCGTAGGCACTTGCCGGGTCAGTCTGCATATCCCCGACAGCGGATCACTCAAAGCAAAGAGGTTTGCGCTCAGGAGTTTGAAGGACAGGGTGAGGAATAAGTTCAACGTCTCCGTTGCTGAAGTGGATGACTTCGATTTGTGGCAGCGTGCGACGATCGGGATTGCGGTCGTTGCCAATGAGGGACGGTTCGCGGACAAGGTCATCTCGAGTGTTGTCGGCATGATAGAATCAGACAGGAACGTCGTCGTCATAGACATCGAAACAGATTTGAGGTGATAGCGGCTGTGCAGAGCAGGAGAATCAGCAGGCTGTGCGATCAGATTCAAGAAGAGGTAAGTGACATATTGTACCGCAAACTCAAGGATCCGAGACTCGGATTCGTGACGATTACCAGGGTTAAGCTTGCCCCGGATCTCAGCCAGTCAAACATCTATGTCAGCGTTATGGGCAGTCCCGAAGATATTGCCGAGACCATAGAATGCCTCGACCGCGCCTCGAGTTTCGTCAGATCCGAGCTCGGAAAAAGACTGAGAATCAAACGCATCCCCGAGCTGATATTTCGCTATGATGACTCAGCAGTAAGAGGGGCCCGCATAGAGTCGATACTCAAAGACCTCAGGGAAGGAAAAGATGGAGAAAGCCTACAGGACGATATCTGACCTCATCCGCAGCTCAGAGTCGTTTCTCATCACGTCGCATATCGATCCAGATGGTGATGCTATCGGGTCTGCATTGGCTATCTTCTCTGTTTTGACCCGATTAGGCAAATCATGTAAAGTGGTTTTTGAAGAGCCGATTCCCCAGACATTTGACTTCCTGAAGGGAAGCGACGAGGTGATAACCTCTTCAACCGGCCCGTGTGAGGTGGCGATAGTGGTGGATGCCGCAGATCTTGACCGCGTCGGGTGGGTGAAAGACGTCGTAGCGAAATGCCCTGTGATCGTCAATATCGATCATCATGGGTCCAACGATGGTTTCGGTCATCACAATCTCGTCGTTACCAGTGCAGGTGCCTGCGGCGAGATCGTATACAAGTTGCTCACCGGTCTCGTGGATACCCTGATTCTGGGTGAGGCTGAAGCCCTGTATGTCGCCATACTGAGCGACACCGGATGTTTCCGGTTTCCCACGACCAGTGCAGATACACTGCGAACCGCGGCCAGTCTCATTGATATTGGTGTGAGGCCCTATCATGCGGCCTCGGAGATATTCTGGAAGAGGTCCCCTTCGGCACTCAAGCTCCTGAGCGGTGCGCTCTCGACGATCGAAGTCACAAATGACGGTGCCGTTGCCACCATGGAGATAACCCGGCGGATGTTCACTGAGTCAGGTGCTACTCCCAAAGAGATCGAAGGATTCGCCAACTACCCGCGATCCATACGCGATGTGCTTGTCGGGGTGTTCGTGAGGGAAATGAGGGATGGGATGTTCAGAGTGAGCTTAAGGGCGAGAGAGGGCTACAGGGTTGATCAAGTAGCCAAAACCTTTGGGGGAGGGGGGCACCCCACTGCCGCCGGATTCCGCATACGTGGTGATATTGATGACCTCAAAGCCAGGCTGCGAAGTGAGATCCAAACGACGGTCCTCAATCCGAATTCGACCTCCGACTGATAACGAGATGGACGGCATTCTAAATATCGACAAACCAGGCGGCATGACGTCGCATGATGTGGTACAGAAGGTGCGGGACCTGCTGCGAGGTGCCAAGGTAGGCCACGCCGGCACGTTGGATCCCAATGCGACGGGGGTGCTGATTGTCCTTGTCGGAAAGGCGACAAAGGTCTCCCGTTTTCTCATGGGCCTCGAGAAGGAGTATGTGTTCACCATACAGCTTGGGGTCGAGACGGATACGCTGGACAGATGGGGAGAAGTCGTATCCACCAGCAGCCCGGATGGCGTGGGGGCCTGTGAGATAGCGAGTGTCGCCTCGAGATTCAAAGGCAGGTACCAGCAGATAGCTCCGTCGGTTTCGGCCCTCAAGCACCGCGGCGTGCCTCTCTACAAACTGGTCCGGCGAGGAGAACCGACACCCGTGAAGACAAGGGTGGTCATGATCAGGAATTTCGAGGTGCTTGACATCCGTCATCCACACGTGACGATCCGGGTCGTCTGCTCATCCGGCACATATGTACGATCCCTTGCAAGGGACATGGGAAAACACCTCGGTTGTGGAGCGTCCGTGTTCTCCCTGAGAAGGACCCGGATAGGTTCCTTTGGACTGGAGGAGGCGGTAGCCTTGAGGGACCTGACGGAAGGGCCTTCCGGCCTCAAGAACGCGATGATGACAATTGAGGAAGGCCTCAGGCATCTACCGAAGATTCCCATGAAACCCGGGAGCGTCGAGAGGATTAGGACGGGGGGCCAGCCCACCGCCGAGGACTTCCATGAGTCAGACCTTGATTTCGATGGGGATTATGTTGCACTCACGGACGAAAAGGGTACTATTGTTGGTATCGCGAAGCGGTCCGGGCAGCAGGGTTCGATGCTGAAGACGGAACGAATACTCTGAGGAGGATATGCCTCTGCGAACCATAAGGGATTTGCCGGGGTCACGGGCGCCGAAGAAGTCGGTTGTGACCATTGGCGCTTTTGATGGGATCCACATCGGTCACCGGAGGATTCTTGATGAGGTCGTAATGCTCGCAAAGGGTCTGGGTGTCAGGGGAGTGGTTGTCACCTTTGACCCGCATCCCCTGGCGATACTCCAGCCGGATGAAGCACCGCACCTTCTGACGTCTCTTGACGAGAAGCGCCGGTTGATCGAAGAGGCGGGGATGGACGATCTTGTCCTTTTGAGATTTAGTCCTAATCTCGCCTGCCAGAGCGCCGAATGGTTTGTAAAGAACGTTCTTCTCAAGAAACTGAACATGAGAAGACTGGTGATCGGCTATGACTTTCGTTTCGGCAGGGATAGACAGGGAGATGCCTTGTACCTGGAGTCCCTTGGGGAAGCGGAAGGTTTCGGTGTTGACGCAGTACCACCGGTCAACTTCCGGGATCACCCGGTAAGCTCGACACGTGTCAGGACTGCTCTCGTCAGAGGCGACGTGGAGTCTGCGGCGCGTATGCTCGGCAGACCATACTCATTCAAGGGGTCTGTCGTAAGAGGTGAGGGCAGGGGCACGGGCTTGAGTTACCCGACCGCGAACATAGACCTGGGGGACTCAAGTAAGATGATCCCTGCAAACGGGGTCTATGCTGTAACGACGCGTATGGGAAGCAAGAACAGGCCTGCGGTGCTCTACATCGGCACAAGACCCACATTTGGCGGGCGGTCGACCACGATAGAGGCCCATGTTATGGGAATGGAGGGGAATCTCTACGGCAAGTCCATCGAAGTGGCCTTTGCCGAGAGGCTGAGGGACGAGACCCGGTTCGAGAATGATGCAGAGCTCAGGACGGCCATAGCAGGAGACGTTTCGAGGGCAAAAGGGCTATTGTCAATTTAAGTGTTGATTTATCGTGTAAAAAGGTCTAAGTAATAGTATTTGGAGGGGGTGAGAGAGACGTGCCTTTGAGCAAAGACAAGAAACAGGAGATTATCGAGAAGTTCCGTGTGCATGACGCTGACTCCGGTTCGCCGGAGGTTCAAATTGCGCTGCTGACGGAACGCATCAAGGAGCTTACGGGACACTTCCAGGTCCACAAGAAGGACTTCCATTCGCGGAGGGGCCTCTTGAAGCTCGTCGGCCAGCGTAGAAGGCTTCTTGACTATTTGAAGTCGAGAAAGATTGATAAGTACAGGCGGATTGTAAAGGAACTGGGTTTACGCAAGTAACCAAGGAGATTAACGAGACATATGGTAGTTAGGGAAGAAATCGAAATAGGTGGAAGAACATTTTCAATAGAGACAGGCCGGGTCGCAAGGCAGGCTGGCGGCGCGGTGCTTGTGCAATATGGTGACACCGTAGTCCTGGTGACCAGCGTGATTTCCAAGGAACCGAAGGAGGGATTTAACTTCCTTCCACTCCTTGTCGAATACCGCGAGAAGTATTATGCCGCAGGTAAGATACCCGGCGGCTTCTTCAAGCGCGAAGGACGGCCCACGGAGAAGGAGATACTGAGTGCCCGCTTGATCGACAGACCGGTACGCTCGCTCTTCCCGAAGGGCTTCAGACACGATGTACAGATTGTCGCGTCGGTCCTGTCGTCTGACCAGGAGAACGACTCTGACATTCTTGCCATGATCGGTGCGTCAGTATCGCTGGGTCTGGCCGGTGCACCGCTGGGTGGACCTATAGGGGTCGTCAGGATAGGACGGAGGAACGGTGAATTCGTTTTGAATCCCACCTTCAGTGAGCGGGGCGAGGGGGACATAGACATGGTGGTGGTGGGTCACGGTGGCGATATCGTGATGATCGAAGGGGGAATGAAGGAGATCAGTGAGGACGATCTCATGAAAGGCATCCAGATGGCCTCCGAGGCTATCCCCCAGGTGATCCAACTGCAGCAGAGGCTATTAGAGAGATGCGGCGCGAAGGAGATGAGTTTCACGCCGGAGCTCCCATCTCCTGAAATATCGAGTGAAGTGAAGAGTGCATACAAGACAAGAATCGTCGAGGCCATCGGCATTCCTGATAAAGAGAGGCGTCAGGATGAACTCGATCTCATAAAGAAAGAGGCTCGTGAAACTCTTGCGGAGAAGTACCCGGAGAGCGAGGGCGACATAGGCGACGCCATATCAGGTATTGAGCGCGATGAAGTCAGGCGGATGATCTCTGACGGCGGCAAGCGTATTGACGGCAGAGGACTGCGCGAGGTCAGGGAGATAACCTGTGAGGTCGGGGTTCTACCGAGGACCCACGGCTCGGCCCTGTTTACGCGTGGTCAGACGCAGGCCCTGGCGGTTACCACCCTTGGAACCTCAATCGACGAACAGCGTGTTGAGGATCTCGAAGGTGAGTCCTCGAAGTCCTATATGTTGCACTACAATTTCCCGCCGTTCAGCGTTGGAGAGATAAGACCGCTGAGAGGCCCGGCAAGACGTGAGATCGGACACGGGGCACTTGCCGAAAAGTCAATTCAACCCGTGATACCTGACGGGGAAGTGTTTCCATACACGATCAGACTGGTCTCGGATATTCTCGAGTCCAACGGTTCCTCCTCAATGGCCACGGTCTGCAGCGGAACCCTGGCGCTCATGGATGCCGGTGTCCCGATAAAGGCCCCGGTTGCCGGGGTCGCACTGGGTCTTGTCAAGGACGGTGACCGGTACAGCATTCTCACCGATATACTCGGGGTCGAGGACCATCACGGCGATATGGATTTCAAAGTCGCCGGTACTCGCGAGGGGCTGACAGCTGTCCAGATGGATCTTAAGATACCCGGGGTCCCGATCAGTGTGCTCAAAGATGTCGTTGCCCAGTCGACCGAGGCGAGACAGAAGATCCATGACATCATGGATAGTACACTTCAGTCCCCCAGAGAGGAGATCTCATCATATGCTCCCAGGATTGTGTCGATCAGGGTCGACAAGGACAAGATCAGGGAGATCATAGGCCCCGGTGGGAAGATCATCAGGAAGATCATCGATGAGACCGGAGCGGTCATAGACATAAACGATGACGGGGAGGTCAAGATAGCCTCACCCGACAGAAGCGCCCTCGACAAGGCTCTTGAAATGATCAATGCGATCATAGAGGACCCCGAGGTGGGCAAGACCTATAACGGGATCGTCAAGAAGATCGTTGATTTCGGTGCCTTTGTCGAAATCCTGCCCGGCAAGGATGGTCTGCTTCATATCTCCGAGATAGAAAACCGGAGGATCAACAATGTCAGGGATGTCCTGAACGAGGGAGATGAGATCCTCGTCAAGGTCATCGGGGCGGAGAGGGACGGAAAGATCCGGCTGAGCAGGAAGGCGTTGCTCAAAGACAAAGACAAAGAACGTAGTTGATGAGTTTCACCTACCGAAAAGACGTCCTTGACAGCGGTGTAACTGTTGTCAGCGAGTCGAGCAAGTCCTCAAATTCTCTTGCTATCGGGTTCTGGATCGGTGTCGGTTCAAGCTGTGAACCGCAGAGTCTCGGGGGAGTCTCCCACTTCATCGAGCACATTCTCTTCAAAGGGACCCGACGGCGGTCCGCCTACCAGATAGCCCACGCTCTTGAGTCCGTTGGAGGGAGCGTCGATGCCTTCGCGGGAAGAGAGTCCACCGCCTTTGTGAGCCTGTGTCTTCCGGAGCACCTGCCGACGGCCGTTGATGTCCTGGGTGATATGCTCTGTCATCCGGCTATGGAAGATGACGCCATAGAGCTCGAGAAACAGGTGATAATCGAGGAGATCAGGAACTATGAGGATACACCCGAGGAGATAGTGCACGAACTTCTGGCAAGATCGGTGTGGAACTCAAGCCCGATGGGAAACCCTATACTCGGAACCGTCGATTCGGTCAGCGGGTTCACGCGGAGCAGTGTATTCCCCTATTTCCGGAGACATTATGTGTCGCCGAGCACAATCGTCGCAGCATGCGGCAAGGTCAGCCACAGGGAGTTGGTGGGCCACGTAGAACGGATTCTGAAGATCCCCGGCAACAAGCCTGAAACAGTTGCCGAAGCCTATGCCGGCGGTCTTCCGAGAGTGCACCACGAGAGACGCAAAGTCGGCCAGTGTTACATCTGCATGGGGGTGGAGTCACCGCCATATCTGGATAAGAAGCGCTACCCGACGATCTTTCTGTCCATGATAATCGGCGGAGGGATGACGTCGCGGCTCTTCCAGGAGGTCCGGGAAAAGCAGGGGCTTGCATATTCGGTTTACTGCTCGTGCGAGTTCTACCAGAGGACCGGGGCATTCCTGGTGTTTCTTGCCGTCGATCCTAAGAAAGCCCGCAAAGCCGTGCGGATGGTTTCAAAGGAGCTCAAATGCCTGAAGGAGGACGGACTGAGACGGGGTGAACTCGCAAGCGCGAAGGAGCAGCTCAAGGGCAATCTGATCCTGGGTCTGGAAAGTACTTCTGCCAGGATGGGACGATTGGCCCGGCAGGAGTTCTACCTTGGCGAGTACCAGCCGATGGATAGATCCATCGACCTGGCGATGGCGGTCAAGAGCAGCATGGTGAGAAAGCAGGCGGAGAACCTGCTCGATGCCTCCAGGTTTTCGCTCGTCGTGGTCGGCCCCGACTCGACCGATTTCCCCACCGCCTCCGACCTCGACTTCTAGAGTAAACCGCTCTGCTCTATTCTTGCGATGGCTTCCTTTATGCGCTCGACATCTTCTATGAGTGATACTCTTATGTAGCCCTCGCCATAGGTTCCGAAGCCGCTGCCGGGTGCGAAGACAACACCGGTCTTCGTAAGAACGTCTTTGGCAAACTGCATCGAGGACTTGTATTTTTCCGGGATGGCGGCCCATACGTAAATGGTGGCAAGCGGGTTCGTTGCCCGGATGCCTATCCGCTCGAATCCGTCAACCACGGTGTCCCGGCGCTTCGCATATATCTCCCGCGTGGGCTGTATGAGAGCGTCCCCGGCCCTGAGCACAAATGCACCCGTTCTCTGCATCGCCATGAAGATTCCGAAATCCATATTGGTCTTGATCTTCAGGATGTTCTGGACGATGGCCGCATTGCCGACCACGAAGCCCAGCCGCCAGCCGGCCATGGAATAGGTCTTCGAAAAGGAGTGGAATTCGATTGCACGTTCCTTCGCACCCGGGAGTTCGAGGAAACTCATCGCCTTGTATGAAGGCTCGAGATTGAGCTCCGCATATGCGATATCGGAGACGACTATGAGATCGTGACGCTGGGCAAGTTCGAGCACTTCCTGATAGAGCTTCCTGGTCTCGACGGCGCCTGTCGGATTGTTGGGGTAGTTTATGAGAATAGCGGCGGCCTTATCAAGCACGTCGGAAGGTATGCTTTTAAGATCCGGACGGAACTCATTTTGCTCATAGAGCGGCAGCTCGTAGAGATCGGCGTCGGATATGCCGACGGCGCCTATGTAGGCGGGGTAGCACGGAGATGTCACGATGGCAACGTCACCCGGGTCCATGTGTGAGAGAAAGAACTTGGCTATGCCCTCCTTTGACCCGATAAGCGGCAGCACCTCGGGTCCGGGATCCAGCTCCACTCCGAATCTGGTCTTGTAGTAGTCGGCGATCGCTTCCCTGAACTCCATGATCCCGTCATAGGGCGGGTACCTGTGGTTCTGCCGCTCGGTCTCGTCCAGGGCGCTCTTCAGGAAGTCAATTATCGACTGGTCGGGTCTAAGATCGGGATTGCCGACACCCATGTCGATCACATCCATACCTGCCTTCTTAGCCTCATCCCTTGCCTTGTTGACCTCCGCAAAAGGGTAGACCGGGAGGCGTCCCGTCCTCTCGTTACCGTTTCTCACGCTGTGTCCTCCTGTCCTGATACTGATAGTCTGCTCAGTATTCTAACACACCTTGAGGCTGTGTCAACGGCGTCAGCCTTTGAATTCAAGAATTCAAAGCCTGACCCCCGTTTGGTTTGACCCATTTGAATTGACAGGGGGTTACCGGTACGGTAATCTAGTATCTATGGAAGTGACAAGGCCTAAGATGGTTGTGTACGGATCCGGCCGCAAGAACACAGACTCTGCGGAGGTTTCTCCACACTCCTGTCCCGTGCATATCAGTGGCTCCCAGCATGCCTGCGAGTATTGCAAGTGTTGCTCGTGCCAGAAGATCTGCACCATGTGCAGCGTGAACTGCACGCCGTCGGAATCGCTCTTCATCCCCGTTGTAGGCTGTCCTGACTTCGCCGATATGCGGGCATTGGGCCCGGTCAGATACCTGTACAGGAATCAGTATGGTTGTGAGTACAAGCTCCGCCTGCCAGGGACAAGGTAACCTTTCGATTCCATGCGACTCCTATGGATATCAATAGGGTAACGGTAAGGATACGGCGGCTCCCCGGGAGCAAGGGCCTTCCTCTGCCTGCCCCGGCAAGTGCGGGCGCATCAGGCGTGGATCTCCTGGCCTGTGTCGACGACGAAGTCAAGATACGGCGGGGTGAGTCCCTGCTGATCCCGACAGGTCTGTGTGCTGAACTGCCCAGGGGCTACGAAGCTCAGGTAAGACCGCGTTCGGGTCTCGCGCTGCGAAACGGGATCACGGTCCTGAACACACCCGGAACGATCGACTCCGATTACCGTGGAGAGATCGGCGTGATCCTGATCAATCACGGACGTGACGTGTTCACGGTACGACGTGGTGACAGGATCGCGCAACTCGTGTTCTCCGCGGTCTGCGAGCCGGTGTTCGAAGAAGTCGATAGCCTGGAGGATAGTGCCAGGGGCCCCGGTGGGTTCGGCCATACAGGGATCTGACAGTGTGGTGCCAATGATATTCACCTACCACAAGATCGGCCAGCAGTTCGAGCTCGGAATAACGACTGTCCGGAAGCAGACATTCGGAGCGCATCTCGATTTTCTCAGCGGCCTGGGGCTTGAGTTCGTGACTGCGAGCGAGGCGGACACCGCTTATCGACCGGTGAGACAGGTTGCGATAACTTTTGACGACGGCTACGAGTCGGTCTATTCTGACGCGTGCCTCGAGATGGAGCCACGGGGTATAGGTGGAACCGTGTTTCCGGTCGTCGGTTCGATCGACGGCTACAACAAATGGGACGTTCAGCTTTCACGACGGCCCTTTAAGCACCTCTCGTGGCCGCAGTTGCGTGAGTTGTCCGCCGGGGGATTCGAGGTAGGCTCGCACACACTGTCCCACAGAGATCTCACGAGGCTTGATCCGAAGACCCTGAGGCGTGAGCTCGGGGAATCGAGGGCCATGCTTGAGGAACATCTCGGAACAGGCGTTACAGCGATCTCATACCCTTTCGGCAGGTTCTCAGCGAGGGTGATTGAGGAGGCCCTTGAGGCGGGATACACTCACGGATTTACGAGCTTCCCTCACGACGCAACTGACCCGATGGCGATAGGCCGGATGACGGTCTATTCAGTCGACGGGACGAGTTCGCTCAAGAGAAAGCTGGGGCTGGCGCCGGGTTACCGATTTGAGTGCCTGAAGAACAAGTTCATCGCACGGCTCTCTCTCGGTACCACTCTGGTCAAGAGGTAGACCATGAAGCTGATCGACCTCTTCTTCCTCATACGGCCTGCCTTGCTCTGCGCATCATGTGTCTTCTTCTTCGCAGGTGCCGTGTCATCCGCCCGCTCGGGCACGGGTCCATACCCCTTCGGGTTTATGCTCAGGACGGTTCCGAACCTGATCCTCTTTGTGCTTGTGACCTCCTGGGCCTTTGTGATTAACCAGGTCACCGATGTTAAGAGCGACCGTGTCAACAAGAAGACTTACATCTTGCCGTCCGGGACGGTAACGATACGCGAAAGCCTTGTAGTCCTTGCACTCATCGGTGTGCTCGCCGTCATACTGAGCCTCCACCGTGATGCTGCTTTGCGCTACCTCGTATGGACAGGTCTTGCACTCGGTCTTGCGTATTCGGTGCCGCCCCTGAGACTCAAAGGCCGGCCGGTCGGAGACCTTCTCGCGAACGTTGCAGCTTTCGGAGTCATCGGTTTCGCCATGGGCTGGCTTGTGTTTTCAGATATCGGGGTTGACCTGATGCTGCGATCCCTGCCCTACTCGCTGGCGATGGCTGCCATCTTCCTGAACACATGCATTCCTGATGAGGCGGGGGACAGGGTTGCCGGTGACCGGACCTCGTGCGTTGTCTTCGGAAGGGTGGCCGCCGGCCGTGCGGCGGTTGTCTTGCTTGCGCTGTCCGCCGTCGCCGCGTTTGCCGTGGGTGAGACGCTCTGCGGGCTGGCAGTGCTCGGGAGTATGGCTGCTTTTGTCGCTGTAGCAGCCGAACCCACGTCTGAGAACTCGGTAATCGCAAGCCAGTTCAGCACCAGACTGCTCTTTGTCCTGGTGAGTGTGAAGGCCCCGCTGCTCGGGCTGCTCGGTGTAGCTTCGTATGCCGCCGCGAAGGTCTATTACGCGAAGCGCTTTGGACTCGATTATCCGAATCTCAAGGGTGCGCAGGGGGGAAGGTCACCTGGTTCGTCACGGTGACAGGACGTATCGTTCCTCAGTCGGGAAGTACCTGTAGGCGTAAGGAGAACCGTATCTGCTGGTTATCTGTTCCTCGGTGAGGAGGCCCATCGTGACGAGTTCAGTGAGTTGCCCCGGGTACCTTCTGTGAAGATAATGGTAGGCATCCAGGGCGAAGTGAAGATTCTGGACTTCTCTTTGATCTGTGACCTCCTGGATGGTATTCCTGAGCTGTCTTATGGGTTGCTCGTCCGGAGCACCGGGGACAAGCCAGATGAACCGAAGTAGCGCGGCCACCGTGACTATCGCAACAGCGGTTATCAGAGACTGAAGCGCCGAGCGTTTCAGCAGGTGTCCCGGGCCCTCATGGTCGGCTTCAGAGATCGACACGATTCCCAGCGCGAACAACCTCTCCAGAATGTCGAGCGTGTCAATCTCGTCGGTGTCGCTATCGTCTATGATCTCGTCTATTGTCCTTTTCCCGTTGACGAGCATCAAAACGCCTGCATCAGCCTCCTCGAGCGGCAGTTCCGTGATGTCGGAGACCGCAACCTTGATCCTCGTGTCATAACCGGGTAGGAACCGTCTGATCTCTTCAACCTCATCCTTACGCCTCAGCGCCTCCATCAGGATGGCCTCAAGCCTCTGCGGCGTGACTATCGCTTTTTCCGGGAGCGAGTCGACAGAGGGGGCGAACTCGTAGGTCCCACTTTCCCACTTGACTACGGTCTCCAGAGTATAAGCTGCATAGGTGCCGAGGAGCTTGCCCAGTTTCTTCTCATCGACAATCTTGTGGCTGAGCAGTATGTCAACCAGGTCACCGCTGGCGTCCTGCCTGATCTCGGTGATCCTGTTCAAGTCCTCCACGCCGATCGCACCTTTTTCCTGGAGATAGAAGAGGAATGGGTCCCGGGATCCCTGTCTTCGGTCCCTCGCAGACAGCACCTTTCCGGTATCGAAGAAGAGGACCGCACTCTTCCCCTTGCTCTTTATGCTGAGGAGGCCCGATTTTTCCTGCATGCCGATCATCTGAAGGATTTCGGCGACGCTGAAGGTGCCTATTTCGCCTTTCATAAGAGCATCCTATGTTTCTCTTGCGCTTCGGATCGCAGTCACAGTAGATCTCCAGGCATAGACCGCATAGGCCAGCACAAATGCAGGCAGCGCCCATCCGGTCAGAGGGTCGAGTCTGAGCTGCGGCACCGGCTTTATCACTGCACCTCCGGCGAGGGCGAGAATCATGAGGGAGAAAAGCCCGAAGGACACCATGAATCCCTTGAACCGCTTGCCCGAAAGGTGGTATGTGGTTCCGGGCACAAGGAGCCCGACCACCACGTTGAAACAGATCTTCATGAGTTTAAGCTTACCCAGCCGGCCGTTGAGTTCCTGCTCCAGTCTATCGTGATCGTTTGCACTGCGGGCCCTTATCCGGTGACAATTCGGACACAGGATGTCCTTTCTTCTCCTCTTGGTAACACGGGTCAGAACGGAGCATCCACACACTTCACATCTGGCCGGGCAGTCGGCACGTCTCATCGCAACGAACGCGGCTCCCGCCAGGACGACCATTATCAGAGTGCCCGTCAGACCGGACTCAACAGGATGGTAGTCGATGCCGACAACACGCCGGTCGGCGCTGAGAGCCAGCTGCCAGAGCACCCTGGCCTGGAGGTTCATCGGAACAAGGCGTGCACCGCTTTCCTCGGTCATGAGAGTCCTGGTCAGGTCGAAATCCAGAAGCGATGCTTTGGCGAGTTCCTGCTGTGCCTGCTCGTAGTGGAGCAGCTCATTCAGGGTTTGCGAGTAGTTGTAATGGATCACGGCCTCCCGCGGGCTCAGCACAACAGCCCGCTCGAACTTCTGCCTGGCCGTGTCAAACCAGCCAAGCCCGTGAAAAGCCACGCCGAGGTTGTTGAGGATTGCGGCGTTGTCGGGATCGGACTTCAATGCGACTTCCAGATGCTCGATGGCACGCATGTAGTTGCCCGCCATCACATACCGAAAACCCTGCATGAACTCATTCACAGCATCGGGTTCGGTCACTGTCGACTCTGCTTCAAGGATACTCTCCAGCTCTTTCCGCCCCAGTCTGTCCGCAAGCGAGGCAAGCCTGAGTGGCGAATCAGGGTGCTGGGTCGACACGACAAGTGTGGTGGCGTCGAGCATGACTCCAAGCAGGATGAGGAACACGAAGAAGCTTACGACCGTCCGCTTCTCTGAAACGCTGGCAAACCTCCACAGCAGTCCGCACCCGATAACCGCGGTCCAGGTGATGATTCCCATCACGCTTCGACCCGAGAGGAGCACAAAGAATGCGGACAGGCAGGCGATGATGACCATCGCCGGGTAGCGGCCTCTCAGAACAGGCGGTATGCTCAATACCGTTGACAGCCACACGGTCCTTGAATGCCTGACTACTATTACCATCACTGCTATATAGATACCGGCCCCTGCCGCAAGCAGGGCGATCACCATCAGGTTTGAGACAACCAGGGACTGGTAGAAGAAGTCGCTTATCAGTAGCTGCAGACCGGTTGCGAACTCGAGGAAGGCATCCATGGGCGATCTCTTGAGATACACCCTGGCAAGTGCGAAGTGGGGTGAGGGAGAGGTCCGCATGTAACTGGATGCCTTAAGATAAGACTCAGTCGCAAGGTCTTCCCGGCCCTCGCGGAGATGTTGATCGCCCTTCCACACATAGAGCTCGGACACAACGAGGGAGGGGCCGGAGGTATCCTCCGGCAGTCCATCGTCAGCCAAGCACATCGCCGGCCACAGGACGGTGATGGCGGCGAAAACCAGTAGCAGCCTAGTCAACAACTGTCACCCTCTTTATGCTCCTGTACGAGTTTTCCGGCCTGTTCTGACACTACAGCCTATCTAATCTGATCTTCGGCAGACTTCCGGGCCTGCTTGAGCAACCGGGTCATAATGTTTGCTGATAATAGGGAATCTTTGCGGTTGTGGACGTTTTGGGTTGACATGGGGCGGCCCACGTCCTTAACTTTAAAGGTTAAATATAAAGTAAGGGCAGATGCGCATGTATTCTACCAAGAGTGCTTGGGTCGTTGTTGCCGCCTGTGTGCTGCTTTCGGGTCTGTGCTCGTCGGCATGCTTTTCGGCAACGACCGTCCATCTCACCTATGCCAAAGGCATAGACGGCGAGGACATATCCGGCAACAGCCAGATCGGCATCGCCGAAGCCTACCTGGCACGGCCCATCAGGGTCCAGGTCACCGATGAAAACGGAGAGCCCCTGGGCGGGGTCGCCGTCGAATTCAAACTGGTCGAGGAAGAGAGCAAGTTCAAGGCGGCCGGCGGCTTGCCGGAGGTTATGGCCCCCCTGGTCGAGAGCGGTCCATCGGGGATTGCAAGCACGACCCTCAGGTTCGGTTCACGTCAGGGCACATTTCACGTGCTCTGTTCGCCCCGGTCTCGTGAAGGGGATTTCATCATCTTCACTGTTAAGGCGTACAGGAGCCACTGGCTGGCCTTCATGCTTCTCGGGATCGTCGGCGGGCTTGCCCTCTTCCTGTTCGGCATCAAGTTCGGGGGCAGGGGGCTTCAGAAGGCCGCCGGGAAGAGGCTGCGGGACGCCGTATGCAAACTGACCGCGAACAGGTTCCTCGGACTGCTCACGGGGATAGTGGTCACCGTCATAATCCAGAGCAGCAGCGCAACCACAGCCATGATGGTGAGTTTCGCCAATGCGGGGATCATAGTCCTGAAGCAGTCGCTCGGTGTAATCCTTGGGTCCGACATAGGTACCACTCTGACGGTTCAGCTGATAGCCTTCAGGATCTTCGACTACGCGCTTCTGATCGTTGCCATCGGCTTCGTGCTGTTCGTAGCAGGTACACAGCGCTACTCGCGGTTGGGGCAGATAGTCATGGGGTTCGGACTTCTCTTCTTCGGCATGAGCATAATGTCCGGGGCCGTTGAACCGGCCAAAGACCATCCCACGTTCATCAGTTTCATGCTGGGTGTGGAACGCAACCCGGTGCTGGCCATAGTCTTCTCCGCGATATTCACGGCCATTATACAGGGTAGTGCGGCCACGATCGGACTTGTGCTCACATTTGCGTTCCAGGGTGTGATCAACCTGGAAACGGCCATCCCGCTTGTTCTCGGCGCAAATGTGGGAACATGTGCCACGGCCCTGCTTGCCAGTCTGGGGAGCAGCGCGGAAGGCAAGCGAATCGCCTGGGCACACATCTTCTTCAAGTTGGTTGCGGTGCTTCTCCTTATTCCTTTCCTCGGTCCCTTCGCCAGGTTTGTAGCCGGCACCGCACCCAGTCTCACCCGCCAGATAGCAAACGCACACAGTTTCTTCAACATAGGTGCCGCGCTGGTCTTCATCCCCTTTGTCAAACCCTGGGCGTGGCTCTTCAGGTTCCTTGTGAAGGAAGAAGAGGTGTCCTTCAAAGCCTTCAAACCGGTGTATCTGGACCAGCGGGTGCTTGATACGCCGTCCCTTGCGCTTGGTCAGGCGACCAGGGAGACCCTGAGGATGGCCGATATCACCTACAACATCTTCTCAAAGTCCATAGATGTCTTTATGAAGGACGACGAAGCCCTGAGAAAGAAATTGATCGAGGATGATGACAAGATAGACACCCTCGACGAGGCCATTACCCCTTATCTTACAGTCCTTTCCCAGAAAGAGATGTCGGATGAGGAGGCCGAGAGGGCGGTCTCGCTGCTTTTTATAGTCAAGAACCTCGAGCTCATAGGCGATATGGTCTCAAAGAGTCTCATGGACCTTGCATTGAAGAAGATAACCGTATCTCCGAGGTTCTCGAGCGAAGCGCTCGAGAGGATTGAGCAATACCATGATGAGATCGAGAAGACATTCCAGATGGCCATTGATTCGTTTGCGTCACAGGATAAGAAACTTGCTGAGGAAGTCGTGGAACGCAAGACCGAAATGAATCTGCTTGAACGGCAGTTGCATAAGGAACATCTCTCACTGCTGCACGGTAGCAGGGAAGAGGTCGTTGAGACAAGTACCGTCTATCTCGATGTCATAAGCGACCTCAAGAGAATAAACTCATACGCTTCTGGAATAGCCTACGCGGTTCTTGGAAAGCTATGATTGAGAAGGGGTGATGACGGTGGCTGCAAAACATTTCGCGGTGATGGGTCTTGGGAGGTTCGGGTACACCGTTGCGACTCATCTTGCCAGGGGCGGGGCTGATGTCATTGCAGTCGACACAGACCAGAACATCATCAATGAGGTCAGCAACCTGGTACCCGTGGCAATCTGTATGAACTCCGCCGACAGGGAGAACCTGCTCGGGCACGGTATCGACAAAGTTGATGCAGCAGTGGTGGCGATAGGACAGAACTTCGAGGCGAATCTGCTTACCACGGCAATGCTGAAGGACATCGGTGTCAGCAAGGTTATAGCAAGAGCCGGCAATGACGTGCAGAAGCGAATCCTCGAGTTGATCGGTGCCGACCAGGTGATTTTCCCGGAGGATGCCATCGGCGTCCGGGTCGCGCAGAGCCTGATGAGCTCGAGGATAGTGGATATAACCTCACTGTTCGAAGGTCTGAGCGTCGCGGAGGTGGTCGTGTCGAAAGAGATCGTCGGCAAGAAGATCGGCGAGATCAAGTTCAGGCAGAAGTACGGGTGCAATATCGTTGTGATCAAGCGAAAGACCGATCAGTCTGATTTGAAGGGAGAGTCTCCGCGGTACAACGTGCTGCCGGAACCGGACGACGAAATCAAGGTCGGTGACATCCTGGTGGTCGTCGGCGCCGAAAAGGATATAGAGCGTTTCGCCAGCTCAATGTAACCGGGCTGCCAAAGAACCACTGTTCTTGAAAAGCCCGCGATAGAGGTGAATAAAGGGGGAGTCGTCCGTGGCTCCCCCTTTTTCCCGGTACTACGACACCTGGATCGGTATCTCCTTTGGTTTCTTCGCTTCGATTCTCGGCATCTCGACCTTGAGGACCCCGTCCTTAAACGTCGCCTTCACCTTGGCTGCGTCGACCTCCGCAGGAAGGCTTACACTCCGCTTAAAGAAACCGTAGCTCCTCTCGATCCTGCATGAGTCTTCACCATCATCGGTCTTCTCTTGCTTCTTCTCACCGCTGACCGTCAGAACATCGTCCTTGACGCTGACCTTGATGTCTTCCTTGTTCATTCCAGGAAGCTCAAGCGACACGGTGACGTCCTTCTCGCCCTCCGACATGTCCATCGGTGGTAACCAATCGCCCTCGTGGCCGTCGTCCGGTCCTGTCATTCTCCCGTACATGTCCTCGAGAAGACTGTCCATCTGGTCACGGAAACTCACCACATTCCTCATTGGTGTCCATCTGATAAGCCTCATCTCCTAAACCTCCTTTTCGGGTTCCTGCACAGGGTAATTGCAATGGGTGTGCCAAGCATCTTAATTAAGCGCGAAGTCGCTAAGAAGCCTGCAATTACGGCACTTGTGGAATCCCGGGTCATTGGTTGCACCGGATAAGTACGTGCCATTATGACCCTGCTCTGCCGAACGTGCCTGCTCAACAGGCAGGCACTGCCATAATGGCAAATAGGCCCCCGGGAAACAGCCGGCCAGGACTGCCCTATATGGAGATTTGCAGAAAAATCGGTCTGCCGGTAAAAAAACACTTGACTTAATGATAGGATAGCCGATATGTTAGCGACACTTAACTTTTTGTTTATGTACATGGATGGAGCAAATGAACATTGGCAAGCACATAAGGGAGTTGCGGCAGGCAAACCAGCTGACGCAATCGGAGCTCGCCAGAAGGGCGGGACTTACAACGGGTTTCATCTCTCTTCTGGAGCGTGACAAGAGTTCGGTGTCACTTGAGACGCTTGTTCAGGTTCTGAACGTGTTCGGTGAAAGCCTAACGACCTTCTTCTCCGAGGACGTGCAGATGCCGTTTGTTTTTAAAAAGAAGGACAGGATCACACTTCATGATGAGGGCGGCGAGAAGCACGAGCTGCTGATACCGAGCTCGGTAACAATGGAAATGGAGTCTTCTCTCGTCGAACTCAGACCCGGGAAGAAGATCGGACCGGACAGTCCCCACATAGGTGAGGAGTTTGGATATGTGATTCAGGGCCGGGTGCTTGTGACGTTGGGAAAGCGATCGGCAACTGCCAGGGCCGGCGAATGTTTCAGCTATCTGGCGGACAAGGAGCACTCAATCGTAAACCGCGGGGTTTCGGTGGCGAAGATTCTCATTGTGAAGTGGCCGCCGCAGCTGCCGCGGATGGGAGGTGTGTAGTCTGGATGGTATGGGCGCCGGCCGGATGATACGGCCGGGTTGGAGTAGAACTGTAACGTGTAGTGCGTCCGGAGGGTGGCCTCACGGATTACGGTACCGTCCGCGGCGCATGACAGGTGGGAGAGCGATGATCAATCGAGCAGATGTATCAGTGTCCGCGGCTCCACGGGGCTTCCTTGCACAGCCCGTTGTTGACTTCGATCAGGCCAGAGAATTGGCTCGTTGGTGGTCAACGCCACTTTTGGTTCTATCCCCGGGAAAATTGAGAGAGAACGTGGAGGTTCTCCGTAGTGGGCTTCCCGGCATAAAGATCTACTACGCGATGAAATCCAATCCCAGCCCCGAGATTCTCGGGCTGCTGAATGGTTTGGTGGATGGAATCGACGTAGCTTCATCCGGTGAGGTTTCAATCGCGCAACAGGCCGGTTTCAGCGTCGATAGCATGATTCACAGCCATCCGGTCAAGCGAGAAACAGACATCCAGGAGAGCGTGCGTTTGGGCATCAGCCAGTTCGTGTTCGATAACGCTGATGAGATACCCAAACTGGCACAGCATGCGCCGGGCTGCGATCTGTTGCTCCGGGTGGCCATAAAGAACGGCAGCTGCGTTGTCGACCTCTCGTCCAAGTTCGGAGCATCCCGAGACGATGTGATTTCTTTGCTTCTCCAGGCATATCGGTCGGGTCTGAATGTAAGAGGTATAGCATTCCATGTGGGGTCGCAGAGCCGGAACCCGCAGGTATACGCCCGTGCCCTGAAGCTGGTTGGCGGGATATTTGAGAAGGCTTGGGAGCTCGGCCTTCAACTGGATACGCTTGATATTGGTGGTGGGTTTCCGGTCTCCTACCGGGAGTCCATGCCCAGCGTGACCGAGTTCTGTAAGGTTGTCTCGGCGGGGTGTCGCAATCTCCAGAAGGCGGGTGTGACCGTACTCTGTGAGCCCGGTCGCAGCATCTCCGGTGATTCCGCGACGCTGATAACCCGTGTGACCGGACGCGCGCGGAGGGGAGGTATTCCCTGGTTCTATATAGATGACGGTGTCTACGGCGCGTTTTCAGGCAGGCTCTTTGACCACTGCGACTACCGTCTGATCTCAGATCGGAGAGGGCGCAAGGCCAAGTGTGTAGTCGCCGGTCCCACCTGCGATTCCATTGACGTCGTCTCGAGAGACCAGGTTCTCCCAGGTCTTGACATAGGCGATCTCCTTTTGGTTCCAGGGATGGGGGCCTATACGAACGCAAGCGCAACGTCCTTTAACGGATTCGCGCCGCCTCCCCTGATCGTACTCGACGATCATATGATGGGGATTCGAAACACGCGGATTGATGTTGCACGCCGTGTCGCAGTCGGTTAGATCGGGTTGAATGTTGGGATTGGAAAGGTTGGTTGCTCAGGATAGTGAACGACAAGATGACCGGTTTCCAGGGCCGGATTCTGATGTTGGGGTGTGGATCGGTGGCACAGTGCACGCTGCCGCTTCTCCTCAGGCACATCGACGTATCTGCGGACCGGGTTACAGTTATGGACTTCGAAGATCGCAGAACACGGATATCCGATTGTCTGGAAAGCGGGGTCCGGTATGTCCAGGAGCGGATCACCCAGAGCAACTTCCGGGAGATGCTCGGCAAGTATGTCGGCCCGGGTGACCTCATTGTGGACCTTGCATGGGATACCGAGACTATTGAGATACTGGAGTGGTGTAACCAGAACAATGTGATGTTCATAAATACCTCAGTGGAGAAATGGGACCCACATACCGGTATCGAGGAGAAGTCACCGTACCGTCGGACTCTCTATTGCCGTCAGATGCGGCTACGCGAGCTGAAGGGGGCGATAGAAGAGAAGGGTGGTGGGGGTGCGACCGCCGTTGTAGATCATGGTGCAAACCCCGGACTGGTAAGTCACTTTGTGAAGCGGGCTCTCCTTGAGATCGGCAGCGAGATGGTGGACAAGGGTCTGGGTCCGGCTTCCGGGTCCGGATCGGATCGCCTCGAGGACGTCTTGGCCGGAGCCAAACGGGCCGAGCCGGGCTCATTCGCAAGCCTGTGTCAGCACACAGGCACAAAGGTCATACACATTTCTGAGCGAGACACCCAGATTTCAGACAAGCCCAAGGAAGTGGGGGAGTTTGTCAATACCTGGTCGATCGAAGGCTTTATTGAGGAGGGTACGGCTCCCGCTGAGCTCGGCTGGGGGACACACGAACGCCGGATGCCCAGATACGCATATCATCCCAAGGGCGGGCCGGGCAATCAGATCTTCATCGCACAGCCGGGTATCAGGACGTTTGTGTATTCATGGGTCCCCGAAGGCGGGCAGATCATTGGGATGGTGGTCCGGCATGCGGAAGCATTTACCATCAGTGACTACCTCACCGTCTGGGAAGACACGGACACGGCGATACGTCAGCCGGTTTTCCGGCCCACGGTCCACTATGCCTATATGCCATGCGACCAGGCGATTGTGAGCCTGCACGAGTTTGCCATGCATGGCTATGTCCCGCAGGAACGCGGGAGAATCATGACTGATGAGATCACCGGGGGTATCGACGAGCTCGGTGTTCTCCTGCTCGGCCACGGGCTGGGTGGGTGGTGGACCGGGTCGCAGCTGGGCATCGAAGAAGCTCGAAGGCTGGTTCCGGGTCAGAATGCCACCACACTGCAGGTGGCTGCCGCGGTGCTGGCGGGTGTCGTCTGGATGATAAGGAACCCGGCGGAAGGTATCAAAGTCCCCGATGAGTTGCCGCACGATGAGATTCTGGACATCGCCTATCCGTACCTGGGACCCTGTCCGTCGGTCAGGACCGACTGGACTCCACTCAGGGACAGGTCAAGGCTCTTCGACAGGTGGGGTAAGCGAGTACCTGGACAGGACGAGACCTGGCAGTTCACCAGCTTCCTTGTCGACTGAGCGTGCCCTGGAGAACACGTTTGTCTCCGGCATTAATCCCTTGACAAAGCCGGGAGTCTATTCGATCATTCAACGTCGCGCAGGCGGTCATATGGTGGCCGCCGCGGTTTTCATTCCGTTGGTCCGTTAGAGTGGTATTAGAGCCCCAGGCCGCACTATATGAGGGAAGCAACTGACAGACTGCTAGGCCGCCTGCTGATAGTGGCAGCAGTCCTTGCGGGAGCCTCCCTGGTAGCACGTTACGGCTTCTATCTTCCCCAGGTCTATATCGGATACCTCAACGGCCTCGATGTCGGTATAATCTCCTTCTTCATCGCCGAGAACTTCCTGAGACTGCTCATAAGCAGGGAAAAGCTCGCTTATCTCAGGTCCCACTGGCTTGATTTCACTTTCATAGGACTGTTCTCAGCCCAGATAATTTCGCTGCGTTTCTTCTCCGAATCTGAGATGGTGGCCATCTTCCTTGCACGGCTCAGTATCGTATCCCTGACCAAGGCCTACATAGTCGCCGTCCAGGTCTATATCGGGGCGGCACTTTTCACCAAGACGGTAGATGCCAACAGGGTGATTGCGCGCCTGAACCTGAGCGCCTCGCAGCTGGTGCTTTTGAGTTTTGCGTTTGCCATCAGTATCGGGACACTCCTGCTCCTGCTCCCACGGGCTACCACAACCGGTATCTCGATGCCGTTCATCGACGCCCTCTTCACCGCGGCTTCCGCCACATGCGTGACGGGCCTGATCGTGGTTGACACGGGGACTTACTTCTCGAGGTTCGGGCAAGGAATAATCCTGTTCCTGATCCAGCTCGGCGGCATCGGCATAATGAGTTTGGTGGCCTTCTCCGCAGTTGTGATGGGCCGGGGAATAGGTATGCGTCAGAGGGCGGTGATGAAGGACATCCTGAGTTCGGACTTGATAGGGGAGGTAACCGGACTCTTAAGAAACATCGTATTGATAACCGGGCTCTGCGAGCTGGCAGGCGTACTGATACTGTCGCGACTCTGGGCTCGGGACTTCGCCTCCCCGTTTACCACATTCTACTACTCTCTCTTTCACTCGATATCAGCGTTCTGCAATGCGGGCTTCTCGCTGTTCATGGACAGTCTTGAAGGATTTGCGGGCAGGGTGGACGTTATCATGGTCTTTATTGTCCTGATAGTCATCGGCGGCCTGGGCTTCACAGTCGTATCGAACCTGGCCTCCTGCCTGGTCAGCATCGCCAAGAGACGGAGAGCCGGGCCCAGACTCAGTCTTCATTCAAGGATGGTCCTGGTTGCAACCGGTATTCTTTTGAGCTTCGGGACTCTTGCCTTCTATCTGTTCGAAGCGAACAAGTCGATAGCCTCTATGCCGGCAGCCCAGCGGATGCTGTCGGCGTTCTTCACCTCTGTCACCGCCAGAACCGCGGGGTTCAGCACCACTACGATGGGAGCGATAGCCACCCCCGGTGCGCTGATCGTCATACTTCTGATGTTCATAGGTGCCTCACCCGGAGGAACGGGAGGAGGGATCAAGACCAGTACGATAGCGGTCATGGTTGCAACAATAAGATCGATCTTGAGGGGCAGGCCCAGCGTTGAGGTCTTCAAACGCGCGATTCCTCAGGACGTGGTCAATAAAGCCATCTGTGTGGTTATCCTGTCCCTTGGACTGATTCTCATCTCGGTGATCATCATCTCCGTTGCAGAGGAGCAACCACTTACCGAAGTCCTGTTCGAAAGCGTGTCGGCCTTTGGTACGGTGGGCCTTTCCCGGGGACTAACACGGGACTTGACTACAACAAGCAAGATAGTGATAATTCTTACAATGTTTTTTGGCAGGATCGGGCCCTTGACTCTTGGGCTGGCGATAAGACAGAGGATGCGTGATTCGTCTTACTCCTATCCTGCCGAAAGAGTGATGATAGGTTGAGAGGGGGATCTGGATTTGCCAGGACGTACGAAGAAAACAGCGAAGGGAAAGCCAAGACCTGCCGGGAAGGCGACCAGAAAAGTGACCAAGAAGGTGGCGAAGAAAACGGCGAAAAAGGTGACCGGAAAGCCCGCCGGGAAAACAGCCCGGAAGATGGTCAAGAAGGCGACCCGGAAACCGCCCAAGAAGGTTGCAAAGCCGAAACGCCAAGCCCCTCCACCGGGTTCCGCCATGGAGGCCAAGCCCGGGGTAGGTGTTGCACCCAAGGAGTCGGTGAAGTCCCGCGTAATGCAGTCGAGAGCCAGGGTGGACGAACTCAGGTCCATGCTCGAAACCAAGCGGGCTGAGATCTCAGACGAGATCAAAAAAGCACGAGAAGACAGTATGAAGAACGATCATACCAGCTTCCCCGAGGTGGGGGACCTCGTTTCTGCCTCGGTTGAGAAGGAAAGGGCCTTCGAACATGGGGAGGCCGGGGTCAATGCCCTGCGGGAAATCAACGCGGCCCTGGAGAAGCTTAAATCCGGCACCTACGGTATCTGTGAGATGTGCACCAAGGCCATAGGGGTTAAGAGACTTAAGGTGATGCCCTCGGCCCGGCTTTGCATCAAGTGCAAGTCGAAGGAGGAGTCTTCAGGAGGAGTCTCCACGGGCCGATGAAGTAAATATGGAGATTGACAAATCTCTATGAGTGCGCTATAGTAAGACATGAGGGCTATTAGCGGAGGCGCGTTGATATGACGCCTAGATGGCTCATGGCTTTTGCAGTTGTTCTTGCTCTGGCGTTCTGCGGAACTGCGCTTGCCGGACCAAAAGCTCACGACTGGGGTGACCCCGACATCTTCGAAGGCACAAAACCGAAGGGTCTGACTCCGCGCGAGCAAATATCCGGGGATGCCGGTCCAGCATTTATCGTGCTAGATGTCCCTATCTATCATCGGTTCATCCAGGTCCAGCATGAGCACGGGCGAAAGCTTGATCCAGTACCAACAAGAAGGATTTCTGTTGCCTTGAGGAAGACCCGCGTAGGACGGTAATCTGGGCAGCAGACTTTTCACCCTTCAAGCTGGCGGGGAAAGGGTGACATGGATAAGGTACACGGCAACGGGCCGAGGGACAGAGATGGCCAAGATCGTAAGCGGCAGGGTATAACCACATCATTAGAAGATCTAGGAAACTTCTGCCTTGCCAGTGGGGAATTTACGACCGCCATCGAGTACTTCAGCAAGTTGCTGGCCGGCTGCAAGAGCTCGGAAGAATCCAGACCAAGACGTGCTTCCCTTCTTCGTAGACTTGCCACCTGCTACACCAAGATAGGCAAGTGTGACCACGCGCTGGAGCTGCTTGATAAAGCCTTTATGCTTGTGACGGATGACGAAGATCCTATAGAGCTGGCCCGTATCATCGGAGAGCGGGGATGGGTGCACTTCAAGCGGGGCGAGTATGATCTCTCCCAGGCTGATCTCGAATCCTGTCTCGATATCCTGCTCGGTGATGATAGAGGAAGGGCAATAGCCAGCACCTACAATCGTCTGGGCAGTGTACTGGCAAGAAAGGGAGAGGTCGAAAGCGCGTTGGACCTCTTCCAGGCCGCTCTTTCGGCAGCCAGACTGATCAAGGACCCGGAGCTCACAGGCAACTGTCTGAACAACCTTGGTCTTGTCTGCAAGTACCTGGGCCGCTGGTCGCAATCCCAGACCTACCACGAGGAAGCGCTCAGTCTTGCCGATGAGGTGGGGCAGCACATGGAGAAGGGTCTGCGTCTGAGCAACCTCGGGATCATTTACTCCAAACGCGGTTACCTGAAGAAAGCATATAGATGTTGGACTGAGGCCATGAGCATTCTTGTCCACATTGGCAACGTGTGGGACGTGGCATCGGTCCGTTTGGCACTTGGTCATTACCACCTGACGTTTCACCAGTATGCCGAGGCGGAAGAATTCTTCGCTTGTGCGATGAAGGAGAGCTCGGAAAACGGTGATGCGCGTACACTGGCATTGAGTCTCGAAGCCATGGGCGACCTCCATTTCACTTGTGGCCGGATTGAGTCTGCTCATCGCTGCTATCTTGAGTCCCTTGAGCTCGCAGAAGAGATAGCGCCTCATGGTGACCTCGTCGCCGAGGTCAAGCGGAGACTTGCGGATGTTGAGGTCAGCCGGGGCAGCTACGAGGTAGGCATGCAGCTTGCCGGTGAGGCTCTCGAGGTGGCGCAGGGCATACGAGACGTCTTCGAGCAGGGTTGCGCGCAGCGGTCCAAGGCTTGTGCGGAGTTCCATCTCGGGGAGTGGGAGGTGGCCAGGGTCAGCTTCAACAAGTCCATCGACCTTCTGTCAGCCATCGGCGACCGGAAGGAACTGGCGATGACGTATCTGAAGTCCGGTGATCTGCTCGCCACGCAGCCGGCTTCATGCGACACGGCAAGATCCCATTTGACCCAGGCTTTGTCGATCTTCGAGGATCTGGAGATGTCATACGAAGCCGGGCTGTCCGCTTTGTGGCTCGGTCGTGTTGCCGCGACGTGTGGAGATGTTGAGAGCTGTCACGGACTGTTGGACAGAGTGGCGGCCATTTTTGATGGCGACATGCCGGGTGAGATACGTGATGAGATCGGCAGGATCGAGCGGGAAGCCGACGAGCGTGTGTCATGTTTGTCCGTAAGTGAGAGCAACGGGCTGGCCAGCTTCAACTCAATCGTGGGTAGGGTGCTCACTGCTCGCGGTCAGGCTGAAAAGCTGGACATAATCCTCGATTCGTGTGTTTGTGAGACTGGGGCGACCAGAGGGTTGATTCTTTCCGGCCACAACGGCGGGCTCAAACTCCTGGCAAGCAAGAATGTGGATGGTGACGACGGTAACGGTGTTGTGTCCGCTGTAGATGAGCTGTTGATGATGACCGAGGCCTCTGAGAGACCGGTGGTCAGCACCAGCATCCGTAAGGATGGGAGATTCCGTGATGTCGTTGCGACTCAGTCTCTGGACGGTGCGGTGCTGTGTGTGCCGCTGGTGCTGAATGACGAGGGACCGGGCTGCATATATCTGGACAGCAAAGAGGATGGACAGTTTTTCACCAGAAGCGATGTCGAATTCGTTGTTGCGCTGACGGGTATCCTCAAGAGCGTGTTATCGGAGGCGAAGCTCGGCAGGTATGTTGAGGAAACACGGTACCTGCGCAGCAATCTTGAGAAGGCACGCCGTTTCCAGGGCATGATAACTCAGAACAGGAAGATGCTGGAGGTGATGGAAGCCGTCGAATTCCTCTGCCGGACGTCCACCACGGTCCTCATTGAGGGTGAGACGGGCACAGGCAAGGAGATGCTGGCGCGGGCGATTCATTCCAGCGGTGACAGGAAGGACAAGCCTTTTGTGACGATAGACTGTTCCGCGCTTTCCAATGAGCTCCTCGAGAGTGAGCTTTTCGGGCACATAAGGGGCGCATTCACGGATGCAAAGACAAACAAGACGGGTCTTTTCGAGTCGGCTGACGGAGGGACCGTCTTCCTGGACGAGGTGGGCAAGACCTCAAGGAAGTTCCAGGAGCGGCTGCTCCAGGTTGTCGACAAGAGGGAGTTCAAGCCGGTCGGTTCTACACAGTCCCGGAAAGCCGACTTCCGGCTGATCTGTGCGACCAACCGGGATATGAGTAACGAGGTCGCCTCAGGTCGATTCATGGAGGATCTCTACTACAGGCTCAAGGTGATTTCCTTAAGACTGCCGCCCCTGCGCGAGAGGCGGGACGATATCCCGCTGTTGGCGGAGCACTTCCTCGGTGTGTATTGCGGCAAGATGGGCAAGGCCGTGGTTGGGTTCTCGGCCCCTGCGATGGATCTCCTCGTGAGTTACTCCTGGGCGGGTAATGTGAGACAACTGGAGCACGAGGTCGAAAGGGCGGTCACCTTTGCCGGTGACGGAGACCTGATCACACCTGATCTCTTCTCCGATGAGTTGTCCGAGTGGGGCAGCGTAGTCACCACCGATCGCACACGGCCGATGGCGGAGGCCGTCCAGCAGATCGAGAGACAGATGATAAAAGAGGCGATGCGCCGCTTTAGCGGTAACAAGACCAGAGCTGCCAAGAGCCTTGGTTTGAGTAGACGCGGTCTTCTTAATAAAATTCAGCGTTACCACCTCAGATCGTAAAGCAACTTCGCGACCCGACCGTAACCAAACTTCTCACTGAAAACCCTTTGTTTGCAGGGCTTGCGGCACAGCTTTGAAAAGTCGTAAACTTGCTTCACAGGTTCCCGTCGGCCTCCGTATGCCGCCTCCGCTCACCGGATCGGATCGACCCGATATCCACTTGGTTTTAAAGCAGATAAATAGGGATATGATATAGCGGTCTGAATACACAGCGGCACGGAACTTGCCCTACCTTAGATGCGGGTACAATAAGCCTCTCGTCTCTCAAGCAGGCAATGTATCTGTTGGATAGCGTGAGAGCTTCTGGACGGTACCCACGGATTGGGTGAAGCGATGTTGCGCCAAGACCTCATTGATGAGGGTGAATGTAATTCGCCCTTTAGCCAGTACCTGACGGGTCACAGCTCTCCCCGCCAGCGCCGGCCTGAGCAGAAGCCGGACAAGTCGGGTGAGAGTCTCTCAGCATATCTAAGGGCGATAAGCAGGATCCCGCTCTTAACGAGAGAAGAAGAGCAGGACCTGGCCCGGCGGGTCCGGAGAGGGGACGTGACGGCCAAGGAACGAATGGTGCTGGCCAACCTGAGGCTGGTTATCTCAATAGCCCGGAGGTATCAGGGGATGGGTCTTCCGCTGGCCGATCTTATCGGTGAAGGGAATCTTGGTTTGATAAAGGCCGTAGACCGGTTCAAGCACGAGAAAGGCTACAGGTTCAGTACGTATGCGTCCAAGTGGATCAGGCAGGCCGTGACCAAGACACTTGCCACCGATAGCAGAACGGTCCGGCTTCCGGCCAATGTGATAGAGATCATCCGCAAGGTCAGAGCGACCGAGGAGACCCTTCTGCAGAACCGGAGGGAAGAACCGGCCGAGCAGGAAGTATGCAACAGGGTCGGGGTTTCATCCTCACGATATGCTCAGGTCACCAATGCGTCATCGACGGTTTCGCTTGATTCGCCCTGTTCTCCCGATGGGGATGTCTCACTCCATGAGGTTCTTGCGGATACATCCGAAAGTCCCCCGGATGACATCGCCTTCCGGCGAATCGACAATACCAAGCTGGGTGAGCTTCTCGACAGGCTTTCGAAACGGGAAAGGAGGATTCTCTCCTACCGTTTCGGGCTTGAGGACGGCAATCTCAGGTCGCTTGCCGAAACCGGCAAGATGGTGGGTATTACACGTGAGAGGATTAGACAGATCGAGAAGAGAGCCATTGAGAAAATGAGAAGAATGATGAAGAAGAGGAGGATGCGTAAGGTCCTAATGCAAGGTAAGTAGCCTTCTCTCCGGATTGTGCCTTCGTTTGTCCCCGCGGCGAGGGCACAATCTCTTTCATACGGTTGACTTTGGTCCGGGCAGTGCCTAGTATTTCACTGGAGGCCAGGCCCATGTGTGATATGAAGAGACGTGAATTCCTGCAGGCGGTATCCGTGGGGACATGCGGCCTGCTTGGGGCCTCGGTTGTCCCAAGCGTCGCGCTGGGCGCCGACGAACGGTACCTTAAGGAAGCACGGTTCTATGAGGCACTGCCGGAAAAGAAGGTTCGTTGCCTCGTCTGCCCGAGGCAATGTGTGGTCGGCGATGGGCAGCGGGGCTACTGCAGGGTCAGAGAGAACATCGACGGGAAGTACTACTCGCTTGTCTTCGGCAGGGTCTGCGCCTACCACATAGACCCGATAGAGAAGAAACCACTGTTTCACTTTTTGCCTGGTACGACGGCTTTCTCAGTAGCAGCGGTTGGGTGTAACCTTGCGTGCAAGTTCTGCCAGAACTGGGAGATCTCACAGGCCAAACCGGAGGATGTCGAAGCCACGGACCTCCCGCCTGCCAAACTCGCGGATGCAGCAACCAGGTACGGCTCCCCGACAATGGCGTATACCTACACCGAGCCTATCGTCTACTGTGAGTACGTCATGGCGAGCGCGCGGGAGGGACATGAAAGAGGCATCAGGAGCGTCATGATATCGGCGGGCTACATGAATGGTGAGACGATGCGCGAGCTGGCCGGTGCGATGGATGCCATAAAGATAGACCTTAAGGCCCACAGTGATGATTTCTATAAGAACATCTGCTCGGCAAGTCTCGCCCCGGTCCTCAAGACCATTTCGGGAATAAAGAAGAGCGGCACATGGCTTGAAATAGTAAATCTCATCATCCCTACCCTGAATGACGATGACGAGCAGATAGAGAGCCTCTCCAAGTGGCTGCTCGACAATGTGGGTGACGAAGTCCCTGTGCATTTCACACGCTTTCACCCGACCTACAAACTCAAGAACCTTCCCCAGACACAGGTCTCATCCGTGGAGCGGGCCCGCGAAATCGCGATGGCCCAGGGCCTCAAGTATGCTTATGTCGGTAATGTGCCGGCAGGTCATCCGGGTGAGCACACCTATTGCCCGGGATGTGGCAAGGCAGTCGTGAAGAGAACGGGTTACGCGGTTCTGTCCATCGACCTCGAAAACGGGAAGTGCTCCGCGTGTGGCACGGTCATCCCCGGTGTATGGTCCTAGTGCTGCCGTAGCGTCGGGTCTCCGAGCCCGACGATGTACATCAAGAAGCCGTCAACTGAATGCCCTTGTTTGATAGTATCAGAAAACATAAGGAATCACGTCAAGGTGCCTACAGTAATGCTGTTCTTGAAACAGTTCCGATTTACTCCCAGTGAGGAGTTACGTCTGGCAGTCTGATCCATCTAGAACCCAGTTCGCGCAAGCAACCGAGCATAGTCTGAAGCACCTCAGAATAGTCTCCGGTTAGGCTTTCCATTTCTGAGACTGCTTTCAGTCGTGTCTCGCGAATGGCTCGTTCTTCATCCTCACTCAGCTTCAGCATGGCGGCAGTCTCTTTTGCGATTTCTGAGTAATCACCTTCGGAGAGCAGAGTCTTATAATCACGCAGCATTCCAGGAGAGATACTACCTTCTTCCCGGGTGTCCTCTTGGAAGAGGTCAATGAAACACTCAAGTTTGTCAGCGACCATAAGAATCGAGTGACCAGCTTGCTTCTTGAAATGGCACAAGACAGCGGCCTGTTCTGATGCCCAGTGCATGTCCTTTTCCCTTAGAGCCCCACCCAAACGGTCATTAGTCTCACGACACACGCGCAGAAGCGAAGTAAGTTCTGAAGATAACCTCAGGAAATCCTTCATGACTTGAACCTGCCGCCCGGAAAGGTGCTCCTCAAGTTCAACAGAACTAAGATCTAATGGGGTTGGTTTGGAATACAACTTAAAGTCACTTCGCGGTGGGTCAATATCTATTGCACTAATGATATCACACCATATGCCCATCTGCCAATCCAGCAGCCACCCAAACACGATCCCGCCGGGAAGGGTTGGGCTGAGCGTGATCAGATCCAACAGTGTTGAACCATCGGAGATATTGTTCACGAATTCTCTGTGCTCAGAGGCTGCATCTCCTGACTTTCTGCCCGAGAAGCCGAGACGTTGACTGCCAGTATTTCCGGGAACACCACCGCCTCCGGATAGGCCCAATATCGGAGATCTTCTTCTCGGATTACCAATGATCATCGCTGATTCCGGAACGTGGAGTTCGATCCTCGTAGATCGATAGCTCCCAGGCAGTATTCGTATGAAATATCCCTCCGGGAGCCTCGTCCACCTACCCTCGGGCACTTCACGAACAAGAAGATCCTTAGGTTCGATTCCACGCAGTACTGCGATTTCCTCAAGCATGTTATATTCAGAGGGGTCGGCTTCAGCAAGTGTGTCCCTCAGTTGCTGAACGGCTTCGATAATACGCTTAACGGATTCCGGCGCCTTGTCCAGTGCCTCCTGAAGCATCAAATCAGAGATGAATCCGAATAGTCCGCTACTAAGCTTCTGGAGATCCTCTTCAGGTAATAGCGCTCTGGCTATTTCTTGTATTTGAGGTGACATGTCCTCGAGTTTAGTTCCGGACACTATCGCCCATAGCAACATCTGGACAGAATCTTGATCAACCTGAGGATTCATGAATGCACCCATAAGAGCATTATGAACGACGCTGCTGCAAGATCCTTTCAGATTAGAATAGAGATACCCAGGCCCCCCGGAGCGGGGTGAATACGTACCTGCTGATAAGCAGTAGCTTTCTGCTTCAAACTCATAGGTCCCCGGAAGGATCAAGAAACCGCCTTCTTCCGTACGAGGCATGTCACCCAAGGGCGAAAAAGTCTCAGGATTGAAGCTATCCATTGTTGGATCATCGCCCGCGGCATCTCCTATACTCATTGATATGGGAGGTTCACTGCCAAGCAGGTCGGTCAGTATATCCTCCAAGCCCAGTATCCTGACTATGTCTTTCGGGCTGATTACTCTGTTGACGAGCGATTCAGCTCCTCTTTTGATTAAATCGAAAATCCCGCCCGGCATGATTAGCCTCCTTCGGTTTTGCTAGGTTCTTTCTGCATGAAAGCAATATGACTGTTGAAAGAGCTTGCGCACCCGCACATCGGTGGAGATGCAAATGCTGAAATCCATGTCCAGATCGGTCATTCTACCCTGTTTAATACATCTAACGCTTCCGATAACCTGAGGCGACGTAGCGCGGTGGAGTCGCCGGCAGGTTCACCGCATTGTTAGGCGTCGCTTGCTTGCTGCTCCACGTCCCATTTGAGTGCCCATCGAAGCCAACTCCACCGAGCTGGAGTTCGGCCTACAGTTCCTGTCCAGAGTGCCGATGCCACAGAAATCAAGCCTCCTCCAATCGCGACAGCCGGGCCCACGATCGGAACTGGCAATGCCCCGGCAACGGCGATGACACCTGCGGCAACACCCATGCTCTTTCCAGCGGCACTCAGTCGCGCTGGCAGTGTCAGCTGAGCCGCGATTTCTCGGATTGCCTCTTTATCCAAAGTACCTGGCTTGAGGTTCTGGATGCCCCGATCTCGGATAAGGCCACGCGCCTCATGCAGGAACGAGGTGTACTCATCGAGCGTTTGATGCGGAGCCATTACTGAGACAACGTCTTTAAACGAAAGGGCGATCTGCGGAGGCAGTCCGTTGTCAACGACCATCGTAGGAATCGACTGCAGTTCACGAATCGGGTGAGCCAGGAAGTGCGCGTGCTCCCCTGCAAGCTCTCCATACAGCGGATAGCGCAAGACCACATCGAAGCCATAGAGTATGTCGTCGACATCCACACCGACGGTTGCCGCAAGGAGTCCAAGCGACGCCAGCGTCCGCAGATGGTCCACATCGAATACATACCGGGGTCGAACCCGTGCAAGGTGGCCATCCTTGATCCACGGTTCTCGATGAAGATCAAGCCAGCGGCGAAGCACGTTTTTACTATTGTGTGCCCAGTTCCCGAAATAGTGGAAGGCGTCTTCCAAGTACTCTGGCCGGAGGGTTCGCTTCTCTTCAGCCTCGTACACGACAGGCGTAAGCACGTTTGAGTCCCGCGAGTTCAGCAGATTCAAGATCGCCGGGAGGGGGACATCGTCCAAGGCGCCGCCGCTCTGTCGTACCGGCATCGTGAAGCGAGCGTGATCGCTGTAGATAAAGAAATCTGCGAAGTGTCCCGCTAAGGACGGCCCCCAAGGATCCTTCCTGTTGCTGCCCCGACACAATGACTCGACCCCATTCAGCGAGGTGATGTCGACGAGTGGCTGTTGCGCCTCCACGAGGACCTCCTTCATCATATCTGTATCACCGACAAGCAACTGGCTTCGCCACCGTGGTACGCCTAAACGATGCGGGTGAGCGCCTTCCTTCTCAGGCCGCTCCATCCGCTGGTTATCTGACGACCGTTTACTACTCCTCTCTAATGGGTGTGAAATCGAGACTCACAGGCCCACATTGTGTTTCAATATCCAGATGCACCGTGCAGTCCTGGACTTCAGCATGGACAAGACGCCCGAGGTACGGTGCGGGGAAGTAGACGAAGCCGCCTGCATCGCGACCGGGGAAGATTGTATTGCGGCGCAGCACGCTCTGGCTGACCTGCCGAATAAGAGGATCCCATGCCGCCTGCGTCGCAGCAATCCCGGCGACTGTGTGGTTGGCTACTCGGTCGACCTTGTCCGCGGTGTCATCGATCTCGAACCAGGTGCCACCAGGACCTTCGACAGAAGTCGGTTGGACCGCCAACATCTGGATTGCGCCCAGAACCGCCTGCGCGGCCTGATTGGTGGCCTTCTGCGACTCCATCGATGAGAGTACCCTCGATGCGATTTCGGGGGACGCCGCTGGCAGCGTGCGCGTGCCCTTGGTTGCCGTGAGAATGATTGATGTGGAGGGCTGCAGAAGGAAGTCGCTGCTCGAGAGGTTTCTGTAAGCGAGATAAGCGCGGAAATATGGAGCCCCTCCGAGAGATACAGGCTCGAGAGACACGACCAGCCCAGCACAATCGGTGGACACTGAGGCGAACGGTACGCCATTGGAGAAGATGACCTTCCCGCTCGGGGGCTCCTCCGGTAGCATGACATGGCGCGGTGGAGGGGCGCATCCAATGAGAAGCACCATCGACATTATGACAAATCCGGCGATCCTTCTCCTCATTCTATTCCTCCTTCCGATCAGCGCGCGATGGCCAACGAGGCCGAGCCAGATAACGACGCAAATCAGCGGCGCGGTATTACGCGTACGCTGGATTTGTCTTGTTCTGCTCTTCAATCGTCTATGCACATTCTATCTGTCAACATCTCCAGTCTCACCATCATGTCCCTCAGCACTTCATCGCCTTTGCCCGCGGAACGTTTATCCATCAGGACATGTTTCATTTTGTCGACCATCATTCGCATTTCATGCATGGCCGCGCGGCTTCGATGAGATGCTCGCACAGACTGCAACGAGAGCACTTCCATCATTTCTGGGGGTATCAATCCGCGTGGGTCACTTAGCCTCTTGTCGATGGAAATCAGGCCTGCACGGAGTTCTGATATGGCAGAGACCATATCGGCAAGAGA
>JBDRNT010000038.1:0-41078 GCA_043810925.1 Candidatus Eiseniibacteriota bacterium
ATTTCCTCCTTGATCTGTTACCTCTACCAGTGTATCCTTCCTCACAAGGCGTATCCTTTCTGCCTGCATATAGCAGGGTCTTCTGGTTACAAGAAGGATACGCCTCTTCCTTATCCCGTCCACAACTTTCGGTTATACCCCGCATTGGTAAGAAGTCCGACCACATACGCGGATTGGTACAGGCGCCCGGCTCTGGGTCTGGCTTACCTTTGCAGCTATCTCCGTGCCAACTCGTTAGAGTGTAGGATATTCGACGCCTATTACAACTCGTGGTCTGAGGATGAGCTGTGCGACAGAGTAACTGCCTACAGCCCCGGTCTCGTGGGTTTGACTGCTATGACGCATGAGATAGTCACCGCCGCGCGAATAGCTTCACGCGTAAGGATGCATCTGCGTATGACCGCAGTCATCGGAGGCTGCCATTGCACGGCACTTCCGGAGAGAACCCTCAGTGAGTTCCCGGTCTTCGATTACGGGATATGCGGTGAGGCAGAAGCAGCTCTTCTGGCCCTCGTCCGCTGCTTGGAACATGCTGATTCCAGGGGACTAGAAGCCGTAGACGGAGTGGTCTTCAGGCGCGGGCAAGAAGTTGTGACCAACGGTCGTGCTGTCCCGCTTGATCATGACGATCTCGATTGCTATCCGATGCCGGCGTTTGACGATTACTATGGCAATCACAAAGTGCTTAGGAAGCGGAACGCTGCCTACGTTCTGATAAGTAGCAGGGGGTGTCCCTTCAGTTGCGCTTTCTGTATGCGTGTGCTTGGCTCGAAGGTGCGGCGGCGCTCGGCGGAAAGCGTCTGCGATGAAATGGAAGTTGCGATCGAAAGATACGGGGCACATACCTTTGACTTCTGTGACGACACTCTCCTGTACCGCGATGGGAAAACCAGGGACCTTCTGGACCTGATGGTTGCTCGGGGTCTTCAGGTTAAAGCAAGTTGGTGTGGAGTAACCCGTGCCGACCAGGTCGATCGGACCACGGCTCGCATGGCGAAAGCCTCCGGCTGCTTTCGCCTGGGTATCGGGGTTGAATCGGGTGACGACACCGTACTTGAGACGATCAACAAAGGCATAACCGTTGAGCAAGTCAAGAGCGCCGTCGCGATCCTGAAGGAAGCGGGCATAGCAGTGGATGCTTATTTCATAGTCGGTCACCCCAATGAGACCGAGGAGAGCCTGCGGAAGACCCTCGAGCTTGCCGTCGAACTCAACGCTGATACGATAGCTGTTGGCCTGATGGTGCCGTACCCCGGTACGAGAATCCATCAAATGGCTACTCGTGGTGAGGGAGGGTATCGTCTTCTTACCGAGGATTGGACGAAATACGACAAATATGGTGGAAGGGCGCTCGAACTTGAAGGATTGCCGCATGAAGATTTGGTGAGATGGCAGCGGCGGATCGTGCTCCGCCCGTATATCAAGAACCGCAGGTTTCTTGACCTTGCCCGATATGTCTGGGTACGAAGACGGGCGCTGTCTTTCTTCGCAAAGCGCCATCTTGCAGGCCCGTAATATTGATCATCCCGGTTGACAGTAAGGCCAAAAACGCTTATATTATCACGATCTATCTTGACACATCTGAAGTAACCAATTAACGCTGTATCGTGATGTGCGAAAGGAGGATCTATAGCCGGGGGCCGAAGAGCATCTGATTCATCAGATACGCAGTTTGAGAGACGGCAGTTGTAAATCATATAGGTTGTAAATCATCAGGATGTTATCAAAAAGAAGCACAAGTGTGTCAGATCTACACCGAAGGGAGGAAGGAAGGACGATGTCGAACGAATCCACGATCAAAGATGAAAAGGTGTTCTACCCTCCGAAAGCGCTGAGCGAGAAGGCGTACATAAAGAGCATGGAGGAGTACGAGAAACTCTACAAGCAGTCAATCGACGACCCTGAGACCTTCTGGGCCAAGATGGCCGAAGAGAATGTCGCCTGGTCCAAGAAGTGGGACAAGGTGCTGTATTACGACTTCTCCAATGTCGGTGAAGTCGCCGAGCCCTACACCAAGTGGTTCGAGGGTGCGAAACTCAACGTCGCCTACAACTGCCTTGACAGGCACGTTGAGGCCGGCAAGAAGGACAAGATCGCGATCCTCTGGCAGGGTGAGAAGGACGACGAGAGGAAGACCTTCACGTACGGAGAGATCACAAAAGAGGTCTGCAGGTTCGGAAACGTCCTGAGGAAGCACGGTATCGGCAAGGGTGACAGGGTTACGCTCTATATGCCCATGATTCCCGAGCTGACCATCGCGGTTCTTGCGTGCGCCCGGATAGGCGCGGTTCACTCCGTCGTCTTTTCGGCCTTTAGCTCTGAATCGCTGGCTACCCGTGTTGACGATTCCACCTCGAAAGCGATCATCACCTCCGACATCAGCATACATGCCGGCAAGGTCTCGGATCTTAAGAGTAAGGTGGATGAGGTCGCCGACCGGTGTGATTGTGTGAAAAGTGTCTTCGTCTATAATCGCGGCAATACCAGCCCGAACATGAAGGCAGGGAGAGATTTCTGGTGGCACGAAGAGATGGCGGCCGGCGATATCAAGGATACCTGCGAGCCGGAGCAGATGGATGCAGAGGATCCGCTGTTCATTCTCTACACCAGCGGGACCACCGGTAAGCCCAAGGGCGTGGTGCACACGACCGCCGGTTACCTGCTCTATGTGACAGTTACCTTTAAGAACGTTTTCGACGTGCATGATGATGATATCTTCTGGTGCACGGCCGATATCGGCTGGATCACCGGTCACTCCTATATCGTCTACGGCCCGATGTCCAACGGGGCAACCCAGATGATGTTCGAGGGTGTACCCACCTATCCCGAGCCGGACAGGTTCTGGAAGATCGTCGCCGATTACAAGGTCACCGTGTTCTACACGGCCCCGACCGCTATTCGTGCCCTGATGAGACTGGGTGAAGACTGGCCCAACAAGCACGACCTGTCGAGCCTTCGCATCCTCGGTTCAGTGGGTGAGCCCATCAACCCCGAGGCCTGGATGTGGTACCACCGGGTGATCGGCCGCGGAAACTGTGTCATTGTTGACACCTGGTGGCAGACCGAGACCGGCGGCATCCTTATCACTCCGCTGCCTGGCGCCATCCCGACCAAACCGGGTTCGGCGACAAAACCTTTCTTTGGTATCGTGCCCAAGGTCCTCAGAGAAGACGGTTCGGAAGCCGACATCAATGAGAACGGGATTCTCATCATCGAGCGGGCCTGGCCGGGTATGTTCCGCATGACCCAGGGCGACCCCAAAAACGAGCTGGTGAAGAAGGTGTACTTCTCGGTTTATCCGGGCAAGTTCTTTACCGGTGATGCCTGCAAGAAGGACCAGGACGGGTATTTCTGGCTCATGGGCCGGACGGATGACGTTATCAACGTGTCGGGCCACAGGATAAGCACCGCTGAGGTCGAGAGTGCGCTGGTCGACCACGAATCCGTGGCCGAAGCAGCCGTAGCCGCAATGCCCCATGAGATCAAGGGTCAGGGCATCTATTGCTTTGTTACCTTGAAGCAGGGCTATGCCAAGACCGACGAGCTGCTGAAGGAACTGCGGGACCACGTCAGGAAAATGATCAGCCCTATCGCGACGCCTGATAAGATACAGTTCGCTGACAGCCTGCCGAAGACACGGTCGGGCAAGATCATGCGTCGAATCCTGAGGAAGATCGCTGCCGGTCAGATCGACCAGGTCGGTGACACAACGACCCTGGCGGATCCCTCAGTTGTTGACTCTCTGATAGGGGGACGTAAGTAGATCAGATTTTGAGTATGAGGAGTATCCGGGAAACAAAGTACTTGAATCTCGGGTACTCTTCTCTTATGACTAAGGCGTGTTGGTAGCGCGGCCGGACTCGATGTGTGCCGGTTTCCGTCGGGAATCAGTATAGGAGGTCTTTTGTGGAACAGAAGGTTATGAATCGCTGGTTGGTTGTGGTCGGTGCTCTTCTGGTGCAACTGTGCCTTGGCGCCATCTACGCCTGGGGTGCCTTCACGACGGCACTGCAGGATCCGAATGGTCCGTTTCAGTACTCTGCCTCACAGACCTCATGGATATTCTCGGCAGGACTGGCATCTTTCGCCTTCACCATGATACTTGCCGGCCGGCTTCAGGACAGGTTCGGTCCGCGTATCATCGCGGTGATCGGCGGGCTCACGCTGGGAGTAGGTTATTGTCTTGCAAGTCTCACCGGGACATCTTTCCCGTTGATGCTGTTCTTCATCGGTATCGTCGGTGGTGCCGGTATCGGCATGGGCTATGTGTGTCCCATCGCTGCATGCGTTAAGTGGTTTCCGGATCTCAAGGGTCTTATCACAGGTCTTGCCGTGGCAGGATTCGGTGCCGGGGCCTTCATATTCGTCAAACTCGCCGGTTCGTGGATGAACCTGATCGAGGTCCACGGTGTCAACGGAACATTCCTGGTGTTCGGTATCATCTTTGCGATTTCCGTAGTCATCGGCGGGCTTTTGCTGTCAAATCCTCCGAAGGGCTGGAAGCCTGCAGGCTGGAATCCTCCGACGGCTAAAGACGGCTCGGTTCTGGCGACGGTCAAGAATCTCACCCAAAACCAGGTGGTCAGGACGGCGCAATTCTGGATGATCTGGCTCGCCTTTGTGTTCAGTGCCGGATGCGGGCTGATGGTCATAAAGAGCCTCAAGAACTTCGGTGTGCTTCAGGGCGGTCTCACGGCTGCGGCCGCGGGCTCTGCCCTGGGTCTTCTGGCCCTCTTTAACGGTCTCGGCAGGATCGTCTGGGGAACGCTCTCTCACAAGCTAACCGCCAAAGGTGCGGTCATTCTCATGTGTGTGCTTCAGGGCGCGATGATGTTCCTGCTCATCCGGATGGGTTCGAGTGCGATGACGCTGACAGTTGCGGCGTGCTGGCTGGGCTTCAATTTCGGCGGCAACTTCGCCCTGTTCCCGCTTCTCACGCTTGAAAACTTCGGCCCGAAGAACCTTGGTGCCAATTACGGCGTGGTCTTTTCGGCCTACGGCGTCGGCGGGATACTCGGCCCGGTCATGGCAGGTCGGGTGTGGGACACAATGGGGACATTCTATGTTGCGTTCATTATCGCAGCGGTTGCTTGTCTGCTTGCTGCGGGACTGGCGCTGATGCTTAAACCGATAAAAGCAGAGGTTGCGTAAGCTTAAATATACCTGACAGGTTCACAGCGTAAGGAGTGAGAGAAAGCCATGAAGAAGAGTATGTGTGTCTGCTTAAGTTTACTGGTAGTGTTCGCGGCATCGGGTCTGTTTGCGGGTCCCAAGGTGGAGTTCGGGGACGATTCATATCTCCAGTTTAGTTTTCTCGGCCAGTTCCACGGCCGGTTCGTTGACCAGGAGGACGCTCTCGAAAACGATGACATCTTCATGAAGCGGGGGAGATTCATCGTGGCGGGTCAGATAGCGGACGGCATCAAGGTCTTCGTGGAGACGGATAACGCCAACGCCGGCATGATCGGATCCAGTTCATCCACGGTGATCCAGGACGCGTTTATCGACCTGGGTATCGGTGGGTCCGGCCACTGGGTAATGGCGGGTCTTATCCTGCTTCCGTTCTCATTTGAAAACGGCTCGTCAGCTGCAAGCCTGCTGGGCATCGACTATAACTCCGAAGCAGTGAAGTTCACCAACCACTTCGTGTGGAGAGACTACGGGGCGATGCTGCACGGTTCTATCGCCAACAAGTTTGCCTACAGCGTAGGTGTTTTTGACGGATATGATAACGTCAGTACTTCCGTCACCCGGACGGATGTCACAACGGTGACTACGGTCAAGGGGAAGAACCCCGAGGCCGGCGCACGCCTGACGGGCCACGTACACTATGCCCTTCTGGGTGCGGCCCAGTCCGGCTGGTTCTACGCCCAGGACAGGCTTGGAAAGGCCGGGGATTATGTTCTCGTTGGGGCGGGTCTCGACATGCAGACGGACGCGACCTTTGAGTCCGTGGTGACCGTTGGAGACGGCACAACGCTCACGAGCACGACGATAATGGATTCAGAAAACTGGGTGGTTGACTGTCAGGCAGGCATGGATCTCGGCAGTGTGGACGGCGTGTTGAACGCCGGTTTCTATGAATGGGACAGCACGTACAAGGGCAACACGTTCTTCACTGAGGCTGGAGTGAGAAAGCGTAACGCTATGCTCACGCTTAAGTACTCCCAGCAGAGCCCGGACGAGGGAGACGACACAACGGACTTCACGTACGGTCTTCACTACTTCCTTAAAGGGCACTCAACCGTGGCGGGTATCGAATACCGGACTGGGGATTCCATCTCACAAGCACTGTGTGCAATCAAGTTCCTGCTGTAGAATCACGGTGTACGTGTACCCATTTGGGGCCCAAGAGACATCTTAAGTAAGTACGTGCTCTGACGATTGGGGAACCTGCATGGGGTTCATCAAGACGATTCTCAAGTTTGGTGCCGCTCCGGCCGCATTCCTAGGCCTCCTTGTCGGTTTCGAACTTGCCGGAGTCAACTACGTCTGGGAAGTGCCGCGTGATCTTTTCTTCCTGCTTTTCTGGTCGGTGCTACTGTTCGCTTTGGTGGGGTTCATACTGGGGACAATCGGCGCAGTCCTGGGTGCCCTGAGAAGCCTCGGTACGGGTGGACTGGCTTTTCTCATTGTCACAATCTCAGCAGGCGTTTTCATTTTCGCTGACAGGTTTGCGGCATGCTACCACTGTCACCAGTTTCTTGATCACCGTGCACCCCACCTGATATACCATCCGTTTAAGAGTTTCATGTTGGCGGCGGCGGTTGCACTGGCCTCGGCGGCTGCAGGCGCCCTGGCAGGTCTCATCGCGCTTGTGATTGTCCGCAGGTGGTCTTCGCGCAAGGTCAGGATAGGCTTCTTCGGAGCCGTGGCCGCCGTAGCCATAGTAAGTTGTGTCTGGAGTTATCTATCCGTTCCCACACGGGGCGTGGCAGCATATGCCGATCCAAAGACCGGTGCCCCCGAGCGGATTGGCGGTATCGATAAGGTTCTTCTCATCATTGACGACGGCGTTACATGGGATATCATCGATCCCCTGATGCGTGAGGGAAGACTCCCCGCATACCGCAGGCTCACGAAAGAAGGTACGAGGGCGGACCTGGCAACGCTTTCGCCGACCGTTTCCCCCCCTGTTTGGACCACGCTGGCCACAGGACACTCACCTGAGCGGCACGCCGTCGGCGGCTTCATCAATTACGCGTTCCCCGGTATGAAGAACGGCATAGCCAAGTTTCCGTGCCCGACGCGGATGATGCTGCCCGACATCTTCATAAAACTTCATGCCCGAGGCTTCGGAAGTTCGCGCCCGCTCGGCCCGAGTCATCGGAGAGTTAGGGCTGTCTGGAACATAGCCGGCGACGCCGGCGCGGATGTGGGAATAGTGGGGTGGCGGTATACCTGGCCGGTGGAAGGAGTCCGTGGGTTCATGGTTTCCGACCGGCTTCACGCCGATGAACCAAGAGATCATGTCCACCCTCCCGAGCTGGCCTCCTATATCTCCGACATTACCGGCGGGCTTCCCGAACCCAGCCTGTCAAGGTTCATAGGCTGCCCGGCAGAGAGTCTCGAGGCATACCCGAAAGCGAGCGACAGGATCAACATGCTCAAGTGGCATCTCAAATCGGACCTCAGGTACCAGGCCGTAGCGGAGAGCCTGTTCGGCACGATGCACGCAAGTCTTATGGCCATGGGACTTACAAGCATAGACGCGATTGAACATCTTTTCTACTACGAGCACTCCCTGAAGCGTCATCCGGAGGAGTATCCCATGACCGACTACCTGTCGAGATTTACGTCGGAACCTCTGGTCAAGTGGCTGGGTGACACGATAGAAAACACCTATGTCTTCCACGACAGTCTGATGGGGTTCTGGATGGACTGGTTGGGTGACGACTACGCCCTTATCATTGCGTCCGATCATGGTCACGCTATGGACGGGGATGCACATCATTATCCTGAGTCCGGCATCCTGATTCTGTGGGGTAGGCCTTTCAGACAGGGTGTGACTCTGACGGAGGCGTCGGTCTATGACATTGCCCCCACGGTCCTCTACCTGCTGGGCCTGCCGATTGGTGAGGACATGCCGGGAAGGGTTCTAACGGAAGCTTTCCGCGACACCTGGCTTGCACGCCACTCGATTGCGACAATCGAGACCTACGAGATCGGGCGGCTTCATGCAGGCAAAGCTCCCCCTGAGGTCGATGACCAGCTCCTGGACAGGCTCAAGGCGCTGGGATATATAAACTAAGCATCTCCGCGCACCTCGGAACCTCGCCGGCAGGGCTTAGATCACAAACCGCATGATGGGTCTATGCTCGGAGCGGCGGGCAACCTCCTTGAAACCGGCATCAAGGTATGCCGATGCCAACCCATGAAATGCGAACGCGTCCGGGGTCTTGCCTTTTTTGGGCTCCACCGGGTAGCCCTCGACGATTTTACCACCCTGCTTCCTGACATGCTCTATGGCGGCCCGGAGGAGCTGCGTTGAGACACCGGTTCGCCTGTAACGCTTTGCTACAAACAGACATACGATGGACCATACCGCTCTGTCATCGACAGGTCTGAGTATCCTCGAGGTCTTGAGCCTCGTATATTCTTCCCGTGGAGCCACCGAGCACCAGCCCACGGCATGACCCTCGTAATAGGCGAGAATCCCGGGGACAATGCCGGATCTCACCAGCGCCTGCATGGCCTTTCGGTTGGCGTCACCCTTGCGGGCCTCGAATTCTTTATGAGTGAGCCTGAACCACATGCACCAGCAGCCCCCACAGGCCCCTCGCTTCCCGAAGAGGTCTTCAAAGTCAGCCCATTCCTTCGGTGTGAGTTGTTTGAACTTAAGTTGCGCGCTTGCGTGCCTGCCGGCTGCCGTCATTCCCCGAACCCTAGGGTGATGTTCAAGACCCCATCTTCAACGAGGACACTCTTAAGCACCATCTTGGCGATCGCCTGCTTGATCCCGGATAACTCCAGCCTGTAGACCTCGTAGTCATCCAGGTACTCCTTGGCGACGATGGTCGCCGCGAGCATCACCTCATCATGATACTTCTCGGGTAGAAGTGAGATATCCAGGGTCTCAACAAGCGGATCGACGAGCGAGAGTGAGGCCTCCTCCGGGTCAAACCTGATTCCGGCCGTCATATGCGCTCTCCCGGCGAGGTCCGTGTCACTTACGCTGACATTGGTTGCCGCGGTTACGCCGAACCCGATGCGGTTGGATCCCTCCTTGAGGGACACGGTAGGGTCCTTCAGAGTCAGTTTGAATACTGCAAGATACCTCTTGGAAATCGGAAATACCGGATTGAGTTTCTCCTGAATCTGCTCCGGTGTGATCTTGATGACATAGCCTTCCCGCGTCAGATTGCAGCCCGAAATGCCTGAGCACACGATAATAGCGATTCCCGCAAGTGCCAGGGTCTTTTTCATGGCTCCTCCCATTTGATCTGTCTTCCGTATGATGGATCAACCAACCCGGCTGTGTCAACCACCGGTTGCAGCCGGCAGGGTGAATGCCCCCCACGTTTCCGCATATGCTGGGAATCGGGTTCTGAGGACTATAATAGTCGTAAGCGCTTGATTAAGGTAGAGTTGTCAACCACGAACCTGCTTGAGAATCTGATCGGTGGTGGTCACGTAGGCGAACGCGTAGGCAAGATTCTTGAGTGTTGCCGCCTGGAACTCCGGTTCTGAGGTCGCCGTGGCATCCGCAAGGAAAAAGACCCTGAAATCACGGAAGAAGGCGTCTCGGGCCGTCGATTCGCAGCAGACATTTGTCAAGACACCGGTGATTATAAGATCGGTGACCCCCATCCCCCTTAAAGTTATCTCTAAGTCGGTGTTATAAAAAGCGCTATATCGATGCTTCCAGATCACCTTCTCGCTCTTCCGGGGCTTTAGCCCGGCATAGATGCGGGCACCTGTCGATCCTTTGATCAGACACCTGCCCTCCTTTATCTGGGGCCACCACTCGGCCGTCATCCCTCCGTCGATTGCCGGGTCTTCGTGGATATGTCCCGTGAAGACGACGTGTATCGATGCATTCCTGCATGCGGAAATGAGCCTTTTCACGTTGGGGACGATCTCGGAGGCGTAATGGAAGAATATCGCGCCATCTTCCGCCAGGAACTCATTCTGCATGTCTATTACAAGGAGACAAGCCTTCCTGCTTCTGAGTCTCAGCGTGTGGGAATTGAAGTGTTTTATCTCTCGGAGCCATTTCTCTGTCTGGTCGGTCCACATGCTTGCCGGTGCCTCCTTCAGATCACTGTTCCAAGTTAAGGATATGCTACGAGGGGATGATTTCAAAGCAGATTCTCGGTCGGGGTATACCACCCCCGACCTTATGCCCAAGGTGCGTCCTTGTGTCTCTGTATCCTTCGGGTGATCCTGACTGCCTACTTCCTGCGCATAGGATGACCGCAGCACATAAGCCTGCTGATACCAAGCCCTTCCTTGCTTACACCGACCTCAACACCGCAGAGCACGCATGTGAACTTCGGCTTAGGCTTGCTCCTTGGTTTGGCCTTCGCAGCCGGCTTCCGTTTTGTGGCTTTCTTCTTCGCGACCTTCTTCTTAGCGGTTTTCTTGGTCATCCTCTTTTTCACCGTCTTCTTGACTGCCTTCCGAGCCGTTCGCTTTTTCACGGTCTTCTTGGCCTTTTTACTTGCCGGTTTCTTCTTCGCTGCCTTCTTGGCCCTCCTGACTACCATCGAATCACCTCCTCTCTGTGAATTTGGTTTTACCCAACTGTTGAGTATATTAGGACTGGAAATCCTGTCAAGGGTTTCTTTAATATGTTGCTATAAGCTTAATAGATCTAAGAGGAGGTCCAGATGGTACCGTTTTCATCCGGGTTTGGCGGTGGACTACTGGTCCGGGTCTTGAGCCTTGTCCTTGCCTTGTGCCTCATGGCAACTCTGGCAGAGGGAGAAGAGAACAAACATTCCGGGTCAAACCAACTGGAAGGGATAAACCCGTTCCCGCTTGACTACGACTCGGGCTCCATGGCGCTATATGCACTGAAGTCATCCCTGGATGCCTATGATGTCAGTACGGCCTACCAGCGCCTGACAGGGCTTTCAGGGACTGCCTTCAAGTTTGTTTATGACTCCACAGAGGCCTATGAGCCCCTGCGTGATCTGTATCCCATGGACGCTTTGGCTGAGGCTGCGACGGCGCTGGGGTTTTATGATGCGAAGTGGGTAACCGGCAAGCCGATCGGGGCTGTCAAGGATATCATCAAACATGAGATCGACAGTGGGCGGCCGGTGCTTGCCCCGTTTCTAAAGGCGGATGCCTATCGCGGGTTCTTCATCGTGACCGGTTACGATTTTGACCGGGATCTCCTTTACCTGCAAGGGGCCTTTGAGGGCGACTCGGCGTATGTGACCGTACCGATCCCTGAGACGTGGGACGGCCCGACTGTGAGTCCCGCGGGATGGGCCACCAATCCCGTTTTCGTGATCGGGGAGGCCAAACGCCTGGACCAGAAGACTCTTGAGGCCGGGAAGGAGCCGGTAGAACGTGCCATCAGCGCGATGAAGGGAGGCAGCCTGCCCTATGGGCTGCATCCGGGTGAGCGTGCATATATGGGACAGCCGGGTCCACACGAGGCCCTGTATGGTTTCCCCGCCTATGACCTGCTTTCACATGAGATAGAGCACCGCGAATTGATAGACCGGACCGACGGAGGGGCCCAACTCGACTTCGCCTTTCTATGGCGGATCAACTCGCAGGTCGGGCAACTCGAGCATGATAGGAGGAGCGCCAGGTTTTTTGCAAAACTCCTCTCCAGGGAACTTCCGGACGAGAAGCGTGCTGATGTCAGCGACGTCATGCAGAGCCTCGCAGAGACGGCCGACGATGCCGGGATCCTTCGGAAGTTCTTCTGGCATGTGATCACAGATACGATGACGGCCGGTGACGTGGCCGGCTATGTGAAGGCAAACACTTCCATGGTATTCAGACTTCCTGATGTCGAGCCTTTGCTGAATGAGCTTCAGGCAGACGGTTTCGAGATCTTCGAGACCGCATGGGGCTGGCTCCTGGTGGATGACACACCTCGGAAACGCACGCTCGCAAAGACGGCACTCAGGAGTATAATTGTGCGGGAGAGACGGTCACTTGACCTTCTCGAGGGAATTGCCGATCACATCGGGATCAAGCCGTCCGGCTCTAGACCGGAGGGCAAACCCAGGCGCCCGCCGCGCGGGAAGAAATAGGCCGGGTGCCGGTGATGCTTAAAGGTTTCAGGAGGTAGATGACGTGGAGAATAAAAGGGAGATAGGATCGATATCTGAAAAACTGGCCGGGATATGCCGGGCCAGTGAGTTCTTCAGGTGCGCCAGCAAGTATGCTGTTCCCTCGGATGAATCCGTGAAGGAAATACTCTTGCGCTTCCAGGAAGTGCTGCTCATCGGCTATTTCGGCAAGCAGAATATCCCCGATTGGGAGCTTGAAAGCCACCTGCATGTACTCCTGTCCAACCTGTTTGACTTGCTCGCAGGCCAGATCGCCAAGAGCCTCCGGCATGAATGCGAAGGCCTGCACGAAATATGCGACAACTGCAGGGCTCGAGGCGAAGAGCACGCACTTAAGACTATGCGGGAGATCCCGAAGGTGAGAAAGACACTCGAGGGGGATGTCCAGGCGGCGTTCGACGGCGATCCGGCCGCCAAGAGCTTTGATGAGATCATCTTCAGCTATCCCTGTATCAAGGCGATAATGGTGCACCGTGTGGCCCATGAGCTCTACCTTCAGGGTATCCCGCTGCTGCCGAGGATCATGTCGGAGTATGCACATGCCCATACGGGGATTGACATACACCCGGGAGCCAAGATCGGGAAGAACTTCTTCATCGACCATGGTACGGGTGTGGTTATAGGCGAGACGACTGTGATCGGCAACAACGTGAAGATCTACCAGGGTGTGACTCTTGGCGCGCTGAGTTTTCCCAAGGATGACAAGGGTAACCTCCTGAGGGGTATCAGGCGCCATCCGAAACTTGAGGATGACGTGACGATCTACTCCGGGGCCACGGTGCTGGGGGGGGATACAGTTATCGGCAAGGGATCGACGATCGGGGGCAATGTCTGGATTACGAGAAGCGTGCCGCCCGGGACCAAGGTCGCAATCGAGCCGCCGGAATTGTCAATCAAGGGCGAGCTCACAGGGCGCGTCAAGGACGGGCGCGGTGTTGCCCACGACGCGAAGCCTAAGCGGAAGAGCAAACCCAAGACCAAACCGAAGAAGTAGCGCCGGATCAAAGTTTCGGTGACACCACACTTAATTATGGTAGAGTTTCGGTGACACCACACTTAATTGTGGTGGAGTTTCGGTGACACCATACTCAATTAGGTGGAGTTTCGGTGACACCATACTCAATTATGGTTCGGTGTCATCGCTGGCATAGATTGGCGATCTGTAGAGACTGCCGCGTCGCTCCAGTCCTCGCAGCGACACATCCCTGTGTCGGACTGCAGCGTCACTGCGCTTCCCGCAGCGGCATCTCCTTGTGTCGGATTGCCACGGCTCCTCCGAAGCCTCGCAACGGGCATGACGCCCACAATGACAGAGAGTATTCAAGAGAGTATGCATCAGATCAACCGACGGATTTCTTCACGTGATTTAAGAGCCCGCCGTCAAGCAGTGTTTCACGCTGGCGGTCGGACAGGTCGTAGACGACCTTGATTTCCTTCCCCTTCGTCTCGTTCTTAAGCACCAGGGGCTCATTTGCCTCGATGCTCTTCCGGACACCCTCAAGCCGGATCTGATCACCGCTTTCGATCCTGCCGTAGTCGCCTGCGTCTGCGAATGTCAGGGGGATGATGCCGAAATTGACGAGATTCGCTTTGTGTATCCTGGCAAATGACTTGGCAAGCACCCATTTGACCCCGAGGAACATGGGCGCCAGGGCCGCATGCTCCCGGCTTGAGCCCTGGCCGTAATTCTCGCCGCCCACGATGAAGCCCCCGCCCGCCTGTTTGGCGCGATCGGCAAACGTGGGATCGACCACCTCGAAGACGTGCTCGGAGATTGCTGGAATGTTGGATCTTAAGGGCAGGATCTTCGCCCCGGCCGGCATGATGTGGTCGGTTGTTATGTTGTCCTCGACCTTGAGGAGCACCGTCCCCTCAATCGTATCCTGCAGCGGTTCGGGCACGGGGAGCGGCTTTATGTTGGGGCCCCGGATCACCTCGACCTTGCTCCCGTCCTCGGGTGGCATCACGAGCATGTTATCGTTGATCAGGAACTTCTCAGGCAGATCTATGACCGGATGCTTACCCAGTTTTCTCGGGTCCGTAATGACCCCGTTCAAGGCCGCTGCCGCGGCAGTCTCAATGCTGGCGAGATAGATGTCGGCATCCTTGGTTCCACTGCGTCCGAGGAAGTTGCGATTAAACGTCCTTACCGTGGTCGCACCCGATGGTGGGGCCTGGCCCATGCCGATACAGGCTCCGCATGCCGATTCAATGATCCGTGCGCCGGCGCCTGCGATCTTGGCGAGGGCCCCGCTGCGGGCAAGCATCTCCAATACCTGCTTCGATCCCATACCCACGGAAAGGCTTGAACCGACTTTTACTGTCTTACCCGCGAGCACCTCGGCAAGCAGGAGCATGTCGCTTAAGGACGAATTGGTGCAGCTTCCGATGACAACCTGGTCGACCTTCTTACCCTCGATCTCGCTCACCTTGACAACGTTATCGGGACTGTGAGGCTGGGCTATCAGAGGTTCAAGTGCGGAGAGATCAAGATCGATGACCTCATCATATTCGGCATCACTGTCGGCGGTGATCTCCTTCCAGTCCGATCCCCGGTCCTCGGCCTCAAGAAAGGCACGCGTGATTTCATCACTTGGAAAGACGGATGTCGTGGCACCGAGTTCGGCGCCCATGTTGGTTATGGTTGCCCGTTCGGGGATGCTTAAGTTCTTCACGCCCTCGCCGCCGTACTCCATTATCTTACCCACGCCCCCTTTGACCGAGAGCCTTCTCAAGAGCTCGAGGATCACGTCTTTGGCCGCAACCCAGTCCGGGAGTTTTCCCTTAAGGTTGACAAGCACGATCTTGGGCGCCGGCAGGTAAAACGGGTAACCGGCCATGGCTGCGGCAACGTCGAGCCCCCCGGCACCGATTGCTATCATGCCGATGCCGCCCCCTGTAGGCGTGTGGCTGTCAGAGCCAAGGAGGGTTCTCCCCGGAACACCGAATCGCTCGAGGTTTACCTGGTGGCAGATGCCGTTTCCGGGCCGCGAGAATACTATCCCGTGCCTGGCTGCCACGGTGCGAAGGAACCTGTGGTCATCGGCATTCTCGAACCCGGTCTGAAGCGTGTTGTGATCGACATAGCTCACCGAGAGATCGGTCTTTACTCTCTGTATCTTCATGGCTTCGAATTGCAGGTAGGCCATTGTGCCCGTAGCATCCTGGGTGAGGGTCTGATCGATCTTGATGGCAATTTCATTTCCGGGTTCCAACTTGCCGGACACGAGGTGGCTCTCAAGTATCTTGTGTGCGACTGTCTTTCCCACAGGACTACCTCCCTCGCTGGAATGGTTCACGATAAATGGATTTCTAGAGCGCATCATACCACGAATGCTCGCTCCAACGCAACGCTCTCTCCCCCCAGGGTCAGGCCTTGAAACTTGGGATTCGCAATGTCGCTTCCGGTCTCGGTGCCCGATAAAAGAGGATCGTTGCGGATGGAACCCAGAAGTTACGGCCCGCCGAAGCGGCCGGTGTTCTTGTTGTCGTGGCGGTAGCAGGGCCACGGTGAGGTCGCATAGCCCATGCTTGTCGTCTCAAGTGCCCATAGAAATCCGTGGGGGCCCGGGTTGTTCTTGTGGGTACCGATATAGAGGGTTCCGTCGCTAACGATAGCGGGCGATGACCAGTTGATTCCTCCAAGCACCGTCTTCCAGTTGAGTGTGCCGTCGGGATTGAGGGCATAGAGACACGCTGTCTCGGCACCGAAGTAGATCAGGCCGTCGGCTCCGACTGTCGGTGTGCAGTAGACGTCATCCAGAGGGGCCGTGCTCGAATCCTCCTCGACAGAGTACACCCACTTCTCAGTCCCCCACGGGGTCAGGGCAATCACGCTGCCGCACTTCTCCTGGCAGGCCTTTGTCGATACGTATATCGTGCCGTCAGAGCCGATCGTAGGTGAGCCCCGGACATAACAGTAGTAGCCGTCTACGAAATACTTCCACCTGACCGATCCATCCGGGTTGAAGGCCCAGACCCAGGATTCGCCCTGGGCTTCAGTCCCGAGGTAGATGGCGCCGTCATCGTCGATTGCCGGGGAGGTAAAGGACATCTCGTATTCGTAGGCGAACTTGACATGCCATTTCTCGGTGCTGTCGGGATTCACCGCATAGAAATCGTCCTGGTGTATCGAGAGATAGATGGTGCCATCGGCGCCGATCACCGGTGACTGGCGGCAGTTCCTCCACGGTGTCGGGTTAAACCACCAGAGTCGCTCGCCCGTATCCGGGTCCACTGCATAGAGCCCGTCAGCGGCGACATAGACTGTGCCATCGGCCCCTATTGCGACCGTTCTTTGGCCCACGGGGTAACCCGAATGATCGGGATTCTCGAAGTCGTTGAATTTCCATCTCAGTTCGCCTACAGGGGACAGAGCGTAGACATTGCTTCGATAGTCCTGGACGTATACCGTGCCATCCGGGCCGATCGCAGGTGAATAGGCGTTGTGTTCGAGATCGTACGACCACTGGATGAAACCTAAGGGGCTCACAGCATAGACCGTACCATAGTCTGTAATCGAGTAGGCCCCGGTGCTTATGTATATCGTGCCGTCATCCCCGACGGCCGGTGAGCAGTAATAGACTTCCTTTTCAACCTCGACGGTCCAGAGCACCCTTCGTCGGCATAGCGCCAGCAGCGTATGGTCTTGCGTGTCCATTACGAAACTGCCGCTGTCCGGCACGATCTCATCGTCCAGAGTGACTACAAGATCGCTGTAGCCCTCCTTGAGAGCATACTGGTAGTTGATCGTGTCCACCCAGGTGTACTCGGTCTCCTGCGACTCAGGATAGCCCCAGAGACCCCCACACTTGTCCACGGTCAGGGTGTATGACTCCGGGCCCCCGTTGGACGTATCGGTGGTCTTGTCGCTGCAGCCCGTGATCAAGAGAAGACAAGCTGTAAGGGCGAGCGGAACAACGCTCACCGGACGCCCGACGTTCATCAGCAGCCTCCGGGAAAGGGTTCGTATGTCATCATCTCAGTGTCTCGATGAGTGCTCTTGCCTGGTCATTCGCCGGATCGATCTTTAGAATGGCCTCGAGCTCCTTACGGCCCTTCTCCTCGTCCCCATTGGCAAGGTAGAGATTGACGAGATCGAATCTGGCCGGAAGATAGTGTGCATCGATCCTTATGGCTTCCTTGAAGTGTTTCTCCGAAGCCTTGAAATCCCCGAGCTGACGGTTCAGTATACCCAGGTTGATGTGCACCATGTGCACTTCATGCTCGTAGCCAAGACCCTCTTCGAGCTCGCGCTTGGCATCTTCGAATTGCCCGCCGCTTGCCAGAATGACCGCGAGACTTGTACGGGCGGGATTGAAACCGGGGTGTATCTTAAGAGCTTCCCGGTAACACTCGATCGCCTTATCGTTGTCACGCAGGCCCTGATACACCTTTCCAAGGCTGTGCCATCCCTGCAGGCTCAAGGGGTTTATCTCAAGCGCGGTCTCGAGCTGGGTCTTTGCCGGATTGAATGCGCCTCTGCGGATGTACTCGCCGGCCAGATTGATCCTTGATTCATCATAATCCGGTCTGAGCTCAACCGATCGCTTGAAAGCGGATAGGGCCTGGTCATGGGACCCCTGCTGGTGGGACACAACCCCCAGATTGAAATAGGCCTCGGCATTTCGTGGGTCCTTCGCAATGATCTCTCGCGACACTCTGGTTGCATCCGAAAGCCTCCCCAGGTTTATATAGGAGATCGCAAGCATGTTCTGTGCATCTAGAAAGTTCGGATCCTTCTCAATGGCTTCCTTGAGAACGCTAACAGCCTCTTCCGGCTCACCCTTGTGCACCAATGCATCAGCGATTGATGTCATCACGGTAGCGTTGTCGGGGTCCTGTGACAGCACTTCCCTCCAGATCTCGATGGCCTTGTCGAACTCAGCGTTTGCGAAGTGGGATGAAGCCAATCTCATCAGGCCGGTTGATCCACTGCCACTCCCGCCGATGTAGCCCAGTGCTCTTAAGCGTTCAAGAATCGCCTCTTGTTCGTCCTCGCGTCTGATGACTGATCCGGTGGCTGCCATCGTTCCGTATGAGTCTATCTCTCCGATTCCGGATGTCGATGCAACCCAGCCTTCATCCAGGGCCTCCTCAAGAATTCTGCCCGGCATGTCGGTGGATGCCGGCAGCCCAAGGAGTCTCAAGAGGGTGGGGGCGACATCCAGCACCGATGCGTCCGTGAACCTTACACCCCGCTTGATTCTGTTACCGTAGAGCGCAATCGCACCGGCCAGTCTGTGCCACTTTATCGGCTGACCTCCGCCGATTGCAGAAGGTCCCGCTGGGCGGATATCCCCGCTCTTAAATCCATGATCCGATAGAAGAACGAGCGTGGTCTCGTCGTCTATGGTGTCAAGCCACTCGCCGATCAGGCTATCCGTGTGGAGGTAGGCCGCCGCCACGGCATGGCCGTATTTCGCAGCGTCCTCATCTGAGATGTCACTCGTGTGTGGCTCCATATGCTTTATGAAGAGATGGCACACGTTATCGACCATATCGAGATAGACCGAAAAGAGGTCGGGACGGAACTTCTGGTAGAGATATATGCCTGCTCGCTCATAAGTGATATTGGAGGCTAAGATCAGCCTTAAGTTCCTTATGGGATCAAGCGGATCAAATGTCTTGGCCGTCGGTGCGATCTCCTCCGGAGTCACATCGATGTATCTCCGGAGTGTCTCGTATGACACGTCCTCATAACCTACTATCATCGGTCTCAGCTCATAGATCAGGCTCTCGGGAAACGCCAGCCCCGCCACGTCTTCTGTCTCATCGTGAGCACTTTCGTCGTACTCGGCGCTCGTCCAGCGCGGATCGAAGGTGTGAAACACGATTCTGTCGGATACCATGAACCCTGAGACCGGCTCGGCAGGATAGGTTCCGAGCCACCCTATAAAGCCCGAGGACAGCCCGAACCTCGTTGCGATATTCCAGAGGGCCGGAACCCTGCGCATGGAACTTGTTATGGGTACGTCTTCACCCGTTGCTTCGTCCTTCTGGAGAAAGTCGATTATGCCGTGGACATGCGGCTCCACACCTGTGGCCATGGTCGTCCAGATCATTGGGGAAACGAGCGGGTCCATCGAAACAAGATCACCCGTGGCGCCTTCCTGGATAAGCCGTTCAATATTGGGCATGGGTGTATGCTCTGAGACCTGCTTATAGATCTCCCAGTCGAGCGCATCGCTGCCTATTATGACGACCTTGCCGCCGAGCCGCTCGGCGACCTCGATAATGGCCGCATCCTGTTCGTCAATGACGAGATCGAGGGACTTAAGCGATACGCTGTGGAGATTGACGCCATAGGTAGCGAGTGACGGCGTCAGCGTCTCGAGCATCCCCTGCTCAATCCTCTGGTTATCATCTTCTTTGGAATAGCTGTCAAACACACTGAGATGCCGCCGGAGGTAATCGCTCACCAGCGGGGCGACCAGGTCTTCCTCATATCTTCCCTGGTAGGATCTATGAAGGGGGCCGACGCGGTCCCGCTCGACGGAAATCTCAAGCACAAGCCCGGCAGCAAGTGTGCCACCGGGGGTCTGCGATTCCACCTTGATATCTGTGCTGACGGGTTCAACAGGATAGACCGCCGCCCGCTTCCATGGGAGGCGGAGATGAGGTCCAGGCTCAAGGTACTCCAGTGCCCCGCCGGTCTCAACGACCCCGATCTTCCCACCCGGCACGATCTGGACCGATGCAACAATACCCGCTGCAACTGCAAGAGCCACCACGGCCAGAATGCCCATCTTGCGTCCTGAATCTCTCAGAATCTCACCCTCCCGAGGAAGTGCGTCCTCATCATTATAGTCAATGCTCACCTCCTGTTCCAGTGATTCCCTTAATGCCTGCGGAAGCCCCGGGAGGTCAAAGCCCTCGGGGTCAGGTCTTGAAATTAAGCGTTTTCGATGGCCGGCTCCGCTCCACCGAGTTCAAGTCCTGCCAGGCCTGCCAGAATCGCGCCGCTCTCGGTTCCCACCGGCAACCTATTTCTATTGTAAACATCCAAAACATATGGTAAAATAAGGTATCGCAAAACATTCTACAGGGGGATCTAATGACTATGAGACAGTACATACGCGCCGCCACAGTGGCGGTGATCGCGGTTCTTCTACTTGTTCCTATTGCCGCCCGATGCCAGGGGAATCTTGAGATTCACTGCATTGACGTCGGTCAGGGTGACTGCACCCTTGTAATCTCGCCCACCGGCGGGACGCTGCTCTTTGACGCGGGCTGGAACGCCATGGGGAATTCGGTTGTAATCCCCTATCTTCAGAGCCTGGGCATTACCGGGCTCGATTATGTCTGTTGCTCCCACTATCATGCCGATCATATCGGCGGCCTGGACGAAGTGGTCAACTCTCTCGGTATAGACTCGCTGAGGGTGGCGGCGCTTGACCGGGGCTGGTCCTATACAACTCTGACGTACTCGGACTACGCTGCTGCGGTCGCCCCCAAGCGTACGACCATCTTAGACGGCCAGATTATAGACCTGGGTGGCGGCGTGACGGTCACCTGTATCGGCGTGAACGGAAACGGCGCGCTCTCACCACCGTTTGCAGGATCGGATGACGAGAATGATTACTGTGTCTCGTTGCTTGTCGAGTACGGGGACTTCGAGTTCTTCGTAGCAGGTGATCTCTCGGGTGTGAACTCATCGAGTTACACCGACATAGAGACTTCAGTAGCTCTTGAAATCGGCGACCTGGATGTTTACAGGGTGGATCACCACGGGAGTGCAAGCAACTCGAATGCCAATCTCGTATCGACGTTTCAACCCGAGGTTTCTATAATCTCAGTCGGCAGCAACTCTTATGGTCACCCTACCCAGACCGTGCTCAATAGACTGGTCTCCTACGGGAGTTACATCTATCAGACCGAAGTTGGCAGCGGCGGCACCATACCGCCGGGTGAGGGAGAAGTCGTCGGTGGACATGTCGTCATAGTAGTCGGGGCCGGCCAGTATACGGTGGACGGAGACCCTTATGATCTCGGTTCATCCGGTGTCCGGATTGCCGGCCGTGAGATCTCCCTTAAGGTCTTCCCCAATCCCTTTACCAGTCAGACTACATTCGGATTCAGCGTGCCCGAGGAAGGTCGTGTCACGCTTGATGTCTTTGACACTACCGGCCGGTTCATTAACGGGTTCTCAACTCCGGGATCTGCCAGCTCCTCCGGAACGCTGACCTGGGACGGCCGCACGTTCTCGGGTGAGAGTGTGTCTCCCGGAGTCTATTTCGTGCGTCTCCGGGGTGCATCCGCGGTGACGGCTCACAAGGTCGTAAAGAGGTAAGACCGCTCGCCACATCGCCGGGGATTGACCCCAGTTTGTGCCTGCCTACCCGTGCGGCTTGACATCACGCCCGCCGATACCGTATAACCACTATGAGTTGGGGATGTTGGGACCGATGAGGGAGGAGATAAGGGAGATGCCTACATACTCGCATTCGAGACTTGAGACCTATCAGAATTGCCCCATGCAGTACAAGCTTCAGTATATCGACAAGATTGAAGTTGAAGAGCGGGACTCCGTCGAGGCCTTTCTCGGGAGCAAGGTCCATGAAACGCTCGAGAAACTCTATCGGGATGTCCGCATGATGAAGATCCCTACCCTCGAAGAGGTGATCTCGCATTTCGACACGCTCTGGGATGAGGAATGGCATGACGGAATCAAGATCGTTAAGAAGGACTATACGGCTGCGAACTACAAAGAGGTGGGGCACCGCTGCATAAAGGACTACTACGAGCAGCACTATCCCTTTGACGAGTCCCGCACAATCTCGCTTGAAAACCTGATCTTCTTCCCGCTTGATGAAGAGAAGGATTACTGGCTGAGAGGTGTGATAGACCGGCTTGCAGTTGCCAAAGACGGGATATATGAAATCCATGACTACAAGACCTCAAGCCGGCTGCCTTCCCAGAATAAGGTGGACAAGGACCGGCAACTCGCGCTTTACCACATAGCGGTCCAGGGGATGTGGCCCGACGTGAAGGACATAGAGCTCGTCTGGCACTATCTTGCCTTTGGCAAGGAAATGAGGTCACGAAGGACCCCTGAGCAACTGGAAGATACGAAGAAGCAGGTTATGGATCTCATCGGCGAGATTGAAAAGGACACGCAGTTTCGCCCCAAAGAGACTGCACTCTGTGATTGGTGTGCCTACACGGAGCACTGCCCGGCGAAAAGACACAGCAGCCTTACCGAGAACCTCCCGCCGAACGAGTACCTCAAGGAGCCCGGTGTCAAACTGGTGAGCAAGTTCGCGGAGCTCGACAAGCAGAAACGCGAAGTCGAAAGTGAGATCGCGCGTGTCAAGGACGCGCTCATTCATTATGCGAAGAAGAACAATGTCCAGGCCGTGAAGGGGAGCGGTCACAGGGTTATCGTCCGCTTCTACAGGGGACTTGGGTTTCCGGGAAAGGACGATCCGGCAAGGCCTGAACTCGAGAATCTTGTGAAGGAACTCGGGCTCTGGGAGAGAGTGTCGGTCTTTAGCCCGGTGAGTCTCGCCAAACTCGTCGAGGGTGGAGCGCTTGATCCGGATGTCGCAGAGAGGCTGAGCCGGATGGGGAAAGAGGAAGAGCGGCCGTGGGTCAAGCTCTCCAGGTTCGGCCGTGGGGGCGAGGGGTTCTAGCTGCGACGGTTGACAACCCTGTGGTTCCATGAGACAATGAATTGAAGCCGGTGGCGCCGTGATCCCTATGATCAAATCGAAACCATTCTCAGCCTTGATATTTGCCGCAGTCTTAATCACATTCTACGTGTCTTGCTCCCACCTTGATGTCAGGATGGGGATGGGTGACGGCAACGGCGTCGGGCTCTCCTACAGGATAGTGGGCAAGGGCAATCCTCTGGTTGTAATCCACGATGGCCCCGGCTATGAGAAGTCGCTGATGTACGCCGGTTTTGACAACCTTGCGTCTGATCTGAGGGTCATATACTACGATCAGCGTGGATGCGGGAGGTCTGAGCCCCTTTCTCCCGTGACCTCATCGACCATCGCCGATAACATCGAGGACCTGGAAGCCCTGAGACGCTATTTCCATCTTGAGAAGTTCTCGATCGCCGCGCACGGATGGGGTGCCGTCATCGCTCTTGAATATACCCGGAAGTACCAGAAGTACATTGACTCGATCGTGCTCTTGACGCCCATATCGCCGTTCTCACCTCAGCCTCGTGATGAGACCATACTGGAGAGGCTTCCGGCCGAGGTTCAGCAATCGGTGGCGGAAGTGCTCAGTCAGCCGACCATGTCGATGCTGGAACGTAAGGAAAGGATCATGAAACTGGTGATGCCTTCACTCTTCTACCGGTCGGAGGCTTCAAGATCCATCGATTTCAGGCGACTCAGATACTCGGCCGATGTGAACATCAGGTTGAGTGATGAGCTGGGATCGCTCAATCTGTTCCCGGTGCTCGGTGAGATAACAGTCCCCACACTTGTGGTCATAGGCAGGCATGATATCACGACGCCTGTAAGGGACCAGATGGCGTATGCTGATGGCATTCGCAGCGCGAGCGCCGTCGTGTTCAATGGAAGCGGTCACTTCCCGTTTGTCGAGGAGCACGCGTTCTTCACGAACGTAGTGAGAGAGTTCCTGCTTAACGGGCGTATACCTGCCCTGGTCCACGCCGTGGACGTGCGCTAAGGTCGGGCACGGAGGCCCGAAGCTACGCTCTATTTCATCGCGGCCCTGTCTGGAGATTGCCGCGTCACTGCGTTCCTCGCAACGACACCTCCATGTGCCGGATTGCCGCGGCTTCTTAGGAGCCTCGCTATGGGCACTGCGCCCGCAATAACCCTGGTCATGGAATATGGCGGTTGCGGATGCACCTTCAATGAGGTAATCTCTTCTTAAGATTCACGAGCGAGGTTAATCTGTGACACGCGCGGTAGGATGGGCAACAGCTGTCTTAACGGCCTGGATGCTGCTGTCCTGTGGAGTATCCGTTGCTTCGAGTCCCCTTGTCGAAAAGGCAAGAACGCTTGTAGATAAGCGGCAGGACACCGAGGCCGAGACGCTTCTCCTCGAGGCCATCGAGGAGGGCGCCCGGGAGCATGAAGCGTACTTCCTCCTGGCCAAAATCCACCTGAGGCGACAGGATCACAAAACGGCCGTGAAATTCGCAGAGCGGGCGATCAAGATCGATGATTCCATCTCAGAGTACCACCTCTGGCTTGCACGGTCCTACCTGGCCAAGGCAATGGAATCGGGGATGGTCAGCGCCTTCCGGTATGCGAGAAGGGGCAAAGGTGAATACGAGAAGGCAATTGAGCTCGATTCGACCAACACGGAGGCGAGGTTCGAGCTTTGCATGTACCTGGTCGCGGCCCCGGGAATGGTCGGTGGTGACAAGGATAAAGGTGTCGAGCAAGCGACCATAATAGAGAAACAGGACTCGCTCTTCGGTGCCTACGCGTGGGCGGGCATCTGGGAACAGGATGATGAATTCGAGAAGGCGGAGGCATCACTCAGGAGCGCCGTGGTGCTGGACACATCATCGTCTCACTACGCCATGTATGCGCTCGGCTTCTTCTTTGAGCGCAGGGAGAGATACGACGAAGCCGAGGGTGTCTTCAAAGAGATCTTAGAGATAGAACCCGATGACATGGGAGCTCTCTTTCAGGTCGGCAGGATCTATGTTCTGGCCGAACGGAATCTCGACGAGGCCGAAACTTGTTTCAAGCGGTACCTCGAGGTGGAACCGCGTCCCAATTCTCCTGATTGGGCAGCTGCACACTGGCGGCTGGGGATGGTCTATGACCTGCAGGGCATGACCGATCCGGCACTCACCGAGCTCAGGAAGGCGGTCGAGATGGCGCCGGACAATAAGGAGTATCAGAAGACCCTCAAGAACGTGGAGAAAAAGCAAGAAGGCTGACATCTGATTTCTTAAAGGGGGACTGAGGTGGAGAAACGGCAGCTATCCTCAGCCGATCTGATTCGGTTGGCTGAAACCTACAGCGCCCACAATTACCGCCCCCTGCCGGTTGTACTATCCAGGGGGGAGGGCGTTTGGGTATGGGATGTCGAAGGTAAGAAGTACATGGACATGTTGAGCTCATATTCCGCGCTCAACCAGGGACATGTTCACCCGGCGATCATCAAGGCCGCGAGCGAGCAGATGGGGAAACTCACTCTGACATCCAGGGCTTTTCACAATGACCGGTTCGGCGTTTTCTGTGAGCTTATCTGCAAGGTCGCCGGCCAGGAAAGCGCGCTCCTCATGAACACGGGTGCTGAAGCCGTGGAGACGGCAGTCAAGGCGGTGAGAAAGTGGGGCTACAAGGTCAAGGGTGTTCCCGCGGATGAGGCCGAGTTAATCGTGTGTAAGAACAACTTCCACGGGAGGACGACGACGATCGTGGGCTTCTCCTCGGAAGAACGGTACCGCGATGGTTTCGGGCCGTTCTCTCCGGGTTTCAAGATGATTCCCTATGATGATATCGAGGCACTCCGGAATGCCATAACTCCGAACACTGTAGGCTTCCTGGTCGAACCCATCCAGGGTGAGGCAGGCATCATCATGCCGGCCGATGGTTATCTCAAGCAGGCAAGTGAAATCCTCAAGGCCAACAACGTGCTCCTGATGCTCGATGAAATCCAGACGGGTCTCGGGCGAACGGGAAAACTCTTCTGTTATGAGTATGAAGATGTGAAACCCGACATATTGATCGTGGGGAAGGCCCTCGGAGGAGGAGTCTTTCCCGTCTCCGCAATGCTGTCCGGCAAAGAGGTGATGGATGTATTCACACCGGGTGATCACGGGAGCACCTTCGGTGGCAACCCTCTGGCATGTGCGATCGGAATCGCGGCACTCAATGTGATTGTCGGTGAGGATCTGCCGCGCAAAGCCGAGGAGTCGGGCCGCTACTTTATGGACAGGCTCGCGCAAGTGGAATCTCCGCATATCAAGGAAGTAAGAGGTAAGGGACTCCTGGTCGGTGTGGAGGTCAAAGAGAGTTCAGGAACTGCCAGACCATTCTGCGAACGCCTGATGGACCTTGGCATCCTGGCCAAAGAGACCCATCGCCAGGTGATTAGATTTGCCCCCCCGCTTGTGATCTCGAAGCCTGAGATCGACTGGGCGCTGGAACGTATCGAGAAGGTGCTCCGATGAGATATCTTCACCGGCTGCCGGCGGTGTTGGCCTGCGTAGCCCTTATCCTTTGCCAATACCCGACGATAGCACTCGCTACGAGACCGGCCGAATTCCAACCGGTGAGCCATCCGGAATGGAGTCGAAACGCGAGCATCTATGAAGTCAATATAAGGCAGTATTCCCCCGGCGGGACCTTCGCGGAGTTTGAGGAGCATCTCCCGCGGCTTAAGGACATGGGGGTCGATATCCTCTGGTTGATGCCCATACACCCGATCGGGGAGCAGAACCGCAAGGGTACGCTTGGAAGCTATTACTCGGTCAAAGACTACAGAGCCGTGAACCCGGAGTTCGGGACAATGGCCGACTTCGAAGCCCTGGTCAAGCGGATCCATAACATGGGGATGTATGTGATCATCGACTGGGTGGCCAACCACTCCGCCTGGGACAACCCACTTACGCTTGACCATCCCGACTGGTTCGCAAGAGATGTTCACGGGAACTTCGTTCCGCCGAACAAGGACTGGACGGATGTGATCGATATCGACTTCTCTAACCCCGAACTTCGACGGTACATGATCGATGCCATGAAATTCTGGGTGGAGGAGGTGGGCATCGACGGCTTCAGGTGTGATGTTGCGGGCATGGTCCCAATCGATTTCTGGAATGCGGCACGTGCCGAACTGGATGAAGTCAAACCCGTCTTCATGCTGGCCGAGTGGGAATCACCCGAGCATCATCAATATGCTTTTGACATGACCTATGCGTGGGGTCTGCACGATCTCATGAAGAAGCTTTCCAGGAGAACGCTTCCTGCGAGCGCCCTGGGGGTCTACCTTGAAAAGGAAGCCGGTACATATCCTGAGGATGCGTACCGGATGTACTTCACATCCAACCATGATCTGAATTCCTGGGATGGCACGGTCTCCGAGCGCCTGGGCAGTGCAGGCGAGGTCCTGGCCGTGATGAGCGCCACCCTCGGTGGCATGCCTCTCATATACAGCGGCCAGGAGGCGGGCCTCGACAGACAACTAGCGTTCTTCGAAAAGGACGAGATCGTCTGGAAAGAGCATCGCATGGCGCAGGTCTATTCAGCCCTTTTTCATCTCAAGCACCACAACAGGGCGCTCTGGAACGGTGCGTCGGGCGGGGGTGTGACGTGGGTTCATACGTCCAATGACGGGGCCGTGTTTGCCTTTGTAAGGGAGCGCGCCGGGGATAAGGTCTTCGTTGTCCTCAATCTTTCGGATACCGACCAGAAGGTCGAACTCACGGGGTCGGGCTTCGCAGGTGGCTATGCTGAAGTGCTTACGGCGAATGCTCAGGAGAAAGCACCGGTTGATGTATACTTCGCCGGCGGAGAGATGATTAATCTCTCTCCCTGGGATTACAGGGTTTATACAGCTTCAGAGAGGTGAGACAGGACTCTGAAACAGACCGGCATTTGACTGTTCCCGACTGGCAGGAGGTAGCGACATGGAAAATCCAAGCACGTACGACAAGGCCAAAGAGCGGGTGGAGGAGAAACTGGGTTTTTACAGCCACATCGCAGCCTATGTGGTAGTCAACCTGATTCTCATCTTCGTCAATCTCACGCAGTCCCCGAATGAACTGTGGTTCTACTGGCCGCTTGGAGGCTGGGGGATCGGCGTGTTCTTCCACGGGATGAGCACGTTCGTGTGGGGTGAGGGCTCGTCGATCAAAGAACGCATGATCGAGAAGGAGATGGAGAAGCGGGGGGCTGCGAAAGAATAAGGCCCTGGCGTTGTGCGGTGTGAGGCGAAGTGGTCCCGCCGGATGAAGGGAGTTCCCCTTATGAAGGAGCATCCTGCTATATCGTTGCTGCTAATCTGGACTTTGGTTCTATCCGTGTGCGGCGGCGCCTTTGCCTGCACCAATTTGCTGGTCACAAAGGGGGCGTCTGCCGACGGTTCGGTGATGATCACTTACACCTGCGACGGTGAGTTTCATCCCCACCTTGAGTATGAACCGGGGGCGGATTACGAACCCGGCGATTCGCTCGACATAACCGATTGGTACGGTAACATGAAGGGCAGGGTGGAGCAGGTTCCGCACACGTATTCGATTGTGCATCTCATGAATGAGCACCAGCTCGCCATAGGTGAGACGACCTTTGGTGGCCGTGAGGAGCTCAAGAACCCGGGGGGTATCCTGCATTACTGGGACCTTATGTATCTGGCCCTTCACAGGGCAAGGACCGCGCGTGAAGCCATAAAGGTCATAACCGGTCTGGTTGCCGAATATGGTTACAGATCTGAAGGCGAATCCTTCTCGATCGCCGACACCGAGGAGGCCTGGATACTCGAGATGATAGGGCCCGGCGAGGGTGGGGAAGGAGCGGAGTGGGTGGCGGTGAGGGTGCCGGACGGGTACATTTCCTGCCACGCCAACAAGGCCCGGATAGGTGAATTTCCGCTGGATGATCCTTCCGCCTGTGTCTATTCAGACAACGTGATATCGTTTGCCGTCGAGAGGGGTTACTACGATCCGGAGTCGGGCGAGCCCTTCCGCTTCTGTGATGTCTACTGCCCTCCGACACCTGAGAACCGCAAGTACTGTAGCTCACGCGTCTGGAGCATCTTCCGCCGTGCGGCTCCGTCCAGAGACTTTTCTTCCGACTACCATCGCAGCGTTGAAGGTTCCGAACCCTATCCGCTCTGGATAAAGCCGGATACAAAGCTCTCACTCGGAGATGTCTTCTCACTGATGCGTGATCACTATGACGGGACATCTTATGATATGACTGAGGGAGTCGACGCAGGACCCTACGGCAACCCCAATCGTTGGAGACCGATAACCTGGAGCGTGGATAGCGTCGAGTGCGCATGGGAACGTCCTATCTCGACCCAGCAGACCGGATTTTCGATAGTGTCACAGTCAAGATCATGGCTCCCGGATGCCGTGGGTGGGGTTCTCTGGTACGGGGTCGACGATACTTATACGACCTGCTATGTACCGCTCTACTGCTGTATCGACAGCCTGCCCGGGTCTTACACTGTCGGAAGCCTGCAGGAGTTCTCGTGGGATTCGGCGTGGTGGATCTTCAATCTCGTGGCAAACTACGCATGTCTTAAATATTCATACATGGTCCCCGAGATTCAGGCCGTCCAGAGCGATATCGAAGGCACATTCATGGCGCTTCAACCGTCGGTTGAGCAAACAGCACTTCAGCTTGCGAAGTCCGATCCGGCGCTCATGAAACGCTACCTGACCGGGTACTCGATCACACAGGCCGAAATGGTGATGTCACGCTGGCAGGACCTGGCCGGACACTTAATAACAAAGTATAACGACGGCTATGTGAAGAACGCCGAAGGAGAAGCCGAGGAGAAGGGATATCCCGATGCCTGGCTGCGCGATGTTTTCAGGTTGCGTCCGGAACAGTTCATACTCAAACCCGAAGAAAACGAAGACACCGACTGGGATCTTGTCGACTAACCCTCAAACACATTGAGTGGCAACCAGCCGTACCGGCCATCGGGTTTGCGGCACCAGGCCCAACCGTTTTGTGTCTTAAGCACCTCTACCTCGTCGCCCGCCTCCACGGTCAGCTCGGTTGCGTCATAATCAACGAGTAGCGCTCCGGTATCGCCGCTACGTTCGACGTAGAGGCCGGGTATCCATCCGGCGTTTCCGTTGCTATCGCTACACCACAACCATCCCGGCCATTCGCTCTTCTTATCGGCCACCTTGACTTCATCGCCGGCCCTGAGTCGGAGCGGGTCAGGATATGCCGACTGATAGACTGAGCTTGCTTTGCGCGTCTTGCTAGTCACCCTTCTCTTCCGGTTCCTTGACCTGGGTCTTAGGGTAACCGACGGTCTGGGCAAGGATTACCTTCTTATCCTCGCCGAGTCCCATTGTCTTTGCCAGAGCTTCCTTATCCACGTACCCCCGGACAACAGTTGCGAGACCCTCCGAAGCACAGAAGAGATAAACGTTCTGGCTGATGAAACCCGTGTCGCATCCCGAATAGAAGTCCTGCATGTCCCCGGGTATCCGGGTCATCTTCGAGTAGTCGGCCACGTATACGAGGTTGACGGGAGCATCCTTGACAAATGGCTGTGGCCCCGTGTCGGCACGGATGTCGGCTTCAAGGACCGGGTTGAGTGTGTGGTCTTCTGCGTCGTAGACATAGAGTCCCTGTCTTAAGGCCACGTAGATATCGATCTCCTGCATGTTCATCGCCGACGGCGCCGTGCGCTTTCCGGTTTCGGCGCGGTTGATGCCGAACACCGCCCAGAGCATGTCGGACATCACCTGCATGGGAAGTTCTTCAGGGCCGTATTCACGCTGGGTCTGTCTTTCCTTCAGTGCCTCCATGAGGGGTTTCCCGCCCTCCGTCCTGGGCTCGGGCAGTTTGATCGACGTGAAACCCTCTCCGTAGGTCAGTACCGAAGCAGTGAGGATCAAAGCCAGCATCAGCCCCGCAACTCTAACCAGTCTTGTCTTCATAGTGTTCCTCCATTCTTTACTGTGACCGCCACCTTTAGTATCTTACTCTATAGGGGAATGTGATGAAACCTATTTACCTCGACTACAACGCGACCACGCCGATCGACCGGCGTGTGGCAGATGCGATGTTGCCCTTTATCACCGAACACTTCGGCAACCCTTCGAGCGGTCACGCCTACGGCGTCGCTACGAGAAAGGCTGTAGAGAAGGCCCGCGGGCAGGTGGCGGGTTTCCTGGGGTGTGAGGTATATGAAGTGGTCTTCACAAGCGGCGGTTCAGAGAGCAACAACCACGCGATAAAGGGAGCGGTCCTCGCATATGCCGACAAGGGCAACCACATCATCACCTCAGCGGTTGAACACCCGGCCGTGATCGAAGTCTGCAGGTATCTGGAAAAGCACCACGCATGTGACGTCACCTATCTTCCCGTTGACGCACATGGTCTGGTGGACCCCAAAGAGGTTGAAGCTGCGATCACGCCGCGCACTCTGCTAATCACAATCATGCATGCCAATAACGAGGTGGGCACGGTTGAGCCCATAAAGGAAATTGCCTCGATCGCCCGCGCTCATGATGTTTTCCTCCACACGGATTGTGCGCAGTCTGCGGGGAAGATACCCGTTGACGTGGACGAACTTGGTGTCGACCTGCTTTCGTTGGCGGGTCACAAGATTTATGCGCCGAAGGGCGTTGGTGCACTTTATGTACGCAGCGGCGTCCGCCTTGAAAAACTGATCCACGGGGCAGCACAGGAGATGAAATGGCGGGCCGGTACCGAGAATGTGATCGAGATAGTCGGCCTCGGTGAGGCCTGCGACTTGATTGCCGGCGACCTCGACGAACACAGTGACCGGATGAAGCAGATGCGTGATCGGCTTGAGAAGGGAATCAAGGACAGGTTTCCGGACATCAGGATCAACGGGCATCCGGAGAAGCGTTTGCCCAATACTCTGAGTGTGAGTTTCAGGGGGCTTGAGGCCAACACCATTCTCTCGGAACTCTCCGGTGTGGCCGCTTCTGCGGGAGCGGCCTGCCATAGTGACCGGGTGGAGATCTCAGATGTGCTTGCCGCGATGCGGGTGCCGATGGACTATGCGATGGGGACCATCCGGTTCTCGGTGGGCCGCTTCACGACACCCGACGAAATAGACCGGGCGATTGAGGAGATCACGAAGGTTGTGGGAGGAATGGCCCGCGGAGAAGCCCTCATCTCAGCCGAGCCGGTCACCGGGAAGGTGAAGCTGACTCAATTTACACACGGGCTTGGGTGTGCGTGCAAACTCCGGCCACAGGTTCTTGAAAAGATCCTGGCAAAGATACCGGTTTCACATGATGAGAATGTGCTGGTGGGGACGGACACTTCCGACGATGCGGCCGTCTACCGGATCGATAAGAAGACCGCGATTGTACAGACGGTTGATTTCTTCACGCCGGTCGTCGACGATCCGTTTCAGTTCGGTGCGATCGCGGCGGCAAATTCACTTAGCGATATCTATGCGATGGGTGCGAAGCCCCTTTTCGCTTTGAGTGTTGTCGGGTTTCCGAGTAACCGGCTTCCGGTTGAAGTGCTGGAAGAGATCTTGAGCGGGGCACGATCAAAAGCCGGTGAGGCGGGAATAGACATTATCGGCGGTCACACCGTGGATGACACCGAGCCCAAGTTCGGTCTGGCGGTCAGCGGTGTCGTCGATCCCGAAAGGATCGTGACCAATCGAGCTGCCAGACCCGGTGACGTCCTCGTTCTGACCAAACCGATTGGGACGGGCATACTTGCCACGGGTCTCAAACAGGGGCTGCTGGATGCCTGCCAGATCGACACGCTTGTGGAGACCATGGCGACCTTGAACATGCGTGCCGCCGAAGCGATGCTGGATGTTGGCGTCAACGCCTGCACGGATGTCACCGGTTTCGGCCTCCTGGGGCACCTGCTGGAGATGATGACCGGTTCGGGTACTGCGGCTGTGTTAGAGGTAAGCAACGTCCGGTTTCTGCCGGGCGCCGTGGAACTCGTCACGTCCGGCGTCATCCCGGGTGGAACGCGCAACAATATGGAGTATACGGCCCCGTCGGTGAAGTATGCAGACGGGGTCCCCGAGATCAAGCGCGTGCTCTTAAACGACGCCCAGACCTCGGGTGGGCTTCTGATATCGCTCCCGGCCAAACAGGTTGAGGCCTTGATGGATCGGCTCCGCGAAAAGGGTGTGGAAGGGGCAAGTGTGGTGGGCAGGGTTGTTACGGGAGGCGGCCCGAAGATCACGGTCGAAAGGTAGCGTGAACCCCGGTCAAACCGTAGAGATCCGGGGCAGGGTCTCGAGGTCAGAATTCCAGGATTTGCTTGATTCTTTTGACCCACAAATGGCATCGTAAGTATAAGAGTTTTCATTCGAGTATTGGTCGTTTAGAGAAGGGAGAGTGATTTCACGTGCCATCAGCAGAGGATCATCTGAAAGACGCATTTGCAGGCGAGTCACAGGCAAATCGTAAATACCTGGCGTATGCCGAGAAGGCGGACCGCGATGGACAGCCCCAGGCTGCCAGGCTCTTTAGAGCTGCCGCGGCGGCTGAAACCGTGCATGCCCACAACCACCTGCGAGCACTTAAGGCGATAGGAAGCACCGAAGCCAATCTCAAGGACGCGATCGCGGGTGAGACTCATGAATTCAAGAGTATGTACCCCGAGATGATCGAGCAGGCCAAGGCCGAAGGCCACAAGGACGCGGAAAGGTCTTTTCACTTCGCTCTTGAAGTAGAGAAGATCCACGGCGCACTCTACCAGAATATGCTCGACAATCTTGGCTCTGTGGGTGACTTCCCCTACTATGTATGCCCCGTCTGCGGCTTTACTGCCGAGCGAGGTGCGCCTGATACGTGCCCCGTATGTGGAACCAAGGGCACTATGTTTAAGAAGGTCGAGTGACGGTTGCGGGGCTCGGCCCTGTGACAAGAAAGGGATAGGCCGGAATGGATGCCGAGGGCCGGGACCGCGTGATTCAAGACGAGGTCGTCGTGGAGGCCGGTCTTGATGCCGTCTGGGACGCGTGGACCACCAGTGAGGGTATTAAGTCGTTTTTCGCGCCGGCATGTAGCATCGATCTCCGGGTGGATGGTGCCTATGAGATGCTGTTCGATCCGGGCGCTGAGCCGGGGAGCCGTGGCGGCGAGGGTGTGCGGATACTCGCGATCGAGCCGAAGACGATGCTCTCGTTTACCTGGAACGCCCCGCCTCATCTTGCGAATGTGCGAAAACAGTGGACCCACGTGGTTATCCGGCTTGAGGCTGCGGGTGCGGGCCGGACCAGGGTGAGGATGATCCATGACGGCTGGGGAGAGGGCGAGGAGTGGGATCAGGCATTTGAGTACTTCACACGGGCGTGGAAGCAGATGGTGCTGCCACGCCTCAGGTATAGATTCTCCACAGGTCCTGTTGACTGGGAGAACCCGCCCAGGTTCGAGTAGGAGGCACTTCACAGATGTTTCACAATATGCCGAAGCAGATTCTCAAACGGATGCAGTATCTCGAGCGTCTGGATGCCCGCCACAGGAAACAGGATATCTCCCACCTTAAACGGCTTCGCCAGATACCACCCGCGACGGGCAAGTTCCTTGCCCTGGTGGCGGCGAGTGCCCCGGATGGGACCTATCTTGAGATTGGGACGAGCGCGGGGTATTCCACGCTCTGGCTTACCCTTGCATGCCGGGAAGTGGGGAGGAAGATAACAACGTTCGAGGTGCTCGAAGAGAAAGCCTCGCTGGCGATGGAGACTTTCAAGCAGGCGGGTGTTGAAGCCATTGTCGATCTCGTGACAGGTGATGCGCGTCAGCACCTTGCTGGTTACAAGGATGTCGCATTCTGCTTTCTCGATGCCGAGAAGAAGTACTACAACGAATGCTTTCAAGCCGTGGTCCCCAACATGGTTCCCGGCGGGATCCTCGTCGCCGATAACGTGATCACCCACCAGGAGATTCTCAAGGGTATGGTGGCGAAGGCCCTCAAGGATAAACGCGTCGATTCGATGATCGTCCCCATAGGATCGGGCCTACTCATGTGCCGGAAATTCTGACGGGGGATCCAGCCATTTTGCGAACCTGCTCACATATGGCACTATCCCACACAAAGCCAACTTTCCCGTTGCAAGTCGGCCCGAAAAATGGTAACATTAATGGTAACTATTAAGTAAGCAGTGGATCATTTTGCTTCGGAAGGAGGCAGCCTATGCGTATAGGCATCATTATGGGTCTGGCGGCGCTACTGCTCCTGGCCCTACCCGTTCTGGCAGTACAGCGTGCGGTCCTCATCGAGGACTTCACGAACTCTGGGTGACCTGGCTGTGACGCCATCAAAGATGAGATGAACGTTATCTTTGATGAGTATCCGGGGCAGGTTGTCCCGATTCGAATTCACACCTGGTGGCCAAGTTCTGTCGATCAGTTCTTTGTTTTCGCGTACCCGGAAGACTCCCTGCGGGTAAGGTTCTACGGCGGGCTTACTCCGTGGACTGCGTATTACTACACACCCAGTTTCCGGTTTGACGGCAAGTATGTCTCGGACCCATCGGATAGTACAAGTACTGGGGGCGATATGTGGCCGACGTATGCTTCCTGGTACGCCCGGACCCGAGAGGTAATCGACAGTCTTCTCACCGTTCCGAGTCCGCTGAGGATAAGCGTCACACGGAATTGCTTCAGTCCTGACAGTGATTCAGTCTACGTGGATTTCGATGTTGTCGCCGAGGATGACGCCGACTACAATCAGAATCTGTATCTCGCGGTGACCGAGTGGAGGCATCGATATACTTTCCCGACCGGAACGCACGATCACGCCCTGAGAGACTATGTTCCGGATCAGGACGGTATGGCAATAGGCCCGATGCTTTCCGGTGACTCACTCCACTTCGAGTGGGACTACATCGTCTACCCGGAGTACTGGCATGCAGCGAGTGGTACCTCACGCGTGAATACCAACCTCTTCGTCCAGCGAGCGGGTACGAGAAAGGTCCAGCAAGCGTGGACCGGACATCCGGGAGAGTTTGAAGACCCGGTTTCCGGTGTCGCCATTCCCCGTTTGGCAGACGCGATCTGGCTGGGCAAGAACTCGCCTAATCCATTCAGCGAGCAGACGAGTATAGCGTACAACGTCAGGCGTGCCGGACATGTTCGTCTGTCGGTCTATACGCTTGAAGGAAGGCTTGTGGCTGATCTCGTCGACGGCCAGGTTGACCCCGGCTCTTATGCAGCTGATTGGGATGGTCGAGACCGCTTCGGACACGAAGTCGGAAGCGGGGTCTATTATTTCAGTCTGAAGCAAGACAAGTCTGCCCAAACAGGTAAGATGATCGTACTTCGCTAGGAAAGAAGAAAAGAGCTGGGGGCCAGGGGTCTCCAGCTCTTTCTATACCTTGCGGAACGGGCCCGGTACGGCTTAGGACAGGGACAGGCATTTAGGTGGTTGGCGTGGACGCCACAAGGTCTTATACTTAGGGTAATGGGTAGATTGGAAGACACAGTGAAAGCAAGACTCTTACCTGCGCATATGGCCGCCATGGGCTTTGTCGTATTGCTCATGGTTGCGGCCGCGGTCTCGCCGTTAAGAGCGGGACCGGCCCCCGACTTCACGCTTCCCAACATCGATGGAAAGGATGTCACGCTTTCCGAGGCGTTGTCGGAGGGTCCGGTGATCATCGACTTCTGGGCGACATGGTGTAAGCCCTGCATCAAAGGGTTCCCGAGTCTCCAGGGGATTTATGACAAGTACCGCGAGCGTGGACTCAGGGTGTTTGCAATCTCTGTTGACAGTCCCCGGTCGCGGGCGCGTGTAGGTCCGCTGATTCGATCGAAGAAGTACACCTTCGAAGTTCTTCTGGACACGCAGGGCCGCGTCGCCAAGAAGTATAACGCGGTCGCACTTCCACGGACGGTGCTCCTTAATACTGACGGCGAGATCGTGCTTGCGACGGTGGGTTACCGGCCGTCAAATCATGAAAAGCTCGAAGAAGCACTGCTGCCAATCCTGCAAGCCAAGGCCGGCGAGGATACCAAAGGTGCCGACTGATCGTTTTCTCCCCACGGTATGTCTGGTCATTGTTATAGCGGCGGTATCTGTCGTATGGACCAGTCCGGTTGGTGCCCTTGAGACGGGTGCGAGGGGCGCAGTATCAGGTGAAGGTCTCCTCAACACCGATGAGGGGGCGAGAGTTGTCGATGCGAGAGTCGACTTCGATATAGATGTAGACTTCCTGACCTTCGGAGGGGCCTACCGGTTCTATGATTTCGGAAACAAGAACTACAACCCTGCGGGCATAGATGCCGTCGATCATCTGAAGCACCGGTACTTAGCGGGCGAGATCCGCGGCCTCTTCTTCAGGGCGGGTCACTTCTTCTCGACCTTCGGCAGGGGACTCACGCTGAGGAGTTTCGAAGATCCCGGTCTTGAACACGATACATCACTCGACGGCATCATAGCGGAGTACGAGACCGGACCCGTGAGAGTCACCGGGCTTACCGGTATGATAACCGAGCGGCTGACGGGCCTGCAATCCCGGGAGCACAATGTGCGGGGTGGAAGAGCCCGGGCCGGTGTCGGTGACATACTTGCTGTTGCGGTAAGCGGTCTCGACCGGAGCACAAAGAGACGAGATGAACAGGTAGTTTTGCCCGATAGTCTTACGAGCTTCAGCGACAACGTGATTGGGGCCGAAGTCGAGGTCTGGCATGGGCCGCTGTCGCTGGTCGGTGAATATGCCCGAAGAGACGGTGACTACTATCACGGACTCGAGCAAGACGGTGAAGGCGGCAGCGCAACATATCTCTCCGGGAGTCTGGCTACGAACCTGCTCACGCTGCTTGGGGAATACAAGGACTATGACAGGTTTGAAAATACACTGGTGAATCCCCCCATCTGTGTCAAGGAACACGTGTGGATTTTGATGAACAGGGTGACGCACCAGGTCAGCTTTGATAACGAAAGAGGGTTTCTGCTTGAGGGCACGCTTTCTGCGAGCGAGAACGTACAGCTTACCGGTGGAGCCTCTGAAGCTCGGACCCAGGGAGGCAGTCTCGGACACTGGGAGATCTTCGGCCAGGTCGATCAGCCGCTTCCGGGTTGGGGGATCAGATCGTTTGCCGGATCGTGGTCGAGGGAATACCTGTACGGCAAGTTCACCGAAAACATCAGTTGTGGGCTCGATCTCGAGATTTCATTGCCCTCCCAACACGTGGTGGAGGTGGGGATCGAGGCACAGACAATAAAGGAGCCTTCACTGGACTCGCATGAGAATTACATGGCATCGGCTGCGCTTTATCCCTGGCCGAGCGTGACGCTTGCCGCCACTGGAGAGCTGACCACCGAGGAAGGGCTCGAACGCGACAAGTGGCTCTTCGGTGAGGCCAGGGTATCGGTAGGGGGAGATTTCGAGGTATCTCTTGGTGCCGGGAGCGAACGTGGCGGTAAGAAGTGTAGCGGTGGCATTTGCTACACGGAACCTGAGTTCGCAGGCGTTAGACTGCGCTTCTCGGCCTTCTTCTAGGGGCCCGGAATAATGGCGGCTACCGGATGGAGTTTGATGCATCGTAATGAAAGAGGGATAGAAGGGTGATGAAAGTACTCAGATTGGTGCTGGTTGCGGCGGTTTGCATTCCTGCCGCGTGTGACTGGTTCGAGGAGCCGGTCGAGGCCAATCTACACCCGGAAACGAGATTCCTTGCATGCGCCTCCGGCTTGGAGGTGTTTGAGGGTGATGACGTGAGGTTTGAGTGGGTGGGTAGTGACGTGGACGGCACGGTAAACCGTTATGAGTGCGCTTACGATGGCTCACCATGGACATCCACTGCCGGGCTGGATACCATCATCTCAGATGTAACACTGGGCGAACACACCTTGCGGGTGAGATCTGTTGACGACCACGGGGATGTGGATCCCACACCGGCTGAATGCAGTTTCACTGTGACTGAACCCGGAAGCTCTGTCGATAGAGTCGTCCATCTGGAGCTCTTCACCGCGACCTGGTGCAGGTTCTGCCCCAAGGCGGAAATCGCCCTGAATAGCCTGCTTGATGAGTATGGTCCGGACAGGCTCAGCGTTATCGCTTTCCACGGTACGCCGGACCGGGATCCGTTTGCCACTGAAGAAACAGAGGCACGAATCATCTGGCATTTCAGCGATCCCAGCTTCCCGGGCGATCGAGACGTAATCCCGACGGTTGTCATCGACGGGCTGAGATATGTGCAAGGGGCGGCCACGGCCGAAGAGGCTGAGGCCTACTACCGGGCGGAGATCGAGTTGCGTATGGCACTCGGATCGCCGCTTTCGATCAGGACGGTGGGAGAGATAGGGTCGAGCACAGGATTGGTGAGCGCCGTGGTAAAGGTCGAGGATCATCTTGAGGAGGGTGATCGCCTGGTCCGCTTTGCAGTGATAGAGGATGACATATTCTACATAGGTCCATACTCGCTTGAGTATGACTTCGTTTCGCGGGATCTGCCCGCCGATGAGCCCTTTGACCTTGTTGTGGTCGGGGACTCGATGACGGTCGAGAGGCAATTCTCGGTGGACGGATCATGGAACCCTGAGCACATGGATGTGATTGTATTTGTGCAAGATATGACCACGAGAGAGGTCTTGCAGTCAGCCAGGCTGCGGCGTGAATGAGACCTGGGAGCGCGATTCCGGGCTGTCATAATGGCTGAAATTGTGATATAATAGATGCGGTTTATAACGCGGAGGGAACGAACCACATGAGACTGGGAGATTCGGGACGGTCTGCAGTGATTGCTGCCGGCGTGATGATCGCGCTGATGGCCGGAGCAGCTTCTGAAGCCTTAGCGGTGCGTGATATCGAGATGACCACCGTAGATTACGCGGGCACGATGATCTACTGGTTTCCGGTAGTCTTCTACACGGCAATCGAGAACACGGGAACGGAAGGCAGCACGGTTGATCTTCATCTTGAGAAGAACCTGCCTGGTGGATGGGCTTCGGACATGTGTATTGACGGCGACTGCATTCCAAATGATGGGTTCCTCTATCTGGCACCGGGAGAAGTGGAGACGGTGTTGGTAGATGTGACTGTGGGTGGTTCGCAGAATATGGGTCTTGAGACGATGACGGCGACGGTGCGCCAGGAGCCTTCGATAGTCAAGAGCCAGACCTACGCCGCATTTGCCCAGCTCCCGTCGTTTTTGCTCGTGGATGATGATAACGGTGCCGGCTACGAAACCTATTTGAAAACGGCCATCGAGGCTGCGGGCTACAAGGTGCGTGTCTGGGATGCCGACTCACTCGGTAGACCGGGTCCGATACAGCTCCTGTCCTACTGGGGGGTGTTCTGGACAACGGCCGACGGTAATGCCGGTTACATAACCTCGGGTGACGAGCAGGACATGATGACATATCTTGATAGCGGTGGGAGACTCTTCCTGGCGAGCATGGACCTTCTGAGCAGCCGGGGCGGGGCCACGACTTTTACGACCAACTACCTTCATGCCGCATCGTGGATGAATAACACCGGCGCTGCGACCGTATCGGGCATATCCGGTGACCCCATCTCCGACAGTATGGTACTTCCGCTTACCGCAGGACCGTTTTCGGCGGGTAACACCGACAACATGACCCTTAACTCACCGTCGGATTCGATTTTTGTGGGTGCAACCGGCATAAGCGGGCTCAAGGTGGAGGAGAGCGCCCACCAGCTCGTCTTCCTGTCCTATCCTTTTGAGGACGTAAGCACGAGCGCACCCGATCCTGATAACCAGGCGACTCTGATATCCCGTGTGATCGGCTGGTTCGATCCGCCGACAGCCGGGGTGGATAGCAAGCCCGATCTTCCCCAGGATGAACTTGTGCTCGGACAGAACAGTCCGAACCCGTTTAAGACCTCGACCGGGATCTCGTTCGCTGTTCCGAGGGGAAGCCGGCATACCGAGTTGGTGGTTTACGATGTCAAGGGGCGGGTGGTTAAGACGCTGATTAACGGTGCACCTTCGGCGGCAGGGAGCCGGATTGCATGGGATGGCAGAGATGATGCCGGAGCACCTGTCGCATCGGGCGTCTATTTCTATAAGATTACAGCCGACCGGGCCAGCGCCATAAAAAAGATGGTGATGCTGAGATAGTATCATATGACCCCATGAGGCTTCTGATCCCCCTGGTGGGGATCGGGGGCCTTCTGGGATTTTATTCATACGCACTCCTTTTGGCAACGCAATTGCTCCTTTGGCATGAGGTCGAGGTACTGCTGGACGACCTT
>JBDRNT010000039.1:0-3458 GCA_043810925.1 Candidatus Eiseniibacteriota bacterium
CGCGGCGGCAGGGTCCCGGGCACCCCTTAAGCGCCGCTCAGATCTGGCTTCTGAGACCCTCGATCACGGCCAGGAGGGCCTCTTCGAAGCTTAAGTGCCCGTCCCACGTGGCGGCGTTGTCGGGATCCAGATCTATGGAGGGGTCCAGTATTCTGGCTTCGCCGAGAGCACCCGTCAGATCACCGGTGCCCACCAGCGAGATCACAAGGCAATACCTGACATCCGACGTGGTGATGTCTCCATCATGGGCAAAGACATACGTGTCCCCGCCGATAGCCAGGGCGTCACGCGCGGCCTCGACCGCCGCATCATATTCCTCCGTGGACTCATACAGGAACGCTATGGCCACAAGACAGTCCAACCGGTCGGGATCGGCCGACAGAGCGTCTTCAAGCACGGCCAGGCTCTCGTCAAACCTGTAGAGATAGAGGTAGGTCCAGCCGCGACCCTCGATTGCCGCGAGATTGCCCGGTTCAAAAGCCAGCGCAATGTAAAACCTGGCAAGAGCCGAGTCGAACTGAGCCGCCTCAAAGAAGTCCCACCCTTCCTCGATAAGACGCGGAGCGGGGCTGAGCGTGGTGAAAACCTCGTCGCCTTAGGTAACACTCAGACCGTCGTCATCCTCGGATGAAACCCTGTAGTGGTATGTCGCCGAGTGGTTGAGACCGGTGAGAGCTATCGAGTGGTTCAGGGTCATTGCACCGGTGAAAGCCGTATCCCCGTAGGAGGTCGTCTGCCCGTAGACCACCTCTGAATCTGAGCTCTTGTCGGTTCTCCAGGTGATCGTCGCGCTACCTTCGGTGATGCCGGACGCCGCCGGACCGCTGGCAATTACCGGTGGCTTGGGGTCCGGACCCGACCCACCGTCACCACCACCGGAGCATCCGGCCAGTACGGCAGGCACAAACATAACGAAGCAAAGTAGGGTCTTTCTCATGCTCACCTCACCAGGATTACCTTCTTGGCTGCGACGACCGAGCCTGCCTGGGCGCGGATGAAGTAGATGCCGCTCGAGACCGTCCGGCCCGAGGTATCGGTACCGTCCCAGTCAATCCGCGCTGTGCCGTCGACCGGGCCGTTGTGCACAGATCTTACGAGCCTCCCCCTCACATCATAGATCGACACGCTGACTTCGACCCGCCGGGATACCCCCAGCATGATCGTACACCTGTCCCGGAAGGGATTCGGTGCAGCGTCTGATACGAGCAGGTTTTGCAGCCGGTCCGGCCGGCCGCGTCCCATCGCGTAGATTCCCGGCTCCGCATCGCCGACAAAGATGCGGTCGCCGTCCTTTCGCTGGCCGGCCACTCGGTGCCAGCCGTCTTCAAATCTGTAGATCTCCACATCCGGATCAAGGCCGGCGCTCATGCTCAGACTCAGCTCCTGCGCTCCCTTTCCCAGCACGCAGAGATTGTACGCTACCTCTTCGATATCGACGGTGCCATCACTTCCGCGAGGTGTCAGGTAGTCACGGTCAACCGGGAAAAGAGCGAGCACGGGCGCACCGGATGCGATACGGGCCGTTGCCTCAAATCTCGTGTCATGGCTTCTTACCATGAGCCCGTTCCCGACGAACCCGGAGTAGGTGATCACCCGAAGATCGGTCCCGCTGTTGCCGTAGACATCCGTGGCCGTGACGTACACAGTTTCCGCCGCAGCCGGCTCGGCAGTGTGATGAGCCCTGAAGATCCGGCCCTCGCCCGGGACGGCGGTGACATCAAGCGTGTCACTCCCGAGAGCCGATCCCACCCAGAGGACCGGCTGATCTGCCAACTGCTCTCTCGGCACCACGTAGATATCCATTACCTTGTCGAGAACCGGATTCTGGAAAACGGCAATTGCATGGGTGGGCGCCGTGACATCGGCAGGCACCTTGAAATCGAAAGAACCGGTGTGATACCTGTCATGCTGAAACATCCCCCACGGAACGTTCTCCGGTGAATAGGGGCTCGCGAGATCCCATACATGCAGACACGCGTCGTAGCCCGAAACCGCGAGGTCCATATCCCCATCGCCGTCAAGATCGTCTATGAGCGGGCTGGAGAATATGTACTCATCCAGTTTCCACGGATATCCCCTGGCAAAAGTCCCATCGGTTTCAACCCCCAGGATGTAACCGTCGGAACTGCATGTTACTATCTCGAGTTCACCGTCATTATCGACATCGGCCACCACCGGCGATGAATAGCCGAGTGAATGGCCCCACGTGAGAATCACTTCATCGTCACCGTACGGGCTACCATCCCACCTTAGCAGAGCCAGGTTTGCAGGTTGGCCTCCGAACCCTGCTACGATCTCGAGTTTTCCATCGGAATCGAAATCCGCCAGTGCGGGAGATGCCCACGCCGTAGAGGAGATTGTCGCTATTACCGGATCATCGCCGGTAACCTGCGTGCCGTCGTGATTCCATGCCAGGACCTTCCCGCTTGTCGTGATCGCTACTATCTCGGGCAGGCCGTCATCATCAATGTCACCGACCACCGGTGACGACAGGAAGGATGATCCGGTGCTGTAGACCAGCCCGGTCGTATCGGCCAGGTATGCGGTCCCGTCATACTCCCAGATGTAGAGGTCGCCTTTCTTGTCACACACAATGACCTCGGGCCGGCCGCTGCCGTCCAGGTCGTACACGCACGGCGTGGCCCAGTGTCCCCCCTTTGTCTCAGCGAACACCGTCGTCCCGAGATACGGGCTACCGTCATATCGGAAGGCATAGACTGCAGTTGTCATGTCGGCAGCGGGATTCGGTTCCAACCCCACGATGATCTCAAGGTAGCCGTCTCCGTCGAGATCATATGCGGTCGGAGACGATCTTATCTTATCCCCAACCACTTGCGGCCATCCGGGCGATCCCGGGGGCAGCCCCGGATTATTCTGAGGCGAGACAAACGATCCGTCGTGATTGAGCGCGACAATCCTCTTACAATGAGGCCCGTTGTTGGCCTGGCCCTCTCCGAATACGCACTCGAGAGTCCCGTCATTATCGAGATCGACTAATGCGGGTGAAGACCAGACTTCGCATTTACCCTCGTAGGGATAACCGGCAAGCGTGACTCCGTCCCTGTTGAAGCCGGCCATCTCAAGACCCTTCGAGCCCACGAATATCTCCCTATGGCCGTCATGAGTGGCATCGCCGCTCACAGGGCTCGAAGGCGCCGCGCCCCGGAGCTCGGCAGGCCACCCGGTGAGACAAGGAGGTCCCGTCCAGACCTCGAGGGTCTCCGACGGCGCACTCGTGTTGCCCATCGAATCACGGGCACTTACGTAGTAGTAATACGACTCCTCATGAAGCAAGCCGTCATCCACATAACGTGAGTAGCCATCCACCATGCCGATCATGGAATAACTGCCGGCCAACTCATCACTGCGGTATACGTCATAGCCATAAAGCAGACTGTCGCCGCTCGCATCCCAACTCAACTCAACAGTCTCCTTCAACAAACGGTGACGCAACATGC
>JBDRNT010000040.1:0-7003 GCA_043810925.1 Candidatus Eiseniibacteriota bacterium
ATTTCCTCCTTGATCTGTTACCTCTACCAGTGTATCCTTCCTCACAAGGCGTATCCTTTCTGCCTGCATATAGCAGGGTCTTCTGGTTACAAGAAGGATACGCCTCTTCCTTATCCCGTCCACAACTTTCGGTTATACCCCCTGCCAGGAACCGGAAGATAGTGGAGATGGGGCTCATCAAAGTGGCACAAGCAATAGCTGAGGGTAAGGTGAAACCGACCATCACAGACCTGGACAGGCTCATCAGGTTAGAGGAGTTCTTGCGTCAAGAGGGCGAGGAGAAGCAGCAGAAGTTCGTCTTTGTGTGGAGTGACACTGACAGTAGTGGCAAAGAGGTAGCCAAGGCAGGAGACAAGGACAATGCCAGCACAACTCCCACAGGGGAAAAGGATTGAGCTGTTCAGATAGGCTGACTGACCAACTCTGGTACTACCTGATCAGCACAATCTTCTGGGTGGCCACCTGATCCCCGGCTTGGAGGCGGATGAAGTAAATGCCGGGTGGTACTGAGTGTCCATGGGAATCTTTGCCATCCCATGTGGCCATATGTACACCGGCAGACTTACGCATTTTCAGAATCTCCCTGATTTCTTGACCAAGCAGGTTGTAGATTGCAAGATGCGTGTCATGGATGAGGGGGAGGTCGAATCTAATTGAAGCATCGGTGTTCGTCGGATTCGGGACGGTCTCCAGACTAAAGCCGGCATTAGTCGGCTTGCTTTCATGAATAGCAGCTGGATCAGGCCTCGTCTTTATAAGGTGGACATCCGGAGCACTAAGACCGAAGGACTCTGTCCATCCTCCAATGATGTATCCACCATCAGAGGTCAGCTCAACCGATCTGGCTTCATCATCGTCAGCCCCGCCGTAAGCCCTTGTCCACATGGTGTCACCAGCTGCGTCTGTCCTTACAAGATAGACATCACGTGCTCCCGACCGGTATGTCCATCCGGCAATTATGAATCCACCATCCCCCATCTGCCGGACTGAGTAGGCGCCGTTGCCCGGCGGCCCTCCGTATGTCCTTGTCCAGGTGGTGTCGCCGTCAGCATCCATCTTTATGAGGTAGACATCGCCTGTGGATGGGGTTCCGAAAGAGCCTTTCCAGCCTGCTACTACGTATCCCTCGTCCGGGAAGGTTTGCCGAGCCGAATGGCCTTCATCATTCCGGATACCTCCAAGTGCTCTTGTCCAGAGCGTGTCACCGATCGAATCTGTCCTTAGAATATAGACATCGTACGCCTCATCATCGAAGGAATATGCACGTCCGGCAATTATGTACCCTCCATCAGATGTCTGCTGGACTGAATAACCGTACTCATGGCTACTCCCTCCGTAGGCCCTTGCCCAAAGCGCATTACCATCAGCATCCGTTCTCACGAGATACACATTGTTGTGGGTTCCGTCGGTTGAGTATGTCTGACCAGCGACGATATAGCCTCCATCAGATGTCTGCTGAACTGAGTGGCCAATATCCTCAGCCGTTCCTCCATATGTTCGTGTCCAGACGGTGTCGCCGTCGGCGGCCGTCTTTATTAGGTAAACGTCACGCGAACCCGCACCGTACGACCACGTCTGTCCGGCAATGATGTAGCCGCCATCGGCTGTCTGCTGAACTGAACGGCCCCGGTCCTGACTCACTCCTCCATATGTCCTCATCCAAATCGTGTCACCGCGGGCATCTGTCTTTAGGAGGTATACATCGTCATAGCCTGCGCCATAGGAACCTGTCCAACCTGTGACGATATATCCTCCATCGGAGGTTTGGTGAACTGATTGCCCTCTTTCGACGTCTGGCCCCCCATACGTCCTTGTCCAAAGTGTATCAGGGCCCTGAGCGAACAGCGGGACCGCACAGAGAAGAATGATGAAAGTCGTAAAATGTGGTAGGCAATAGGATTTCGACATCTCGTCCTCCTCTACTCTGCCAACAGCTCTTTGAGTGGAGCGAAGGGAGTATAACACATATGCAATAGGTTTTCAATTGGTGCGTCGCAGGCCCTGGTGGCACAGGCAATAGCTGAGGGGAAGGTGCAGGTCACAGTGGCCGACCTTGACAGGCTGATCGGGCCGGAAGAGTTCCTGAGGGAAGAGGCTCGGAAATCAGAGGGGATTAAGGTCGTGTTCAGCGGGACCGATACGAACGGCAGGGGCAATGAAATACAGGGCCGAGAGGATGCCAGCACAACTTCCGCAGAAGAAGCGGATTGAGCTGTTCAGATAGGCTGACTGACCAACTCTGGTACTACCTACTATTAGGCCATGTGTCCTGTGAGTAATTCTTGATCACTTTTTGCTCCTTTGCTTTGGAGCCTTCTTTGTCCTGCTTCGACCCCTGGATGTGGTGCGGCATGTCGAATCGGCCTCACCAGAGCCTCCAGGAGCCACGATCTCTACCTGTCCTGATTCCTTAGACCCTCCTTTTTCGAGGGCAGTGACCATCGTGGTCATCGTCTCCGCCGGCAAGAATCTCACTGTCCCGAGCTTCTTACGGCGCTTCATAAGCCAGTCTCGATGATCCTTACCCACCAACTCCGGATGATAATGCTCAGCGATCACCAGATACTCGGCTACCGTGCGAGGCGCCTTGCCGGTCACCTGGCAGATCGTCTCGACATCGAAGCCCTTCCTGAGAAGTACCTTGATCCGCCTATACGTCCCAAGGTAGTTATCCACCGAGTCCAGATTGTGTCCCGTTGCCCGTGCTATGTCCGGTGGACTCATGCCCTCCTCAAACTTACGACAGATGATACCCTTATGCGTCGGAGAACTGCCCATGTCAAGTACGTAACCTTTAAGAGGAAGCGCCTCACCCGTCTCCTCCTCATGGGTCCGGACATACTCGTGTATCTTCATCAAGGACCGATTCATTAACAGAGACAACTCCGCACCGGTGAGAAGACCGCCCTGCTCCGCTGCGCTCTTGACCAGACGAACAAGCGTCGCTGTCTCTCGACGGAACTGCTTTTTCCGGTTATCCTTCGGGTCTCTACCCCGACCTCCATTCATCCGTGATTCTATCTCCGCCTTCGTCACCAGTGGTAACTGTACCATCTGAATCCCATAAGACTCCGCCCGCTTACCCCAACCCACCTTAGCCCCGTCGCCAGACTTGGTTGTCGCCCAGAGAATCGTGCCCGGCATCTGCTGCTTTGTCTCAGGAAAGAACTCACGATGTAACTCCATGATCGACTCAACAATCATACGGATCACTCGATGGCTGCCAACCAACTTGAACTCTGTCTCAAGCATGTATTCCACTGCCGAGGCAAAGTCCCGACAGCCGACTGTCTTATAACGGTCATGGAGCGTCCTCATCTGGACCCCCTTTTTTCCTCACCACAACCCCCGAGCACTCGCCGTACCTGGCGCGCTATCTCCTCCAGGCGATCTCGATACTCCTCACTGTCATAGCGCCGACGCAGTGCAAGATACTCCAGAGCCAGTCGCTCACTCACTCCCAGAATATACCCGATCTCTCTCGCCCCTTCTACTCCACGCTCACACAGCACCACCACACGACCGAAACTCTCCACGTAACGCTTGATCGCACTCGGACTGTGACGTGCCCGCCGCACTATCTGTGAATAGGTCAACCCCTGAAGGTACATCTCCACTATCTTGGCCTTGTGGGACTGGCCACGGCCTATCTCTTTCACCGTACCGCGTGTCGGGACCCAGTGACCGGCGGCTCTTAGCGACGCTACATCACGTCGTATCGTACGTACCCCTGTCTGTAAGAGACGCGCAAGATCCTCCTGAGTAAGTACTCCGCCCTGGTCCACTGACTCCTCGGCCATACGCAGCAGTCTAACCCGACGAAGCCTGCTGCCTCCGAAGTGCTTAAGTACCTCCAGATCTTCAAGGCCTCCATCCACCGTCACCACTACTCCTACTTTTTTCATCTCACTCAGTGGCTTACCCGACGGCTCATCCACACTCACGGCCGTCACACGCATCTGACCCTCACGCACATCTCCATTGAGCCCGGATGGAAATAGCACCTGCTGCGCCGCTGACAATACTGCCCGCGATGTAGCAGGTGCTAACTCGAAATCGCGCTCCAACTCGTAGAGAAACTGCCGCTCTACGGTCTTCTCACTCAACCGCTCCGTCGGTGTATGAGCCATTCCGTCCTCCTTACTCCTTCCGCTGAGATGTGGTCTAATGGCTGTAACCTATACCACAACTAAACCACTCTCAACAGAAAGTGGGAGGACACATGGCCTTATCTGACCAACACAACCTTCCGAGTAGCGACCTGACTCCCGGCCTCGAGGCGGATGAAGTAGATGCCGGGGGACGCGACACATCCTTCTGAGTCAGCTCCACACCACGTGATTTGATGAGGTCCAGCTTGCTGTATGCCCTGGGCCAGTGTTCTTACACACCTGCCCCTCGCATCGAGAATCCTAACCGAAGCATGGCCTGCACGTGACAGATTGTACCTGATCTTTGTCATGCGGTGAAACGGATTCGGTGTGTTCTGGAACAGCTCTGTACGTGCCAGGGGAATCGCAAGGTGATCCTCAGCCACATCGGCAATATCATCAACGCTCCAGATTTCCCAATCATACATTGCAACGACTCCGATGCCAAGACTGTTGTCCCCAGCCAGGTCAATCGTGAAAGCACCCGGCTGCCCGAGATCGACGACCATGCCTTTCCAAGAGTAAACCTCGACACATTGTCCAGCGTAGTTGAGTGTGTAGTAGTGACGCCAGGGTGAAATCGAGACACCATTAATGCGACAGTCCGCCGTCACATGAAATACGTGCCCCTCACAACTGCTAACGGGATAGTCATAGCCGTGAATATTAGGAGTGCGGTCTGAGCTGAATCTGATGAAGCGAGTCGGGGACTCTAAAGAGTCGCCCTGGCTAATTGGGGGTGGAGTCCCACCAATATCCGGAAGGGTTCCGATGAGTTCATCGGCAGAGCATAGTCGGACGAGTACCACCGACCCCAAAAGGACTGCAAGCAGTGTCGCTGTCTTCATAAGTCGCTGACCTCCTGTCAAATGATCTTGTTGTGCACTCTCTCCAGAGGACTGAAGTCTGATCAGACCTCTTTGTGATATCTCCCCTGGTCTCAGTTGTAATCAAGCAAGATATTGACTGGCTCAGCCCCGAGATTATTCACCGCTTGTATTGGAGTGTATTCTGTGCGGGGGGATTTGTCAATCCGTTTGTGGTAATCCGACTATAGACAACAGCACCTGTGCGATTGTGCACTGATAGTTGATTCATCAGAAGCTCATCTGATCTGGAAAACGTAGGCCGGTACCGCATAATCAAGTCGATGGTACCTGAGCATTGCGCAGATACTCGCCTCATTTGCATAATGATAAATGTTGTATCCGCAGCGGCGCGGAGCGCCATTTCGGATACAATGTATTGAAGGAGGCCGCGGGGGCGATTCGTTTTCCCAGGCTCGGAGCCTGCTCCCGACTGAGGAGTGCCGGCTGATGAGCGGCACTGACCCAGCTTCGGCGGGATCGAGTCGGTGTGTCGAGCCTGTTCACTTGATAATGCACTTTAAGTACTCGCTGTAACCTATTGCCTATAATGATAAAGGTTGTATCGGCAGTGGCGCGCAGCGCCATTTCCGATACAACGGATTGAAGGAGGCCGCGGGGCGGTATCTATGGGGATTCAATCAAGGGAGTTGACCGGCCAGGCCATTCTGGGCCGGGTTCGAGCTGGTTCCCTCCCGGTTGGAGCACACCCGCGAGCTGGGAATGCCCTCTGATACCCGATAGCTGGTGCGATTCTGTGCCCGGTTGCGAAGCCAACAGGGTGTCGTGATATGGAGAGATGACAGGGATCCCCACTGTGACCTTCCACGTGTCGCACGGACTTCGGATTGAGATGACCAGTTCTCATGGCGGGGGCCTTCCTGGTGACAAGAATCGGTCCGCCGACAGTCGGAGTATTGATCCATCAGGGGCCTTGACGACGACCTCTTTGACAAGCATCCTGCCCTTCCCACAGTGAGGGCATACCCGTGGGTCGATGCCGGTGAGGCGCCGGAGTTGTTCCTGCCAGGAGATCGTGTCGGCCTGGCTCTCGGGCTTGAGCCCAAGTATCCGGCGGGCTCGCAGTGCCTTGGTCTTGCGATTGCGGTGACTGAAGATGCCGTAATACCTGATCTTGACGAAGCCGTCAGGGAGCACATGGAGCAAGAATCGTCGGATGAACTCGTCCGCTCCGAGATTCATGAGCCTCGCCTTGTTGTGCCGGGCACGATCACGCCATCGGAAAGTGACCTCATCACCTCGGAGCCTGACCAGGCGATCGTTAGATAACGCCACTCGGTGTGTGTACCGGGCCAGGTAGTCGATCACATCTTCAGGTCTTCCCATCGGCGCCTTACAATGAACCACCCAGGATTGCCGGTAGAGGTCGGCGAGGAGGCTCTCGAGGGCGGTGTCGCGGTCTCGTAGCCGGATGTGCTCCGGGACCACCAATTGTCCCGACTCATGTGCTCGCTTCAGGTGATCGATGAAGACGCCGCGGAAGAGTACTGACAAGACCTTAACGGGTATGAAGAGCCCTTTACGCCAGGAGATCCACTGCTTGCCGTCTTTGGACAGCCCTCCGGCTGTCACTATGCAGTGCAGATGGGGATGGTCGATGAGGGTCTGAGTCCAGGTATGAAGCACCGCTATGAATCCTATCTGTGCATCGAGGTACTTCGGGTCCCTGGCGAGTGTCGAGAGTGTACGGGAGGCTGCCTTGAAGAGGATATCATAGACGACTTGCTGATTCCCCTGAGCCCAGGGCCTCAAGCTCGCCGGCAGCGTGAAGACGATGTGGAAGTAGGGAGTGGGGAGTATCTCTCGCTTCCTATCTTCAAGCCAGCGCTCTTTGGCAAGCGACTGGCACTTGGGGCAGTGCCGGTTGCGGCATGAGCTGTAGGAGATTCTCAACGCTCCACACCGGTCACACTCATCGACATGTCCTCCCAGCGCGGCAGTCCGACATATTTCGATGGCCCGCAT
>JBDRNT010000041.1:0-39101 GCA_043810925.1 Candidatus Eiseniibacteriota bacterium
TACAAGGGCAGGAAACTCAAGCACAGGAAGATCACAAGAGTGACCAAGAAACAAAGACAGGAGGCCCTCAAAGAAGAGGCCTTAAGACAGGGTGACATTTCTATGTTGCAGAATACATGACATTCTTATGTTGCAACTACAGCGCTCGGATAGATGTTGACATCGCACCCCAACGGATATAGTCTAGAAGAGACAGTTCGGGCCTCGCCCCCCTATCCATTCCGAGTCGGAACAAGGGGCGGATTAGTCATGATCGAGGACTACCAGAGGTAACCAGAATGACGACTGGAAGAGAGAGAATCATCCCGGTCTATGTCGAAGACGAGATGAAACGCTCCTACATAGACTACTCGATGAGTGTGATTGTTTCCCGTGCACTACCTGATGTGAGAGACGGACTCAAACCGTCTCAGCGCAGAATACTTGTTGCAATGAATGACCTGAACTTAAGCCCCACCTCGCACTATAGAAAGTGCGCGAAGATAGCCGGTGACACATCCGGTAACTACCATCCACATGGCGAGCAGGTGGTATACCCGACGCTCGTAAGGATGGCGCAGGATTTCAACATGCGGTATCCGCTTGTACAGGGGCAAGGCAACTTCGGATCGATCGATGGGGATCCGCCTGCGGCGATGAGGTACACCGAGGCGAGGATGGCCGGGCCGGCAACCGAGGTATTGAATGATCTCGAAAAGGATACGGTCGATTTCGTTCCCAACTATGATGAGACACGCCAGATGCCAACGGTGCTTCCAGGCAAGTTTCCCAACCTGGTCTGTAACGGCTCCTCCGGCATAGCGGTAGGCATGGCAACAAACATTCCGCCGCACAACCTGACCGAGGCTGCCGACGGTATCGCCGCGATGATAGACAACCCCAAGATGACTGATGAGGAATTGATCAAGATCGTTACGGGACCGGACTTTCCCACTGGCGGGATCATTTACGGCAGGCAGGGAATCAGGGATGCGTACCTTACGGGCAGGGGGCTTATCACTGTCCGGGCGCGTGTTTTCTTTGAGACTGCGAAGAACGGAAGAGAGAAGATCATCGTCACCGAGATACCGTACCAGGTCAACAAGTCGGGTCTGATCGAGAGAATCGCGGACATGGTCAGAGACGGCAAGATTGAGGGGATCTCCGACCTGAGGGATGAGTCGGACAGAGACGGGAACAGGATCCTTATAGAACTTAAACGCGATGCCCAGTCCAACATTGTGCTCAACCAGCTCTTCAAACACACGCCGATGCAGACCACATTCGGGGTTATCATGCTTGCGCTGGTTGATCTCGAGCCCAAGATACTCACCATCAAGGGCCTCCTTGAGCAATACATAAAGTTCCGGCATGAGGTGATCCTCCGTCGTACACGCTTCGATCTTGCCGCTGCCGAAAAGCGTGCGCACATCCTTGAAGGATTCAAGATAGCGCTTTCCAACATCGACGCCGTTATCGAGGTGATAAAAAAGTCCCCGACGGTGGAGGCCGCGAGGGACGCGCTGATGAGGACGTTTAAGCTCTCGGAAATCCAGGCAACTGCGATCCTCGAGATGCGACTCCAGCGGCTCACGGGTCTGGAGCGAAAGAAGATAGAGGATGAGTATCTGGAACTGATAAAGAAGATCGAAGCGCTGAGAGCCATACTTGCAAGCCACGCAAAGCAGATGGAGATAATCAAGCAAGAGGTCCTGGAGGTAAAGAAGAAATACGGAGATGCCAGGCGGACTGAGATCGTCGAGGCCGCGGCCGATTTTGATATCGAAGATCTGATTGCCGAAGAGGACATGGTAATCGCGATCACACATGGCGGTTATATCAAGCGGATGCCCGTAACGCTCTATCGCAGACAGCGACGGGGTGGAAAGGGCGTGGTCGGCATGGGGACGAAGGAAGAGGATTTTGTCGAGCACCTGTTCGTCGCATCAACGCATGACTATATACTCTTCTTCACAAATACCGGGAAGTGCCACTGGAAGAAGGTTCATGAGCTGCCTGAAGGCGGGAGATACTCGAAGGGCAAGTCGATTGCCAACGTCCTCGAGCTTGGCACGGAAGGCCGGGTAACGGCATTTGTCACCACGAAAGACTTCGCCGAGGACCGGCATCTCATAATGGCGACACGGCTTGGTGTGATAAAGAAGACGAGATTGGCGGCATTTTCGCATCAGCGACGTGGCGGGATCATCGGAATCACACTTGATGAGGGCGACACCTTGATCGACGCCCGGCTGACGGATGGTTCGAATGACGTCATACTGGCAAAAAGCGGCGGCAGGGCGATCAGGTTCCATGAGCAAGATGTAAGATCGATGGGCCGTAGCGCGCGTGGCGTGAGAGGCGTGACACTTGAGAAGGGTGATGTCGTTGTCGGAATGGTTGTTGTCGTCAGAGAGGGTACGCTCCTTGTTGTAAGCGCGAACGGCTACGGCAAGCGCTCGCCCATATCCGATTACAGGGTAACCAAACGGGGCGGCAAAGGTATCCTGACGATGCGGTGCACGGAGAAAACCGGGGAGCTCGTGTCGATCATGGAAGTGGTTGACGAAGATGAGTTGATGATAATGTCCCAGCATGGATCGGTGATACGGGTGCCGATCAAGGGGGTTTCGGTCATAGGCAGGGCAACCCAGGGCGTGAGACTCAAGGTCCTGGAAGCAGGAGACCGGGTAGTCGACGTCGCCAGGGTTGTGAGCGAAGATACCGAATAGCTAAAGTCCGCAATTCGGTGTGTCGATTACTAAGATGTGAGCGTAAATAAGCCGGCTTGCTACCCATTTATGGGTGGAGGTCGGTTTTTTGCATAGGACCCGCCTGGTATTGATGACTCTGGTGTTGGTCTCGATCCACCTGAGCTGCTCGGTCGACTCGCCTCAGATGCCTTCATGGGACGTTACGCTCTCGCTTCCCGTTGTTACGGAGGAGTTCTCATTCAGGGATCTTGCCGATGATGAGGATTTCATCAATGTCGTCGGTGACAGTCTCGAGATACGCGTCAAAGAGCCCATCACCAAATTGAGCTTTAGAGATAAGCTTATACTCAACGCGGACAGCGAGGACTTCGGTGTTTCACTGGGGAGTTTCCTGGTGGATTCGATCGGGGGCGGACATGTCACACTCACCCTTGGGGAGCTCTGGGATAATGCTCCGGGATCGGGTGTCTCGATGGAGGTCCTCCCATTCTGTTTTCCGGATTCCGGCGGGATACCGCTGTTGAGAACGATCGATATGGGTGAGAGCTACCGGTACATTGAATTCACCGAAGGGACACTTCTCGTCACGGTTCGAAACGGGCTCCCGGTCAGTCTGGGAAACCCGGGTGGTGGATGCCCGCTCCGGATCACCGTGATCTCCGGCAGCGAATATGCGGACTCATGCGTTGCCGGCGAAGCCGTTGGTCCGGGATCCGAAACGACGTTCGAGCTTGATCTGGCGGGGTCACGAATCACCAGCGACGTCGATGTGACAATCGTCGGAGGTTCTACGGGGAGTGACGGCGAGGTTCATGTTTCTCCAGACGATGAGATCGAGATCACCGTAATGCCTGTTGACATCCGCGCGGCAAGGGCGCTCGCCCGGATCCCGGAGCAGATCTTTGCCGAGACAACGACAATTGCCATTGAGGATTCAACCAGACTTGTCAGCGCGGAAATAGCAACGGGATCTGCCGACTTTGTGCTCACGAATGACCTGCCTGTTGCGCTTACCATGCATGTCGAAACCGGGAATGTGACTATAGGTGGCGCTCCACTCGTTATCAGAAAGTACATCGACGCGCTTTCCAACTCCATGGTCACTGTTGATCTTTCGGGCTACCGGATAGAGACGAGTCCGGTCGCCGGTGACACGCTTGAGGGTAGTAACGAGATAGATTTTGACGTCAGGGCCGAGCTCGATAGACAGGACGATCTCATCGACCTGTCCGCGGCCGACACTGTTTCGGTACATGTCACACTTGATGAGATCGTGTTGAACAAGGTCAAGGGGACACTCAAACCGACGGTTGTAACCTTTTCGGAGGAACGGACGCTCGAGTTCCCGGAGGGGTTTGAATGCATAAGCCCGTATGCGGCGGAACTGATCATAAACATTACCAACACCGCTATGGTTGGGGGCAGTTTCACGCTCGATGTCGAAGGAGAACGAGGCGCAACGTTGCGCGAAGCTCGTTTCAATGGGGTGATCGAAGCGGCGGAATCCGAGGGTATTTCACATACTACACGGTGTGAGTACACCGGCGAAGATGCAATACATCTTGTCGGCATCTTCCCGGAGGTCATCCGGATCGATGGTGAAGCAACCGTGTCGGGCAGGGGAACGATATCGGTTGAGGATTCTCTTTGTGGTGATTTCGAAATGATAGTGCCCCTGGTGTTCGAAGTTAATGCGGACACCTTCACGACCAGCCCGAGGTTCAGCGAAATAGACAAGGGCGTGAGGGAGAGTATCGAGGATGATATCGAAAGATCACGGTTCTGTGGCCGGGTCGTTACCGGTGCCCCTCTGAGTGGTGGTGTGCGGTTGTTTATGGGGGGCGATTCCGCCTCGGTCTATTCCGCCCCCCTGCTTGTACTTCCCCAGGATGGGTACTCAATCGATTTTGACGGAACACAAGAGACGAGCGGGAGCAATCCCGAATTCGAAATCGACCTCGGTGAGGGTGAACTCGAGGTATTCGCACGCGAGCATCTGTGGTTCGGGCTTGAGATAAGATTGGACCCAAGTTACGGGCCTGTCACGATCGGGCCGGATGATGCCGTATGTATCGAAGGAAGAGTCGAGCTGGTCAGGAGGGTCGGATCTTGAAGATCTCGACAGGGGCTGTGATGGTGCTGATTCTGGCTCTCGCCCCGGATGTGACCGCTGCCCGGGGGTTCGATGCCGGCCTGCCGTTTGTGGCCGGACAGGAAGAGACCGAAGTTGAGTACTTCTCCCTCGGCCTGGACCTCGGGAGCAACAGCGTCTCGCTGGGCGACTACGGCATGTATAACGGCAGCTTCCTTACCGACCGTCAGAAGCACGACATAGTCGGTTCGGTGCCGGATGGGGGATTGAGCCTGTTCTCTACGGCCGAAGCCCGCGGCTGTGGTGCTGTAATCGGCAACGTGGCGATAACGATGGCTTTTCGTGCGGGCGAGAATGCTAATGTTCCCAAAGATGTCCTCGATCTTGTGCTTTTCGGGAACGAGACAGGCAGAACCTACCATCTCGACGATACGGCCGGCGAGGCGCTTGCCTCGGCAGAGATAGGGGCCTTCTATTCAAGACGGGTACCCGGGCTTGGAGCCGAGACATCGATCGGTGGTGGTCTCAGGGTCATCAAAGGGCTCGCCTATGGTGGCATCACTCATGCGCAGGGGAGGTTACACTCGGCTGATACGGGAATCAGCGGGGACGGCAGAATAGAACTCAGAACCGCACGGGGTGGGACGGGCTACGCGCTCGATCTTGGGCTCCAATACAGAACACATACGGATATAACAATATATGCATATATTCGGGATGTCTTTTCCACGATCCGGTGGACGAGAGGCTGCCATGAGGAGGTAAACACCTTCCTTTTTGACAGCGTGGTGCTGGGAGGGAACGACCCCGACTCGCTGATAACGAGCGCCAACGAATCCCATGACATCACAGCCTTTACGACCAGACAAGTGCCACATCTGCACCTTGTAGTCGAGAGGCCCTGGTCGGACACGGACTTAGCCCTCATCTACAGTCAGGGGTTTGGAAATGGGGCGTTGGTAACCTCGCAACCCGAGTTCACTCTCCGGGCCGCCCGAAGTGTCCGCAGCTGGATGGAGATTGAGGGGTCTTTCGGTTGGGACGGGCAAACAGGGATAAAAGAAGGCTTACTGGCAAAACTGGGGAAGCGGACGAGGTTCCTGATCGGAGTAGGGGTCTCACCTGCCCCGTGGCCGTCATCGCTCAAGCAGCTATCCCTTGATGTAGGAGTTACCCGCCTGTTATAGACCGATCTTGATCCCGCCGGTTTCCTGCCGGTCAGAGCACCCTGACTTACGTTAGCCGACCTCATCGGGGTGGCCGGGCTCGCCGGCACCGACTGTCACCAGGGCGAAGTAATCCAGCCCGGCGGCGATGCCGCGTTCCCTGATCGCACATTGAGGGCAGAACCAGCTGCCGTCGATGTACTCAGCGCACTTGGGGCATACAGCATCGGAACATCTTGTGCAGACAGTATCCTTGGGTTTGTCATGGAGCTTGCAGTTCATCTTTCTTCCCCTTGCACATCCTTGTTTTGTGTCCGGGTCACAGGAGGAGTTCCGAATGACCCTTACCCCTGGTATTTCGGTACAAGAGGTCACACGCTTGAGGAGTAGATGCCGTCATCGCGGGGCCGGCGTTGACTGGGGCAGCTGTCCACCGTAGAATGATGATATGTACGGTTACTACGATGACAATCTCGCTGCAGAGCGTCTGAAACAGGTCTATGCGATTGCCCCTCCGCGGATACAACAGTACCTCGAAGCCGAAGTGAGCCATGTTCTTGAGCGAATCCGGCAGGGTGACGTTGTTCTGGATCTTGGCTGCGGCTACGGACGGGTTCTGCCCCGCTTTGCGGCGAAGGCCCGCGCGGCAGTGGGCATCGATACATCGCTTTCAAGCCTGGTCATGGCGCAGAAGGACCTATGCGGTACGCCGGACTGCTTTGTGCTCTGTATGGACGCCGTCCGGCTCGGCTTCCGTGATGGCGTGTTCGACGTTGTCGTCTGTATCCAGAATGGTATGTCCGCGTTTCATGTCGACCGGAAAGCCCTGATACGGGAGAGCTTCCGGGTGACAAGACCGGGCGGGACTGTCCTCTTTTCCACGTACTCTCAACGCTTCTGGGATGACCGGCTGGAGTGGTTCAGGCTCCAGTCGGAGGCGGGGCTGCTCGGCGAGATGGACTACGAAAAGACGCGCAACGGTGTGATCGTCTGCAAAGATGGTTTCACCGGAACGGCAGTCGCGCCGGAAGAACTTGAGATTCTTACCGGCAGCCTTGACGCAGACGTCATGATCACCGAAGTAGATGGGTCAAGTGTCTTCTGCGAGATAAAGCCGCGCTCTGGTGGACACCGGTTTTGACTTCAGGCTAAAGCCCTGCTACGATCTTCTCCTGATGATGCTGACTACCGTCTTGCTCGATGCAGGTGGCGTGATTCTGGATGAATCAGAGCACGAGCGCGTGCGCGTCGCCATTGCCGTGGAAGTTCTCAACACGGTGATTCCAGGATATACTCAGGCGGCCTTCTATTCAGAAATCAATGAAGCGATTGAATCTTTCTGCCCGAGGATCCTATCGTATGTTTTCTGGAAGCACCTGAAGCCCGATCGCGAACGTTATGACGATCTCTATGCCTTGTTCCAAGAGCGCTGGCGTGAGGCCCGGCCTGCGCTCAAGTTGATGCGGGGCTTCGGGAAGGAAGTCGAGGCGATGGCCGGCAACTTCGATATCGGAATCGCGGGCCAGTACGGGAAGGACATGCTCGATCTCCTAGAAACCGAAAGCCTGCTTCGCTTCTTCAGGTACCGGTTCACACAGGACGACTTCGCGATAACAAAGCCGGATCCGCGCTACCTTGAGCAGATCGCAGAGGCGTGCGGCGTCGATCCCCGGCAGTGCATCATGGTCGGAGACAGGGTAGACAACGACGTAATACCGGCAAAGCAAGTGGGTATGGGAACTGTTCTCGTCCGTGTAGGCCTGCATGAGCTTCAACAGCCGAGAACTCCATTTGAGATTCCGGATATGGAGATTACGGGTATTACCGGGCTTGCGGCAGCGGTGTCGACCGTTGCAGGAATGCGCTGAGTATCTTTATGAATGCGATCGATTGGATTCTGCAGGAACTCAAACCCGGAAAGTGTACCTCGGAGGAGTTCTTCTACAACGATATGGACTCGCAGTCGGGTTATGCCCTTCCCATAATCTATGAGCCGTTTGATATAAACAGGCGATCTCACTGGAGTGACAGGGGCGCGCTCTTTGACTTTCTCTTCGCAACACGGGGACACGGTAAGAGACTCCTTGACTTCGGTCCGGGTGATGGATGGCCGTCACTTATAATGGCACCCTTTGTCGGAGAGATCGTCGGTGTCGAAGGGTCGCGCCGCCGCGTCGATGTGTGTAAGGCAAATGCCGGGCGGATGGGCATCTCGAATGTGGATTTCGTTTTCGTCGAGCCCGGGGGCCCCCTGCCGTTTGAGACCGCGAGTTTCGACGGGGCTATGGCGGCGTCGTCGATTGAACAGACCCCGGATCCATGCTTCAGCCTCAAGGAGCTTCACCGGGTTCTTAAAGCCTCAGGGCGGCTTCGGGTTGACTACGAAGACCTCGATAGATACCGCGGGAGCAAGGAGCAAGAGGCCACGATCCTGGCTCTTGACGACAAGACATGCAAACTTGTGCTCTATGATCGTGACATCACACGCGAGCTGGCGGCCATGTATGGTGTAACGCTTTCAATACCGGCCGGAGAGGCGGCGAAGGTCTTATCCGGCGAGGCCGGTACGGTTCGCTTCGAACGAATCACACCCGATCTGCTTGATGAGAGTCGTCCGCACATCAAGAGCGCGCAGGTCTGTACGCTGATGCATCCGTCGGCCAAAACGTTCGTGGGGTTGCTCGACGATGCAGGATTCAGCGAGGTGCTTCCGACCCACAGCGGGATCCGCCTGGCACGAGATCTCTTCGACGATCTTGTCGGGGAGGACCGTCCTTGTGGCCTCGATGCACTTGACAGTCTGCTTAAACCCCTGGTTGAGACGGAGGTCGGTAAGCCGGCTCCTGCTGAAGCCAACCCGCCCATCACGGCGGTCAAGTGAGTGCCGCCCACCGGAGGGGACAGTTGCATGAGTGATGACAACTACAGCGACTTTGCGGCACGCTATGATCTTTTCTTTGCGAAGTTCGGTGAGCGCGATCCCGATGTAGTCAAGTGCTTTCGCAGTCTCTTCGAGCAAAACGCGGTTCGGGGCATCCTGGACTGTGCGTGCGGTACCGGACGCGACCTGCCGATGTTTCACCGTCTTGGTCTTGAAGTCTTTGGATCGGACATCGCGCCGTCGATGCTTGCAAAGGCGGAGGAGAACATGGCAGGACTGGACCTGGCGATCCCCTTAAGGCGCGTGGACTACCGGGAGCTACCCCGGAGCTACCAGCGGCGATTCGATGCGGTCGCATGCCTGTCGACCTCGCTGCTTGAAATGCCCGATGAGGGGGAGGTCCTCCGGGCTCTTAAGAGCATGAGAGAGGTTCTTAACGAGCGCGGCATATTGGTGATGTCGCAGGGTACGACGGATAAGCAGTGGTCGGAAAAGCCGAGATTCATTCCGGCGGTCAACCGGCAAGACTTCTCGAGGGTCTTCGTGATCGATTATGAAGGTCGCGGCGCGCATTACAATGTTCTCGATCTGTTTCACTCCGATGAGACATGCGAATTCAAAGTGTGGACTGCCCATTACCATATAGTGCTCTTAAAGGATGACCTCGAACGGCTCCTTAAAGACGCTGGTTTCGGCTTGATCGAGTTCTATGGAAGCTACCGGCTCGAGGCGTATGATAAGGCTTCAAGCGACGTCCTCTTAACCGTCGCCCACCGGTAGCGTCGTCGCTCCTGCGGCGACGGCCTTTACGTCGGGTGAGCCGTGCTGAGCCGTGGGCCTAGCTGGGGCGACTCCCTGCCCCACCCTGCTCAGGATGAGACATTCGCTGGCGTGCCAGGGAATCGCCCGAGCACCCGCCACCGTTGATTCTACAGGCCCGGTGTGGTACACTCAGGACAAACCCCAAACCCAGTGTGAGGTGAAGAGTGATGACTGACCGCGGAATGCCAAGACGATATGCAATCGGCCTGCTGGTTATGAGCATGCTGGTCTGTTCCAGTGTGGCAGTTGCGGTGCACGGGAAATACGCCCATACGGACTCGGCAAGAGGCACAACCACACCGCTTCTCATACGGAGTGGTGAGTGGTCTGATCTACCCGGCGCTACCGCTGACCAGGGGTCTGGTATACACCCAAGGCGCGAGCCACTTGCAGTCTTCCCCGGGATCACGCAGAGCGATTCCGATTGGGTTCTGATCGATACCGACACTTTCTTTGTCAGGCTTCCGGTTGACGAGGCCTGTGCCATCCGGTTTGACTGTCTGGGTGAATCACTCGAGGTTCTTCTTCCGCCGGACGCCCTGACAAGCCCTGCAAGGCAGGCGGTCGAGTATGCTCCCGACTGGCTGGCACTCGAACTTGAGGATGCCTTCGCCAGAATGAACTCGGGCAGCCAGGACACCTATGCGGGGATAATCCTGGGCACACCGGATCCAATCGTCGATGAGATAGCGTTTGTCATTGCCCACACCGCGACCCAGGTGCTTCAGTCCGTGAATTTCAAGACGCAGATCCTCACGGAAAACGCGGAGGACGTTTACGGCCATGATCCGTTCATCGACTACGCGGACATAGTGGACTACGGCTCGGCGGCCGCCGGAGGCAACTACTACTCGACGGTTCTTTACCGGACGGCGGAAACGGGTGACACCCTCGAGATCGAGCTTCCGAGGGAGAGGTATTACTGGGACATAGTGCACCTGAAGATCTCCGATGAGTTCCCGACCTATATCAATCCCGCCACGGGTGCAGCCACAGACCCGCCCGTGGGCAGGTTCTGGCGTGAATTCCTGTTTGCGCACGCAGACTCCGGCTATCCCGCTCTCAAGGATGAACTGGCAGGTTGTGGTACGCTCTGGGAGGGGCAGGTTAACAGTCTGGCGAATGGTGCCGTCGGTATAATGAGCCAGTGGATCCTCGATGTGATGGACTTCGGTTCCGGTGTCGAGCGCCCGATTCAGCCGGTGCGGATCTACCGTAAACACCTTGGCCGGTGCGGTGAGCATGCCGACATCACCGCTGCCGCCGCGCGTGCAGCGCTGATTGCCACCAATTCGCCGCTCTCGATGGCAAGCGATCATACCTGGAACGAATTCTGGGACCAACGGTGGGTCCATTGGGAACCTGTAAACGTCTATGTCGACTCTCCATGGAGCTATGAGGGGTGGGGCAAGGTCTTTCTGGGGATCTTTAACTGGCAAGGCGACGACGGGATCTGGACAGTCACCGAGCGCTACACCCCGCACTGCACGCTGACGGTCGCGGTGAGCGATTCCTTCGGCTATCCTGTGGATGGGGCTCAGGTCACAATCGCGAGGAAGACAAGCTCGATCACGTATTACGAAAGCACCTGGGGCTCGACCGGCCATGACGGTCTCTGCCGCTTCCTGCTCGGGGACGAAACGGATGTTTATGCCCGGATAGACAGCGATCTCGGTACAATCCCGCCCGGGCCGCTGTACAAGCTGGCCGTTGACTCAAGCGCGGCAGACAGTCACTATACGTGGGTCAAAAGCCTCCCGAACCACCGGCCGCAGGTGCCTGTCCAAGCGGCATCACTGCCGGCGGAACCCACCGACAGCTACCAGCTTCGCCTCAGCTGGGAAGCCGTGGGTGAGTTCTGTTACGGAGACAACAGACTTAACAACAACACCTTCTCTGATCATATTACTGGCGGTGCGGTTGAGTTCTTCGTGTGTGACGCGCCCAACTACGCGGCCTACGCCACATCTGATTCTTTTCTGGCTTACAACATCATTGAGGATGCCGACTCGGTCGAGTTGACCTTTACATTCCCGACGCATGACGAGTGGTATGCCGTTCTTTCAAATGAAGAACACGTCGTGAGTTCACAGCTGGTGCGCGGTACGGCACATCTCTACGCCCGGCCGTCTGCCCGTGTGGCATCCGGCAGTTCCCCGGGCACGATCAGGCTGGACCAAACCAGGCCGAATCCCTTTACGTCTGAAACCTGGATATCATACAGCGTCGGCAGGGAAGCGATGGTAGATCTTGCAATCTACGATGTGACAGGGCGCAGGGTGACGACCCTGGTCTCGGAAAGAGTGCCGTACGGTGACCACCGGGTATGCTGGAACGGGCTGGATGCGTTCGGGAGACCTGTTGCGTCCGGGGTCTATCTCTTACGCGTTGAAACACCGGAGCGCAGACTTTCGCACAAGGTTGTGTTTGTCAGGTAGCAGGTCGGTGTGGATATACTCAAAGAGGTGCTGCAGGCCGAGGAGCGTATCCGGCCGTATGTCCACGAGACGGCACTCTTACGTTCTGCGTATCTCAGCGAGACCGGCAAGGCCAGTGTCCGCTGCAAGCTTGAGAACCTTCAACACACGGGCTCGTTTAAGGTCCGCGGTGCGCTCAACAAGCTGCTGTCGCTTTCTCTGGACACCATGGCCGGAGGGATCGTGGCCGCATCGACGGGTAATCACGGCGCCGCAGTCGCGTGGAGTGCACAGACGCTCAATGTACGAAGCCTCGTATTCGTGACTGAAAATACAGATTCCTCCAAGGTGGAAGCCGTCATGGGCTATGGTGCGGAGGTCCGCCGTCACGGCGCCGATTGTCTTGAAACGGAAGTTCACGCGCGTGAGTACGCAGGCAAGCACAACATGACCTATGTGCCACCCTACAACGATCCGCAGGTGATCGGCGGCCAGGGTACAATCGGTGTCGAGCTCTCACGGCAGACAGCCGGGATAGATGCGGTGTTTGTCTCAGTCGGTGGTGGGGGATTGATATCCGGAATCGCCACCTATCTTAAGTCGGTACAACCCGGGCTAAGGGTAATAGGATGTTCGCCTGAGAACTCACAGGTAATGATCCAGTCGCTTAAGGCGGGACGAATTCTTAGTCTGCCGTCGCTTCCGACCCTGTCTGACGGCACCGCGGGCGGGGTTGAAGCAGGTTCGATCACCTTCGATCTTTGCCGCGGGCTGGTAGATGACTACGTCACCGTCACGGAAGATGAAATTGCTGAAGGTCTGCGACTGTTTCTCAAGGCCCACGATATGGTGATAGAAGGAGCCGCCGCCGTCGCGGTCGCTTCTTACCTCAAGATTCGAGACAGATTCAGAGGCAAGAGTGTGGTGATCGTGATTTGCGGGGCAAACATCAGCCCCGGTACCCTCAAGCAGGTCCTTTCTCCGCAATGAAGATCATCTCGGGCGACTTATCGTCAAGAGGTGAGCGATCGAAATTCCCGAAGACCTCCACGACGCGGAAGCCGCAGCGCGCCAGCATGTGTTCAATCTCGAACCTGAAGAAGTAGCGAAACGGGAAGGCCTGCACAAGGCGCTCGGTTCTGCCATTAGCATCCGTCAGGTAGTAGATGATCTCAATCTCGTTATACTGCTCTGAGCGGTGCAAGGCCGTGTGGCGGTGGCACCGGCGAAGCTTGCGGCCGTCGGGCAGTTCGAATTCGGGCAGGTCTTCTCGCTCCTGAAGTATACAGGGATCGGTGATCATATCGAGATTCACCTGGAAGACATCAAAAACGAGCCTCCCTCCAGCGCCAAGATGGGCATGGGCATGCTCCAGGCAAGCCATCTGGTCATCAACGGCAACCAGGTGCTGGAAGGGCCGGAAGGGTATTATGAGCAGCGCGAATTCACCGTCCAACCTGAAATCGGTCATGCTTGCCTGTACCAGACTCACACGCGCCTGAACGTCCGCTGGCTTACCGGCCAAGTGGTCTCTGCACCTGGCCAGCATGTTTGGGGAAACGTCAAGTCCTACGATAGTCACTCCGGCCTCGGCAGCCGGGATAAGCACTCTTCCCGTGCCGCAACCCAGTTCAAGCACCCGCCCTTTGGTTGAGCTGCAAAGATCGACATAGAACTCGACATCATGCCGGTCGGTATACTGAGGAACAAGATCATAAAGTTCGGCCAGGAACGGCTCGTCGTAGTAACTCCCGAATTCCGCCATATCCCCCCCCATAATTCTGTACCAGCTTAGTAATTATGACGTCGCCGGAACCATGGAATTACCAAACTGTCACCGGATTAGCTATTCGTCTGAGGAAGACAAACCCGCGGGCTGACTGTCGCGGATCTCCTGCTTCACGCGTTCATATACATTATATACTATAGGACATACCGAGCAACTCGAGAACGCCCGGTCGAGCCTGGCTACAAATCCCGCCCTCCGGAGACTTGGATACACGCGACAAGCATCCGGTCTATCCGAATAGACTGAGCAGGCGTTGTCGACAAGGAAGGGGCAAGGCGTGAGCTTATAGTAGTGTTCTTCGCCGTCCTTGTACGCATTGAGGTATTTTGTAATGAAGTCTTCTCTCGGGATCTTGAGGCGTACGGCGAGACGGTCGATGTCACTGGCCGTCAGCATGGGGCGAAACACCTTGCAGCAATTCCCACAGTCCCGACACTCGATTTCGCCGGACACCGCCCGGTAGTGTTTACGGACAATAGTGTCGATGTCTTTGGTTGAGAGATCACAAATATCAAGGAGATACCGGTACTGCGTGTTTTCGTCATGATTCTGACGCGTCAACGTCTCGATTCTGCTTATGCTGGTCTCGAGCTTCATAACACCTTTATGATGACAGATACCGCACTCGCGTGTCCACGCCATTCGAAAACTCGGTGACAGTTTACTAATTAGGGTAATACTCCTGCAACGACCGCGCAAGCCCGGCCGGAGATCGGGAATCCCCAAGCCGCCACCGAATTAGGCGTAGTCATAGAAGCCGTGACCCATGCGGCAGTCGGCGCCACAGGCACCGGGCTTGCCTATATATACTGGAACAGTGGGAAGCGCGAGGCGGCCGGTGATCTGCTTGCCGGGGCTCTGGAAGAAGCAAAGACAAACATGGAAGACGGAGCTGAGGATATATTCACTCCCTTTAACATCGCTTCCATCTACGCTGTGCAGGGGGAGAAGGAACAGGCGTATACATGGCTTCTGAAGTCAATCGACGCCGGGTGGTTAAACTACAGTGCTCTCATCAACGATCCTCTCTTCGAATGCCTGCACGACGACGACCGCTTCAAGCAGATGATGGCCGACCTCAAAGCACGGGTTGCGGAAATGCGGGCCCGCGCCGAGGAAGAAATCCCCTGACAGTCTGCTAACTTCCAGAGCTAGCCGCCAAGGGCCAGACCGATCCCGGTAGCGATGAGGAATTTCCAGACTGTCACCGAATTACCGAATTAGGTTTTGCGCTTGCCCAAGAGGCCGCCGAGCAGGATATTCGAGACCACGGCGCCACCGGCCAGGATTGGTGTTACATCCGAGGCCAACCCCGTACCCTTGAGTTTGAATGCGGTACCGAGTATTACAGCTCCCCAGATGATGGCGTTCGCTATTATGGCCGCGCCCAGATTCTTCATTGTCTTCCTCCTTATCAGTCTATCTCCTACAGTCGAAGCCGCATCAGGGCCTCGTCTTCTTCCCAATCGCCCGTAAGCTTAAATCCCATCCTCTCATAAAACCCCTGGGGACTCCCTTCTGCAACGTGGATACTCGTGAGAAGCACGGTGGCACCGGGCCTCGTCTTCACGTACTCAATCAAATGCTCCAGGGCCTTCCGACCGAACCCCATGCCCTGGTAACGCTGATCGATCATGAGACGCCAGAGGAAGTACTCAGGCTTCTTAGTGTCGTCGTAGAGCATCACAAAGCCGACGGGTGTCTCATCGGCGTATATCGCACGGAACCATGCGCACTTCGAGAAGTAGGCCTGTGCAATGGAAAGTGCGTTGGCGGCAACGAATTGAGTCTGCACTTCCGTGACGGAGAGACCGCAGATCACCCGGACGGTATCGGCGGTTATCTCCCGAAGAGTCACGCTGCTGTCGTGTGACGGTGCGTCACATGTATCGCTCACAACGACTTTTCTCCTATTGTCGCATCAGTTCTACAGTCTCCTGCATTTTCCGGATCACATCAACACCAAACGGGCATCTCTCGGTGCAAACTGCACATTCGCTGCAGTCTGAAGCGTTTGCCTCAAGCCCGCCATACTCTGACCTCAGTTGCGGCGTGACGCGAAGTTTCGCGATATCACCGATTCTGTTGACCGCAGCGATATCGATTCCTTGTGGACATGGCAGGCAGTGGCTGCAGTAGACACACCCATCGATGACGGCCTCCATCCTTTCTTGGTCCTCAATGAGTTGCAGGAAGTCTCTTTCCTTGTCGGAGGCTTTCCAGAAGAGGTCCAGAGCCACTACTTCTTCCACTCTGGAGACCCCGGCAAGAGCAACTTCAACACCGGGCTGACTCAATGCATAGTGAAGGCACTGAACCGGACTTGCCTGCACGCCGTTACCGGGTGCCAACAACCGGCCGCCCCAGAAGACTTTCATGGCGACGACCGGAAGCCCGTGCTCAATACAGGTATTCAGGACCCTCTTCTTCTCCGCGGCGACAAAACCACGGCGAAAGGGTGAAGAGATAGCTTTGGATGCCAGATTCACAGGGTGCATCAAGACATCGAAATCTCCACTCCGGGCCGCCAGCAAGGGCGTTTCCGGACGGTGACAACTCATGCCGATGGCTCTGGTCTTACCTTCCTGCTTCAATTTTGCGGCAAGGTCATAAAGTCCCTCGGGGCGCATCATCTCGTCATATTCGCTTTGCTTATCAATCCATTGAATAAAGAGGATGTCCACGTGGTCGGTGCCGAGACAACGGAGCAGATCGTCGAATATGGTGAGTGCTTTCGACGGGTTTCTCTCAGCACGAACGAGATGCCCGGCAATCACCAGCCTGTCACGCCTGCCCGTGAATGCCCTGCCGAACCTTGCGCGTGCCTCTTCCTTGTCTGTCAGGATATCGAAGTAAGTGTAACCACGGTCGATCGCGCAGGATACGACTTCAGTGAGACGTTTCCCGGAACAACGATTGAGATGCGCCGTTCCGATACCTATTCTGCTCACGTTCAGTTCAGTTTGTCCCAATTGAATGTGCTTCATATGACTGTTTCCTCTCCGGCAAACAGGCCTGATTTGTAATCATACCGACCGCTATCGAGCTACTGAATGCACCGGGTGTTGTCAACACATCTGGCAGTTGCCTCGAGCGAACGAAGTCCTGCGGGTGGCTGCTCGGACGGCCATGTTCCACACGGGTATTCCAATGCGATCATCGCAACTTCTTGATGAGCGCGAAATGCACCGAAGCGGCGCAGTCCATCGCCGGTCCGGCATGGTGATACCTCTGCCCTCGGTCGCCATCAGACTGAATGCTCTTGTGAAAAGGTAACCAATTAAGTAACCTTATACGGGTGTGGGGTATCCAAAGAAATATGAAAGGGGGTATGGATTCAATGATTGATGACACGGTGGAGGGCGACGCTCTCAAGCGATTGAGGCGGATCGAGGGCCAGGTGATCGGGGTCCAGAAGATGATAAAGGAGCGTAGATACTGCATGGACATTGTCAATCAGGTATCGGCGGTCGAGGCAGCTCTTCACAGGGTATCCAAAATCGTTCTGAGGAATCATATCAAGACCTGTGTGCTCTCGGCTTTCAGATCAGGCGATACGGACGACGTAACCCGCAAAGTCGACGAGCTGATGCGGGTATACGACAATGTCCGCTTGAAGTAGGTGGCCGTGATGATTCAAAAGTCTGGTAATGCAATCTGCTCAGATGAGTTTCTTGCTATCCGCGTCGCATTCGGGGTGCCGGATGCTACCGAGGGAGGTTTACGATGTTGCGAAGTCAGCTGATAAGGAACGATGTAAAGATCACCGGGCTGGTTATATTCTCGGCAATCATGATCATCGGCGGTTTCGTACTTGCCGCAGAGCCGGAGGTCGGCTCGCCCGAGCAAGCCAAGGAAGATACCTACCCGCTGGAAACGTGTATCGTCTCGGGCGAGAAGCTCGGTTCGATGGGCACGCCCTTCATCTATGAGCACGAAGGCCGTGAGATCCGATTCTGCTGCAAGGGTTGCGTTGGCGGTTTCCAGAAGGATCCCGCCGGTTACCTAAAGAAGATGGACGAGGCCATCATCGCCGGCGAGGTCCCGGACTATCCACTTGATACTTGCGTTGTGAGCGGCGATACTCTGGGGACGATGGGCGATCCCGTGGACCGCGTGTACGACAACCGGCTCGCACGCTTATGCTGCGCCGGCTGCATCCACAAGTTTGAAAAGCAACCCGATCAGTATATGAAGATCATAGATGAAGCAAGGGCGGCCCGGGCTGCCGAGCAGTCACCGAGGCCGTACCCTCTGGATACATGTATCGTATCGGGAGGCAAGCTGGGAGCGATGGGCGAGCCGGTGACCTATGTATATGAAGGTCAGGAGATTCTGTTCTGCTGCGCGGGCTGCGTCCCTCAGTTTGAGAAGAATCCGGAGAAATACATGAAGAAGCTGATCTCTCTGGAAGCTGACAAGACCGGAGAGTAACATCCGGCGAACAAGGAGGGCGTGGATCTTGGCGGTACGAACAGGCCTTAGAAGCGCATGCGGCAAGGGGGTGCGTCCCTGCCTGAGCATGCCGGCCTTCTGGCTGATGTCGGTGGCGCTGCTTGCAGGGCTCGCCGGGTGTGCGTCGGTTGAGGAGCGGCAGGCTTTCCTCAATCTCAAAATAGAAGCCGGAGCGTTCGCCGGTGAGGCCGATGCCTCCGCAGCTGGTATGATCCCGGAACTTGGTGAAGATGCCACACTTTCGGACTACACGGCGTACGCTCTTTTGCGGAACCCCGGGCTGGAGGCGGCCTTCAATGACTGGAAGGCGGGCCTCGAAAGGGTCTCTCAGGCCCGCTCGCTCCCCGACCCTCGATTCACGTATGTCCATTATGTCGAGGCGGTCGAGACACGTGTCGGCCCTCAAGAACGGTCCTTCGCCCTGATGCAGACCTTCCCCTGGTTGGGAAAACTCCAGCGGCAAGGCGACATCGCCTTCAAAGAGGCCGAGGCGGCACGGCAAAGATACGAGGCCGCAAGACTCAGGCTGATCTACCAGTTGAAGCTCGCATACTATGAGTATTACTATCTCTGGCGCGCCATCTCAGTTATGGAGACCGACATCAAACTGGTCTCGAATCTTGAGGGGATCGCAAGGACGAAGTACGAGGTCGGCACTGTTCCGTATTCCACCCTCATCAAGGCCCAGGTGGAGATGGGGAAGCTCGAGGAGACGCTCGCGACCCTCATGGACCTCGAAGACCCCACTGTCGCCCGGTTGAACAAGACGCTCGGACGTCCGCCGGACGCCTACCTGGCGCGGCCGACGTCCCTGGACACTGAACCGATCACTTCTAGCGACGACGATATCCTGGCAGAACTCAAGAGGAACAACCCGGAACTTCTCGCCCTCGATCTCATCGTTTCAAAAGAAGAGGCATCTATCGGCCTGGTGCGACAGGGGTACTTCCCCGATATTACACTGGGCGCGACGGTCGTGAGAACCGGCGACGCGCTGAATCCTCAACTGGAGGACAGCGGTAAGGACCCCGTGATGGCGACAGTCTCGCTCAATCTTCCTATCTGGATCGGCAAACACCGCGCAGCGGGAAGAGAAGCTCGCGCACGGCTTCACGCAACAGCCAAACGTCGTGAGGATCACGAGAACCAGCTTCTGAGCGATCTCAAGCTGGCTCTCTTCGGCTTCCGCTCGGCAGAGCGAAAGATAGACCTTTATGGCGATTCATTGATTCCAAAGGCCGAGCAGGCGCTGACCGCATCCCGGAAGGCTTTTTCCGCCGATAAGGCGGATTTCTTCGATCTGATCGAAGCCCAGCGCACGCTATTGGAATTCCAATTGGCCCATGAGCGGGCGCTGGCCGATCGCGCCGAGCGCCTCGCCGAGATCGAAATGTTGATCGGCCGGCAGGTCAGGCCGGAACAGAGCGTGGGGCCGGGCGTAGGAATGGACAGCCCGGCGCCTCCCGAAGCGGAGTCCGAGCCTGAGTAGGCCGAGGAGGTAGCGATTATGAAGGATGGGATCGAGAAAAAACCGGGAAGGGGCTATTCGTGGAAGATGGTTGCCATCTTGTGCATCGGGGCTACAGCCCTCATAGCAATCGGCATCTGGGGTGGTCATTCCATAGGCAAGAGCGAAAAGGCTGAAGCCTTGGGCGGCGACCACGCGATGGATCAGGCCGGACAGGCTGAGATCTGGACATGTTCGATGCACCCGCAGATACGGCAGCCGAAACCCGGCAAGTGCCCGCTTTGTGGCATGGACCTGGTTCCGGTCACTGAAGCAGGCGCGGGAGATGCCGGCGCGAGGGAACTCAGGCTTTCTCCGGCTGCGATGAAACTCGCTGAGATCCAGACCGCTGCCGTTGAGAGAAGAGTTGTCGCCGCCGAGGTCAGGATGGCCGGCAAAGTCGACTATGACGAGACCCGTGTGAGCTATATCACTGCCTGGGTTCCCGGCCGGCTCAATCAGATGTACATCGATTACACGGGTGTTGCGGTCGAACAGGGCGCCCCCATGGTATCGATCTACAGTCCCGAACTCGTGGTGGCGCAGGAGGAACTCATCCAGTCGGTAAGGGCGATGGAGAATCTGCAGACAAGTGAAGTCGAAAGCCTGAAACGGACGGCGCGAGAGACGCTCCATGCAGTGCGGGAAAAGCTGCGTCTCCTTGGGCTCACACCGGACCAGATCTCGGAAATAGAAACGCGAGGCACGGTATCGGATGAGATCGTCATCGGGGCTCCCGCCGGCGGCGTCGTGGTCGACAAGGCCGCAGTCGAGGGCCAATACGTAACCACCGGTACGCTGATTTATACTATTGCAGACCTCACCCGCGTCTGGGTCAAACTGGACGCGTACGAGTCGGACCTTCCCTGGCTCCGGTCCGGCCAAGATGTCGAGTTTACGGCCGAAGCCCTTCCGGGTGAGACCTTCAATGGTGAAGTGGCTTTCATCGATCCCGTGCTGGATCCTAAAACCCGGACGGCCAAGGTCCGGGTGAACGTGGAGAATCCCGGCGGTAGGCTCAAGCCTGCGATGTTCGTGCGAGGTGTGGTTAGCGCGGACGTGGCTCCGGTCGGCCGGGCCCAGGCACCATTGGTGATCCCGGCTTCGGCTCCGCTCATTACGGGCAAACGCGCGGTGGTTTATCTCGAGACCGAGCCCGGACTTTATACGGGTATGGAAATCGTGCTCGGTCCGCGGGCCGGCAACTTCTATGTCGTCGAGGAAGGACTCGAGGAGGGCCAGCGCGTCGTCACGAACGGCAATTTCAAGATAGACAGCGCAATTCAGATTCTTGCCAAACCCAGCATGATGAACCCGGAGGGCGGAGGGCCTCTGCCCGGTCATCAGCATGGTGGCGCGGGAAGTTCCGGCAGTGTTGCCGCTGGGTATCATGCTGAAGCGCGATTCATTGTCCCTGCAGAATTCGCGGACCAGATTGCCCGCGTGTATGACTCCTATCTGGAAATCCACCACGGCCTCAGTCGTGACTCGCTTGAAAACGCCAAGGCCGCCGCGAAGCACCTCGAAGCGAGGGTCGGCTCCGTAGACATGACGCTCCTCGGGGGAGCCGCCCACAACGCCTGGATGGATTATCTTGGCGGGCTTAAGGCTCATGCGGGCATGGTCCGGTCGGCGGAGGATATCACCGCGGCAAGAAGCGGATTCGCGCCGCTTTCGGAGACCATGTATGCCGCGCTAAAGAGTTTCGGGGCGGGTGGCAGTACGCCCGTCTACCGCTTCCACTGCTCGATGGCCTTCGGTGGCAGCGGGGCAAACTGGCTTCAAAGCACCAGGGAAGTCGAGAATCCTTACTGGGGCGCGGCAATGTTCAGTTGCGGCGAGATGACGGAAAGTGTAGCCGCCGGCTCGGAAGACGAACCGGGAGAGCACCACCATGAGTGATTCGAGCGACGGCAGGTCCGGGGAGAGCTTCTCCGCGATCGGCGCGGTCATCGGCTTCTTTCTCAGGAACAAAGTAATCGTGATACTCGGGGTGCTGGCCCTGGTCTTCTGGGGTATCGGTGTGGCCCCATTCGACTGGGACATCAAGCGCCTGCCGCGCGACCCGGTCCCCGTTGACGCTATTCCTGACATCGGAGAGAACCAGCAGATCGTATTCACGACATGGGCAGGCCGGTCGCCCCAGGACGTCGACGACCAGATCTCCTATCCTCTGACAGCGGCTCTTATCGGTGTTCCCGGAGTCAAGACCGTTCGAAGTTTTTCGATGTTGGGTTTCTCCACCATCTACGTCATTTTCAAGGAAGATGTAGAGTTCTACTGGTCCCGCTCCCGTATCCTGGAGAAGCTTAACAGCCTCCCACCGGGTCTCTTACCTGACGGGGTGCAGCCCGCACTGGGGCCCGACGCCACGGCGCTCGGCCAGGTTTTCTGGTACACGCTTGAAGGCCGTGACGAAGACGGCAGCCCCGCCGGTGGATGGGACCTCGATGAGCTTCGGAGTGTCCAGGACTGGACGGTCCGATATGCGCTCCTCTCCGCCGAGGGTGTGAGCGAGGTCGCATCGGTGGGTGGCTTCGTCCGCGAGTACCAGATTGATGTGGATCCCAATGCGATGCTCGCAAGCGGCGTTTCCCTCGAAGAGGTCTTCACGGCGGTGCGGATGGCCAACGTGGATGTAGGGGCGCGCACTATCGAAGTTAACCAGGTCGAATACATTATCCGCGGCATCGGTTTCATTAAGGGTCCCGAGGATATCGAGAATACCGTAATCAAGATGAAGGACAATGTACCGATCTATGTGAAGACCGTGGCCAGGGTCTCACGGGGGCCGGCCCTCAGGCGCGGCGCACTCGATAAGGAAGGCACGGAAGCGGTCGGTGGAGTAGTGGTGGTCCGCTACGGCGAAAACCCGCTGGCCGCCATAAACAACGTCAAGAAGAAGATCGCGGAGATCGCCCCCGGTCTGCCGAAGAAGATCCTCCCGGACGGCACCGTGAGCCGGGTAACGATAGTCCCGTTCTACGACCGCACCGGACTGATTCAACAGACCCTGGGCACCCTGAAATCGGCGCTGACTGAAGAAATCCTTGTTACGATCATCATCGTGCTCATCATGGTTATGCACCTGCGGAGTTCATTGCTGATCTCCGGACTGCTGCCCCTGGCCGTCCTTATGTGCTTCATCGCGATGAAAATGTTCGGCGTTGATGCCAATATCGTTGCCCTGTCTGGTATTGCGATTGCGATCGGCACCATGGTGGACATGGGGATCGTCATCACGGAGAACATCATCAAGCACCTGGACGAGGCAGATCCGGGTGAGGACCGGCTGGAGGTCGTACTCAGGGCATCAAAAGAGGTGGGTTCGGCGGTGGTGACCGCGGTCAGTACTACGGTTGTGAGTTTCCTGCCGGTATTCACCATGGTTGCAGCCGAGGGGAAGCTCTTCAGACCCCTTGCATTCACGAAGACCTTTGCCCTCATAGCCTCGGTGGTTGTCGCTATCACAGTCCTTCCGTCGCTGGCGCACCTTCTTCTCACCGCAAAGAGCATAAAGCCACGGGCCTTCCGCCTGGGCATCCACGGCTCGGCCGTACTTGCGGGTATTGCCGTAATTGTGATCACGCTTGTAAGAAGCGTCTCGGGGGCGGGCTCAGCACCTGGCTACGTCTGGTGGGTGCTGGGACTGGTGCTCATCGGAATAGGAGCGTATCATCTCGTCTCCGAACGGCTTCCTGAGCGGGGCCGCCGGTGGGCCCCGAAGGCAAGCAATGTGATAATCGCTGTAGTCGTCGCCATAGTCCTTACCAGACACTGGATGCCCCTGGGTCTCGACAAGAATCTCTTGATCAACGTCGTTTTCGTTGCAGCCCTGATCGGGAGCTTCCTTGCGATCATTCTTCTCTTTTACAAGTTTTATGCGCCGGTGCTTAAGTGGTGTCTAGGCCATAAGCTCGCGTTTCTTGCGATTCCTGCGGTTCTCACCTTTCTCGGTGTGATGACCTGGCTGGGCTTCAGCACGTTCTTCGGGTGGCTGCCCCTGGGTGTCAGGACGTCGTGGCCGACCTCGGCGCTTGTGCACACCTTCCCGGGCCTGGGCAAGGAGTTCATGCCTCCGCTCGATGAGGGCTCCTACCTCCTGATGCCGACCACAATGCCCCATGCCTCGATCGGAGAGGTCATGGATGTTTTGAGCAAGCAGGACATGGCAATTACCCGGATACCGGAGGTGGAGTCGGCCGTCGGCAAAATCGGCAGGGCCGATACGCCGCTCGATCCGGCGCCCATCTCGATGATTGAAACCGTGATCAATTATCACCCGGAGTATATTGAGGATCGTAGCGGATATCTTCTGACTTTCCAGCATGACAGCGATGAAAACGACTACTTCCGGGACGTGGTGGGAAATCCGGTTCCGGCGGGTGATGGCGAGCCCTACATAGTCAAGGGACGGTTTGCGCGTGACGCCGAGGGCAGTCTGATCCCCGAACGGGGGGGTAAGCCCTTCCGACTCTGGCGGCCGCCGCTCGATCCCGAGCTCAATCCCGGCAGGGAAGCCCAGCCGGGCATAAGAGAGCCCGACGATATCTGGCGGGAGATCCAGAAGGCCGCCGAGATCCCCGGCACCACCCCGGCGCCAAAGCTTCAGCCCATAGCTGCGCGCATAGTGATGCTTCAAAGCGGTATGCGGGCACCCATGGGTGTAAAGATAAAGGGGCCGGACCTCAAGACCATAGAAGGTGTGGGACTGGAGATAGAAAGACTGCTTAAGGAAGTCCCGGCCGTGGATGCCTCAATGGTCATAGCGGACCGCATCGTCGGGAAGCCCTATCTCGAGATAGAAATCGACCGTATGGCCATTGCCCGCTATGGGATTCACCTGGCGAAAGTACAGGATGTGATCGAGGTTGCCGTCGGCGGCCGGCGGATCACCACCACGGTGGAAGGGCGCGAGCGCTATCCGGTACGGGTCCGCTACATGCGAGAACTGAGGGACCGGATCGAGTCGCTGGGAAGAATCCTGGTATCTGCCCCTGACGGGACCCAGGTCCCGCTGGAGCAGCTGGCAAGCATCGAATACGTCCGCGGCCCGCAGGTCATAAAAAGCGAAGACACCTTCCTCGTGGGCTATGTACTCTTCGACAAGAGGCCTGGATTTGCGGAGGTTGATGCCGTCGAGCAGGCAAAGACATATCTCGACTACAAGGTTGAGACGGGGGACCTGGAGATACCTGCCGGCGTGAGCTATGTCTTCGCGGGCAACTATGAGAACCAACAGCGGGCGCAGCGCACCCTCAGCTGGGTGCTGCCACTGGCCCTCTTCATCATCTTCATGATCCTCTATCTCCAATTCCGGTCGGCTGCAAGGACCTGGCTGGTGTTCTCCGGCATCTTTGTGGCCTGGGCGGGCGGTTTTCTAATGATCTGGCTCTATGGGCAGGGTTGGTTCCTGGACTTCTCCTTTGCAGGTGTTGGCATGCGGGATCTCTTTCAGGTGCACCCCGTGAATCTCAGTGTCGCGGTGTGGGTCGGTTTCCTGGCTCTCTTCGGCATCGCGTCGGACGATGGTGTCATCATGACCACCTATCTCGATCAGAGATTCTCCCGGCAGGTGCCCAGGACGACCGAAGAGATCCGCCAGGCGACGCTTGAGGCGGGGCTGCGGCGGGTGCGTCCGTGTCTCATGACTACAGCTACCACTGTCATAGCCCTGATCCCGGTGCTGACCTCTACCGGGAGGGGTTCCGACGTCATGGTGCCGATGGCGATTCCTTCCTTCGGCGGAATGCTCCTTGAACTCATCACCATGTTCGTCGTACCCGTGCTTTACGCGGCGCTCAAGGAATTCCAGCTCAACACCGGCTGGAACGGCAAGATAATCGACGCGGTGGCCTTCATAGGCGCCCCCATCCTTCTACCCGCCGTTGTGATTCACGGCGAGTTGGCGGAGCGCCGAAAGCGAAGAACCGGGCAACGGTGATTCAGGCCTTCCAGGACCATGCGGATCTTCTCTTCAGTGGAGAGCTACAGTCATACTATCTCAAGGAGATCTTTCAGCTGTTTGAGAAACGGATAACCTTGGTTGAGAGAGTAAACGCGCGTTCTGCCAAACGATCGCCGGTCCGTCTAATCAATTAGATGGGAACCACACCTGGCATGCCGTGCAAGTACCATATTCTCAGGTGACTGTCAAAGCATTCACCGAAATGGTACGGCGAGTAGATATTCTGCCGAGAAGGTCCCCTTCGAGGCTAGTTGCCTCGCTGAAGCTAACGCTCATGCCTGCTCGAATCTGCCGCTAGCCGAAGCCCGGCCTGACACCAAACAGCAAGGCGATGGTCAGTACAGACCCGCTCCCAATGAGACAGCCAGACATCTTTCCCAGAGATGTGGTTATTGCCTCTCTTGATGCTTCGACACCATGCCCACGAAGCCACTCTGCGATACTTCCCTCAAAGAAACCTGCTATGGCGTCCGTCAGGGCATCGCCAATGACTACACCCGCGATGGCACCCGCTACACCGTAAGTCATCCCACCCCAGATGGCTGGAACCGTCAGTAATCCGGTGTCTATTGCACCAAAGACCATGTCCGGGACCGCGCCGACCAATGAACGATGTGCGAGGATGATCCCCAGGAGAGGAAACACGGAGATGGCGAGGACAACCGGGCCCACAGGAAGCCGCTGCTGAAGCGTGTAGTAACCAACCAGTGCCACTGGCAGGGCGACAAAACCGACATAGAAACCCTTTCGTATCATTCGCTACCTCGTTTCCCTTCACCCAACGATCAATCGGAAGCTTCGGGGCACATTCACGCGGATATCCTCCAGCGCATGGTTCGGCGGATCATAAACTCTCAATGACTGTTCTCAACCTGTCTCGAACTTCCTGGGCCACCTGTGCCAAGTTGTCGTTCTCAACAGACTGCATGGCGGAGACCGGGTCAATTGCGGAGACTTCGGCCGAACCCTCTTCCGTTGCTTGAACTACTACATTGCAGGGAAGCAGTAGACCGATATTGCGCTCGGCCTGAAGCGCCTGATGGGCGAACGGCGGATTGCACGCACCGAGAATGATATAGTCCCTGAAATCCACGTCGAGTTTCTTTTTCAGTGTCGCCTTGACGTCGATCTCGGTCAGAACCCCGAAGCCCTCGGCCTTGAGGGCATCGATTACCTTCGGGATCGCCTCTTCGTACGAGCACTGTAAGACCTTCGTAAAATAGTAGCCCATTGTTCTTTCCTCCTTCGTTGCCGGACTATGACCCAGGTGGTTTCCGCAGAACACCCTTTGTTCGCCGAGCCAGTCTGACAATAATCGACGTTGCACACTTATCAAGTAGCATGTTTTCGAGCACTCATCAACAGCTGTGCTGTTTACCCCGGGTGCTATGCCGCTTACACGTTGTAGGGGTCAGCGATCCTGTCCACTGACGTGTCCCGCATGGGTTCCAAATCTGTACCAATGGCACTGTCGGCGGCGGATCATGCACGGTGCAGGCCCCAGACTGTCGCCGGCGGATGCCGTTCTGGAACCGGGGGCGTTATAGTAGAATTGGCCGCCTCGGCAGGGTCACCTTTTTTCGAGAGTAACACTCTCGCGCACATGTTTTCCGGCCGACAGTTTGATTCCTTCTTTCCTCACGGTCTTGTAGCCTTGAAGTGAACATTCGACATCCCAGGTACCAGGAGGAATAAGGGTCCGGACAAAGATCCCCTCCCGGTTAGTCTGAGCGCGCACGACCATTCCCGCAACCTCGGGCTTGATCAACACCATCACACCCTCCAGTGGCTTTTCTTCCACGTCCAGAACCTCCCCGGTGAGAATTCCCGTATTCGGAAACTCGGGGTCATCAAGCCCCACAAGCTTCACCTTGATCGGAACAACGATTTCAAGTGGACCGTCGAGACCCTCAATTTCCCAGGACTGCATCTTGGCAATAAGGGCTTTGGCCAGATCATCACTTCCCGTTTCATTCTTGACAATCTCTGCTGATGTTAGCACGCGGTTCTCCCACATCACCTTTATTTCTATCAGGCCGTTGAATGTGGGGTCCTGATGGTGAAAACGCATGGTTACGTCATGGAAGTCGTCGAAATTCGCCTGAAGATGTGCAACAAGGAGATCCCAATGAAGGCTATCCGCCGCTGTGAAGGCTGGAGATTCACCTTCGTCCGCGGATTGCCGTTCTCCAGCTTCCTTCTGACAAGATACACAGCAGAGCACCATTGCGACCACGACAGAAATGACAAGCAAGGTCTTATTCAACAACATGGTAACCTCCTCCTATTGCCGACAATTCTTACTTGAGCCAATGGCTCACCCACCATAATAAGGTTCCGTTCCCCCCTCCCCTCGGTGTGCGTGTGTGAATGATATTCATTGCCCAAACGAGGCTCATGTTTCCACGACCCATACGCCTCCCCTCTGACCGAACGCAGTGACAGTTTAGGACCAGACCAATCAATATGTGTAGGATGCTATCGCTTCCTGAAGGGCGACCCGAATTGGGGTATATGTTATCCCCAATTCCCTTTCGACCCTGCTACCGTCAACCTCTGCTCCCTCTTTCATTGTTCTCATCTGGTCTATTGCGATGCCTAAGAGCGGAGGTTTCTTAGCAATGTCAGCCATTAAGGTGAGGAGCCTTGCATTTAACATGGCCAACGAAGCCGGCATCCTGAGTCGGGGAAGTGCCACGCCTGATATCTCACTGATCATCTGGTTCATCTGCCCGAATGTCAGGTTCTGCGCGACGGCCAGGTATTTACCGCTGATGTTATGTTCCTTCTCTGCTGCCCTGACGATGACCTCGGCGACATCCCGCACATGTACCCACGGGAAGAGTACGTCGTCGAACACTGTGGCGGGCATGCGTCCGTTCAAGAGGTTCTGGATATATTCACCGGTGGCCTGTGGATCGCCCGGCCCCAGAACACCACCTGGGTATACCATGACCAGCGGAAGGCCCTTGGTCTTGCTGGCCTCCCAGGCAATCAGGTCCCCCTCGTGCTTGGTGCGGGCATACTCACTGAAACGGACCGGGCCTGGATTGCTGTCTTCGTTGAAAGGGCGCTCGGCCGGTCTTCCATAGATTGCCACAGTGCTAACATGCACAACCTTGGAAACCCCAGCCTCCAGAGCGCACTCCATGACGTTCCGAGTGCCACCAATATTGACGTCGGCGTAGGTTCGCTTCCTCGGGAGCCAGAAGGAATAGGCCGCCGCGATGTTTACTACCCACTCACAACCGTTCATACCTCGCTGCAAAGAGGCCCGATCGGTCAGATCTCCAACGGCGAGAGCGGCGTCCAGCTTCTTGAGCTTGCTGGTATCACTCATACGCCTGACGAGGCAAGTGAGTTCATGGCCTGCCGCTACTAGGCGCTCCGCCGTGTGACGTCCAATGAAACCGGTGGCGCCGGTGACGAATGTTCTCGTATCATCACCTCCTGGAAACTCTGCATTATTCAACCTCGCTTGATCCTCATCTTCCTTGTTACATCTGATGCTGTGGGATGTCCAGCAAAACCGTAGGCAAGCAGTCAGGTCCGTTTCGAGTGTATCCCTTGGTTCCCCAAACTGAACGATCTTCGCAACTCTTTCATGAGGGAGGAATGTCTCAGATTGGGACAACTCGCCGCTAACATGTCATAGGACTTAGGATTGTCGCGCGCTGACATGTTCCACATGGCTTCGCATACGGGTTTCCCACTGCCAACTGCTGCTCAATCGGTCAAGGTTTGTAAGGGAAGGTGACTTGCGTAGGATCTGTGCCATCGGCGTTCACAACCCAGATGACCATTGCGCGGCCATCGGCCGATCGAGCCCCGTAAGCTATTCTCCTGCCGTCAGGTGACCAAGAGGGCACAGCCCCGGGGCAGGCAACCAGTTGCTGGCCCGTTCCATCCGGATTGATCACCCAGATTCCGACACTCTTCTTCTTGCTTTCACAGTATGCGCCGTAGGTCACCAATCTCCCATCAGGCGACCACCGGGCATGCCAACCGTATCCGTATTGCTGATCATAGGGAATAGTACCAAGGAAGTTGCCTGCCGTGTCGTACATCTCCATTATGAAGCACAGCAGCTTGGACCCGTCGGGTGACCAGTCTGGTTCACCTTGAGAACAGATCCACCTGGTCTCTTGAGTTTCCAGATTGTAGATCGTGACCCCGATCGGATCCTCGCTGTTGTCAAAGGCGATCATCGTACCGCACGGAGAGAAGTCAGGTGTATAGCCACGAATGGGAAGCATTTCTTCATCACCGGTTTCGACATTCACCAGTACTATTCCCGGTACGCTGCTGTGTACAATGACGTGGCTGCCATCAGGCGACCAGTCCGCGATGATTCCTGAGGTGACATAGCGTGTCTTGGCAGTCTCGAGATCAACGATCCAGGTAGTATAGTCGCCGAACTCCAGATGCTCTTCCCACGTCACAGCGATATGGGTGTATGCAACGAGGCTCGTGTCGGTGGGACTCCACTTTGGCCAAGCGTCCTGCATATATGCATGGTCAGGCTCAATGTAATAGGAATCGGTGACTTTATCATCATCACAACCAATCATGGTGAGGGACAGTGCAAGGAATGCTAAGACCAAGACGACTCTGGGCATTACGTTCATGGCTGTCCACCTCTGCTCACGCCGATGCATGTGCCGGCAGCTTCCTGTACTACTTTACCTCACCCCGCCCGAGCTGTCCAGATTCGCTCCTGTTTCAGCCGTCTGATCATGGGAAACTCAAGCGATACCCAACGGAGAAGGCTTTCGCGACTTCTTGATGAGTGAGGAATACATCAGTCTGGTACAACATGTGGGTACCACGTCATATAGCAACGTGCCTTAATCGGCCGACATGTTCCGCACGCCTCCCCAAACTGCACCATAGGCAGAACTTTCAGGGTGGTGTTCGGTCTACGTTCTCCCTCCCCCAACGGGACGACTTTCGCAACTTTCTGATGAGCCAGAAGTGCGTCAAGATGGCGGGAGGTGATTCTCTAACGGCAGCAGGCGCTGCTACTCCGAGCCGAACTTAGCGGCTGCCTTGGCGGCCTTCGCGGCTTCCTCTTCCTCCAAGACCCTTACGAGAGGCTTGCTGAGACGATTGAAATGGGGTATACTGAAATAGTGGCCGGAGGCCAGAGAGGCGAGATATGCGAGGACATACCGGCTGTTGTTGCATCCCTGATGATGCCCTCATCCGATACCCCCGTGTGGTGGTTACTGCCGCCTGGATCATCATCGCATTTACCCTGATCACATACGGACCTGCCTTGTGCGGGTCTAACCAGAATGCCAGAGTCGCCGTTCATGTGATCCCCCACGATGGGGGACGAACTTGTAATCACGGCATGCCCGAAATCTCCTACTGTACCGACCTACGCACGACGCTGGACACCTGCGGCGATGTCGATTTCTTCCCCGTCTTCTTTGAAGTCATCGAATGTCAAGGCATCGAATATGGCGTGACCTGGCCTGGGAGTTATAGCTGTGCTTTCACCAGCTGCAGCGATCTTAAGATTGGTGATATAATCTGGCCGGGCGACGGGGTCTCGCACGCCTGGTTTGACTGTCAACCTGGGCCTGTTGCCATCCCCGGATGGGGCTGGGTTAGTGTAAATGATTCAGGTCACATACGTGTCGTGCCCCACCCGGGAACCGGTGAGATTACCGTAGGCGACTGTGTGCGCCGGCTTGACGATATTGAAGATGTTTACTCTGCCGGGGTCTGCGGTGCTCTGGGTGATGACCCAAGCGGCTGGGGCTATAACCCGCTCAATGTAGGTAAGCGCGACGGGCTGGGCGGTGAATGTGCGGCGCCGGACCAGAGCCTGATCTATACGATCCAGTATGACAGCCCCAACTCCAACCTGATACACGATGCTACCCTAGTCGACTACCTCCCTCCGGAGATCGAGTTTGTCTCCACCACCGATGGCGGCACATACGATATCGGGACGCACGCGGTCACCTGGGACATCGGGACTATCAGCCAGTATGCCGCCGATTCCGCACAGGTGATCACGCATATCCCGCCGGCCACACCTTACGGAACGTTGCTTACCAATCGTTGTCGGATAACCGGTCTGGAGACCGGTCCTACTGAGGTCGAGATGCTCACAACGGTCTGCACCGGAGGATCTCAGGCGCTCACAATCACAAAGAACGACGGGCTCGGCAGCGATGGTACGGTTCCCGGGGCAGGGCTTACATACACAATCACCTATGCCAACTCGGGGAATCTGGAATCGGTCCACGATGCGATTTTGACTGATCTTCTGCCGCCGGAGGTCGAGTTCGTCTCGGCCGATGATCCCGGGGTTTATGATGCAGGCCAGCACAGCATCACCTGGGATGTGGGAACACTTGGAAGTGACGCATCGGGGACGGCACAGGCACAGGTAGTCGTCTCGATGTCCACCGACCCCGGGGTGCGGCTCATAAACCGCTGCTGGATAGTGTGCAGTGAAGCACCGGCTGCCGAGACAGCCGAGACGACGAGGGTCCACTCAGTGGAGTCTGAACCCCTTGCCATCAGCAAGCGTGCCAAGGGGCCATCCTCGTCCTTGGGGCCTTTCTTCCCCGGAGATGACATAACGTACACCATAACCTATGGCAACAACACCAACGACTATGCCGTTCATGGCGTCCTCCTGAGAGATGTGCTTCCCGCTCAGACAGGCTTTGTCTCATCCAGCGACTGGGGTATGTATGATAGCGAAAGCCACTCCGTGACCTGGGACATAGGCACACTTGCACCGGATGAAGCGGGGTCCCGCCAGGTTGTCGTGAGGGTGCCCTTGGATACCGAGCCCGGCACCATCATTTCCAATCTGTGCAGGGTTTTCAGTGACGAGGCACCGAGCTCTAAAGCCACCGCCCAGACAGTGATCTCCAGTTTCGGAGAGTGTATGATCGCCATCCATGTGCGCCCTCATCAACAGACCACAACATGTACCCAGATCGGCTCCGATGTAAACGACTGCGGTGACATCGTGACCACGACGGGTTCTTGCGACGTCGACGTATTCCCGGTCTTCTTTGAGATTGTCGAATGCCAGGGGTTGGGCTACGGTCTAACCTGGCCCGCCGAGTGGGGTGAGATGGCTTTCACGAGCTGTAGTGACGTCACCGAGGGCACTCTTGCTGTGCCCGGCGATGGCGTCTCACACAGTTGGACAAGTTGCCGTACCAACTACGTGGTAATCCCGGGCTACGGTCGGCTTATCGCTGACAGTCCGGGCCTCATCGAGTTGATCCACCACCCGGCAACCGGGATGATAAGCCTGACCACCTGCAGGGGCTATGAGTATCAGGTCTATCCGATGGGTGGTTTGGTGTATCGAGCCGGCGTGTGCGGTGCCGCAGGCGACCCGGTTGAATGCGGAGGACCCCAGCGCATAGTCCCCACCACCTGGAGCAGCATCAAAGCTTTGTTCAGGTGATACCGCACCCGGAGAGGACCCAGAGAACCGGGATCCAGCCAGTCGATCAGGCCGCGCGCCAGTACCGCTGAACCCCGGAGATCCTAAACGTCATGGGCGTTTGACGGCAAGATCGATGAGGGATTCTGGGAAAGGAAATCAGAAGAGTGGCGAGCTCATCAGGAAGACGTCCGAAAAGCCATGGACAACGCGAGGAGGCGAACAAGGTCTACCTGGGTGGGGGAATCAAGATAATCGAGGTTGCACAGAAGGCATATTCAATATGGGCGAACCGGGATTCGCACGACAACCGTAGGATTCTGGATGCACTACTTTCGAATTGCACGCTCGATGGCGTAAGGCTAATGCCCACTTATAGAAAGCCGTTTTGCTGGCTTGTTGATCGGCCTCCCCATACCGTCTGCCTCCCCAAACTGCACCATAGGCAGAACTCTCAGGGTGGTGTTCGAGATCACTCCCCGGTCAGGTTCCTCGGATGGGTCTTATGTCGCTCGGTGAATACCGCCTGCCACCAAGCCGATTGTGGAGGGACGGTATCCCTCGCCAGGCGGGTAGATGACGAGATGCTGGAGCATCCGAACGAAGTGGAGCAGGCGAGAGATTCGATCGACAGTAATGGTTGCACCGAGGTACAATGAAGATGCCAACTGAAATGCACATAGTCATCAAGCAGAGCGCAGGTGAGGTGTGCGTGCTGGTGCGAGCGTTCTTAGTTTCGTCCGCAATGTTGTTCTTCGCGCTAACGCCTTGTTTCGGCCGTACCTGGTATATCTCAGCGGATGGGCTCGGTGATGCTCCGACCATCCAAGCTGGTATCGATTCTGCTACCGTCGGAGATACCGTTCTTGTGGAATGCGGCACGTACTACGAATTTGGCTTACACGGCCTAAAGCCCGGGGTCTTGATCACAAGTGAGACCGGCGAATACAGCTGCGTTACCATTGATGCTCAGCGCGAATGGAGTGTCTTTACTTGCTGGGACTCCGACAGCACCACAATCATCAAGGGGTTTACAATCACTCATGGTCAGTCGAGTGAAGATGAGGGCCCTCCAGGGGCGGGTGGTGGTATGAAATGCCAGAGTACAGTGCGGGTAGTGAACTGCCTCTTTCTGGACAATCTGACCTACGGGTATGGTGGTGCAGTCTACGTGGATACGGGTACGCCGAGGTTCGAGAATTGCGTCTTTATAGACAACACTGCTGCCCAGGGCGGCGCGATATACATTAGCCGCATGGCGGGTTGCATAGTCAAGGACTGTACTTTTGTGGGCAACTACACCGGTGATTCAGGAACGATCTATTGTAACGGGAGCTCACCACGAATACAGGGATGCACCTTCTACGGTAATGCTGCAGATCATGGCGGCAGCGGAATATCGAGTCTGGATTCCGCCTCGCCTGAGATCGACAACACAATTATCGCTTATAGCACCTCTGGGGCAGGAGTTCGCTGCGACGAGCGGAGTCATCCGGCTTTCACCTGTTGTGATATCTATGGGAACAACGGCGGCGACTGGGACGAATACACCTCCAGCCAAAACGGAGTGAACGGGAACTTCTCGGCAGACCCGAAGTTCTGTGACACGCCGAACGGGGACTTCACTTTGGAGGCATGCTCGCCATGTCTACCCGGCAACCATCCTGACGGCTACGATTGCGGCGACATCATCGGAGCCTTCGGAGAAGACTGCGAATGCGAGACGGCGACGGAGCCATCCACCTGGGGCATGATCAAGTCAATGTACCGATAGGAGCGAGGGATGAGACGGCTGGTGCTGCTTCTGTGCTTCTTGGTGCTGGCACCGCACGTGTCCACGGCCCGCACGTGGTATGTCAAGCCCGATGGTACAGGTGATGCTCCCACGATCCAGGCTGGAATCGACTCTGCCGCTGTGGGTGACACAGTCATGCTTGCAGATGGGACATACACTGGTGATGGCAACCGCGACATAATCTACGCGGGCAAGGCCGTAACAGTACTCTCGGAGGGTGATGATCCTGATCTATGTGTCATCGATTGCGAAGGCTCAGAGGCGGAGTCGCACAGAGGCTTCGAGTTCCAACATGGAGACGGGCCCGGCGCGCTACTCAGGGGGGTGACCATCGCTAATGGCGTATGGTTTAGCGGCGCTGGTGGCGGAGGAGGCATATCGTGCCTGGGTGGATCGCCTACTTTGGTCAATCTGGTTGTCCTTGAGAACAGAGCTAAGGTGAGAGGTGGTGGTATCGATTGCAGCGATGGCGCAGCCCCAACTCTTCAGAATGTGCGAGTCGTCGACAATGTGGTCGAGAAGGCAGCAGGTGGCGGCGTGTACTGGGAACAAGGGTGTTCCCCGGCTCTGGCCGACATCATTTTCGAAGGCAATAGTGCCACCAGCGCCGGAGGCGCTATCTGCGGCGAGTACTACTCCGAAAGGACGTTGTCAAACTGCTCGTTCATACGGAATACTGCCGGGTACGGTGGAGCAGTGGCGTTCTGCTGTTCCGACTGCACATTCGAGGACTGCCATTTTGTTGAAAATCGCGCCGTCGGAACCTCTTTAGGAGGTGACGGAGGTGGAGCACTATTTCTCCTGGACGGAGCTCCCGTGATCATCCGATGTGACTTCAAGAGTAATTCGAGTGAATCTCGAGGGGGTGCGATCATTGCGATCGAATCGCGGCCGACACTGCAATCGTGTATCTTTGATGCCAATTCCTCTGTCGACGAAGGCGGTAGCATCTGCTGTGACGGTAGTGAGTGTGAATGCAATGTCTCTAATTGCACATTTGTCCGAAACCTGACTACCGGTGTCTCGTCGATTGCCTCTGGAGTAGGGTGCGTAAACTACGCTCGCCTATCGATGACGAACAGCATAATTGCCTACAGCCCGAACGGAGTGCCCGTCTCATGTGGCATCGACTCCCAATCTGACCTTGGCTGTTGCGATCTCTTCGGCAATCCAAGCGGCGACTGGGTGGGTTTTATCGCCAGTCAATATGGCATCAACGGCAACTTCTCAGCCTGCCCATCCTTCTGTAACGCCGGGCTCGGGGATTTCCAATTATGCGATGAGTCACCATGCCTACCAGGGAACCACCCAGATGGGTATGAATGTGGACTCATAGGAGCGTGGGGAGAAGGATGCAGCTGCGGGCCGTCTCAGGCTGAGCTCACCACCTGGGGCGCCATCAAGACGCTGTTCAGGTGAGGGGGTTTCATTCATGGCATGTTACATTGAATGCCGTTCCGTTGGCCGTCGTGCCAAAGGGGGTTCGACATGCGAACTGTCTTCGTGTCTGTCATAGTCATATCCTTGGCGGGCAGTACGGTATTGGCTGATACCGCGAGCCAGCTGACCACAAACCCGTCGAGTGACCTCAATCCAGCCTGGTCTCCTGATGGAAGCTTGATCGCATTCGAGTCCGACAGAAGTGGCAACTATGACATCTGGGCAATCCCTGCCTTGGGAGGTGACCCTGTTCAGATAACCACCAACACTGCTGATGATCACCACCCAACCTGGTCTCCCGATGGAAGCATGATTGCATTCCATTCGGACAGAAGCGGCCATACCGACATTTGGACAATCCCGTCATCTGGCGGGACAGCCACTCAGATAACCGCCAGTATTTACAGCGAAGCGGAACCGGCGTGGTCACCCGACGGGAGCACAATCGCATATGTTGCGCACTATGACCCGCACATACTCAATGACCATATATGGTTAGTTCCATCTACAGGTGGGGTCCCGACACAGTTACAGTCAACGACAAGCAGCGAAGCCAGCCCAGACTGGTCACCTGACGGGAGCCGAATAGCGTTCACCAACACTGGCGCCGGTCTGCCTGAGATCTATATTGTACCTGTGGACGGAGGTTTAGCGACCAGCGTGACAGGCGGCTTTGGCTTTGAGGGAGGTCCCACATGGTCACCAGGCGGCAATGAGATAGCGTACCATCGCGATCCGATATGGCCTGTTGGAGAGCCCTCTAACTACGACATCTATGTAGCGCCTTCAGGGGGCGGACCGAAAAGCCGGATTACAGATGATCCCGCGGAGGACAAGCAACCCGACTGGTCGCCCGACTGTACTCGCATAGTCTTTTGCTCCAATCGGAGTGGTAACTGGGATCTGTGGGTAATCGAGGTCGGAGGCCCGAGTGAGACTGAGCCTTCCACCTGGGGCAGCATAAAGGCGATGTTCAGATGAGAGCCGGACCAAGGAAGGCTATCAGTAATACCCTGGATCCACGACCTTTCCTATGAAGAGGATTGTGTTCGTCTGATTCTCCCTGATGGCGAAGATGAAGGGGCGGCTCACCCAGAACTGGAAATGCGCACAGTCAGGCGTGTTGCCGGTGGACATGTCCACTTCAGTAACTGCTGCTGCCTCTGTTCCCAGTTCATCCACCCTTACGTAGGTCTTGTGGAGAACATTACTAATAAAGAGGCCGGCAGACATGCCAGAGAAGTCCGCACCACCCCCGAAGGCTATGGCCATTCCCATCGTCTTGAGGGCTTCGTTGAGGTCGGCGCCGAACTCCAGCTCGAAACGCGGCAGGGCAACGCGCCCCCAGGACGTGATCTCGGACGAAGGGATGGGCGGCTCGCTACCCGTGCGGCGCGTCCATCCAGCAACCTGCCTGTCGCAACCCCAGACCTCGCCACTATGCAACAGCACCTCACTTGAATGCAATGCGATGATCCCACCGGAGTTATGGTCAGCGTAGGTTTCTGCCTCCCCATACCTTGCCCCCACGTGAAAAGCTACCACCAACGCCAGAATCCCAAGACACACGTACATGAACTTCTTGGCCATATCGTACCTCCTCTCACGCAGAGTATGGCATAGGTCTCGCGGTGCTCAAAGCCGGGAAGCAGGTGGGGTTAGACTGAATACCGTCAAGAATGAAAAGACAGATGCCTACATACCTGTGATTTCACTTTCAGGAGTCCATTGAAACATAAAGGTGTTGTGACCAAGAATGAGGGTGTTGACGCTAATTGCCGGTTTCTGTCATATCAGCTCAATTCTATGAAGGTCTCCAAGGTCAGTGCTATCAAGCAGAGAGTGTTTGTAACCATGTGGGTTTCCGTCAGTTCTGGACACCCCTTCGCATTCCGACAATCAGTTCCACCTCCGAATCGGGTATAGGTCCGTCAGATGGTTTCCCCTGGACAGCATCTTCGATCTGATCGAGGGCTTCTTGCACCTTTCTACCACCGAAGGTAATGTGGCTGGTAGAAATCACCTCCATCCAGGTTCCACCGCCTCGGCCCTCAAGCCGCTTGGCTATTGACTGTATGAATGCGATAACCTCCTCCTTGCCGACCAGCTCACGGGGCTCGGCGACGACCTTAGACTGCAGGTAGTTTTCGTGAAGGTAATACGAGGCCTCCCAAGGCAATCCATCCCACTTGACCACGACGGTCGCATCTCCATGGCGGATTTCGAAGGCCGGGTCGAGAAGCAGCCTATCCATGGAGTCAACAACGGCCTCGGTAGCTACATCCTTTGAGCCGGTGATCTCAAAGACACTGCCGTACACCCTTAATGCCTTGTCATCGAATGCTCTCCTTCTAGAATTGTACTGATGAGCGGCCTCACGCCATGTCTCCCCTTGCTCCACCAAGTCGACGATAAAGGGAACAGCCCCATAGGTGTTCTCCAGATCATTTTCAGGGATCTGTTTAGGGGGAGGCTTCGGTACGGGGAATACTGCCAAACCGTTAATCCTCACACTGTCCCCCGGCTCCCAAGTGATCGAGACGTCACTACGATATTCGCGTCCCTGAACAAAGAGCACGTTTCCGGGGGAAATCCTCATGCGGTACGGTAGTTCAATTCCCTCACCTTCACGAGCGCAACCCTCAAC
>JBDRNT010000042.1:0-2434 GCA_043810925.1 Candidatus Eiseniibacteriota bacterium
CGCCTTGGGTCATCTACTTCCATGGGCAGGAAGGCCAGGTCGCGGACAGGTGGAACCTCGCTCGGTACGACCTCTTTCATAGCGTGGGACTCAACGTGCTCGCTGTGGAATACCGTGGGTACGGTGCATCAGAGAAGACGCAGCCCACTGAGGCAGGGGTCTACGCCGATGCGAGGGCGGCGTGGCGATATCTCGCCAAGACCCGGGAGGTGCCGGCAAAGAGGTATAACCGAAAGTTGTGGACGGCATAAGAAGAAGACGTATCCTTCCTTTGGGAAAAAGCCCCTGCTTTATGCAGGAAGAAAGGATACGCCGAATGAGGAAGGATACCCCGGTAGGGATAGCAGGTCAAGCGGGAAACGAGGTGGTTGGGGTTTTGGATGAGATAGTCCGCGAGGGCGCTCGGCGGCTTCTTCAACATGCGATAGAGGCGGAGGTGGCCGACTACGTGGATGGCCACACAGGTGAGTTAGATGCTCGAGGTCGGCGCGCGGTGGTACGCAATGGCTGGATGAAGGAGCGGACGGTGGTGACCGGTGCGGGTCCGCTTCCGGTGAGACGGCCTCGGGTTCATGACCGTCGCCCTGGCGAGCGGTTCACGAGCCGTATCTTGCCACCTTATATGCGCCGTGCTCCAAGTATCGACGCCCTTGTTCCGGCTCTGTACCTCAGAGGAGTGTCCACCGGCGACTTCCAGGAGGCCCTTGAGTCGATCCTGGGTCGGGATGCTGTGGGCTTGTCGGCGACAAACGTAGTGCGCTTGAAGGATATCTGGAAGCAGGAGTACCAGGAGTGGAGCCGCCGGGACCTTAAGGGCAAGCACTACGTCTACATCTGGGCGGATGGGATCTACTTCAATGTGCGTCTGGATGATGATCGGACCTGCATCCTGGTTCTCATGGGAGCGACCGAGGAGGGTAAGAAGGAGCTCCTGGCGGTACATGACGGGTACCGGGAGAGCAAGTTATCATGGCAGGAGTTGTTGCGGGACCTCAAGGGTCGGGGGCTGAAGAGCCTGCCGGCCGTGGCGGTCGGTGATGGTGCTCTGGGCTTCTGGTCGGCCCTGGCAGAGGAGTATCCGACTGTGAGGGAGCAGCGTTGCTGGGTCCACAAGACGGCCAACATATTAGACAAGATGCCTAAGGGTGTTCAATCCAGGGCGAAGAAGCGGATTCAGGACATGTACATGGCCGAGACCCGGGATGAGGCGGAGAGGGCTTATGATGAGTTCCTGAGCCTTTATGAGGCGAAGTATCCCGGTGCCTGCGGGTGCCTGAGCAAGGACAAGGATGTGCTCTTCACCTTCTACGACTTCCCGGCGGAGCACTGGACGCATCTTCGCACCACCAACCCTATCGAGTCGACCTTTGCCACGGTCAGGCACCGGACAAAGAGGACGAAGGGATGTGGCTCCCGGGCCGCCACACTCACGATGGTCTACAAGTTGGCGGCCGAGGCCGAGAAGCACTGGCGTCGACTAAACAGTCATCAACTGATCTTCAAGGTGATCGAAGGCGTCCGGTTCGTCGATGGCATCATGCAGAAGGCAGCGTGAAGGTATGGAAGGATGCGTCCTGAAATGAGTCATCCACAACATTTGACAATATCTCACAAACCGTTATTAGGCATGTGCTGCAGGAAACCTCTGAGGTTGCCGCTTCTGACTGGTTGTCATAGACTCGGCAGGCAATGCCGCTTGTCTACTATTTGCGCACTAGCATATATCAATCTTTGCACTTGTAGTATTTCGACCGCTTGAACCTGGACAGCGTTTTCCTCATTGTGGGCTTTGCTTGGCGAATGGCCTTATGAATCGGTAAGCTGAAGAGTCGCGCTGACTGCGAGGGAGTGAAGCGTTCTAACGGCCGATTTTCCCAGTCGAGGGATCCATCCACTCTTAGTCCCCAGCCAGCAAGTGTTACAACACGAGGCTTCTCGCCGCACTCCAAGCGGAGAGTAAGAGAACGCTCATAAACAGAACCCTTGGCATACCACTTGATGTAGCCGACATCCGCAAGGACAGATGGGTTGTCGTATTTATCTCGCACTGCCCAAACCCTTGCATATGGCCTCCAGCCTGATTTCAGCAAGGCGGACCACTCGCTGTCGCGGTGAATCTCCATGCGGTCGATCGCGAGTGTCAGTATCTCCATGACGCTAGCGCTCACTACCCCGTACTCATAGTTAGAGGCGTACCCGCCCACAAATCGGTTTAGAAGGCGCAGTCTGCGAAGGGCAGCCGGAGAGATGGATGGCAACATCGGAATGCCAATGTGTTTCAGCATCTTGGCGAACTCCTTCCATAGAAACCGGTCGACAGCAGGCAATCGTCCGCCGTGTCGCAGCAGTTCCCCGATCTCGCTCCAAGTAAGCCAGACGGTGCTCCGACGAGGAAGCCGAGATGCAATTTCACTATCGATGCCGTATTTGGTGA
>JBDRNT010000043.1:0-5068 GCA_043810925.1 Candidatus Eiseniibacteriota bacterium
CCGTAGGTATCCTTGTCCTTGACTTTCATTACGACCTCCATGAGAGAGACAGGTAAGTCCCAAAACTATGCTTCTGTGACTAACTCCTCAGGAGTGTAGTCCTCCTCTCTCATGGGGTCAAATGATACGAACTAACGATAACGTAGTATCTGACAGTATCGGGGCAGGTCAGCCTTTATGGAACCTGCCCCGTTGTATTCTGCTTATCTCTTCCGACGAACGGGCCGACGCCCAAGGCTACGCTTTTGCCGGGCGTGCCTCATCTGAAATGCTGTCCGGGGCTTGGGACCGAACTCCTCGGCGGGAATCTCAGGATGCTCCGATAGTGATATGGACATCTTTATCAGTTTCTCGATACCACGTACATCTCTCCCCTGATCCGGGGTGGCCAGGGAAATGGCACGACCCTCCATACCTGCCCGGCCGGTTCGGCCTGTCCTGTGCACATAGGCTCCGGGGTCGTCAGGCAAATCGTAGTTAATAACCAGCTCGATACCGTGAACATCGATTCCCCTGGCTGCTATATCGGTAGCCACAAGGATGCGGTACTTGCCCGACTTAAAGCCGTTCAGCGCCTCCTTCCGTTGAGGGAGACTCCGGTCCGAGTGGATTTCAGCCGCGGCCCTGCCCGCCCTTCTCAAGGTCCTTGCTACTTTCCATGCCCCTCGCTTGGTCCGTGTGAAGACGAGGACCGGGCCCTTGTATTGCTCCAACAGTCTCTCAAGCAGCAGTCCCTTAAGGTCTTTCTTCACCACGAATACTTCATGCGAAACACCTTCCGCCGCTGTCCCGGAAGGAGCGATCTCCGTATGGACCGGCAGGTGCATGTGAGCAGATGCGATATGCACTATCTCAGTGGGCATGGTCGCTGAGAAGAGCATTGTCTGGCGGTCTCGAGGAACCACCTTGAGTATGCGTTCAATCTGAGGCGCGAAACCCATATCGAGCATCCGGTCGGCTTCGTCAAGAACGAGAACGCCCACATCCTTAAGGCTCACACATCGCTGACCCAGGAGGTCGATCAGACGACCGGGTGTGGCCACAATGATCCGGGGATTCTTCTTCAGAGCAGATATCTGCGGGCCCTTGGATTCACCGCCTATGAGCACCGCTGTCTTCATATGCAACACCTGTGTGAATGGCCTGAGGGCATCTCTTATCTGAATCGCCAGCTCCCGCGTCGGGGCAAGCACCAGTCCCTTGCCTTTCTTCTTGGCAAGGTGCTGGATCATGGGAATGCCGTATGCAAGGGTCTTGCCCGTACCAGTTTGGGCGATGCCGATGATATCCTTGCCCTCAATGGCGATCGGTATTGCCTTGAGTTGAATTGGAGTTGCCGTCGTGTACCCCAGATCTTCGGTCTTGTCAAGAAGCCTGGGTGCGATACCAAGCCCGTAAAACCCGTCTTGCGTTCTTTTCATACTCTCACTTCCTCAGTCTACAGACTGCTCTAACTGGTTGTATGCGCATCCTTAGAGAACCCAGACTCGCACAGACCCGATTCTACTTCGTGACGTCCTAGTATGCAAGGGTTTCCGTGAGAACTTCGTCCAAGGAGGAATTTCCAAACTGTCACCGGATTCCCTCCAGCTGTTGAAATCCACCGGCGGATATGGTACAATATATTAAATGTGGTATCTAGCATCAAAACATCTACTGGTAAAACAGGTCAAGTTAGACGCCGATTTGGCTATTCAAGAACAGCGCGGCTCAGGTGACCGCGCTTTTGCTATTTTATAGGAGGTAACACCATGCGTAGATTGTACTTGGCTTCTGCCCTGTTGGTTCTATTCGTTTTTGGCGCAACCGGTCTTCAGGCCATGCCCCCCCATCCTGAGCTCCTGGAGCGAATGAGTAAGGAGGGCACACTTGCCCCGTGGCAGGCATATATGGAGGACCTCAGGGAACGGGGCATAAACAACCTTGAAGGCAACAAGGTCTATAGCATTGCCCCCGGGATGACGCTTCTGACGATCCAGCGCGAGTCAATCGTCATCATCGTCGACTTCGATGACAACACAGCCAACACAGGCACTTATCCGGCATCCCACTATGAGAACATGCTCTTCTCGGTGGGAACTTACCCGACCGGCAGTATGAGAGACTACTACCTCGAAAACTCATACGGCAACTTCGAAACGGTCGGTGAGGCCAATGGCTGGCACAGAATGCCGCAGGATTACTCTTACTACGTGGACGGACAGTATGGCTTCGGCAACTACCCCCAAAACGCCCAGAGACTGACGGAAGATGCCGTGTATGCGGCAGATCCCTACGTCGATTTCTCCCAGTACGACAATGACGGTCCCGATGGCATTCCCGACTCAGGCGACGATGACGGCTACGTGGATGCCCTCTTTGTAGTGCACGCCGGCCCCGGCGCCGAGGTCACCGGCAGCGTCAATGACATCTGGTCTCATGCATGGGGGACGTACAACGAACCTCTGGTAGACGGCGTTTACGTCGGGGCGTACTCGCAGGAACCGGAAGACGGAGATATCGGGGTTTTCTGCCACGAGCTGGGACACGTGCTCGGACTTCCGGACTTCTACGACTATGGCTATGACTCAAGAGGCGTCGGCTACTGGTCGGTGATGGCCGGAGGCTCCTGGGGCGGTGGCGGTGTCACCCCGGTCCATTTTGATGCCTACTCGAAGGCGCGCCTGGGCTTTGTGACGCCGATCGTTCCGACGAGTAACCTCGTTGACGTGCTGGTGCCGCAGGTCGAGACCAATCCGGTCGTTTACAAGATCTGGACGGATGGTTCGCCGGGCGCTGAGTACTTCATGCTTGAGAATCGCCAGCAGACCGGTTTCGACGTGAGCATACGCGGTGAAGGCATAGTGATCTATCATGTCGATGAAGCTACCTACGGCAATGACAACCAGAGATGCGGGAGCGGAAACCCTCACTATGAGCTTGCGGTCGAGCAGGCTGACGGAGAGTGCGACCTGGAATACGATAGAAACAGCGGCGATACTGGTGACCCGTGGCCCGGATCTGGCGGCACCGAGAATCCCAACTACGCCTTTGACCTGACATCAACGCCGAACACGAGAGACTATGACAATAACCCCACAGATGTTGAGGTCTACGATATTTCGATGGTGGGGAACAACGGCTATGTAAGCATTATTGTGACAGACACTCCGGCGGACACTGAGGATCCGGTGGTCACGGTGACCGCACCCAATGGTGGCGAGATCTGGTATATAGATAGCTTCTTCGATATCACCTGGACGGCCACAGACAACGTCGGGGTTACCACAATCGATATTCTTCTCTCCTCAGATGACGGGGCTACTTATCCCACTACAATCGCCACGGGCGAAGCCAATGATGGTATCTACCCATGGCAGGTGGACGCGTCCGCCACAACCCAGGCGCGCATTAAAGTTATCGCCCATGATGCTGCCGCCAACAGCGGTGAGGATGTTAGCGATGCCGATTTCGAGATATACGATCCACTGTCCGGTGTGAGTACTGAGAGAGAAGTACCGTCTCAGCTGGTCATCACCGGCAACGAACCCAACCCGTTCAGCGGGCGGACGACGGTCCACTTCGGTCTGCCTCGGGACGGCCGGGTCGAAATGGCAGTCTACGATGTGTCGGGACGGCTTGTAACAGGGCTGATTGATCGGGCCTACACGGCCGGCTACCACGCTGTGGAATGGGATAGTGAGAGTGAAGTGGGAACGGGTCTGTACTTCCTTAGACTCCGTCTCGGTCCGGATGAGGTAATGCACAAGGTAGTCGTGTCGAAATAGCACCGAGCATCATAAGTCCCGGGGAGGGTCCCGGATCATTTTACTCGGCTTTGACTCAGAAAAAGACGTAGGTGATCTGTGTGAGATGGATGTCACCGAAGTGATCGGTGACTCCTATGCCATGATCCAGTTGAAGCCGGCCGACCTGCAATCCGAAGCCGAATGTCAGGCCCGCATTCTCATAGCCGAACTTGTAGCCGGCACGCACTGCGAGACAGCCTACGATCAAAGATTCGATTCCGATGTGCTCCCTGAGATCTGATTCTCGTACTCTGACAAGGTCACCAGAAACCCGAAGAGAGCTGCCAACCACTTCGCACGCGTAGGCACCTCCAAGCCGGACAATCCATGGGATGTCTTCGGTCTGCTTCTTATACTCCAGGTGTTCGCCGAAGTTTGTTACAGACCCCCCAAGAGAGAAACCCCTATCCCCGGATTCATATAACCAGCCGAAGTCGGAGCTAACGCCACTCGCGTGGAATTCCTCAGCTAGTGTCGATTTCATAACCTTGAAGCCGACACCGATGCCCAGATGCTGCCATGGTCTTGCCGCGTATCGGAACGCGGCAATGTAGTCCTGCTGGCCGACCACAACGCGAACATCACCGGCGGTCGTCACGAGTTCGATGTCGCCCGAAGTATAATGGAGAAGGCTCAATCCAAGAACGCCGAATGGCGCGGGCCATGCCAGTCGAATGCCACTGAAACTGTCATCTACCAGTCGGCGCTCGTAGAAAGCAGAAATCTCTGTAGATCTGAGCTCTGATAGGGCCGCAGGATTATAGTTCACTGCGTCGGGACTCCCGCTCAGTCCGCAGCAGGCATCTCCCATCGCGAGAGATCTTGCCCCTGTGGGGAAGGTCATCGTTATCCCAGCAGAGTTTCCGGCTGATTTCGCCGCTGTGCTGAGAATCGGGAGAATGAGTAGGCCCGCAGTGATGATAGTACTCAGGCGGAGCTTCAAGCCAGAAGCTCGTATCATCGCACAATCACGACCTTTCTCAGCTCCTCTAAGCCGCACCCATTCACACGCACCAGGTACACCCCAGATGCCACCTGATCGCCATCGCCGCTTAGGCAGTTCCATACCACGCCGCTCTCAACACCTCTTGATATGCCTGTACTCGTCTCCCAGACGAGCTCACCATCCAGAGCGTATATACTAACCTCAATGCGTCATAAATCCTGATACTTCGCTCACTTCATACTTGCAGAAAAGCCTCCCGCTGTGGGAAAAAGTAGGTATGGAAGCCAACTTTAAACCCACAACGAAAGGCCACTTACTATGAGATATAGAAAAG
>JBDRNT010000044.1:0-3305 GCA_043810925.1 Candidatus Eiseniibacteriota bacterium
TCGTGGAACTCTTCCAGAGGTGAGCCTGGCTTCGAGAGTCGCAGTGCTGCCAGGTACAGATATCGGCGCAGCAGGGGCCGCCCACGTCTCGTTATCCGTGTCTTGCCTTTGAAAGTGCCAGAGGATATGGTGTACAGGTTAAGGCCTGCCAACTTGATCACTGCATCTGCGTTCCGGTAATGGGGCAGGTGACCTGTCTCTCCCAGGACCGTTGCCACTGTCACCACACCCAGCTGCGGTATGCTCAACAGGTACCCAGCATAGGGAATCTGTAGCAAGGCTTGCTCTTGGGCTGCCTCAACCTCTCTAATACGACCTTCCACCACCTTCAAGGCTTCCAGAGTCTGTCTCATCTCAAGCCGGGCGGCATCCAGACCCTCCTTAATACCTACACTCTCACTGGCTGCCGTATGGATTAGGTGGCATTGCTCGTCACGGATGTGTCCCATACTCCATCTCCAAAGCCGGCTCGCTAACTTCTTAAACCCCAGCCGTGCCACCTGTGCTGCCGAGGGATACTCAAGCATAAGGCGGCGGATCGAAACACAGCCCACATCGCACAGGATGATACTCAACTCGGGAAACACCAGATCAACCAGCCCCTTGTAGCGGTTCATGATCCTGGTTCGTTCCACCGATGAGCGCTCCCGAAGCTTGCCCAAGCGCCTAAGATCAGCATACACCCCACGCGGGATCATCACCGCTCTACCCCTACCTTGGGCAGCGAGGTCCGAGATAATCCTTGAATCCTTACTGTCGTTCTTCTCCGGGGAGTTGTCCTCAAGCTCCTTCGCCTTCTTGGTATGAGCTGGATTTATGCCGACCACTGAATAGCCACCCCGGGTGAGAAAGTGCATCAATGCATGCCCATAGTGGCCCGATGACTCTATCGCAAAGAGGATCGCCATTAAGCCGGAGCTGGCTCTCACCGATTCGGCTCTGGCCAGGAGCTTCTCGAACCCGCGGCGATCATTGGAAAATGAGAAGGCCTTCTTCTTGGTACCATCGCCCAGGCGAATCGTGGCTACATGACGTCGTTTTGCTACATCGATGCCCACCACCAACACCTCCGGCTTGATTACCTCTCCACGCTTTGCTCTAATATACATGGGTTGCCTCCTTGTTAATTGAGCCAAAGTACTCCAATTCTTAGACTCAACAGCTTGGGGCAACCTCTTCAATCTTTCAAGGCTCCCTTTTACTGCCTATCGGGTTATAGCACTCTCCCCGGACAAATGTCTGAAAGCGTGGTTATGTGGGACCAACTGCGAGTGCAAATCAAATGCGTTCCGAGAGGACACATTCAGATTGCCGCTTGAACCCCTGCGTGTCCCCCAAATCCACGGCCGGTTGCAGGCGCTTGCTGGCGCCCAGATGTGTTTTCGTGAACGCCGAAGCGAATTCACGATCTAGGCGGTTACTGCCGTGCGAATAGCGGTTGAACTCACGCCAGTTTTCTGATAACATGAAATCAGATGATCCGGTCTCAAAAGAGGGGTCTTGTCGTGGCTTCTTACTTCAGTATCAGGTCTTGGGGTCTGATCCCGACCCTGGCGATACTCATTATGGCTCAAGCCTCCTTGGGGGGCGGACACACTGAAATCACTAGCGAGTGGCGAGCTGAGACAAGTGCCAAGATCGCAGCGGTCCGGATGCGGGACATCGAGATCACTGTGACCGATTGCTGCGGATATCCCATGCCTGACGTCAGTGTTGAGATCCGCCAGCTGCGCCATCACTTCGCCTTCGGTACATCTGTCTCACACCACCTGCTGTCGAATCCGCAATACACCCAGTTCTTTCTTGACCGTTTCGAGTGGGCGGTCTTCGAAAATGAGTCGAAGTGGTATTGGAACGAACCATCTCAGGGACAGGTGACCTACTCGGATGCAGATGCTATGTACCAGATCTGTGAGGAGAATGGGATTCCGGTTCGGGGCCACTGCATCTTCTGGGCAGTTGAAAACTATGTTCAAGACTGGGTAAAGGCGCTGTCTGACTCCGAGCTTCAGATTGCAGTGGACAACAGACTGGGTAGTGCGGTGGAGCATTTCCGAGACAGGTTCGTGCACTGGGATGTAAACAATGAGATGCTGCACGGTCACTACTTCGAAAACCGCCTTGGCGATTCCATTCGGCCTCATATGTTCCAGACGGCAAATGCACTCGATCCGGACTGTCTCCTCTTCGTAAACGACTACAATGTGGTTTCGGGAAGCGAGACTGACGCCTACGTCCAGCAAATTCAGGATCTCATGGCCCAGGGTGCACCTATACATGGCATTGGAGCTCAGGGTCATTTCTGGGGCTCATTTTCTCCACTCATTGTGAGGGCCCGCCTAAGTAAGCTGGCACAGGTGGGGTTGCCAATCTGGATCACAGAGTTCGATGTCGCCTTTGCCGACGAATACGAGCGGGCAGACAACCTGGAGGCTTTCTATGGGACGGCATTCAGTCATCCAGCCGTTGAGGGAATACTTATGTGGGGATTCTGGGCGGGTGACCATTGGCGTGGGCCTGACGCTGCCATTGTGAATCTGGACTGGACGGTAAACGCGGCCGGCGTTCGTTACGACTCGCTGATGACGGAGTGGACAACGAACGCCTTCGGGGCCACTGACAGCGCCGGAGTATTCCGGGTCCAGGGCTTCCACGGTACATACGAGGTGACACTGATGGATTCATTGGCCCCGACGACGGTCGATACAATCCTGGTGGAACCGGCCGACAGTGCTGCCGTCTTCACATACTCCCTTGATGTGGAGGCTGGTCTGCCATGGCAGGTTCCGGATGATGGCCCAGCGGTCAAGGTTCTGGAATCTTATCCCAGCCCGATGACTTCAGCGGTGACCGTACGACTGACTGTGCCAGGGGGGGGTTCGGGAGGACTCCGCAGAGTCCGCGTTGAGCTATTCAACGCAGCCGGAGTGCGACTTGGAGTACTTGTCGACCATGATCTGATGCCCGGTGAGCACACATTTGCGTGGGATGGGCAGCTTGATCGCGGGAAAGAGACCGGCGCTGGTATCCTATTCCTGCGGGCATCCATGGATGGCAAATGTATTGGAACGGCAAAGATCGTGAGAATTCGCTAGGGGCTGGCGAGAACTCTTTGGCTCAATCTCATCCCGTTGAACCGAAAATAGCTGGCACCATTGGACACGCAATCCCTCGCTGCTATCCAAGGAGCCGGTTAGCGGAAAAGAGACTTTCCATCACTTGGCCGAATGTGCTCGAACACTGTAAGACGGTTGCGACACGTCTCATAGCTGAGGGCTTAGTCTTATTGACATGTTCCGCACGGC
>JBDRNT010000045.1:0-61109 GCA_043810925.1 Candidatus Eiseniibacteriota bacterium
TGCAGTGAGGCACTGACACCAAAACCTGCGAAGTCCCGGCAATGGCTGGACGCTGATCACTCAGTTATAAGGGGTGAGATCACCCCACCCCGAGGGCGGCGTATGCCCTATTGACAGGTGCCTCTTAATGGGTGACCCCACGGGGTTGTGACCCCACGGGTTACTCGAGACGCAAGACGGCCATGCGGTCGGAGTCGAAACGTACGGGCGGCTGAAAGGCTGAGGCCGCATCGAGCCTGCGGTGCCATCTCATGAAGTTAAACCCCCACCTGGGATCATCATCGCTCTTAACACCGAGGGCGGCCAGAGGGATGGCAAGTTCGACGATCCAGCGATCCTCGAGGACCTGTGTTGCGACTTCAAGCGGCGCATCCCACTCGGGATGGAGCACCCATGTTCCAAACGGGCAAATCTCTATCATCTGATCGAAGATCGTCCCGATCGGATTCACATAGACCTGGTAGAAGACCTGCGACCCTCTCACAGGTTCAAGCAGTATGCTGAAATTGTCATCGTCCCTTATGAAACCGTCACGGTCCTCGACGCCGGCCGAGATCTCCGCCATCACGTTATCCATACATTCGATTCCGACATAGAGATTATCCCGGTCATAACACATCTTGAGGAAAGTCGAATCCCCGGACGAAGGCTCTCCTCTCCACCCGAAGAACTCGCTAACAGCTCCGGAGCTCCCCCAGATCGCTTCGTTGAGAAGACCATCCAGCTGCGGTGACTCCTCTGTGTGATGGGCCGAAGCCACCCTTCTAAGCAGAAGCGGCTCCTCGACCGGGATAGTGCTGTCATCATCATGCGGCACGTTGAGCCTGAGTACCGGCACGGGGAAGACCTGTCCATCATTCGTAGCAAACGCAGTCAGCATCCCCACCTCACCGGGTGGCACTTCCACGTAGTCCTGTGCGGGCTCCACGCTCCACCCACCGCGGGAAACCCAGGTCGCCGTGTCTCTCAAGGTCACGTGAGAACGATTCTCTATGGATACAGTCACCTTGTTTATCCCCAGAGCATTCAGCTGGTCCACTTCGATTTCACTCATACTCACGGAACCCTGCTCAATCCCGACAAGTGCCATGACGTCGTCAACGGTCACTACTTCGACCGGTTCCATGAAGTCGGGTTCCACCACCCCGACCGTCAGGCTATCCCCAACGATCCTGGCAAGAAGATATGCATAGAACGAACCCATCTGCCTCCCGCCACGCGGCAGCGAGCCCCCGGAGCTCGATACGCTGAAATACCTGATGCCGTCACGCTCGGTATAGAAATGGCGGTGGTAATGCCCTGTAAAGACGGCACTTACGCCGTAGCGTTTGAAGAGTTCATGAAAGAAGTTGGGTCTACCCGAGGTGAAGTCCTCACACCAGAAAGGCTTGTGATAGAATACGAAGACGTTATCGAAGTCGGATCCAGTCTTGAGCACACCCTCAAGCCACTTGAGTCTTTCAGCCGGCAGCCCCTGGGCGGTGTATTGGGTCGATACGTCAATAATGACAAAAAGACTACCCTTATAGTTGAATGCCTTGTCCCGGCTTCCGAATCTCCTCTCGTAGATCGCCCTGCTCTGGTCATCCCATATGTCATGGTTACCGGGTGTGAGGTGGTACTTGACTCCCGTTGCATTCAGAAGTTCCAAAACATAGTCCCACTCGGTCTCGATCTCCACTGAATCAGTCTCATAACCCTCGATGTGATCGCCCACTGTGATCATGAAGTCGGGACTCAGGAATGCGACCTCGTCAAGCACCTGCTCGTAAACACCGGGAACGGCTCCACCGGTACGATCTCCCAGCACCACGAAGGTGAAACTCGAGGCGGCCTGGACCGTCGTATTCACCACCATGATCAACCCGATAAGAATCAGTGTTTTCCATTGATTTTTCATGATTTCCTCCCGCCTCGCCCCGCCAAACCGGGGCATATTTAGTCCTTGCGCCCGTTTATGCTGTATGCTAATGTTCATGGGATTGAATTTCCACAGGATTCTCGATAGCGTACTGAATAACTCAGGCCGGAAACGGGGGGCACTGGCGTGAAATTCTGGAGAAAACCGCTCGATTCAGACACCATTAAACCTCCTCGCGGCAAGATCCATGTCATCAAGGAACTCTGCAAGGGTTGCTCGTTCTGCGTGGAATATTGTCCGAAGGATGTCCTCGAACTCTCGGAAGAGTTCAACAAGAAGGGCTACCATCCTCCCGTCGCAGCAAAAGAGGAAGATTGCGTGGCCTGTGGCCTGTGCGAACTCATATGTCCCGAGTTTGCAATATTCGCCGAGATTGTGGAAGAGGACGGCGACAAGAAACCCCTCGATAAGTCCGCTGAAAAGCCCCAAGAGAAAACCACTGAAAAATCGGAGGTTTAGGAATTGCCGGAAGATAGACGTGTGCTTACGGGCGAACATTTCATGACTGGAGATCATGCCGCCGCCGAAGGTGGCATGGCAGCCGGTTGCATGTTTTTTGCCGGCTATCCGATCACACCCTCGACCGAGATCGCGGAAAGAATGTCGGCAAGGCTGCCGCAGGTCGGCGGCATCTACATTCAGATGGAGGACGAACTCGCATCGATGAATGCCATTCTCGGTGCTGCATGGGGCGGCTGGAAATCGATGACATGCACCTCGGGTCCGGGCTTCAGCCTTATGATGGAAAACCTCGGCCTGGGTATCGTGCTTGAGACCCCTACCGTTCTTGTGAACATCCAGCGTGGCGGTCCCTCGACCGGGCTTCCCACACTCGTCGGCCAGGCCGACATGATGCAGGCAAAGTGGGGCTCTCACGGTGATTATGAGATAATCGCACTGTGTCCCAACTCGCCGCAGGAGGTTTTCGATCTTACGGTCAAGGCGTTCAATCTTGCAGAGCAGTATCGCATGCCGGTACTGGTGATGGGCGATGAGAGCGTCGGTCATATGAGCGAGAAGGTCGTTATCCCTCCGGCGGACAAGCTCAATATCTACCCGAGAAGATACACAAAGAAGAAACCGGGCCAATACAAGCCTTATGAATGGGGTAAGGACAATGTCCCCGACATGGTCAAAGCCGGAGACGGTTACAGGTTCCATGTGACGGGGCTTACGCACGATGAGAGAGGCTATCCCATCATCGATGCCAAGACCCAGGAGTGGATGGTCAGACATCTGATCGATAAGATCCAGAAGAACAAGGACAAGATCATTGAGGTTGAGGAGCTCAATATGGATGATGCCGATGTCGTGATAGTCTCCTATGGCATTTCATCCCGAGTCTCATACCGTGCGATGGATCTCGCTCGAGCCGAAGGTCTCAAGGTCGGGATGCTTAGACTGATCACGGCGTGGCCTTTCTGTGAGGAGAAAATAAAGGAACTTGCCGGGCGAGTGAAGGCATTGGTCACCGTGGAGATAAACTACGGCCAGATGTCGCTTGAGGTCGAAAGATGTGCAGCAGGGAAGGCCGCCACGTATCTCGTGCCCCATGGCGGAGGCGATATCCACGACCCTGCCGATATACTCGAGGTACTTAAGGAGGCAGCCAAATGAAGAAGCCTGCGAAAGGAACACCGACTGCTGTTGAATCACTTCAGAGCCATCCGATGGCGGACCTGCTTCGCATGGACAGGATGCCGCACATCTGGTGCTCAAGCTGCGGGCTTGGCTCAACGCTTACCTGCTTCATAATGGCTGTCAGGGAATCGGGGGTGGCTGAGGAGAACGTTGCCGTGGTCTCGGGTATTGGTTGCACCGGCCGTGTCGCCGGTTACCTGAACCTGGACTCATTCCATACCACGCATGGCAGGGCCATCCCGTTTGCGACGGGTCTTGCGCTGTCGAATCCAGACCTCCGGGTTGTTGTCTATTCGGGTGACGGGGATCTCGTCGCAATCGGCGGTAACCATTTCATACACTCTGCACGCCGGAACATGGACTTGCTTGTGGTCTGCGTCAACAACTTCACTTACGGGATGACCGGTGGCCAGGCGGGCCCGACGACACCAATCGCCGCGAAGGCCGCTACCGCGCCTTACGGTAGTTACGAGTTCCCCTTCAACCTCCCGGCACTTGCAGCCGCAAGCGGGGCGACCTATGTCGCTCGCTGGACGGCACTTCACTTAAGAAGGCTTAAGAACGCAATGGCGGAGGCCCTTGTGAAGCGAGGGTTCAGGTTCATCGAAATCATATGCCCATGCCCGACTGCTTTCGCGCACAAGAACAGGCTGGGCTCCGGGCTTGATCTTATGAAGTACTACCATGACAGTAGCGTTATCCAGCACGGTGCAGATCCACGGGATGTCGACATCCCGCTGCAGGGCAGGATAATCGTCGGAAAGTTCGTGGATATTGAGAAACCCACCTACAGGGAATTCCTCACGGACAACCTCTCGAAGATCGTAGGAGGCAAGAAATGAAAAAAGGCGCTGCCCCTTTACGAGACGAAGTGCGGTTCACGGGTTTTGGCGGCCAGGGAATGGTTGTGATGGGTTACATCCTGGGAAGGGCCGCAGCCGTTTATGATGGCAAGAGCGCTACCATGACCCAGTCCTACGGTCCTGAGGCAAGGGGCGGGGCATCAAGCACGCAGGTGGTCATTGCCGACGATAAGATCCACTATCCATATGTGATTGAGCCCAATGTGCTCGTCGGGATGTCCCAGGAAGGCTACGACAAGCATAGAACCCACCTTAGAGACGATGGATTCCTTCTTTACGATGAGGATCTCGTCACGCTTTCGCCGGATGAGAAGGCCAAGAAGATATTCAAGATCCCTGCCACACGGCTCGCCGAGGAATTGGGCAGGAAGATTGTCGCCAACATCGTGATGCTCGGCTTCTTCTCCGCGCTCACGGGTATGGTCAACGATGAAGCGATCCGTAAGGCAATAGCCGACGCGGTACCCAAGGGAACGACCGAGCTCAACATAAGCGCATATGAAAAGGGCAGAAGTCACGCACTCAGTCTCATGGAAGGAACAGGATCCAAGACCAAGAAGTGATCTTTGGAGGGAAACGGATGGTGGCTAAGGAAGAAAGACAAAACAACCCGGTGGCGGACTGCCCGGCACCCGGAACCGGAAAGGGCATACTCGTAATCGGTGGTGGTGTCGCCGGCATCCGGGCGGCACTCGACCTTACGCGTGCAGGTGCACAGGTCTATCTCGTGGAGAAGACCCCGTCGGTAGGCGGCAGGATGGCACAGCTCGACAAAACACTGCCCACAAACGACTGCTCGATATGCATCCTCTCCCCCCTTCTGGTCGAAGCCTTGAGAAACCCCAACATCAGGCTCATGACCTACAGTGAGGTTGTCGGTCTCGAGGGCACACCCGGATCCTACCGTGCCAAGGTCTTGAGGAAAGCCAGATACGTTTCAGAAGATACGTGCGTGGGCTGCGGGGTTTGTTCGAAGCCGTGCCCGGTCTCAGTACCCAACGAGTTCGAGATGGGTCTGGGTGACAGAAAGGCGATTTACGTCCCGTTCCAGCAGGCGGCCCCGCTGGTTTACACTGTTGACACCGAGAGCTGTCTCAACTTCAAGAACGGCAAGTTCGAGCAGGTTTGTGATAAGTGTGTGTCCAAGTGCCCGCGTGGTGCGATAAGTTTTGACATCAAGGAAGAGATCGTCGAGATCAATGTCGCTGCGGTGCTTGTGGCGACAGGTTTTGATGAGATGAATCCACGCCCATTGAGGAACTTAAGCTACGGCGACATACCGGACGTCCTCACGGGGATGGAGTTTGAGAGGATGCTCAACGCCTCAGGCCCTACGACCGGCCACGTGCTCAAGCGTTCGGACGGTGAAATCCCTGATTCGATCGCTTTTGTACAGTGTGTCGGCTCAAGAGACGAGCGATACAACTCGTTCTGCTCAAGAGTGTGTTGTGTCTACTCCGTCAAGCAGTGCATTGTCGCCAAGGATCACGAACCCAGGGTCAAGAACTTCCACTACTTCTACCGTGACATGCGAGCATATGGCAGAGGTTTTGAGGAGTTCTACTTGAGGGGCAAGAACGAGACAGGCATAAACTACATAAGGTCCTCCCCATCGAGCATACAGAAGAGCGGAAGCGGACGGATCGCCGTACACTACGAGGACCCTCTAACCGCCCGGCCAGCATCCATCGATGTCGACATGGTTATCCTGTCGTGTGCGATGATACCGAGCGCGGGAACCGAGGATCTGGCCAAGGCCCTCGGAATCGAGGTTGGTGCAGACGGCTATTTCAAGATCGCGGATCCGCTCAGCGATCCCCTGACCTCAACGAGAGAAGGCGTGCTCGTGTGCGGTTGCGCTTCCGGGCCGAAGGACATCCCGGACTCCGTGGCCCAGGCATCGGCTGCATGTGCCAAGGCGCTGGCATACCTTGGAGACAACAAGGTTGTTGTCGAGGAGGCGCCGCTTCCCGAACATGATCCGGATGAGGAACCGCGGATCGGTGTTTTCATCTGCCACTGCGGGCTCAATATCGCCGGCGTTGTCGACAGCAAAGGCGTGGCGAAGTATGCGAAGACGCTGCCCGGGGTCGCTTACGCGACCGACAACCTTTATACATGTTCGGACGATACTCAGAAAAAGATTTATGACCTCATAAAGAAAAAGAACTTGAACAGGGTCGTCGTGGCTGCCTGCACGCCGAGGACGCACGAGCCGATATTCCGCCAGACATGCGCCGAGGCCGGCGTCAATCCCTACCTCTTCGAGATGGCGAACATAAGGGATCAATGCTCGTGGGTTCACGCCGATGTGCCTGAGGACGCTACGGAAAAGGCAAAGGACCTCGTCAGAATGGCGGTATCGAGAGCCAAGCTTCTTAGAGCGCTTCCTCGAAAGACGGTCGAGGTCGAAAAGTCCGCGCTTGTGATAGGCGGCGGAATATCGGGCATCCAGTGCGCCATCGATACGGCCCGGCAGGGTATCAAGACCTATCTCGTTGAGAAGGAGGCGTCGCTCGGTGGTCAGCTCAACAGTCTCGATCACCTCTTCCCCTCCAACCAGAGTGCAAGCGAATTGCTTGATGCCAAGCTTGACGATCTTAAAAAAGCCGGTGTCGAGGTGATGACCTCCGCCGAGATTGAGGCGGTAGACGGCTTTGTCGGAAACTTCGAGGTCAAGGTCGGCGGGCGGGATCTCAAGATCGGCGCCCTTGTGCTGGCCACCGGCGGACAGATACTCGATCCGGAAGGCAGGCTGGGTTACGGCAAGTTTAAGAACGTGATCACATCGAATGATTTCGAGAAGGTGCTTAAGGAAACTGAGACCTTTGACGGAGATAAGCAGATCGTATTCATCCAGTGCGTCGGCTCAAGGCAGACAGAGGGTTATACGGGCTGCTCGCGTTATTGCTGTCACGTAAGTCTCAAGCAGGCCGGTGCGGCAATAAGGAAAGGTGCGAAGGCCGCAATCATCCATAGAGATGTTCGAGCCTTCACCCGCAGTGGAGAGGCCCTCTACCGGGACGCCAGGCGTGACGGGGTGCACTTCTTAAGAAGACCCGATGACCGCGAGGTCGAAGTCCAGGGTAACGGAACGGCAGAGAGCGTGTCCGTGTACGACCAGACACTCCTTTCGGATGTCAAACTCGATTGCGATCTTATCGTTCTGGCTGTACCGCTCGTGGCATCAGAGACTGCGGCTCCGCTCGCGGAGATGCTTCGCATCCCGATGGGGCCGGATGGGTTCTATCTTGAAAAACACGTCAAACTCGGCCCCCTTGAGACCAACACCGAGGGCATATTCCTCTGCGGATGCTCGCAGTATCCGAAGGACATTCCAGACTCGCTTGCCCAGGCCTCCGGCGTGGCAGCAAAGGTCGGGGCGCTCCTTTCGAAGGGCTTTGTCAATCTCGATCCCACGACTGCGACCGTTCGAAGAGAGCTCTGCAGGGCTTGCGGGACCTGCGTTGATATCTGTGAATATAACGCCCCCAATATGGTGGAAAAGGACGGAGAAACCTACGTTGAGATAAATGAGGCACTTTGTAAAGGGTGCGGGACCTGTGCTTCACATTGTCCGACAGGTGCAATTGTCGCAAGGCATTTCACCGACGGACAGGTTGAAGCAATGATCGACATCTTATTTTCGGAGCAGACCTAATGGCAGATTTCGAACCAAGAATCGTTGCATTCGCCTGTAACTGGTGCAGCTATGCCGGCGCCGATCTGGCCGGTGTCTCGAGGCTTCAGTATCCCCCGAACATCAGGACGATCAGGGTGATGTGCTCGGGCAGAGTAACCCCCGGCTGGATCCTGAGGGCATTCGAGCATGGGGCGGACGGTGTCTACGTCTCCGGCTGCCACATAGGCGATTGCCATTATGCCTTTGGAAACAGGATGGCAGAGAAACAAGTAGCCATGGCTAAGAAGTTGGTTGAACAACTCGGTCTTGAGCCTGACAGACTTCATCTGGAGTGGGTATCCGCCTCGGAAGGTCAGAAGTTTGCAGACTCAGTAACCGGCTTCGTAGAAAGGATCAAGAGCCTTGGAGAAAGCCCAATCCGAAGAAAAGATTAAGAAGCTGATCCAGGAGACAGGGGCGTACCTCTGTATGGATTGCAGCAAGTGTACGGGTAGCTGCCCCATCGGGAGGGTCGGCGCCACCTACTCCCCGCGATCGGTGGTGCAACACATAGTACTCAACGGGGGCGGACTCACCGAGGACCACATCTGGCGTTGTCTCACCTGCGGGCTCTGCCATGAGCGCTGCCCCGCGGATGTCAAGTACCCTGAGTTTATCAGCCGTCTAAGGGAAGATGCGATCGCAAGAGGCGTTGAGCCCCAGGGCACGCACCAGGGTACGATCAAAGAACTGATGAGAATACTCGCTAAAGATAATCTCAAGCAGAGCAAGATGGACTGGCTTCCCGATTGGGTTGAACTCATCGACGGCGGGAAGTCCAAGGAATCCAGCGGTGATATATACTTCGTAGGGTGTGCGCCCTACTTCGATACTATATTCGCTGATTTCAAACTCGATCTTGTCGGTACGCACACGGCCGGTCTTGAGCTCTTGAAGTCATGCGGCGTCACACCCGCTGTGCTTGCGAACGAGCGTTGCTGCGGGCATGATGCGCTGTGGTCGGGAGACAAAGATCTTTTCCTTAAGCTTGCCGGGGCCAACCTGGAAATCTTCAAGGATGCCGGGGCCAAACGGGTGTTTGTGTCGTGCCCTGAGGGTTACCACACCTTCACAACAGCGTATCCTGAGCACCTCGGCGACACAGGGATTGAATTCGTAAACACGATCCAGTTCCTTGCCGGCGAGATGAAGCCGGGTATCCAGGGGAATGGCACATCCAGTGTCACGTATCATGACTCGTGCAGGATGGGACGGTTCTCAGGTATCTATGACGAGCCGCGGGCACTGCTGGGTCTCGTCGAGGGGGTCGAACTTAAGGAGATGGAGTTCACGCGAGATAGCGCCCCGTGTTGCGGGAGCAATCTCTGGATAAATTGTGACCAGATTTCAAGGAAGATGCAGGTCGACATGCTTAATGAAGCCGGTAAGACAGGTGCCGACATCGTGCTCACATCCTGTGACAAGTGTCGAATCCACCTTGCCTGCGCCCAGATGGAGATGGGAAATGTCAAAGCAAAGATCGAGATGGATAATGTTTTGAAATTCCTATATAGAAAGGCGGTGAGGAAGCCTTGAGCAGCACGAGAATCGGCGTCTTTGTTTGTCATTGTGGTATGAACATCGCCGGCAGCGTCGATTGCGACGCGGTCACCGAGTACGCAAAGACCCTTCCAAACGTGGTAGCAGCCGTAGCCAACAGGTACACGTGCTCGGATCCCGGACAGGAAGAGATCAAGAAGGGAATAGCCGAGCATAATCTCAACCGGGTCGTTGTGGCCTCGTGTACACCCAGGCTGCATGAGCCTACGTTCAGGAAGGCCGTCGAAGAAGCTGGGCTCAACCCTTACCTTCTCGAGATGGCCAATATCCGCGAGCACTGTAGCTGGGTGCATCTCCACGACAAGAAGGGTGCCACCGAGAAGGCAAAGGATCTTGTCAAGATGGCGGTGGCGAGGGCCGCGGGGCTCGAGGAGCAGACCGAGACGACTGTGCCTGTCACGGCCAAGGCCCTGGTGATCGGAGCCGGGGTAGCGGGCATTCAGGCATCGCTTGACCTTGCCGAAAACGGTTACCAGGTCTACCTGGTCGAGAAGGAGCCGTCGATCGGCGGGATAATGGCCCAGATCGACAAGACCTATCCGACCATGGACTGCTCCATATGAATTCTCGGGCCCAAGATGACGGATGTCGGTCGACATCCGAAGGTTGAACTGCTGGCCTACAGCGAAGTAACGAAGGTTACCGGTTACGTCGGGAACTTCAAGGTCACCGTCCACCGCAAGGCGAGGTTTGTTGATGAGAAGGAATGCACCGCCTGCGGAGACTGTGTTGAGGTTTGCCCGGTCACAAAGCCCAACGAATTCGAGATGGGACTCGCGACACGGAAGGCGATCTACAGTCCCTTCCCCCAGGCGATACCGCCTGCATACGTCATAAACGCTGAGGACTGCCTCGGTCATATGCCGCTGGCCTGCGAGAAGTGTGCCCAGGCCTGCGAGAAGCACTGCATCAATTATGACCAGGAGGATGAGGACGTCGAGCTCGAGGTCGGAGTGATCATTGTGGCGACGGGCATGAAGGTCTTCGATCCCACCATACTTACCGAGTACGGTTACTCGAAGTATCCCAATGTCATTACAAGCATGGAGTTTGAAAGGCTGATTAACGCGGGCGGTCCGACCGGCGGAGAACTTGTGCGGTTGGACACCCGTGAGCACCCCAAGAAGGTGGCATTCCTCCAGTGTATCGGATCGAGATCTGAGAAAAGGGGACACCCATATTGCAGCAATGTCTGCTGTATGAACAGCGTCAAGGACACGATCCTCATCAAGGAGCACTGGCCGGAAATCGATGTCGGGGTTTATTACATCGACATCCGTGCCTTCGGCAAGGGATTTGAGGATCTCTACAAGAGAAGCAAGGCCCACGGTGTCAGATACCTGCGAGGTCTGCCGGGGGAGATAAGGCTAAACGAAGACGGCATGCTCGATCTCTATGTTGAGAACGTGGAGACGGGGAAGACCGAGAAGCATTCTTATGACATGGTGGTTCTCTCAGTCGGACTCGAGCCTCCCGATAAACTCGATGAGATGAGGCAGATGCTCAACCTCTCGAAGACTGCCGACGGCTTTCTGCTCGAGGCACATCCCAAACTCGAGCCTGTGGATGCACCCACGCGTGGGATTTACTTCGCCGGGTGTTCCGAGGCACCGAAGGACATAAAGGACTCGGTGACACAGGCCTCGGGTGCTGTTGCACGAGCCGGCAGCCTGATGTGTAAGGGCGAGATCACGGTAGAGGCCATTACCTCAAGGATCATCGAGGAGAAGTGCAAGATGTGCGGCATCTGTGCCAAGGTGTGCCCCTACAATGCGATCCAGTTCGATAAGGCGTCGAAGCAGCCGCCCAAGGTAATTGAAGCTGCGTGTGCCGGGTGTGGGTGCTGCGGGGCCGAGTGCCCGTTCGATGCGATCGTCATGAGACATTTCACCGACGAGCAGATCATCGCCCAGATAGATGCGATGCTTGACGAGAACCCCATGGACAAGGTCGTGGTGTTCGCCTGTAACTGGTGCTCATACGCAGGGGCTGACTTCGCGGGGGTGTCGAGACTCCAGCAGCCGGCGAGTCCGCGCTTGATCAGGACTATGTGTAGCGCCAGGGTCAGCACGAAGTTCATTCTGCACGCGTTTAAGAAGGGCGCACCGGTTGTACTTGTCTCAGGCTGCCACTTCGGTGACTGTCACTACATCGATGCCAACCACTGGACCAAGAAGCGGGTCGATAAACTCAGGGACCAGCTCGTCAAGTGGGGCATCAGGGGTGAAAGACTTCCGCTTTACTGGATCAGTGCCGCCGAAGGTCAGCGCTTCCAGAAGGTGATGGAAGAGATGGAAGAGCTGAGAAAGACGGTCACTGTCGAGGAGGTCGAAGAAACCAAACGGATCCTGGCCGAGCAGGAAGCCAAGAAGGCTGCTAAGAAGAAGGCGAAGAAGCCGGACAAAGAGGCCAAAGCGGCCACCGACTAACTTCCCCTGGGGTCACCCCTGGGGTCAGGTCTTGAAATTAAGCGTCGCCACTTTGGTGGCGGCGCTGTTTGTTTTGAAGCCTTGGGTGCTGTGTCATCGCAACGTGATTTCGGGGTAACTTGCGGCTCTCAGATCTTCTCGATGTCCTTCTCGCGGATCCAGCCGATGTCACCCGTTGATAGCTCCACTTCGACCCAGATGCCGCTTTTTGCCCTGAGGCTGACCTCCACCCCATCGGGAAGCCTGGCGAGCTCATCGAATGCCGTACCCGGGCCGGACATAAACTCGGCCTTGTCGGCTGTAACGACGCCATCCGAACCACTGCTGAATCTCGAAACGCCATAGCGCGCTAACCCGAGGGCGCCGACCGTCACAACGAGAAGCACAACCAGGATGCGAAGGTTCTTCTTGCGAAGACCGCCTTTTAGCATCAGGCCGGACACAAAGCATATGGTTGTGAGGTAGTAGCCCACATAAAAGACCAGTGTAAGTTCCCTCGGCGATGCAATGCGCAACGGAAGTAAGGCGACACCACCCAGATCGTATGATGCGGTCGTGTCCCTGAACCCTACAACCGACCGTACAAGACTGAGGTTGGTCTTAATGTCTGAATCCCTCGGTGAGAGCATCCCACCACGTCTGTAGCTCGCAACCGCCCTGCCGACGAGACCCTGTTTGTAATAACAATTGCCCAGATTGTAATAGACCTCGGCACTCTTCACTCCCCGTGCGACCAGTGACTCAAAGTGCCCGGCCGCAAGATCAAAGTCACCCTGCTCATAGAGGTCGCACCCGTCATTGAATACTGCGTTGATATCCCCCAGCGGGGCCGCCGCCCAGGCCACGCCGGTCATCAGCAGGCACACAAGGGCTACCATCAGGCATAGCCCCAGGTATCCGCTGGCGCAGCCCTTTGGACCGCAAGCGAATGTCTTCATTCTGAGCAAGGTGGACCGAAAGGCGAGCCAGCCGGGCCCACACCCAAAACGCTTAATTTCAAGACCTGACCCCAAGGTGGTTACTTCCATTCTTTGTCCACCATGCTGAAGATGCTCCTTGCCTTCTCGAGAATCTGCTCCAACTCCGCGCGATCAGGGCTTACCGGTGAAAACCTGATGCGGTCCAGATCACCGAACAGTCGACCGATCTCCGTACGGCGTTCGGGTGAGACCCGGGCCATCGAGCCGACAAACGCCTCATCCACAACCGATTCGCCTACACCTGTTCTCGCGGCGATATACTTCCTTATGGCTCTTCCGACGCAGCCTGATGCATCTGCCGTCCGTGCCTCTTTCGCAAGCAGACGCTCAGCGGCCTTAAGCTCCCCAACCAGGACCCTGAAGGCCCTTCGGGCACCGGCCCGTCCTGAACCTGCGGCACGTCTTCTCTGAATGCTTATCACGATACCGGCCAGCGCGATCAGGACCGGAAGATACTTGATCAGCATGCCTGTGGCTCCACCGGATGAGAGTGTAAGGTCATCTCTGTCAATTGCAACGCGCTTCACATACCTTATGTCCTGACGCGCTATCCTGGTCTCCAGACCCGACTCGTTAAGCTGGCCGGCAACCGACTCGTCGGCCGGAAGCACTTCGACCCTGACCGGTTCGGCCGTTGTTACCACGTAGCTCGCCTTCTCGGGATCGAAGTAGGAAAAATCAAAACCTTCCAGTGTGTAGTTTCCCGGTCGCTGCGGCACGAGCACAAGATCGAATATCTTCTCACCGCCGACAACCTGTCCATCGGCGTTGATCACTTCCCTCGCCTTAGGAGCGAATACTCGAAAATCCCTTATCTCAGGCAGAGGAATCTCACCGATCGACTTGAGGTTGCCCCGACCTCGCACCCTGATGGACAACGTCAGCGATTCACCGACCCTGACCTCCTGGGCACTCGCAGTTGCAGAGAGACTGAACTTCCCCACGGCCCCGGTGAAATCAGCCGGTCTGCCCTGACGCGGAAGTGGGAGTACTTCGATTTCGATGGGCGTGGTTTGGGCAGCTCCCTCCCTCCGTCCGAATGCGCCGAAAGGATCCCGGCCAAAGAGGCTGAACGGATCACGCGAGAACGGATCGAGTTCACGCACCTCGAAGCGCACACCAGCCTCGCCTATCGTGAACTTCCCGCTGGAAATCGGGAAGAAGGCCGTACGCCTGGTCAAAACATAGTACTGGGTGCCGCGTATGGTCTCGATTTCCGGACCGGTCTCCCCCATGTCCTCAAACCAGAAACCCGTATGATCCGGAGGGATATACTGTGTCCCGCTCAGCAGCCGCACCCTGTAGGCAAACTTGACTGTATACGTGATCTGCTGGCCGACATACGCCTTGCTCTTATCCACCGAGGCGGTGAGAAGTACGAGATCCTCATCCGACTGAGCACCCGCCTGCCCTGACTGTGAGGGGGCGCGTCCCTTGGTCACGGTCACCCGGACCGATCCGGTTTCATATGTCTGATTGTCAGAAGCGACAGTGAACGGACCCAGTTCATACTCGCCTTGCTTGAGGGCAACAAGCGTGTACTGAAGATTCAGGGAACGGGTCATCTTCATGTTGACGATGCTGATATTGCGGGAGGTCGAGGTGTTGACTACACGAAAGCCATCGATATTGCCGAGGTCGGGCTCGGAGACCTTATCCCCGCCAAAAACAGATATCGTGAGCGTAAGGGGCTCCCCCACTCCGACGGCCCTTCTGTCAACCGAGGCCTCTGCCCGGAAATCCTCGGCCGACGGAACACCCGCCAGTGCGAGCACACCCGTAAGCCAGAGACCCACCAGGACCCTTGTACGACTCATATGGATTACCAGTCCTTACCCGTGATACGCTTCCTCTTCGCCGCTTTCTTGAGCATCTCCTCCTGTGTATCCTTGTCACTTGCCTCTATTGCCGCAAGTATTCTCTCGAGATCCTCAGGACTTATCTCGCCCGGATCAGGCTGAGGCTGGCTCTCCCCCGGTTGCTCGCGGTTCTCGGCTTGCTCGTCTTCACCCTGCCGGCTCTTGTCCTGGTCCTGCTCGTCTTCACCCTGATCCTGTTGCTCCTGTTGCTCCTTCTCCTTGGCCAGCTCATCGTCCTGCTTATCCTCAGGTTGCTCCTTCTTGTCCTGCTGTTGCTCGCTGTCCTGTTCTTGCTGCTCCATCATCCTGATGGCGTACTCGAGGTTGTACTTGGCATCTTCATCATCAGGGTCGATTAGAAGGGATCTCTTGTAGGCCTCGGCCGCACCCTTGAGATCGCCGCTCTTAAACATCGAGTTACCCAGGTTGTAGTAGCTCATGGCGGCGATGCTATCCGCGGGAGAGGCCGATGAGTTAAGAAACTCGCGTGCTCCCTCCGGGAACTTGCCAAGCCTGTAAAGAGCGTCCCCGGCATTGAAGTGAGGTACCGACTGCAGGGAGTCGAGTCTTTCAGCCGCAAGATATCGGTCCAGGGCTTGCTGGTGCTCACCATCGTCGTAGTGCCGATTGCCCTTGCTGATCGTTCCATGCATCCTGTCCGTCAGGGTAACTGCCTGAGATGAACTTGCGAGCACCACGATAACACCTAACGCCATGATATATCTACGCACGTCTCACCTTGTCCCCTATGAACCCCTCTATGGCCAGCAACATGAAGCAGAGCACAAGTGGTATCTGGAACAGCTCAGCATAGTCCTCATACGTCCGCTGCTCGAGTACACCTTTCTCGATTTCTTCTATTGAGCGCGCCAGCTTCGCGATTTCCTTATCCCCCAGGCCAAGCGTGTAGCTGTCACCACCGGTAGTCCTTGCGATCCGTTTAAGGAGGGCTGTGTCCAACTTCGAAACGACCACCTCATCGCTCTCATCCCGTTTGTAGGAGGTAACCGTGCCACCGCCGTCCCTGACGGGTATCGGTTCGCCCGCAGGCGTCCCCACGCCCAGAGTATAGATCCTGACCCCGTCTGACTGTGCCATCTTAATTGCATCCTCAATCTGGCGGCCATGGTCCTCCCCGTCCGTGATCAGCACTATGGCCTTGCCCCTCCCACTGCTGCTCTTGAGTGCAACAAGGGACTCCGTGATCGCGCTTCCGATGTTTGTCCCCTGTTCGGGTACCACGCCGGGGTTCAGAAAATCCACAAACATGGCCAGTGCACCACTGTCAATCGTGAGCGGGCAGTGGATGAAACCTTCCCCGGCAAACCCGACGAGCGCAAAGCGGTCCTCACCCAGGCGTGAAATCAAGGTCCTCACGGCCCGCTTGGCGACCTCCAGTCTGTTGGGGCTCACATCCTCAGCATACATGCTCACGGACACATCCAGCGCTATAACCACATCCGCACCCTCGCGCTTGATGATCCTCGTGCCTCTGCCAAGCCTCGGCATAGCCCATGCGAGGATCAGGAGAACAAGCGCAATAACCATAAGCACGCGTTTGACGATCCTTCTTCTCGGGGAATACCCCCTCACAACCTTGGAGAAGATACCTGAATCGGCAAACCTCGCCATCGCCCGTTTCGTTGAGATGATTTCATAAACGAAGAGCACGGCCCCTGCCGCTGCGGCTAAGATGAAGTAAAGTGCCAGTGGATTTCCCGTCTGCATCACAATGTCCCCTTAGGGTATCTTTCTCCATACGGTGCTCAGGAGAATTATCTCCATAAACACCGCCAGAACCCCGAACGGCAAGACGTACTTGGCCAGCTCCTTCCTGTGTTTGAAGTGCTTGACCTCAAAGGCCGTCTTCTCCATTTCAAGGATCTTCTTGTAGATCTCCTCGAGTGCCTTCTCATCCGTCGCCCTGTAATATCTCCCGTCGGTGATCTTTGCTATCTCTTTCAGCGTATCCTCATCGAGTTCGGTCATGTAGATGCTGCCGTCCCGGTTTCTTGCGTAAACCATCGTCCCGTCACGTGTCGGAACCGGTACGGGCGCGCCCCCCTCCTTCCCGACACCCACGGTATAGATTCTGATCCCGGCAGCCTTCGCGAGCGAGGCCCCGGTACGCGGGTCTATCTCACCCCTGTTGTTGACACCGTCAGTGAGGAGGATAATGACCTTGCTCTTGGCATCGGAGTCCTTGAGCCGCGCGACACAGTTGGCCAGCGCGAGACCGATAGCCGTACCGTCCTCTATCATCCCGATCTCCACGTCCTCAAGCATGGTCTTAAGGACCCCGTGATCAAGCGTAAGCGGACACCTCGTAAAACTCCTGGATGCAAAAACAACCAGCCCCGCACGGTCGTTCGCTATGAGCGAGATGAAGTCGGATACGACCTGCTTTGCCACGTAGATCCTGTTCTTAGGCTTAAAATCCTCAGCGCGCATGCTCCCCGAGATATCCAGTCCAAGCATGATGTCTATGCCTTCGGCCTTGATCGTCTCAAAGCCCTTCTCGAGTTGAGGCCTTGCCAGAGCAAGGGCAATAAGGACGAGAGCTGCGACACGCAGCGCAAAGAGCGTACCGCGGTAGCCGCGCCTGACCCGGAGTCTGCCCCCGAATGACTTGAGATCCGAGTAACGTACTGCGGCATACCGCCGGGAAGCCTCCTTGAAGGTATACCTGTAAAGAAGCGGCAAAGCAGCCAGAATGAACAGAAAGAGCGGGTTTTCAAATCTCATATCTATCCTGACTCCGCTTCCCGGTGCTTTCCAACGGGGCTCCCCGTGAGTCTCACGACTTCTCTTGCCCTCGTAAGCAGTGAAGCGACGGCCTCACGTGCGGGCGTGAGCTTCGCGAACTTAACGAGGTCCCCTTCCTCAAGCACGTCCCTGATTGCGTCAACGCCCTCCTGTGCTACCGCTATCTCTGAGAGTGCACTCAGGGTATAGGATGTGGGGGACTCCATCGCCAGCACTTCGAACTTGCGCTCGAGGTATCTTCGTACGGTCTCGGATACGAGTGTGTAATGGTCCTTTATCATGCCGCGCTCAATGAGGTCCAAGACTTCGATTCTCTTGAGTTCCTTCAGTGCGGCCTCTTCTGGAACAAGATGGGGCTCGCTAACCTCTATGTCGAGGTCCAGAGCAACTTCCTTGCGTCGCAAGAGTCCCAACAGATTGAGAAAAGCCAGAAAGAGCTTTACGAGCGGCCCTGTGATCCTTACCCAGACGGTCCGGAGTGCGGCTTCAATCTCGTGCTTTCGTTTAACGGAAAGAAGCACGCTTACGGCCGTGCCGGCTGCGAGTCCTACCAGAAGAGCATAACTGAGGATCAGGTCCTTCCATCTCCTCGGGACCGCGATCGGATCCTTTATGTCCCTTATCTCAGCGGCGTCATCGGGAAGGATGCTCGCAACCTCGATCTCGACCGGTGATGTTTCTGCCTTGAGGGTCTCTCCGTCCGGTGCCAGGTACACAACCGCCACGGGCGGCACCGTCTGGGGGCCCAGTTCAAAAACGGTGAGCAACAGCGATATTCTCCGTGTGAACCGGTCACCCACCTTCGATGCCACACCCTCACGGACGTCTCTCACCACGAAACCGCCGAGCCTGTCACCTATTGCGAGGGGCTTGACATCGACGCCATCCTCCCAGTCGAGGTCAAGATGGAGGTTGAAGGTGTCCCCCACCGCAACGATCTTCCGCTCGACACCCGCCTCGACCGAGAGGGGCTCCTCCCCGGCGGCACGCAGGCCACCCGGAACGAGCAGTAAGACAAGCAGTAAACAGACTCTCAGTACCGCCATTTCAGCCTTCGCTGCCTTTCCTGAAAGAACCTGATCAGCGGTTCAACATAGTCCGCGTCGGTACGCAGATTTATCTGGTCGACCCTGGCACGGCTCAAGATCGCCTGTCTGGATTCGGCCGCCTCCGCCGCAGCCTCGCGGAATGCGTCAGCACCCTTTCTCCCCCGGAAGTCGAGCACGGTTCTCTCCCCGGTCTCACCATCTTCCACCTCAATCAATCCGACCGCAGGAATCTCGATCTCCTTTGGATCTACGATGGTGAGCGCGACGACATCATGCTTCCTGTTGGCAACGGTTACCGCGGGTTCGTAGCCGGAATCCCTGAAATCGGATATGCAGAACATCACGCTGTGCCGCTTGATGACTCTCATCGCGTACTCGAGCGCTTTCGAGATATTTGTGCCCTTCGATTTCGGTTCGAAGTGAAGAATTTCCCTTATGATCCTGAGGACATGCTTGCTCCCCTTGCGCGGGGGTACGAAGGTCTCTATCTCATCGGTAAAGATGAGCAGTCCCACCTTGTCGTTGTTCCTTATCGCGGCAAAAGCCAGGACTGCACCGACTTCGGCGGCGAGCTCACGCTTGAGCCTGAGTTTCGTCCCGAAATCAAAGGAACCGCTGGCGTCGACAACGATGAGAACGGTGAGTTCCCTTTCCTCGACGTATTTCTTAACGTGGAGCCATCCGGTTCTTGCGGTCACATTCCAGTCGATTGTCCGTATGTCATCGCCCGGTTGGTATTCCCTGACCTCATCGAATTCCATCCCGCGGCCCTTGAAGATACTCTCATACCTGCCGGCGAACGTGTCACGGACGATCGATCTCGTCGTGATCTCTATTCGTCTTACCTTCTGGAGTATTTCTCTCGGTATCAAAGCCGCCTCACCTACGGTATCTCTACGGTCTCGAACAGCCTCGTTATGATGTCCTCAGGCTTTACGTCCTCGGCCTCGGCTTCATACGACGGGATGATCCTGTGCCTCAGGACCTCCATTCCAATGGCCCTCACGTCCTCGGGCGTGACATAGCCCCGGCCCCGCAGGAACGCATAAGCCTTGGAGGCGAGCGTGAGGTATATGCTCGCGCGCGGAGATGCTCCATAGTCAATCAGCGATTCGAGATCACCGAGACCGAACTCAGATGGTTTCCTCGTGGCCATCACGATGTCAACTACATAGTTCTCGATTTTCTCATCGACGTAGATATCGTATATCGTCTTGCGGGCATTGATGATGCTTTCCGGCGTCGTCACAGCCTGTGCACCGGGCACGTCACCCTTGGTCATCCTGCGCAGGATCTCGAGCTCATCTTCCCTTCCCGGGTAGTCGATCACGACCTTGAGCATGAACCTGTCGACCTGCGCTTCGGGCAGTGGGTACGTTCCTTCCTGCTCGATCGGATTCTGGGTCGCCATAACGAGGAAAGGCTCCTCGAGCGGGAAGGTGGTGTCCCCAATCGTCACCTGCCGCTCCTGCATGGATTCAAGCAAGGCGCTCTGCACCTTCGCGGGGGCCCGGTTTATCTCGTCGGCGAGAATCAGATTGGCAAAGATCGGACCTTTTCGCACCTTAAAGCAGCTCTCTTTCTGATCGTATATCAGCGTTCCTGTCAGGTCCGCCGGCAGAAGATCGGGTGTGAACTGGATGCGCTGAAACCTGGTCCGGATAGTATCCGAGAGTGTCTTGACCGCAAGCGTCTTCGCCAGACCGGGAACACCTTCGATGAGGACATGGCCCTGGCAGAGCAGGGCGACGAGCAGCCGCTCGATCATGTGCTTCTGGCCGACTATGACTTTTTCAATCTGGTCGAGCATGTCGCCGACGAATGCGCTTTCCTTTCGTATGCGCTCGTTGAGCGCGAGAATATCAAGTTCCATACGGATCTCCTTTCATTGCAGATTTCATAGGCCTTTTAACACCTTCAATTCCACACGGTTCCCCACAAAAAAGACGAAATCTACCCGAGTATCCGCTGGGCCTCGAGCAGCGTCGTTGAGTGTATGTCGACGTCATCGGTCACTTTGCTGGCGTAACCGCCGGCGAGCACCACACAGACGGGTATGCGGCGCTTATTGCACTCTTCAAATACGAATATGTCTCTATTTTTAAGGCCTTGTTTGGTCAGTGCCAACCCGCCGAGCATATCGCCTGCAAAGGGATCGGCCCCCGCAAGGTAGAAGACTATCTCCGGCCGGTGGCGCTTAAGGATCTCACTGACCACATTGAGCCGGTCGAGATAGTTCCCGTCATCCGTGCCGTCGGCCAGACCTATGTCAAGATCGCTTCGTTCCTTGGACGGGTAGTTATTCTCCTGGTGGATAGAGAAGGTGAAGACATCCGGATTCTGCGCGAAGATGACCGCGGTTCCGTTACCCTGATGGAGGTCACAGTCGATCACACACACCCTCTCAACCGCACCATCCGATCTGAGCCTCTCGATCGCGACACATACGTCGTTGACATAACAGAAACCCTCGGCATGGTCGGGATAGGCATGGTGGAACCCGCCCCCGATATGGAGGCCCGGGCCGCCGCTGAGAGCGTGGCGGGCGGCTTCGATGGTCCCCCCCGCCGCCATGATGTAAGCGTCGGCGATCTCACGTGTGAGCGCCAACTCCGATGTCACCGTGCGGTGGGTAACGCGGAGATTGATAAGATCGTCGACATACTCAGGTGTGTGCACAAGGAGGAGGTCGTCCCGTCCGGCGGGCCGGGGTCGCATGAAATCGGCCTCGGTTGCCGCTCCCTGCGTGATAAGCCGGTCCTTGATCAGCCTGTATTTCTCAACCGGAAAGACATGACCGAAGAGATCGACCTCATAAGCTTCCGACCATACGAGTCTCATGCTCAACTCCCGATTCCGGCGGCATACTTGATAAAGAGTATTCCCACAACCACAAGAAAGCCACCGCACACCCCAAACGTGATCTTGTACCACAAACCGCGGCTGTAACTCAACCCGAGTGACACAAGACAGGATACGATCGTGTACCAAACGAAATCCGATAGTACGTGACCGGTGATAAATGCCACGATCCCTATGTGCCCGAGGGATGAAGAGGCGACGAGAAGTGTCGCACCGATACTGCCCCACCAGCCGAACCAGTAGGGGTTTGAGAGCGTGGCCGACATGCCGAGCAATATGGGTGTCCTGTTGCTGCCAATCTCCTTACCCGTCTCCTCGGCGATTACCTCATCGAGCGATCGCACCCGGTAAAGCATGTTGATGCCCATTGCTATGAGAAACAGCCCGCCGACTATGGCAACTATGGTCTTCACGCGTGGGTCGTCTAAGAAAGCTGAGACACCGAGGATCAGGGCCACCGTGATACCGATCTCGGCAATACCGTGGCCGAGGGTGACCAGTGGCCCCGCGCGCGCACCGCGTCTGCCGGCTTCCTTTATGGTAACCGTAAGAACCGGGCCGGGTACGAGTGCACCGGAGAACCCTATGAGAAACGATGTCCAGAAGATCGCGAGGAAACCCAGCAATGGTTACACCCTGCCCGAACGTATTATTTCGATCAGCAGCCAGATGCCCACGACCGCGGCAAACCCGAAACCTGCAATCCCGAGCCAGCGATATGGGAACACGTCACCGCCCAGCACGAGAATCAGAGAAGACGCCACCACGAGGGCGGCAACTATGAGGCTGAAGGAAATGCGGCTGCTCGATCTCTCCAGTTCATTCGTCAGTTTCTCAAGTCCGAGGTGCTCGAACTCTATCTTGAGTCTTCCATCCTTGGCAAGCGTCATGACACGCGCGAGGTCTCCCGGGATCCCCGACAGTGCAGAGACTATCTCCCCGAAACTCCTGCCACCGCCGAGAATCGATGAGAACAAACGCCGTCTGCTCAAGAGTCTCGTCACATATGGTTTCGCCTCCGCCATCATGTTGAAACCGAGATCAAGCGCACGACCCACCTCCTCGTAGGTCGACAGGGCCTTGCCGAGAAGCATGAATTCCGTCTTGATCTTTATCCTGTACCGCCGCATGAACGAGACAAACTCGGTGAAAACCTCTTTGATATTGAGATCGCCGAGATCCCTTGTGCCGTACTTGTCCAGAAACAGCATCACATCTTCAAGCACATCCCGACGTTCAACATCCCTGGGTATGATATTGAGTTTCTCCATGGCCGCAAGCAGTCTCTCACCGTCTCTACGGACAGCTGCGATCAGGAATTCAGCAAGGTCGTCGATCTCCTTCCGGGTAAGTCTGCCGACGATACCGAAATCGACCGGGGCGATCCTCCCATCGGGCATGACGAAGAGGTTGCCGGGATGGGGATCGGCATGAAACAGACCGTCTTCGAATACCTGCTTAAGGACTGCCCTTGCACCCGCACGTGCGACATCAGGAACATCGACATCGGCCCGTGTCAGCCGGTCGACGTCCGAGATCTTTATACCGTCAATGAACTCCGTAGTCAGAACCCTTGATGTAGAGAGCTGCCTGAACACGCCCGAGATGTACACGGCGGGCTCATCCTCGAAGTTGCGTTTGAAAACCACGAGGTTGGCCGCCTCAGTTGTGAAATCGGTCTCCCTCCGCGAGGTTCTTTCAAACTCACTCACGATTCCCGAAGGATCGTACGGGCGGGATTCCGGGACGTAGGTCTCAAGCAGGCCCGCGAGATCCTTGAGTATCATTATGTCGAGATCCAGTGTCTCTCTCACCCCGGGACGCTGGACCTTGACACAGACCTTCTCCCCGGTCAGAAGCACCGCCTTGTGGACCTGCGCAATCGAGGCAGACGCGAAGGGCTCTCGCTCGAATTCCCTGAAGACCTCTGAAGGGTCGCCGCCGAGTTCATCACGGATGATCTTCTGTACGTCTTCAAAGGGAAACGGGCTCACCCGATCCTGTAACCTGGCAAGTGCGATGCCATACTCCGGCGGCAGGAGATACGATCGCATGCTCAGGGTCTGTCCGAACTTGATGAAGGTGGGTCCGAGTTCTTCTATGGCAAGTACAAGCCGCTCGGGACCTGTCGCCTGGGTCCCCAGACGCTTTGTCAGTATCCCTTTGACATGAAGCGGCAGATGGATGCGCCCGAGCACTTCATCAAAGCCGTACTTGGCGAGCACCAGCGTGATATGACGGAAGCGAGCTATGCTCCTCAGCTTCCGCTGTATTCTAAGGGTAGGCAACTGCGGCCGCCTTACTTCTTGGGTTTGGCCTTCTTTGGTGCCTCGATCTTGTCAAGCCGCGCAGCCAGTCCCTTGACCTCTGCTTCGAGCTTCTTAAGATCGTCTCCCAAACGGAGCTTCTGGCTGACCGCTTCCACGCGTTCGTCGACCATCTTCCTGATGTCGGCGGCAGCAGCCTGCGCTTTGTGATGAAGTTCCTCTATGGCCTTGGACCTGTCGGCACTGGCGATCTCACCGCGCTTTATCAGATCTTCAACGGCCTCTTCGACCTTTTCCCTGGTGAGGCTGGCCACACCAACACCGAAGAGCATGATGTTCTTGATCACTGACATCTCATCAACCTCCTTGCAAGAGCCTTCGCAGATCTCTCTGTTGTCAATCTACTCCAACCTCCCCCTCTTTTCAAGCAAAACAACTGGGGTCAAACCTGGGGTCAGGCTTTGAATTCTGGTATTTTGGGGGGCGGAGGCGGGTGGTAGGCGCGGTGACGAAACTGCCCTGAATTCCAGAATTCAAAGCCTGACCCCAGGTTGTGACCCCAGTTGTTGACATCGGGGGGGCGGGGTGCTAAAGTCCTACTCAGTGGGCTATGTGCCTGATAGTGGGGCCCGGGACGTATGCCAGCAGTCCCGGGTTCAGTAATGCCGGATAGGCAACCCGGGACCAGAGGGTATAGTGTTTAGATCTGTTCTAATAGCCAATCGCGGTGAAATAGCGCTTAGAGTGATAAGGGCGTGCAAGGAAGCCGGAATCAGAACGGTGGCCATCTGCTCGGAAGCCGATCGCACCTCCCCACACCTCGATCACGCCGATGAGGTTGTGTGCATTGGAGGGTCACGCAGCGCGGAGAGCTATCTTAATATGGAGGCCATTATTCAGGCGGCCATCCAGTACGACTGCCAGGCGCTTCACCCCGGCTACGGCTTCCTCGCGGAGAATCCGCTCTTCTCGGACCTATGCACACAGAGCAAGGTTACGTTCATCGGCCCCCCTCCCCACGCAATTCGTCTGATGGGAGACAAGGCTAGGGCAAGGGCGACTATGACGAGCCTCGGGCTCGATCCCATCCCCGGCTCTGAAGGTACGCTGAGAGATTTGGATCATGCGAGGGAGGCAGTGTCTCAAATCGGCTGCCCGGTCCTGCTTAAGGCAAGCGCGGGTGGCGGCGGAAAAGGAATGAGAGTGGTCGAGAAGGAAGGCGATCTTGAGCATGCATTCAGTGAGGCCTCACTTGAGGCCGACAAGGCATTCGCCAACCCGGCACTTTACATGGAGAAATACATAACACGCGGCAGGCACATCGAGTTTCAGATCCTTGCCGATGTCTTCGGCAACGCGGTACATCTCGGTGAAAGGGAGTGTTCGGTTCAGCGAAACCACCAGAAGCTGGTCGAGGAGTCCCCCTCACCTGTAATCGATGAGACTACGCGCAGAGACCTCGGTAAGAAGGTCGCCGAGGCGGTCGCGGCAATAGGCTATGTGAACGCCGGCACGGTCGAGTTCCTGAGGGATTCGGACGGCAATCTCTATTTCATGGAGATGAATACGAGGCTTCAGGTCGAACATCCGGTTACCGAGATGGTGACCGGTTTCGATATCGTGGCCGAGCAGCTCAGGATAGCCGCCAACTGCCCGCTGAGTATTACTCAGGAGGATATCGAGCTGAAGGGACATGCTATCGAGGTAAGGATAAACGCGGAAGATCCGGACCGGGCCTTCAAGCCCGATCCCGGCAGGATCACTGCATTCGAGCCCCCTGAGTTGGACTCGGTGAGGATCGACACGCACATCACGCAGGGTTACACCATACCTCCGTTTTATGATTCCCTGATCTGCAAGTTGATTGGCCATGGCAAGAACAGAAACGCGGCAATAAAGACCGTCATACATGCACTTGAAAACTTCAAGATAGAAGGCGTGAAGACGACTGTACCCATTCATATCGAAATACTGTCGGCCGGTGACTTCAAGAAGGGCACCTACGACACGGGTTTCATACCTGACTTACTGGCAAAGAAGGGGCAGGCAGATAATGGCTAAGGTTCTGTTACAGCCCATAGGTACGCAGCTCGATTCCTTCATGGCGGAAGAAGACAGCCGGGCCAATAGAGCGGCCATGGAAGAACTGGAGCAAGCGCTTGAACTCAAGCGGGAGGAAGTCAGGAACGGATGGGGTGAAGAGTATGTGGAGCGCGTCCACAAGAAGGGTAAGCTCACGACCTGGGAGCGTCTCGACCTCTTGAAAGACCCCGGAACCGAGATTCTCCCCATCGGTTCATTCGTCAACTACGGCAGAGAGTTCGGCGAGGGCAGGCAGAAGAAGAAATGCCCGGGAGCCGGCGTGGTAACGGCGTTCGTTAAGGTTGAGACCCGCTACACGATGGTCATCGCGAATGATAACACGGTTGCATCGGGGGCATGGTGGCCTCTTACACCGGAGAAGATCGAGCGGGCCCAGCACATAGCGAGGCGCCTCCGGATACCTGTGATCTACCTGGTTGATTGCAGCGGTCTCTATCTTCCCGAGCAAAGCAGGTCCTTCCCCGGACCGACGGGTGCTGGCCATATCTTCACGCAGAACAGTCTCCTCAGTGCGACGGGTGTACCTCAGATCGCGGCGGTGTTCGGTGACTGCATCGCCGGCGGCGGTTACATGCCGATCATCAGCGACCGGGTATACATGACGGAACAGGCTTACATGGTAATCGCGGGCGCCGCTCTGATAAAGGGAGGCAAGTCTCAGAACATAACCTCGCTGACCATAGGCGGGGCGGACATCCATGTTCACATTTCAAACTGCGCCGATTTCAGAGGACCGGACGATCAGGCCGTACTCAGGATGATCCGGCGCGATGTCTCGATGCTTCCCACCTCCGGTGCCGAGTACTACAAGTACGGCGGCGACACCAGCGAGCCGGGGTACGATACGAACCAGCTGAAGTGCATCTTCCCCAGTGACTACAGGATGTCCTACGACACGAGACAGGTTATCGCCCGCCTGGTGGACTCAAGTCTCTTCTGGGAGATCCTGCCGGGCAAGGGCGAAGAGATGATCACCGGCATCGCCAAGATCGGAGGTCTCTATGTCGGGATCATCGCCAACAACCAGTACCTGATCGGACACACCGAGTATCCCGACCAGAAGCGGCCCGGCGGCATACTCTACAGGGAAGGTATCGCCAAGATATCCCAGTTCTCAAGGACCTGTAACGACGACGGCATCCCGATCGTCTGGCTCCAGGACATATCCGGTTTTGACATAGGGGCCGAGGCCGAGAAGGAAGGCCTGCTGGGTTACGGATCGAACCTGATCTACACCAACTCGACCAACACTGTTCCGATGATCACCGTGCTCCTCAGAAAGTCATCGGGGGCGGGCTACTACGCAATGTCAAGCATCGCCTACGATCCGGTGATCCAGCTCTCGACACCGATCACGCGGCTTGCGGTGATGGAAGGCCGGACCCTTGCAATCGGTGCATTCAGAACCAAACTCGATGACAATTTCGAGATCGTCCGGACAACCGACGAGGAGTATGAGAAGATCAAGCAGGGCATGCAGCGCGTCGAGGACCGGATAACGCAGGATATGGATCCGGTTAAGTCCGCATCCATAATGGATACGGACGAGGTCGTCTACATGCACGAGCTCCGGCGATACCTGAGGGCGGTGACCGAAATGTGTTACCAGTCCATAGGCTACAGAAGGGTCAAGAACCCGAGGATCTGGTCGGTACACGACCTCCATGCGATGACGGACTTCTAGAGCGAGGACTTAGATGCAGTCCAAGGATGTTGAAATTCTAAGACTGGTCGGCCGGCCCAAGAAGTGTATGGTGAAGGAAAACACCGGCTCCGATGGCTCCTTTGAAGTGCTCTCACCCGGTGTCGGGTTCTTTGACTGGCCCCCCGCGGTCGGCACCTTTGTGACACCGGGGTCATTTGTGGGCTATCTCACAGTCCTCAGGCGTTACTTCCATCTTGTGATACCGGAGGGACACCGTGGTGTTGTGACGCATCTCAATGTCACGACCAGGAAGCAGCGTGTAGAATACGGCGAGCCCCTCTTCACGGTCAGCCCCGGGGCCGGGACGGGCCTGGGTGGTGAATTTCTGAGGACGGATGCTGAGCCGGAAACCGCAGAGGACGGGGTACCCGAGGGTATGTTCGGTGTCAGATCCCCGACCGACGGGATATTCTACCGCAGGGCAAATCCTCAATCACCTGCTTACGTGGAGACGGACTCACAGGTGTCTGAGGGAAGCGTTCTGGCTCTGGTGGAAGTGATGAAGTGCTTCAACCCTATTGTCTATCCCGGCGAACCGGAGTTTCCTGCTCAGGCCAGGATCGTGCGTGCGATTCCCCAGGACACCACTGAGGTCAAACACGGGGATCTCCTCTTCATAGTGGAACCCGCTTGACCCCTGAGAGTTATCTCACGTAGGGTAAGGATCGCAGTGATCTCCCATCCGCATCCCGGGCCTTCTCAAGCGCTTCAAGCAGAGGACGCAGATAAGCCTCAGAGTAGCGGGTCGCCTGGTAGACCTCATGGAGGTTGTCGTCTCCGCTGCGGTTGACTACCATTTCCCAGACGACCTCGTTCGACCGGTTGACCTCGAACAGGCGGCTCCAGGCCGTCTTCTTCCGGAGCACGCGGCGCCGGAAGATGTCAAAGAACCTTGCTACCGCATTTGGGGGGCGGCAACTCGACTGGCAGACAAAGACATTCCCATTGGAGAGCGGCTGCGAGCCGCTGGTATAACCGCTGAAGAATCCGGGCTCTCGCGATCCGCGGTCACTGTATTCCCAGACGATCTCGTCCGACAACGGGGCAAGCTCAATTACTCTCGAGTAACCGCGTTGGGTTCCGTTATCGAATATGAGGATGTTACCGTTCTTCATCATAACGGGATTGTGCTGACCGTCCAGATCTCCCGGGCCCCATGCCCACGCTATCTCACCGGATTCCTTGTCGATCACGCCGATCGTGTTGAAGTTGGGATAACTGATGAGGATGTTACCCGCCCGGAACCGAGAGTCCTCGGTGGCGCTTGCGTTTTCCGGCATCACCCGGCATGTGTTGCTGTGCGCCCAGTCGAGCACACCGTCCCTGCGGCGCGCCGGATTCTCTTCAAGTGGAAACGATATACCCAGAAGTCCGGTGAGTTCATCGAGGTGGTCCTCTCCCCGCCACGTCCACACGGCTTCCTTCCCGGTGGTCACCTCGACTATCCCGGGACACCGCACATCCCCCGTGCCAATGGCAGGCACCGGTTTGTCTTCTATGTAGTGAATGAGGATATTGCCGCTGGGAAGAAGATCGAAATCGTGATCCGCCCACGACTTGTAGTACCAGATGATGTTGCCGAAGGGATCCGTCTCACGCAGACCGGCCCTCTCCTTAAAAGAACGGTCACGTGTCTTATAAAGCAGGTTCCCGTTCGGTTTGAGTTTGGCCAGCTGGACTGAACCCATCACATGCCACCGGTGTACGAGTTTGCCGTCGCTATCGACCAGGTAGATCCCACTCGGCTCCGTCAGCTCCTGGCCGATGTCATCGATCGTAAATGTGAAGAGCGTATGTCCTCCGTGGGCTTTTCCTTCAACGTTGATCCGAACATCGAACATCGGATAGTGATATGCCCTGTAGAGGACCGACACCGCAAGGATTGCGGCCACAACCAGGATAAGCCCTATGATCACCGTGTTCCGACTTCCTGTCACTCGAACACCTCCGTGATACTGTAAAACTTGTACAGATGATCGTTATCCACAAACGCGTAGATCTCATCACTCATTAGCTCGAGGTCCTGCCCGAAGTAGAGATTGAGGACGACACGAAATGAGTTCACAGGTGATATCGAAGAGTAGAGCACGCTGTCGGGCGCACCGGGAAGGTAATAGGCGTTGAGTATTCGCATCTTCTGCTTAAGCTCTTCAGGCGTTGCATCAGTCCATTTGAAACGATACGCGTCCTCTTTGTAGCGCTGCGGAAACGGACCCTCATCCGATTGCAGGACTATCACCGGAGGACGCTTTGAGCGCGCGATGAGGATATCGATCAACTCCATAACCCGCTTGTTGGTGTAGACCAGTTGGTCTATGTAACCATCCCGCTCGCTTCGCGTAAGACTCTCTTTCTCCGTGATGAAACCGCCGTCTCTGTCGAACACGTAAGGCGAGTGCGGTACGAGCATATGTGCGAACACGAACGTGGGCTCATCGATGTCGGCCATCTCCGCGAGTCTATCGAACTTGTAGCGAATCCGCTTCCACTGTTGCCTGCGGCTGTCGAGGATTCCAAGTCGGGTACCGATAGGCTGGAATGCGGTTGTTTCATAAAGCACCGTGGCGAACTCCGACAGCCAGTAGTAATTGACATTCACATCGGCGTACTTGTTCCGGGTCGTAGGCTCCCACCAGTCACCGAAGTGATAGAACATGTAACCCCTCGTCTTCAGGAAACGCCACAGTTTGTAGTCCTGGAGAAGCGTGAAGAGCGGCATCCAGTCGGAGCAATCCTCCCCCACCCTCTCAGTGAGGTAGTTGATGTACTCCATGTTAAGTGACGATGCAAGCGAATGGGCAGTCTTGAGATAGTTGGCCTTGCTCTCCGTTGCCACATAGAAGCCTTTGTCGAGGAGATAGTCCATGAAGCCGCTGTTGTCGAAATCGTAGTATTCACTGAGACTGGCGACCCCGCCGTATCGATCCAGGATTATGTAGTAGATATCCGGTAGCGGACCTTTTTCCCCCGGCCCCGGGGTATGGTAGTCCACGCCGGGCGCAATCGTGTCGCGCGACCATGCGGTATCCCGCCTGACTGTATAGACACCTATATCAACAATAGAAATCACGACCAGCGAGATCGCCACCACATTCATGAAATCAGTCAGACCCTTGAGCGGCCGGCGCGTTCTCAGGGTCAAGTAGAGGATCACGACAAAGAGCACGGCCCAGAAAAGCAGCATATATCTGTGTCTCACGCCACTGGTCATACTGTGGAAACGACCGTAGGAGAAAAAGAGCACCACGAAAGTCGAGACGATGATACCCGCCCTGATCCTGTTTCTCATGATCGCCTGGAGGACCAGAAAGATCAGGGCCACAGCCAGACCTATCACCGCCAAGGGTACGACTATTTCGCCGAGTGACATGCTCTTCTTGTTATGGGAAAAGAGGAAGAGTACCTGGAAGATGCCCAACAGGAATGGATGGACGACGATGGTCTTCTTCAAGATTCAGCTCCTGCTCTCTTCATCAGGTAGAGAGTCCGCTCGGAGTCCTTTATCCGGACACGCTCTTTTATCGTGAATCTCTTTTCGAACTCATGCTCGAAAGCTTCCTCGGTGTAATCCGTGAAGATGTCCTCTCTCACCACGAGGAGCCGTTTGACCTGTGAGTCGGTCTTGGGCACGTACTCGATGATGAGAGACCTGCAGATCTCGCTCAGGAACCGGGCAATCATGGTGAACGGCAGGTTGTTCGAAATCGCAAGGTGATGAACCAGGGCAAGGGCAAGCACCGCGTCGACCGGTCCCCTCTCGATAAGGGACATTCGTTCGTCGTTGCTCCACCCCACACCGGGACTCGGATTGGCCAGGTCAAGCAGAAGCGGCAGCAGGTGGTTCTCGCCCCGCTTCACGCATTCCAGATAGTTCTTCTCCACGGCTGACGGATCCACATCAAAGGAAATGGTCGGGATCTGCTTGTCAGATGCGATTCGGCTGAATACACCCACGTTCCCACCAAGATCCCACACACCAGCCGGCTTGACGCTGTCCAGGAATTCACCTACGGTCTCTTGCTTGTGCCGGAAACCATCGCGAGTGTAGTTGGTGTCATTGTAGTAGTCCGCCCACTCGGTGCCCTGAGCCCGCCACTTCAGTTTCCTGACGGCCGATTCAAGGCTGCTTATCACGCCGAGGAATGAGACGCGCCGCATCTTGTACCGGCGCTTGCCTACAGATTTGTCGGAGAAGTAACTCTGGCTCTTCGAATGAAGATGGAGATGCGACAGGAGCGAGAAATTGAGCCGTGTTCGAAACGGCAGAAGCGTGCTTGCCATGTCCAGAGGGACTCCGTCTATGTAGACACGCAGCAGCTGATTGAGCCTGATATCGGTGTAGGCCATGAGCGCGAGCGGTGCGAGAAAGTGCTGGCAGAACTGACGATAGGCGACCCAGGGCTCCCCTTCGCGGTACTTCTCGAAGGACAGCGTGTCGATGAATACGGGTTTACCCTTATGGAACTGGATGTTATATGCACTCGCATCTTTTAGTGACATACCGAAATCGAACGCGGTCTTCTGGATTTCAAGCGTCGTAAGAGCCGCTTGCTTGAGCTGCGTGAAGCACCACTCATATGGATAGGAAATGAAAGATATTTTCTCCGGCTGAATGATCTTGTAGGCGCCCTTCCCTCTCTCCGGGGTGACGTCAGATTCACAGTGGGGAACCATCAGTCCCCGGTCGATCAGAGCCTGGTACAGTCCAGACTGCATCAGATGATCGTAGTCGTCTTTGTAGAGTGTATTTACCTGCCGAAAGAGCTTGCCGTCCCGAGTGAAAAGAAACCCGCTGGGGTCCCGAAAGGAACCCGGTATGCTGCCGTTACTCGGCGTCTTTTTCATTCTTCTTGCGTCGTGAAAGTCGATTGCTCAAAGAGGACCAGATCTTCTTCCAGTAGAACCTGATTGCAAAGGCCGCGCCGATGAGGACCCCGATAAGCAGCTGGAGCACGTAACTGCCGGTTCCGGGGTCCAGGTAAGCATAAGAGGGCGTGGAGAACACCAGGCTGCCGGCATAGGCAAGGAAACCTGCAGCAACAACGCGCCTGACACACTTAACCATCTGACCTCACTTCCGGTTCGATCGGCTGCGGATCAACAGCAGATCCGGAGGCAAGGTCCTCTTGCCAACGGAATTGTCAGTTGCATCCGCTGCCGTTGCCGCCGGCGCGAAGCGTCCGGCTGCAACTTCTTGATTCTACAACCCCGCGGGTGGATTCCGCAACTCCTTTGATCAGATCGTCTGCGCCTTAAGCGAGTGCGCCACCACACGAAGAGCCCTGACCCGCGGTGCACCCGAAGCAGTGATCACCCGTCACGACTCTTCGCTGCGCGAGTCCCGGAAGATTGAAATGCTCTATATGATCCGGCGCGCCGTGATCAATCGCGAGCCCCAGCGCAAGATTGAAATCGCAGTCAAAGAGTCTGCCATCCCAACCTATGCTCAGCTGGTGCCTGCACATCAGTCCCTTGACCGTGCCGGGATTGAATGATTCCCGGAGTAACTCCACATACCGGTCGAGCTGACCCTGCTCCTTGAGCATTCCACCGAACCGCCCGATGGGCATGTTGGCGATCGTAAGCAGATTGGAGAATACTATTCCGAAGCGCTCTCCCAGCTCGCGTCTGTAGTCCGCCTCAAGATCCGCCTGGTCCGGCGGCAGAACCGGTCCGGCGGGGTTATAAACGAGATTGAGCACGAGACCGGGCTCGACCCCATAGCCAAGAGCGTTAAGCAGCTTTATCGCAGAGATGCTCTTCGTATATGCACCTTCGCCGCGCTGCGCACAGACGTTTTCCTCAAGATAGCACGGCATCGAGCCTACAAGCTGTACGCTGCTTTCCTTGAGGAACTCCGGGATCGCCTCAAGCCCGGGCTCGAGAAGCACTGTCAGGTTGGTCCTGACCTGGACCGTGTGACCATCCATGCGAAGGGCTCTGACGAACTGTATGAAGTGATTGTTGAGCTCAGGTGACCCCCCGGTCAGATCGACGAGCCTGGGTTTCACCTTCCCCGCCACGTCGATGATCCGCTCCATTACCGGCCAGGACATCATCTCATCCCGGCGAGGCCCGGCATTCACATGGCAATGGACGCACTCCTGGTTGCACTTAAGTCCGAGGTTGGCCTGGATTACCTCGATATCACTTGCGTGTAGACCCTCTGCACCCACGCGTGCAAGCCGGTCCTCGAAGGCATTCATAACGACCCTCCAGTATCATGTGTCTAGTATCACAGCAGGATTTGGCCGTCAATCACTAAACAACGGCTCTTTAGCCGAAGGCCGGCGTCAGTCCGACATGCTGGTTGACAGGCGTCCCCCGAAATGGTAGATATGTGGGATCGGAGAGGACGTTTCGAATCAGTTGGGAGATGGTATGAAAACAGGTCTGGCTATAAAGGTAGCGTTGCGTTCCGCGGCGAACCTGCTTGCGAAGAAGCCTCTCTGCGTCTCTTTCGAGGTCACCTATTCCTGTCCGGCGACGTGTCGTCACTGTAACAGGGGCGGGCTCAAGAAGGAAGATGGCCTCATGAGCCCTGAGGACTACCGGCGTCTCTCCCACGAACTCAGCATCAGCACGTGCCAACTCTCCGGTGGCGAGCCTCTCACCCGTGAGGACCTCGAAGACATCGTCCGGGCCGTGAAACGGCCAAGCGGGCTGCCGATGCTGATATGTGTGAGCAACTGGTGGTTGATGACCGAGGAGCGCTATGTCTCCCTGAATGAAGCCGGAGTGGACATCTTCTCGGTGTCGCTTGACTTCCCCGATAAGAGACACGACGATTTCCGGCAGATCAAGGGGCACTATGACAAACTGAACGACCTCATCCCCCGTATGGCCAGGAAGTACGGGAAGAATAACATCGTTCTCAATGCCGCGCTCACCCATGCCAACTTCTCAGAGATCCCCGGACTCGTTGAACAGGCGGAGACGTGGGGCGTAAAGATAGCCTTCAGCGCCTATTGTGTCCTGCGTACGGGTGACAGCGGGTACTGTATAACCGACAAGCGGGATCTCGAACTGCTCAGAGAACACATAGCCTACTTGGTGGAGCACAAGAAGCATTCAGACACAGTCTTAAGCTCCAGCCATCTTCTGAAGAACACGCTCCGCTTTTTTGAGGACGGCGGCAATTTCCCCGGCTGCAAGGCGGGAGAGCGATTTCTGATCATCCGCCCCGATGGGGTGATGAACGCATGTTCATTCTTCCCCGAGCATGAGTACAAAACCCAGAAAGAGGCCCGTGAAAGATTCGACATACGCAACACCTGCACCGAGTGCTATGTGGCGATCAGGTCCTCGACGGAACGATCCCTCGTAAGACTCTTCCGCGATAGTGTGGAAGGCTATAAGCAGATCCACTAAAGGCCGTCGGGCATTGAACCCCGACGCTACCATCACAAACTTCCATCGCGAGCAAAGCGCTCTGTCATCGCGGGCTAAGCGCTCTGTCATCGCGAGCAAAGCGTTCTGTCATCGCGGGCAAAGCGCTCTGTCATCGCGAGCAAAGCGTGGCGATCTATAGAGATTGCCGCGTCGCCAACGCTCCTCGCAATGACCGGGGTGCAACGGCTCGGTCTCGCTATTTCTCCTCAAGGAGGTATAGCTGCCACAGGTCGTGGCTGCTTGTGTGGAGGAATGGTGCCATTGCGAGTTGACCGGTCTTGCCTATGCTTTTTTCAAGGAACTTCAGCTCGGTGAGTCTTGCCTTTGTCTCGGGGTCGGCGGGGACGCGGAATCCTGCCTCCCTCATCAGCAGAATCCCCTTTGCCCGGACCGCCAGTTCAAGGTGAACCCTCAAGAAGCACAACATATCGGCCACAATCTCTCCCGGAAATCTGGCTTGGAGAGAGGTAAGATACTCCCCTATGCGCGTTGTCGAAATCGTCCCCGTGGTGACATAGCTCAGCAGCTGTACATCGGAATCCAGCCCCACCTCCAGCCAGTTCCGAAGGATTCTCTCACTCTGAGTGAAGGTGATCACGACAAGCACCGGAAGGACTATCAGCTGGGCGATCGTGTAAACGTGGGGAAGCAGGAAAAAGTGGTTGAAGAATGAATGGATCGCTATTGCGATCAGGAGCCCGGGCAGAAACACATGAAATCCTCCCCGGGCATAACGGTCTGACCGGTTCTTGGCGAGCACCGCAAAGATCGCCGTGGTGCCGCCGTGCATCACGGCCGTGCCGAAACCACGGATGATCCAGGCAAGTATATTGGCCTCCTCAAGCGAGCGAAGGTAGTAGATATTCTCGATGACCGCAAAGCCCGCCCCGACAGCAAAGCCGCAGATCGCGGCGTCCACCATGAACCCGAGCCGTTTTCTGCTGATCAAGTATATCAGGGGTACCGCCTTGAGCAGTTCTTCAAGAACAGGGGCAAGGTATCTCGAGAACGTCTGGATCTCCATGCCGCAAACCCTTTGGATCGGTCCGTTGAGAAACATCAGCACCACGGCCGCCACACACCCGATCAGTATGGTTTGAACGATCATGCGGACACTGACCAGCTTGAAACTGTCCAGAAAGACAAGACCCGCAAGAAATGCGAATACCGGCGGCAGGCTGACGCAGATTCTCAGTAGGTCTATCACAGTATCTTCAGCGAGACCATGAACTCATCCGAAAGCTTCCGGTCGCGCTCCATGGCGGCGGCATAGCCGAATGACAGAGTCGAATTGAGAAGTGAAAAGGTGACAAGTCTGAAATCAATCTGACCGCCGACGTTTATCAGTTCTCTCCGGCATACGTCACAGTCGGGATTGGTCATTATCCCCGATGAGAACAGCGCGAGTCTTGCCCACCTGAAGTATGCGCTTGTCAGACCCAGCCGCTTGAACCTGACGGGCGGAAGCAGCAACTCCATCATCAGTTTGCCGTAGTTCTTCCCGCCGACTGCGTTGAGTTCAGCGCCCGGGAAACTGTAGTAGTCCCTGTAACGCTTGATCTCACGGCGGTCGACCCAGTTGTTTCCGAAACCGCCGAAATAGAAGTTTCCGAACGGGCTCTCCCCATCCCCGAATGAATGTCCTGCAGAACTCCTCAACCAGAGCGCCCAATGATCAGCCGGGAGGAGAAAGCCGTAATCGAGTGTCGCATACACCCGGGGGAAATGCTCGGAGTTGACGTAGACATCATTGGCCTCGAGTTGGGCCTTTACGCCTTTCTCGTAGTCGACCGCACCGAGGGTCGCAGCCACATCCTCATAACCGAGCGCGGCCACATATGACATCGATTTGTCATAGGACGCCGCCACATTCTGGTAATCAGGCAACCGTTCAAGTCCGGCGTAGCCTGAAACACCTATTGAAAGATCAAGCTTCCTGGGCTCCTCCCACAGGAGCGTCCTGTGGTATCCAACAGAAGCGCAATGCCCTTTCAAGCTCGTTTTCGTAGGACCGAAGAGGTCGTAGAAGTCGGCATTGTTGTACGCGTAGTTGACATTCCAGTTCCAGTAGCTGTACGCGAAGCCTACATGCAACCTCTCTTCTTCGGGTAGTTCGTCGACCGGCGTGTATGTACCTGTCAGATGAGTATTGCTGATTCCCAGCATGTCCTCGAAGTTGAACCGCATGCCGACAGCAGCATAGTCCTTGTAACCCTCCACAACGGGATAAGCAGACACCAGCTCGCCTTCAGGCGGCAGGTGATAGTCCCCTGAATCCGTTATCAGTGAATCGACATCACCCGGCCCTTCTCCCGTCAGACTCCATGTGGTCACGACGGGGTGGTTGTCAACTACCTCCTGGCCCAGGTACCTGATTGCGGCCGCCCTCTCAATCGGCTCACTTGATATCATGCCGGGGACAAATCCCTGTCCCGTGTACTGGAAGACGACCAGTGAATCATCCGATACCGGCAGGGGTCTGAAGAAGCCGGTCTCGCAGTTGCTGACCAGGTCCATGTCCATCTCCCGGAGGTCATAGCGGTATATGTTTGACACGCCGCTATAGTAAGAAGAACCATAGAGAAAGTTTCCGTCGGGGGAGAACACGAAATTAGCCGGTGTACTGTTCTCAAAGTCAAACAGGACATCGTATGACCCGCCACCGCTCAGGAGCAGATCCGTATCCATCCTTATCAGCTCCAGATGCAACCCGCTGACATCCGTCAGCGCGCCGGTCACGTACCGGCCGTCGGGTGAGATGTCGATATCGAAGATGTCCTTGCCATAGGTGAAGGAATAGACATGATTCCACTCTTCGTAAGGATACGGGATACGGACTATGGTCGATAAGCCATTGTAGTGGCGGACTCCCCAGATCGACTTGTCTGACCGGTTGAAAGTCAGATCACCTGTCCTGACGTCTTTGATCAGGAGCCTGGTTTCACCGGTCTCGACATCGACCGCGACTAAGTCCCGCCAGCCGGCGTTGTCCGTCGTAAAAAACAACGTGCCGGACTCCGGGTCGTACGCCAGTGATGTGACATAGTAAAGTGCCGCGCCCCGGACATCGCACACCTTCTTTAGTCTGCCCGTGTCAATATCCAGGGCAGCGATATGCGCTGTCTCACCGGGATATAGAAGAGCAGCATAGATTTTTCTGTCCTTGGGGTTGTAGTAGCCCCGGGAAACCGACCCGAGCGCGTGCGGTGACAGCGGGCGAAACGCAGTTGTGGGATATGACCGGATCCTTTCGAGGTTAGCCTCCTGCCACTGGTGTTCCCACTTAACCCATCTTGACCATTCGTCGGAGAGCGAAACACCATATACCTTTTTGAACTGAGAACTGAAGTAGCGTTTGCTGTCATCAGTACGTGTAACCCACTTGATCAAGTTCTCCGGACCGTGTTCAAGCGCGAGGTAGCTGTAGAAGCGGGTTCCGTAAAGATAAGAGTTCGCGCCGACCTGAAAATCCGACGCCGTACCCTCTGACTCCAGTCCCACGGCGTTGTAGATGTAGTTCCCATCCCGGATCTTCGTGCGGAAGACCATCTCATCGTACGCGCCGAGGGAACGACCGAGCCCGCCTGCCATCCACGTTTCCATAAAGACGGCGATCCCTTCGTGATACCACCGGGGGCAGTACCATCTTGGAACGGTCAAGTAGCTGTAAAGCATGGAAATGGGATCTTGTGCAGTAGCCGACACCTTACCAAAGAAGATCGACCGAAAGAAGTTGTCGGTACCTGATGCCTTGTCGCTGCAGACGACATGGACCATCTCGTGGTTCATGAGCCAGTTCATCCGCTCATTGGCCGGTCGTGTCTCGTAGACATAGCTGAAGGGCGCTATATTGAGGGCCATACGATTTCTGGGGACCGCACCCGTCCCCCCGGTCCCGTAGTCCCAGAAGTCTTGAAGCAGGATAGTAACCTTCTCGTGCGAGTCATAGTCAAAGAAGGCCCGATGGTACGCAAGGGAACGCTCATAGCAGTTGACAACGTGCGGGGTCATGTACTCGAGGGCCTTCCCGGCATATATCAGATTGAGGTTTTCGGTTTCGAGTCTATAGAGCTGCCCAAATAGAGCCTGTGGTATGAGGATGAGGATCAAACCAGCGGATATGCATATTCCCGGCAACGTTCGGATAGTCATACGCTTACCACCCCCGGTCAGGATACCACAGACGCACGAGGTTCTCACAGCATGTTGCCACACCTCGGAACCTATCCCACCGATTATAAGTGGAGATACCACACTCATCGTGTGGTATCTCCGCGCTTGGATCGTTGTCAGATCTACTCGATCCGTCTCACGACGATCCTACGGGCCGACTTTCGCGATGAACTTCGCCCGCATATCGGGGTCTCTCATCACCCCGACGAAGTTGGGATCAGCCATAAGACCCGCACACCCAGGCTCAGCCATGAGCGTCATCAGCTTCGGATCGCCAAAGAGCTTCTGAAATCTCCACGGACGATCACCGAGCGCTGCAACGAAGTCCGCATCTGCGAAAAGCTTCTGAAATCTCCACGGACGATCATTCAGTATCGTCACCAGGTTCTGATCGGCAAAGAGCTTCTGAAATCTCCATGGACGATCAGCCAGCACCGCAGTCATTTGATCACCGGCGAAGAGTCTCTGCCATTTGAATGGCCGGTCAGCCAGATCAGCCGCGAAGTCCGCATTGGCAAATAACTTCTGGAACTTCCACGGACGGTCATTCAGCACCGCCATGAAGTCCGCGTCGGCAAACAGCTTCTGGAACCTCCACGGACGGTCACCAAGAGCAGCAACGAAGTCAGCGTCAGCAAAGAGCTTCTGAAATCTCCATGGACGATCAGCCAGCACAGCGACCACGTTAGGATCGGCAAACAACCTCTGGAACCTCCACGGACGGTCATTAAGCACCGTCTGGAAGTGCGCGTTGTCAAAGAGCTGCTGCCACTTCCACGGGCGATCCCCGAGCTCCGCCTCGAACTTGGGATCGGAAAACTGCTTCTGCCACCGCCCCGGGCGGTCGGCCAGCACTTTCATGACCATCGGCTCGGCCAGAATAGCGACGATATCCGGATCCGCAAACAGAGCGGAAATCTCTCCATCGGCGAAGAGATCCGCTATTTCGGGATCCGCAAGAACAGCTGCTATCTCGGCCTCGCCGAGGATCTCTCCTATTTCCGGATCGCCGAACAGGACTGCTACTTCCGGATCGGCAAAGAGCTTCTCCCATCTCCATGGCCGGTCGGCCAGCACTTCCATCACATCCGCATCGGCAAAGAGCTTCTGCCACCTCCACGGACGATCAGCCAGCACCTCCATCAACTCGGGGTCACCAAAGACGGCTGCAACGTCTGCCTCAGCAAGGATAGTGCCTAACTCCGGGTCACCCAGGAGAGCCGCCATCTCGGCATCGGCAAACAGCATTTGCCACTTCCATGGACGGTCAGCCAGTCCATCAGTGAAGTTCGGATCGGCCATGACTGCCTGAAACGCCGGGTCACCCAGCAGGGTCTGAACGTCATCACGCTGAAGCAGCGCGTGGAATTCAGCATCCTCAAGGATGACATCCGCGTCCGCCATCTGTTCGGCACGGTACTTCTCGGCTTTCTCGACGCCACCGATTGTCGCCTTAACATCCTCGGTGGGCGCCTCCCTCTGAACCCGTGCGACGACCAGGATGACAACCACGACCACCACCGCCACACCGATTATCACAGCCCAACGTCCGTGCTTACTCGGCCTGCCGGAATTCTCCGTCATCTCGATCCCCCCCTTTCCTTTCTAAGGTTCGTTTGACGATCCATTCTCCTACCTCCTCTTCTTCCTCCACACCCTAATTACAGAACAGAGTCCAAAATGTTGGAGCCAAAACCATCATTTCCTCCCGTTTTCCCCCGGTTTTTCCTCACCGGTCCGCGTCTCGGGCTCCGGTCCTACATCAAATCTGTGGCTCAGGATAGTCTCACCCGAGACCATTATCTTGAAATCGACGGGTATGGCCGAAGCCGTCTGCGTGACGAAAGCCAGCATGAACTCCACTGCCCCGGACCCCGATACACTGACACAGCCGTCGTCAGTCTCAAGGCCAATCTCCCCGTAGGCCAGAGGTCTCAGACCGCTGAAACCCATCTGGGCAGGATCGTACAGTAGCAGCACTTCAAACGCGTCCGTGCTCTCGAGTATCACCTTGAACCTCAAGAGGTCCTCAAACCGCAACAGGTTTACGCTTCCCGTAGCCTCCGGCATGTCGACCGGCACCCGTTCTACCGGCGCGAAGCGCGACTCTTCGCTGATGCCGATCGTACCGTACATCTCTCTAACGTCGGAGCCGTACCTTCCCCCGGGAGCGGTCAGGAACACGGAATAAACCACCAGGCCCACGACCATCCCGAGGGCGAATGCGTACGCCAGCCGCGGTTTGAGGCCTACTTGTCTTGCCTTTAGCAGGAATCGCATCACGGGCCGGCCGCCCCTGGCCCGGTGTCTATTGAAATCCAGCGAATTCATTATGCTCTGCTTGAGGTGCCCGGGCGGCTCGACGTCACTGACTTGCCTGAGCAGATTGGAGGTTTGAAGGACCTCTCTATAGAGTTTCTGCGCACCCGGGGTCTTTCGCATGTACTGATAGAGCGCTTCTCTTTCGTCCGGACTTATGGTCCCGGCCATCTCCTTGTCTATCAGCTCGATGTACTCTTGCTCATTCATTTCCGATTATCCCTCGGGCCACCAGCACCTTCCTCAGAAGCTGCCTGCCTGTAAACAGTCTGGATTTGACCGTCTTCTCCGGGATCTCAAGAATGTCACTCATCTCCTTGTAGGAGAGGTTCCTGAAATGCTTGAGCACAACGACGGTGCGGTAGGTGGGGTCGAGCTCCATCAAGGCCTCCCCCATCTTGCGGCTCAACTCAGTATCGCTGTATGCCTCGTCCGGCGCCTTGCCCTTCGAAACCATGTCCGCGGTCAACTCGGTCATGCGCTTGCGCTGGTTGATGTGATTGAGCGCCTCGTTGATCGCTATCCGGTAGAGCCAGCTGAAGAACCGGTACTTGGGATCAAACGAATCCATTTTCTCGTAACTCTTGATGAAAACGACCTGGGTGATGTCCTCCGCCGTGTCATAGTCGTTGACCATCCTGTACGCCACGTTGAACACCACCTTCTGGTATCGATTCACAAGTTCTTCGAATGCTTGCTCAATACCCTCCAAGCATTCCCTTACCAGGTCCTTATCGTTGCGTTCCATATGAAGTACATTGCAGGACTCGAGAAGTTGGCGATTTTCTGCAGCCAGAGTCCCTGCCGCGAAACCTCCTGCCCTTAGGGGCGTGCTTCCATTGCCCCCCGTCCCGGGCACCACGCACTACGGCCCTCCGTGCCAGGGCGCCCACTCTGCTAATCTTACTACTCGATCTCGAAGATCATGTCGAAGCCCGCATATTGGAAGACTTCTCGGATATGCTTATTCATATTCTTCAGTCTGAGCTGATGACCGGCCTCACTCAGTCGCTTCTGTGTGCTCAGGAGCACACTCAGGCCGCCACTGGAGATGTATTCAAGATTCTCGAAATCCACCACTGAACTCTTGCTGATCTTTTCAAACTCAGCCTGCGCTTTCTCCACCTGCGCGGCATCAAATCGCCCTGACATCACAACCACATCACCCTCGCGAAGTTCTACGCTAAACATTTACGTTCCCCAGATCCTTTACCAACGTGATCTTGCTCTGCCTGTCGTTGTATTCGTATTTGACCCCATCTATCATTCGCTTGACCAGGTGGACCCCCAGGCGGCCGATCGGACGCTCACTAAGCGGCCGGCCGGTGTCGTACTCCTGAGCCTCTGTGATATCGAACGGTTCGACGTCGAAGTCCGTCAGAGACACCGTCAGGCTTTCACCGGCTTTCTCAAGACCGATCAGGATATCGCTGCCACCCCCAACATTGTGTCTTACCATATTAACGAAAAGCTCTTCAATTGCAAGGCTGACTTTGAACATGTCTGTCTCGGAAATACCATTCTCAGTCCCAAATTCAGATATAAAGGGGAAAATGTCGTCAAGTGCATCCACTTTCCTGTTAAAGCGCTTCTCGATCATCAATTGCACCGCTTTACCACGACGGCCGTCATGTCGTCCATCTGCGGCAGCTCGCCTGCATGCTGCTGGACTGCTTCTACAATCCTCTCGACCAGGCGTTCTGCAGTATCCCCGGAATTGGCCGTGACCAGTTCGGCTAACCGAGTTTCTCCGAAGAGCTGCTCTTGCCTGTCGATCGCCTCGGTGATTCCATCTGAATACACAAGCAGTATGTCTCCCATATCAAGCGTGACCCTGCCTGCCGTGTAGATTGCCTTACCCATACAACCAAGGGCGACTCCGCCCACTTCCAGCCGCCTCGGTTCTTTACCCGCCCTGAACAGGAATGGCGGGTTGTGACCGGCATTGGAATAGTGCAGATCATGGGCCTTGCTGTCGAGCATGGCATAGAAGAGAGTCACAAACCGATCCAGGTTCATGCCCGTCAGCAGATGCTCATTCGACCGTCCGAGACAGTCCTCCGGGCAAAGACCTTGCAAGACATACCCCCTGAGCGCTGCCTGTATGTTCGCAACCAGCAGGGCCGCAGGCATACCTTTGCCCGAGACGTCTCCAAGACAGACACCAAGGCGCGCCCCCTCCCGCGGGATGAAGTCGAAATAGTCGCCTCCCACATCCTTGGCGGGGATACTCCTGCCCCAGATATCATAGCCCGGGATGTCAGGTGCACCCTGGGGAAGCAAGCCCACCTGTATCTTGTAGGCAATCTTCATTTCCTTCTGCATGACCTTGAGGGCCTGCTCATCCTCATACAGACGGGCGCTCTCGATGACCTGTGCCGACTCGGTCCCGATTATGCTCAACAGCCGCTTGTCCGCATCGGTGAAGCCTTCTTCAGTTCGTTTGTTGAAGACATTGAGTGAGCCGATCATCCGACCCTTGAAAAGCAGGGGGACACTCAAAACCGAGCGGATAGGCTGGTCTTTGGTGCGATCGACCTTGAAGCGTTCGTCGTTCTCAAGGTCATTTGAGAGCAGGGGTTTCTTGTATTTAAGAAGCCATCCTATGAGCTGGGTATCGAGGCGAAACGGCAACGTCGTCTCGGTGATATCCGCCCGCCGGATCATAGTCTGAAAGGGTTTCTCCTCATTCTTGGGATCGAGCAGCATCACAGCACCCTGCTCGGCTTTGATGTGCTTGATGGACTTCTTAACGATCAGCTCCATGATCCTGTCGACCGACCAAGCCGCGCTGATCGCCCTGGTAATATCGTTGAGAATCGTGAGTTCCTCAAGCGACACCCTGAGCCGCCGGTTCTCCTCTTCGAGTTTCTTCAGGTAACTGTCGCTCCTGGTGTCGACCATGGCTAGCGATCCTCCGGACTCGAGTCAGATTCCAGGTGCACCACGACCACTGGCCGTGGAATGTATCGTGCGCACGGGGGGCGTACGCAGCAGCCCTTAAGCAGCATGATACACTCTTCGAGAGGTGCTCCCAGGGGTCAATCCTCCCTTACGCTTTGCTTCCGCCATCGCTGTAATGATTATATGACACCGGCTGCCACCCGGTCAAAAGATAATTCGGTGACGGTTTGCCAATTTCTTGGGTTCGCCAGTCAGGGGGATAGTCCGGTGAGATAATCCGGTGACAGTCTACTGATTTCCTGGGTTCGCGGTTCCGGCTTCTTTAGCCCGGTGAAGCACCGGGGATCAGTCAACCATCACCGATGGAATGCATTGACTTCATGGGTGTGACTTGTTACTGATAGAATTCATTGTGACGTCGCAGCCCTGATGCAGGTGGATAAATGGTTTTCAGAGAGATCACAGACACTGATGTGCCCGCGCTCTTCGTAGTACGTGTGGCAACCCGTGAGAATACGCTTTTTCTCGAGGAGCTTCACAATCTCGGAATAACCGAGGAGTCGGTACGCGAAATGCTCGTGACTTCGCACCGTGGTTGGCTGTGTGAGGATAGGGGCAGGGTAGTTGGGTTCACAATGGGTAATCGCGAGACCGGCGAGATGTGGGTGATAGCCGTACTGCCGGAATACGAAGGCAGAGGTATCGGTGCAGGATTGCTCACGCTCGTCGAAGAATGGCTCTGGTCGGCCGGTTGGGACGAGATCTGGCTTACGACGGACACCGACCCCGCGCTTCGCGCCTACGGCTTCTATATGAAGCAGGGCTGGCAGGACTCGAAGATCAAAGATGACCTCAGGTACATGACAAAGAAGAACCCGCACATAATTCGGTGACACACAATTCGGTGACAGTTTAGTAATTACAGACGGCTCAGGCTATATGTCGGGCACAGCGACCGATGCTACACGGACCACGTGACGCCCCCCGGATTTTGTGCTTTTCCCGGCAGAAAACCCCGCGACACTGATGCAAAGATTGAATATAGTATTGGCGAGGCCTGTAACAGGCCGAACTCCCCTGTGTAGCCGGTAAGCTCCCCTGTCACCGGTTTGGTTTCCCGTGTAACGCCGGTCCGTCGCTGCCGCGACCGACGGATGTACCCCTGCATGACCTGTATGAGAGGTAGGCTCGTAGCAGATGAAGACATCGAGCAGGTCGTTGCTCTTGCTTCTTGCATGTATCTGCCTGACGGTCTCGTGCCGAACGGGAAACAGGCAGCCAAACCTTGTGCTGATTGGGATCGATACCCTCAGGCGGGATCACCTGGGTTGCTACGGGTATCACAGAGTGACCAGTCCAAACATAGACCGGCTTGCGAGCGAAGGCGTGCTTTTCGAGGATGCGGTGAGTCAGTCACCCTGGACACTTCCATCCTTCGCCACAGTTTTCACATCACTCTATCCGACCCAGCACGGCGCAGGCTTCATGGGAGCAGGTGCCGGTCACTTCGGACACAGCATGCGGACTTCCTTCCCTCCCCTGGCAATGATACTGCTCAAACAGGGCTACTCGACGGGGGCCATCATAAACGGACCGGCCCTCTCGCCTGAGTACGGTGTCGATAGAGGCTTCGAATCCTACGAAGGAACACCGGGCTGGAAGGATAGACCGGCAGATGCGGTAACACGAGAGGCGCTTAGGTGGATAGACGATCACAAGGATGGACCTTTCTTCATGTTCGTGCACTACTTCGATCCACACATTCCATACTCACCACCCGCGCCCTATGACACGCTCTTCGATCCGCGTTACAGCGGCAGAGTGAGCAAGGGCTTTGACCGTGACACCTACGCCTGTGCCAGGCGGGCCCTTTCGCTCAAGGGTGATCCCCGTGCAGAGGCGGATTGGAATCACCTCAGGGCTCTTTACGATGGTGAGATAGCATTCACCGACGAGGCCGTGGGACAGCTGCTCAGGGGCCTTACGGATCACGGACTGAAATCGAACACGCTCATCGTCCTTCTCAGCGATCATGGTGAGGAGTTCTTCGATCACGGCGGCTTTGAGCACGGGCACACGCTCTTCGACGAACTGATAAAGGTTCCGCTCATATTCTCCCTCCCCGGAGTTGTCCCCGAGAAAGCGAGAGTCACCGGCCAAGCCAGACTGGTGGACGTGCTGCCGACCGTTCTTGAGCTCATGGGTATCAAGCCCGGGACCCATTTCGAGGGTACCAGCTTGAGACCGTTGATTGCAGGCAATCAGAACCCGGACGATTCGAAGGAAACTCTGCTTCCTCAGACGTTTGCATACTCTGAATCAATCCTCTACGGTACGGAGAAGAAGAGTGTGACTGTCCATCCATGGAAATTGATATGTGACACCGTGACCGGCGAGAAGATGCTCTACAATCTGAGGCGTGATCCCTACGAGCAGGTGAACGCGATCGCCACGCATCCCGGGACGCGCAGGGTACTTGAGGAAGTGCTATTCCGGACCGTCTGCGGTATCTCAGAAACCTGGTACGTCGAGATGGCCGGTGAAGATCACACCTTCGACATAGCCCTTTCGCTGCCTTCAGGGCGAAGTGCCGGCGAGTTCGAGATCTGCGGGGTGTTTGACAGAGACGGGCACCTCGTTGACTCTGAAGAGCTCGGACTCGAGCGCACTCAAACCCCTCAAGAGCATGGCCTCACGCTCACCGGGATCAACACAGATGGGGCACTCACCATGGCACTTAAGATCGAGCCCGAGAGCGCTCTCCTCGGATTCGATATAAGGATCGACGGTGCGACCGCGCCGGAAAGGACATACCTTGGAAGTGGTCTCACGAATCCGGGCGTCATGCCGTTTAAGCAGAACAAGACCCGTCGGGAACTATCCAAGGGGGAACCGACCACAAGACCGCTGCCACCCTACATTGTGATCTGGCGCTCCGAGAGCGGACGTCAGGTCGATACGCCGGTCAATCTCGCAGATGACACCAAGAAAAGGCTCAAAGCCCTCGGCTACATCCAGTAGATCAGCAGTGAAGAGTCTATTGAACCCGTATGTACTCGGCGTACGCCAGGTTGACGCCTCGCCTCACAGGCCGCGAGGTACGAGCGGTCCTTGTGCAGACGCTTGCTATATCCGTTTAGTCAATTGGTCAGCAACCGCTTGATTCAGCACATTCCGGACCTCGATGAGTGCTTTGTACTTTGACTCTATCTTCTCTATATTTCGAGACAGAATAGCCTTAAGTAAGTCGCCTTCCATTTCAGCAACATCGATTCTTTCATAATAGTCCATAGTCTCTTTAAGGTGTGCGATAACAATCTTGCCCGTCAAGACTGGGTGGTTGTTCGTTACATTCGCATCCTCAAATCTTGTTCCATGTTCAAGCTCAACTTCCAAGCCTTTTCGGAAAGCCTTGAGGGGAATATTCATTTCTTTGGTATTCACAATATTGAGAATCGTGGATGCCTCTTCCTCCGAAACGGTTGGATCCGTGATTTTGGACCAGTCTCGCAAGCCGATTTCGTTGCAGACTCTTTTTACCTCGTCAGCAGTCACATACTCCGGCAGTTGCATGTCTCTCTCCTTCCATGATTGATCCAACGTTGGCATCAGCCCCTGGCTTTTCGCGTCGGATGCTTTAGCCTGGTCGGGCAGCTTTCCTTTTCATGAATTCCTTGCTGTTACCAGAACTTGGTAGAATCATTTTCTTGTTTATCCCTTTTCCACCATGACTTCTTTCAGCCAATCAAGAGCATCATCTTCTTGTAAGAAAATCTTATGGCCTATTCCAAGATTGTGCGTAACGGTTTCAAAGAATTTATATTCCTCTTCTTGTTGCCCAGAGGTTATCAGTATCGCTGTCTTGACAGCCCGTGTTTTTTGGAATACGGCAAGCTTTCTTGGTAGATAGAACCAATCGGCAAAAGACGCCTTCACTCTTGCCTGCCTGACATCACACAGAATATTGTACTGATTTTCCGCAGCTGTTGTTCTTGCTTGAGTGATAATCCTCTCGCCAACATCCTTTGCGATTTCACCATGAACAATCAAACGCACTATGCACCGTTCTTTATCCAAAGTGATTGCGTATTGTTTATCACTCATCTCTTTCTCCAATGTTTTCTAAGTCAACCTGAACTGTCTTGCTTAAATGCAGTTGGACAATTGTTCATTGGAAGTTCCTGTGTTCTTGGCGCCAAACGGCGTGAATCAGCGGTGAGCAAGGCGGCGAGGCTCTTGCTCTGTCAGAGCCGTGACGCCGAGCATGACCGCTGAATGCACATGTTCGCTGCATCATTCTTTCGGTTCCTCCGGAAGGTTCTCCAGATTCCGCACGAACCGCTCCAGGTTGAATACTCGCTTGTTCTTCATGATGTCCCAAACTTCTATACAGACTGCTTGGCCGATGTATAGCCTCGCGTCCTCCTCGGAAATTCCCTGTGATGTCAGGCGGTTGAGCGTCTCCCGAGTCTCAGGAGGATCATTGTTTGCGATCTGGTTGTCGACCACCTCCATGAACGCGGCTTTCAGGTACGGATTCGTCTCGTCCATTTCATCGTCTCTGTTTCAGCGAACTACCGATTACCGCAGAATCAGGCGGTTGTCAATGCAATTGCTCACGGCCTGAGTGTCAGGCTGTCTCAGGCTAGCTCCGTCTCTCCCGGTTGGGTGCGCTGTCTGCGTAGGAGACCGGACAGGCGATGCAGGAATCGTGCGAGCCGTTCCGACTCATCGGCCTCCGGGCGGCAGCCGGTATCACTTTTCCCTTCTGTACACAACAGTCAAATCGGAGATTTCGAAGCCCAGCCTCCGGAAGAACCCTATGTTATCAGGGTCCGCCCTCAATACATAAGTGACCTTGTCACTGCTGCTCAGAATCGCCTTGATCAACCGTCTTCCGATACCTCGCCCCCTGTACTCTTCATCCACAACAACGTTGTTGATTTGACCATTGAAAGCATGGTCTGTCATACACCTCGCAAACCCTATCATTCGTTTCCTGTCCCATGCAGTGACAACAATATTCGAATTTTCGATCATTGCCTGAACCCTTGCCTGATCAGTCTTATCAGCCCAACCGGCCTGCCGGAACAGGCTTACGAGTTGACTGATATCAGGGAACTCATCAGTCGAGATTTCGATGTCCATCTGTCCCCTCTTCTGCTCCGCTGACTGTCCACTCCCTTAGCAGGGACCCACACTGCTCGCCAAGTTACCGGGGATTCAGGCATCTGTCAACGTGTTTGCCGACGGGGGGCGACGGCCATGTGACGGAGGTGCCTCAGCCGGCACCCCAGTAGCATAAAACAGGGGTCTCATGCTGATTTACAAACCCCTCCAAATGTGTTAAAATAGAGAGTGTACAGCATATCTAACAGAAGGAGAAGAGTATGAAAACCAGTCTTTGGGCGGCGACTTTCGGTCTTGTTGTCATTGCTATCCTCACCCTCCCTTACACGCTCGGAAGCGCGACATCCGAGGCTTGGACGGCCCCGGAAACGGCCGTACCGGGACTCGAGATCTCAGGCGATCCCGCGGTCTGGCAGCGTGAGCACGTAAAAGCCCTTGATCCCGTCTATGACGGAGCCTCGGGCCGTAGAGGCAAGGGTGATCTCATGGGGTTTTACTTCGATCAGGAGACCGACAGGCTATCGATGCGTGTCAATCTCTTCCGGCCGCCTGGTGTGTTCGAATCGGACCCGCTGCTCGCCGAGGGAATCGAGGCCTATGTACTGATGGACTATATGCCCGGCGGGACGACGGCACTTCCGGGTGATGTCACTGGGACTGCGCCCTTTGCGTGGGACCGGGCGGTCGAGCTGGTGGAGAGCGATGGCCGACTTGTGGCCCGCGTGCTCGACTCCGGTCTGGCCCAGGAAGAGACACAGCGGCTCCGGCGTGTGATCGGTTCCCGGCGTTGGGGAACAATGGAGACCAGCCTTTGGCTGCCGGGTGGTTTTAAAAGAGCTGTCGCCGCCGCTTCCGGCGAGAGTGAGAACCGCTACGGAGCAGTAGCCGCGCAGGCGGCTGAGGCCGAGGCCACTCCGATCAAATTCTACGTGTTCACGGCTTCCGACGGGGCGGTTCTCGATGAGATCACAGCAACCAACTCGCCGACGAGTAACACGCATAACGTCGCCTTTGCCCAGCATCTCAACCAGGGACTCACCTACACCACGGTCTTTAGAGGCGAGCGGGAGGAGCTGGCTTCTTACGACGGCGATCCCAATAACCCCGACGACGGTGCGGACGAACTGCTGGCCGCGCATGACTACTACAACCTCCCGCTTAACTGGCACCAGGGCGGGCTCCTGATATCGGCCGCCGAGTGGCACGACCCCACCTTTAACGACTGGATAGCAGCGGGGGTTACCGCCGGTAGATACGAAATTCTGACATCGGCTCTGGGCCAGCAAATCATGCCCTTCATCCGTGATGAGATAAACGGTAAGTCGGTCGATGTCGAAAACGACATGATCCTGACCCACTACAGCTACGTACCGCGCGTGGCCTGGGTACCAGAGCGGGTGTGGGTCGAAAACCCCGACCTTGACGGTAACGGAATAACCGCCTCCGCCAATGTGATCGACTACATCGGTGATGACTTCACGGACAACGGCGTGTGGGCCGTCATCCTCGACGACTATGTGCACTGTGGCTACAACAACAACGCGTTCAACGATCATCACATCTACACTTATAACTCGGTCAAGATTCTGCCCCTTGATAACGACTTTGTGGGCCAGGTCAACTGGAGTGCAGGTGATGCCTGGAATACGATCCTGGCGGGCACCTCGGATGAGATCATACTCTATGCGAACGATGCCGAGGTGGCGGCCGAGGTTTCTCAGGGTGCCGTAAACCCTGATGCGCTCAATAACTACATCTGGCTGCTGCAGCAATGTAGTGGAAACACCAGTGTCGGAGTCTGGAAACTCACGGACGTGCTCATGGACGCCGGCTTCACGACCCAGGCTCTCACGCTCCAGAACGGGACCTACGGCCTCCTGGGCGAGTTTTATGGCTATGGCGGAGGCAACAACCAGTGGTACGGGGACTGGGCAGGTTACGCCGGGGACTCCAACCTCGACGGCCACATTCCCAAGTGGGACTACGGGACCCAGTGGAATTTCACACTCACCAAGATTCTGAGTGTACCCGACAACAACCTGCGCGAAATGGCCTGGTATGTTCTTATGACCAACCTGCACGAGACGGGCTGGCATGACGAGGGCGAGATATCAGGCTGGGCGCACCATTACAGCAACCACATGCGTTCGGGTAATGCTCATGCCGAGGCCGCACGCTGGGCCGGCGGCCTCTATGCCGATACGACGGGAGCCTACACATCCGACTTCGATGACGACGGTGTGGATGAACTCGTCATGTTTAACGACCGCCTGCTCGCCGTCTTTGATGCGATCGGCGGCAAGCTCCAGTGGCTCTTCTGTAAGGGCGTGGATTATGACTACAGTGTTGTCTCCAATGACAACGCCTACTGGCCCGACACCGACGGCGATTACAACGAAACAAATCACGTGGCCGTGCTTTCAGATGTGAGTGTGGCCGGGATCGACCGCGAGCATGAACTCTATACCCTTGAGGTAACGACTGCATCGGGAGGCACAGTTGAGGCCCGGGCGGTCCATGCGGCCGTGACCAAGACGATTTCCCTCACCTATGGTGATTCCTATCTCAAGGTGCAGTACATGGCCGGCGGGGATCGTGTCTATGTCAAGAACGGCTTCTGCCCCGATAACCTCGATCTTACGTGGTCGGGTAAATCGCTCGAGCGTGTCTGGGACCCAGACGGTGGTGGTTACTTCGGACAGAAGAACACCAATACCGATGCCACAGCGGCGATCATCGTCGGAAGCGGAGGGGCGACACACAATCTTCAGTTCTCGGCCACACTGCTTGAGGGCGACGAGTTTTACGGTGACAGCCCCTTCGAGGTCTATGTCTACGGCGGCTACACAAGCCCTTCCGATACCAGCGGTAACATCGCCGAACTGATGGCGCTTCGTGACAGTCTTGTCGACCGGATCGCGCCGTCACCGCTCAGCGGTACGCATTACTCGGCCAACGATCATCTCATAATATATTTCGATGAAGCGATCGATGCATCGAGCGTGGTTGTAACGGGGTTTGCATTTGATGATGACGATGACGGCATCGCGGATGTGACCATGACCACATCGGATTCGCTGGTGACCACCGGCTTCAGTAAAGGTCTCGGGTTTGATCTGAGTACTGCGACGGCGACCGCTATTGAAGCCTTGACGGGCCCAATCGAACTTCTGCTTGCGGCCTCATCGGTTGAGGACGCCTCAGGAAACGGTAATGACCTGGTCACCAACGTAGACGACGTACCGATCAATATCGCGCCCGTCACGAAGATACAGATCGACGGCTGGCTTACCGATACCGACTGGGAGTGTCCGCGGCTCAGGCTTGAGGACTGGTGGGATTCGGCCTGGAACGGCTCGGGACCGGGAGATACGAATGAGATCAATATAGTCTACGCTGACTGGGACTCGACCTATCTCTATCTCGGCATCCGCGGTCATGTAAAGGGCAACTCCTGGGTCCTTTATCTCGACACCGACGTTGACGGTCCCGACGGGTTCACCGATCTTACTGCTATCGACCATTGGGAACGTGGCGCCACATTCAGCGCGACCGGCTTCAAGGTTGACTACGAGATGGGAGCATACCAGCACCAGGGAGGCTCTGACGGCCAGTCCATGTGGCGGCTCTTAAGTGATACCACCAGCGAGGACATACGCTCGCAGATCGTCATGAGTTTCGATCCGCAACATGTCTATGGCTACGACGGTGGAAGCGAGATCGCGATCCCATGGGACGTGCTCTACGGTCTGGGACCGGGGCTCGTACCGCCGAACACCAGGATAGGTGTCGTTGCATCCGTATGCTGGGACCCCGAGCCCAGCGGAGAGCTTGGCGGCGACTCGGCACCCAACAACGTGTCGGCTGTGCTTCCTGCTGTCGACAACTTCAGCGAGGTCGAGGTTGATGGTGACGGCGACGGCGTCCCCGATCCATGCCCGTGCTGTGAGGCAGGGGTTACACCGGGTGACAGACCGGACAGGACCCGGGTCTTAAGCGCCTATCCCAGCCCCGCTCGATCAGAGGCACGCGTGCCGATGGTACTTGGAACGCCATCGGCGGGTGGGAAGCAGCTTTACGATGTTCGGGCCGAAGTCTTCGACATAAGAGGTCGCAGCGTCAGTGTCGCTCTGACGGGTAGTCTACCCTCAGGAAGGCATATCATAGGTTGGGACGGCCATACTGCATCGGGGCCGGCCGCCGGAGCGGGCATCTATTTCATGCAGGTAACCGTGGACGGCAGGGTCGCCGGAACAGTAAAGATCGTTCGGATTCCGTAACGCCTCTCACTCACTGAAGCGGGTGTCTGACTTCTGATCGAGGGCCTCCTGGGTCTTGCCCTCGAGCCAGCCGATCTTAACGCCCTCGGTTGCGTCGAACTCGCGCACGCAGGGTTTGATATCAAGAAGCGGCGTACCGTCGAGCATATCCACATCTGCAACGTATACCCTGTTACCATCCACGCGCTTTAGCCTCACAACGGAGATGCCGATCGGGTTGGGCCTCCTGGGCGCCCGTGTTGAGAAGAGACCACGCTTGACCGTATCGAGAAAGGGCACAACCTTGAGCGAATATCCGCTCGATCTATGCAGGTGGTAAATGAGGAATATGTGTGAGAAACCTTCAAGATCACTGAGCGCTTCCTTGTAACGGGGCTCCACCTCCACCCAGCCCTCAATCCCTTTCGCACCGGCCGGCTGGATCGGCATTCCCTCAAGTGTCTCAAAAGGTGTGTGGATTAGACCTATGGGCTCGTAGACTATCTTTTCCATACTCAGCCCTTCACGGCAGCTTCACAACCGGCACCAGGCGCTCTTTACGTACGCGATTTGAGGATCGCGGATATGTCGGGTTCAGGCCTAGCCTCTGAAAGCACGAGTCCGCGGAGTAATTTTTCGTCGAATGCAGGCTTGTCGACCTTGTAAAAGAGGCCTATCGGGATCTTACCCTCTCCCTTTCCGTCCCACTCCCTTGCCTTCGCGTGGGCGGCTTCGAGGTTACCGGCATCGTGGTCTTCCATCTCATAGACGTTCTTGTTGTAGAACTGGTAAGTGTTGAAGAAAGTGAAGCAGGGCTGGAGCACATCGATAAAGGCGAAGCCCTTGTGAAGTGCCGCCTGCTTCATGAGATCGGCAAGATGATCCGCTTTCACGGAATAGCCCCTCGCAACAAACGTAGCACCCGCGGCAAGCATGAGCTCAAGCGGGTTGATCGGCTCCTCCAGACTTCCCCTGGGAGTAGATCGTCCCGGGAAACCCAGCGGACTCGTGGGTGTGAACTGACCGGTGGTGAGTCCATAGACCCTGTTGTTGTGAATGATCATGGTAACATCGATGTTACGCTTGGCCGACATCAAGAGATGTGCGAGCCCTTCACCGTAGCCGTCACCGTCCCCCGCAAAGCCGATCACCGTGAGATGCCTATTGGCCAGCTTCACTCCCGTTATCGTGGGCGGAACCCGGCCGTGGATCGAGTAGAAGGTGTTGACATTGACATAGTCCGCGATCTTGGCGTGACAGCCGATCCCGGAGGCCAGGACGATGTTCTCTGGGGGCAGGCCTCCCTCGACAAGCCCCGTGAGTGCCTTCTTCACGCTGGAGAGGATCCCGAAATTACCGCAACCCTTGCACCAGGTGTTTGCTGCGTAGGTATCCAGTTTGATCTCGGTCATTTCGTCACCTCCTCTACCCTCGTACGGAGCCCGTCTATGGTGAAAGGCCGCCCGTCATACTTAAGTATCATCTCGTCAACCATAACACCGTTACATGCCAGGAGTCGCGCGAGTGAACCGGTCGCATTGACCTCGACACCGATCAGGTTCTTGGCTCCCTTAAGAGCTTCCTTCAAGGCGTTCACCGGGAAGGGTTCCATCACAAGCGGCTGGACCACCCTGAGACCCATCGCTTCAGCCACCTCGATACAGGCTCCCTTGGTCGATCCCCAGGTTACAAGTGCCGTGGGGGACTTCTTATCACCATAGACCTTGACGGCTTCCATGTTGTCGACTTCACGTTTGAGATACGGCAGCTTGCTGAGCCTCTTCTCATACATGCCGGCAATTCCCGCCGGCTCTTCGGTAGTGATACCGTAGGCGTCATGTTCGTAGCTTGTTCCCTTGACCACTGCCCCCGGATTCCCGGGAAAGGCAAGCGGCGAGATGCCGTCCTCGGCTGCAAGATATCTCTTGTAGTCACCCTCACCGTCCCACAACGTGGCTTCCTCCCGACTTACCTCATCACCCTTGCTTTCGAAGGAGTAAGTGCTCTCACTCAGGTTCTTATCGGTTATCACAAGCGCGGGGATCTGATGCTTCCAGGCCGTGTTCATTGCAAGTCCTGTAAGCAGGAATGCCTCATCGGGGTCACCCGGCGCAACGACGAAGCGAACGAACTCGCCGTGGCCCGCGTTCAGGATGAAGCCAAGATCGCCTTGCATGGTGTATGTCGGAACACCGGTGCTTGGTCCCGGCCGCTGTGAGACTATGAAGACCACGGGAGTCTCACTCTGGCCGCACAGACTTAAGCCCTCTACCATGAGGGCAAAGCCCCCACCTGAAGATCCCACCATCGTCCGTGCTCCCGCATAGGCCCCGCCTATGGCACTTATCGCGGCGGCTATCTCGTTTTCGGGATGATACGTCACAAGACCCAGCTCTTCCTCATACTGTGCAAGGAAGTGGAGCACACTCGATGCCGGAGTCATGGGGTAGGCGATATAGAGACCAAGCCCCGCCCTGGCGGCTCCCAGGGCAATCGCCTCGTTACCCTGAATGAGCGGGAGAGGCTCGGAAGATGTCCTCTCCAGATGGAACCTCGGCTCGCCCGCCGCCTTGTAGCTGGCCTCCCCGATCTTAAGATTGAGATCGGTCTGCTTCTTGACTCCGCCTTCGATCACACCCCTGACTGTTTCCCAGTCAAGGCCCAGGATCTTGCCCGTAGCAGCCAGGGCGGCGATGTTCCTCATGATGGGCTTCCCGCCCGCCTGCTTCACGAGACTCGAAAAAGCCGTACCCACGCCGTCGGCATCGACCTCGTCGGAGTCATAGACCACGATGCCGTCTGGCCTGAGATGCGGCATATGCTTCACTACGGTCTCTTGATTGAGGGCCACGATGATATCGAGATCATCATTTCGGGCCAGTATCTTGCTCTCGCTTGCCCGGACGATGCTGAAGTTGTGCCCACCGCGGATGAGTGAAGGATAGTCGTCCCAGAAGTATATGCGGTATCCAAGGCTCGCCAGCATGCCGGCAACGAGACTTCCGACCTGGCGTATTCCGTCGCCTGCCTGACCACCTACCAAAATGGAGCACTCTTGCATCATTCCCTCCCGGACTCACAGATTGAGGTTTCGGCCTCCCCGTCTAAAGCGGCTTTAGAGCTGGGCTATGATCTCCTCGATGTCCGGCCGCTCCGGTATGGGGTAGATCTTCTTGAACTTCACCTTGCCCGTATCGTCGAGTATGAGAACGGCACGCTTGCTGGTGCCGTGTTCATCTCTGAAAATGCCATATTCGATGGCAACTGCACCATGGGGCCAGAAGTCGGAAAGAAGCCGGATTTTCTCCACACCCATGCTTTCAGCCCAGGCCTTCTTACAGGGCGTGCTGTCAACGCTTATGCCAAGGGCCACGGCGTTGAGCTTGTCCATCCTGTCCGCACTCGCCTCAAGGTCTTTCATCTGCTGAGTGCAGACCCCCGTCCAGGCGAGCGGATGAAACCCGAGCACGACCTGCTTGCCTTTAAGCCCGCTTAAGGTGACGTCGTTGCCGTGGTGGTCCTTGAGCGTGAAGTCCGGGGCGGTATCACCGACATTGGTTTCCTTTTGTGGCATTGTCTACCTCCTCCAAGGTTTGAAGATCTATCAGAATTAGATGCAGCTTAAGCCTTTAGCGTTACAGAGCCGGTTAGTCCACCCACCTGGGCTTTCGCTTCTCCAGGAAAGCGGTCATGCCCTCCTGGGCCTCATCACCCGATCTGAGTTCAGCTATTACACGCGCTGTGTATTCCTTGGCTTCCGCAAGTGACATGAATGAGATCTTGTTGAGAAGGTCCTTGCTCACCGCAAGAGCATGCGGGCCGCTTGTGACGAGGTTCGAGACCTTCTCTTCAACCCGCTTTGAGAGATTGGAATGCGTGACGACGTCGTTTACAAGCCCGACTGCTTTCGCCTGGTCGGCGGATATCCGTTCGCCGGTCAGGAACAGTTCACGGCATGCGGTCTCGCCGACCTTCTTAAGAACATACGGGCCGATGCACGCAGGAACTAGCCCGATCTTGACCTCGCTCATGCTGAATTCAGCCCTGTGGGATGCGATCGCAATGTCACAGGCGGCAACCAGACCGTTGCTCCCTCCGATCGAGGCACCGTTTACTCTCGCTATCGTGGGCTTCGGGAGATTGTAGAGCTTGAACATCAGCTCGGCAAGTTCAAGCGCGTCGCTCATGTTCTCCTCGTAGGTGAAGCCCTTCATCTTCTTCATCCAGTTGAGGTCGGCTCCCGCGCAGAAGGCCTTGCCGCTGCCGGTAAGCACTACCACCCGGACGGCCTCATCCTTTTCGACTGCATCAAGCGCCCGGATCAGCTCTTCAATCATCACCTCATTGAAGGCGTTTCGAACCTCAGGACGGTTGAGTGTAATCCTCGCCACCTTGTTTTCAGACTTGACCTCGATAGTCCGAAATGCAGTGCTCACCTCTCTCACTCCCTCTTTTTAAGCCGCAGGCACCGCCTTGTAACCGTAGTTGATGATGCCCGCCTCGCCCTCCTGCTTGACCTTTCTGAATTCTATCTTAACAGGCATGCCTGTCTTGATTTTGTCAGGCAGGCAATCGACTATCTGGCACTGGATTATGACCCCGTCATCGAGTTTGACCACACCGACAGCGAAAGGGGCTTCGTCACGGAACTCGGTCGGAGCGACTCGAATGATCGTGAAGGTCTGCACCTTGCCCGTCTTCGCAAGCGTGACATCTTCGAACTCCCGCTTGCCGCACCCAGCACAGATGAGCCTCGGGGGAAACCAGACGGTTCCACAGCTCTTGCATTTCGAAGCTTCATACCTGTAGCGCTGAGGTATCTCTCTCCAGTATCTTGCTGACGTCGACATCTACGCTACCTCCAGAATGTGGACAACCGAACTGGCACAAGTACCACCCATGTTCTGTGCAAGACCGCGCTTGGCATCCTTGACCTGTCGCTCACCTGATTCGCCTCTGAGCTGCTCGGTTATCTCGCAAATCTGGGCGACACCGGTAGCCCCCACGGGATGGCCCTTGGACTTGAGTCCGCCACTTGTATTTATCGGAATTCTGCCGCCGATCGCCGTCTCGCCCTTCTCTGATGCGGGACCGCCCTTGCCTTTCTCGACAAAGCCCAGGGCCTCGATGGCGCAGATCTCGGCAATAGTGAAGCAGTCATGTACCTCTGCAAGGTCTATGTCAGAGGGCTTGACCCCCGCCATCTTGTATGCCTTCTCGGCAGCGATCTCAGCGGCCGCAAGATGAGTGATGTCTTTTCGCTGGTGCAGGGCAATCGTATCGGTCGCCTGGCCTGAGCCGCTCACACGTACGAAGGGCTTCTTGGAAATCTTCCTCGCCATCTCAAGTGGGCACAGGATAACCGCCGCGGCCCCGTCGGTGATCGGGGAGCAATCGAGAATGGTCAGCGGATCGGCGACCATGACCGCATTGGCTACCTTATCCACCGTCAACTTCATCCGGTACTGGGCGTTGGGATTCTTCGAACCATTGTCGTGGTTCTTGACCGACACCTCGGATAGCTGCTTCCTCGTCGTACCGTACTTCTCCATGTGAGCTCTTGCCATCATGGCATAGAGGCCCGGGAAGGTGACACCGTTATAGCCTTCATATTCCTGGTCGGCAGCCGTGGAAAGCGCATAGGTCGCGCCACCGCCGTCGACATCCGTCATCTTCTCGACACCGCCGACGAGTACGATCTCACTCATACCGGAGGCGACCTCGATAAGACCCTGTCTAAAGGCGATTCCACCCGATGCGCATGCCGACTCAACCCTTGTTGCGGGAATGGGACATACACCCAGATAGTCGGCCATCAGAGCACCGAGATGCTCCTGCCCGGCAAAGAGCCCGGAGGACATACATCCGACATACATGGAGTCGATCCTGTCGACCCCGGCATCATCAATAGCATTGAGGGCCGCCTCGACGAACACGGCCCGCAGGGACTTGTCCCACAACTCGCCCCACTTCATCATGCCTACGCCGATAACTGCTACATCTACCATGATCATTGCTCCTCAATCAGTGTTTTCAGCCTATTCACCCATTCTTATCTTTCCACGGAACTTAGCATAAGTGCCGTAGTCAAGTTGGATCGTCTCTCTATCCAGATAGTCAGTCGTCTTCAGGGCAAGATCCTGAACCTTGCCTATCCGGTCCGTGACCCTGTAAATGAAGCCGTCGCTTCCCGCCCCCGAACCGTAGGACACCATGAATATCAGCTGGCCGGGCTTGGCAACATCGAGCACCGCCGTAAGTCCCATCGGGGAGGAGCCGGAATAGGTGTTACCCAGTCTCGGGCAAAGGAGCCCGGTTTCTATCTGCTCCGGCTTAAATCCAAGCTGCCTGCCGACTGTTGTCGGGAACTTGCCGTTCGGCTGATGGAAAACAGCGTAAGCGAAATCCTCAGGCTTGGTGCCCGAGATGTCCAGCAGCGCCGTCGCGGCACCGGTTACGTGCTTGAAGTATGCGGGCATACCGGTGAACCGGCCTGCATGGCGCGGGTAATGCATGTATTCTCTCCGCCAGAAGTCGGGCGTATCGGTCATATACGAAAAAGTGTGCTCGACCTCGGCGACGGTATCGTTCTTACCGAAAATGAAGGCCGCAGCTCCCGCTGACGCTGAATACTCAAGTGCATCACCGGGTGCGCCCTGCGAAGTGTCTGCCCCGATACCGAGGGCATACTCCATCTTACCGGCCTCGACGAGACTCAGAGCGACGAACATGCCTTCTGTGCCGGCCTTGCATGCGAACTCGAAATCGGCACAGTGGATATTGGGAGTCGCCCCGATGGCTTCAGCAACCACCGTACCGCTCGGCTTCACGGCATAGGGATGTGATTCGGAACCCACGTAGATGGCCCCGATCTTCTTAGGGTCAATTCCTGCCCGCATGATGGCATTCCTTGAAGCCTCAACCGACATGGTAATGACGTCCTGATCAGGCGCGGGTACTGACTTTTGCTTCAGCATTAAGCCGCGCTTGTAGCTGGGGGCATCTGCACCCCAGACCTTGGCTATCTCCTCAACTTTGATCCGGTATATGGGCGCGTAGGCCCCGTATCCGACGATTCCTGCCATACCAACCTCCCTCAAGAAACGACAACTTTTGCACAGATTTGAATACAAACAGATACCAGCGGGTCTCAAAACTCCGAGATACTAAGAGACTAAGGAATACTACTATTTGCCGGTTAAAGAGTCAACCCTTGGAAAACCGTGGGGTCAGGCTTTGAATTCT
>JBDRNT010000046.1:0-4319 GCA_043810925.1 Candidatus Eiseniibacteriota bacterium
CATCCGACGAAAGCGAGGATGGCGGTCGCCTCACTGCTGCTGACTACTTTCGCGGTGGCAGGTCTTATGTCAGGGTGCGGAACCTCCGAGGATCAAGCGAACACGTCTGAGTACTCAGCCCTGGAGCGGTTGCAGCGTGAAGGAAACATCGAAGGTTACTACGATTATGTCCAGCTCCCGGAGATGTCACTGGCCGAGAGGGTCGAGGTGGCGACGCGGAACAAGGTGCGTGGACAGGACTACATTGATGAGGTCAATACCGAAGCGCAGGAGCTATCCGACCGTCTTGAGGATTACATCCGCCGCTGGCTGAAGGGTGATGCCGATGCCAGGCTCCCTGAAGGTCTACTGCCTGAAACTATCGATACCGAGGACACGAAAGACTGGACGCTCGTTCGCCCCGAGGACGTGGAGCCCGAGAAGCAATGGTACGCGATTCCCAGCCACGAAATAGACCCCACGTTCGAGAAATGCTACATGATAGGTTCAGAGGCCAACGTAACGTATGAGAAACTCATATACGTGGCGCCCATCGGGTCAAAGCTGCTCATAGAGGGCGAATTTCCCCACAGTCGTTACATGAACCTGGAGATCCTCCCACCGCTGGATCCGGAGCACCCGGCCAGCGGCAGGATGGGGGAGACCCCGGAGGTACCGATAGTGGACGCCGATATCGAGCCCGATCCCGGCAACGTCAATCCCTTCAGGGTGGGGGCGGACCGCACGGCTGAGGCACGACACTACCACGTGAGCTTCGACATGGCGGCTGGAAACGCAGTGGAGTTGAATCCCCAGGCCATGAAGCACCCCGAATACAGGGCACCGGGAAACACCAGAGTCGGTGCGCCCTTCGGGTTCGCGGGAGCCTGGGGCGACAACGTTTTCACGCCCTCCGTGCTCTGGCTGCGGATATACGCTCCGGACAAGGATGCGGGTGTTTATGGAGGAGTAGGTTTTCCGAAGGCAATGCTGCAGCTTTCGACGGGGGAGGAGTTCTGGCTGCAGCCGGATTTCTCGCTCGCGGCCAAGAGGCAGAACTCGACCACCGGCGCGGGCTACGAGGCGCCAAAGGAACCCGTGCCGTCCATGGGCCCGCAGCTCGGCTGGCTGAAGATATTCGGCCTCGCCATGATGCGGCCCGAGACCGCGGGCTACTACATGCTGGCGCAGCCGTACGGCCCGCTGCCGGCAGACAACGTGAAGGAAAGAATCCGCAGTTTCTTTCTGCTGATGTTCAACAGGGGTGAGAGCGCCGAACCACCCGGCAGTTATGAGACATGCTCGACGGCGTGCACCAACAACGACTTCCTGTCGAGGATACTGCAACTTGGCCCCGGGAAGGTCTACGTCATCACCGGCAAGATGCCGGTCTTTCCACAGACCAGGAACGCCGAACCCGTGATGACCGGGGGGGAAGTCCGATACTGGTCGATCTCCCAGTACGGGAGCGGTGAGAACAATAAAGACAACACCGGGGTGAACTACGGGGTGCTGATGGACGACGAAGTGGTACTGAACGAAAACCGCGAATACCTGATCGTTTACTCGACCAAGGAGAACAGGCCGGAAAACGCTACCCCCGGGAACGGTGTGACCTGGGCCGACTGGGGACCGCGCTCGCGCCAGACACTCACGATGCGCTGGATGAGCGTGATGCCCGAGTGGCATCTTCCTCAATTTGCCCCTGACGAGTACAACTGCCCGTGGGTCACGGCCGACTGGGCCGCCACTCAGTATGACCCCTCTCTCGTCGGAAGGAATTCACCCGGTGTCATGGGGCCCTATCACCCGGTTATTCACTACCTCACGAAAGAGGAATTCGAGGCGCTGGGTAACGGGAAGCTCATGCCGGCGGATGTCCCGGAGTGGCAGTAGCATCTGTTCATGCCACTCCAACTCCAATTCCGAGCTTCGAAACAAGCTGGTAAGGAAGCCCTGTTTCAGCGAACGCACGTTCCCAGAGCTCAACCCACTCCTCCATCCTCCTCCATCCGTTTGAGAATACTGTGTCGGTCTCCCGACACCACCACGCAGCGTACGCAAAGTCATCTATGAAAAAGGCATGCAACCCCGAATACATCCCCAACCGGGGCGCACGCTCCGCCTGGGCGATTAACAAGCTTTCTAGGTGTGATTAATCCCAGATTCACCATAGCCGCCGACAATTCAAGAGGTGGCGCAGAAAAGCACTGCCAGCGAATTGGGTATTACGGTGTTTGGGAGAAAGAGCATCAGCGTGGATAGGCGAAAGCGAAAAACAGCAAGGCTTAGTAAAGGGGCAGCGAACGGTAGAGGTAAGCGCAAGCGATCGTTCCGAATGCCCACTATAGTCATCTCGGTCTTGGTCGTACTATGCACCCTATCCTTCGGTTGCGGTCCGATGCGTAGGCCCTACTCGTCGCAAGACGCATCAGCACCTTCAGATATGCGTGCGACGAGCGCGAATTCATACACTGTTGAAAGTCTAACGAAACTCGGTGAAGGCTCTTTCCCGAAGGTCTCGCCGGACGGGAGCCGCATCGCCTTTACGAAAGAGGTCGCCGACCCGGGCGACCCGCTTGGATTCACCTACGAGGTCTTCACCATGAAAACGGATGGCAGCGATGTCACCTGCCTGACCGGTGGCAAAGAAGACCTGGCTACTACTCGCTGGCGCGGCCAACCATACTGGCACCCCACAGGCCGGTACCTCACATTCACCGCCGAATCCTACAGGTACACGCGTCAAGGGATAGGCGTTACCGCCCGGCCGGGCATAGGCCGCAACCATAACGTCTGGATTATGAGAGACGACGGATCCGAGTTCTGGCAGATGACAGACTACCCCGATAACTGGGGGGCCATCAGGCCCAGTTTCTCCCACGACGGCAAGAAACTGCTCTGGTGCGAGGAGTACTCCATGGAGAAGTATCCCAACGGGAAACGGGGCGATCGACCCGGACCTCACCACGGTTCCTATTGGGGCAGGGAGAACGCGGTTTTCCGGAAGGGGGAAGAACTCGGTGCTTGGAGAGTAAAGATAGCAGACATCTCTTTTCCCGACGGCGAACCGGTGCTCCCCAACATACGCGCTATCGATCCGCCTTACGGTATTACCATGATCGAGGCAGAGGGATTCACTCCGGGCGACGATCGGCTCGTGTACAGTTGTTGCGACCTTGAGAGGGAGGGGGGCATGGGCCTATGGGGTGACATCTATATCAGTGACCTGACGGGAGGGTCCTTGAAGAACCTGACAAATTCCCCTCAAGTACACGACGAGAACGCGGAGTTCTCACCTGACGGGACGATGATAGTGTGGAACCATGGCATAGGGCTCCCTGGCCAGGAAGACCTCTATCTTATGAACGCCGATGGAAGTAACAAGACCAGGTTGACGTATTTCACAGAACCCGGCCACGCCGAATACGATCCGAACGCGCAACAGATAACGGAATTATCATGGAGCCCAGACGGTAAATACGTCGTCTTCGGGCACGTTTCAAGTGAAAGCAGGGGAGGACCTCATGTTCCATGCGACCTCTACAAGCTCGCTTTCCGTTGACCAGAAAAGGCACATGTGAGATGACGGTCCTGACGTCCGACAAACCCGCGCTGCCCGGCAGAAACATAGGCTGCTCGTCCTGGCATCCATCCGGCAACTATCTCATCTTCACGGCGGAGAAGAATCAGCACGCAGGCGGCTCAGCACTGTCTCATCCGGGAATCGGTTTCAATTGCGATATCTGGCTGATGACCAGTGACGGCCAGCAGTTCTGGCGGCTCACCGACCTGCCAACCAAGATGAACCTGCGTGACAGGACGCCTGTCTCTGCGGTCTTGGGCCCTCATTTCTCCCACGATGGCACCAAGGTTTCCTGGTCGGAACGCATAGGGCCGGGCGGGAAATGGGGAGAGTGGGCCCTACGGCTGGCGGATTTCGTCCCGGTCGAGAACGGTGGACCCCGCCTGGAAAACATCAGGACCTACCAGCCCGGCAGCCAGCATCGCTACTACGAATCAGACGATTTCACGCTGGACGGCTCGAAGTTTCTCTTCTGCGGGAACATCGTGGCGGGCCAGGATGAGACGGAAATGGACATCTACACGCTGGACCTGAGAAGCGGCCAGACACGGAGGCTGACGTACGGAGGTGGCTGGAACGAAACGGGGCACTTCTCACCTGACGATAGCAAGATAGTGTGGCTATCTAGCAGCGGTTACCCAATCGGAGCGGGATCCAGTGGCGAGTACTGGTGGGAACAGCAGAGGACCGATTACTGGACAATGAACGCTGACGGTAGCGGTAAGACGCAGTTGACCTACAATAACAAACCGGG
>JBDRNT010000047.1:0-7593 GCA_043810925.1 Candidatus Eiseniibacteriota bacterium
TTGCTTTACTATACATGGGTTGCCTCCTTGCTAATTGAGCCAAAGACCTGCACTTCTTCGACTCAACAGCTTGGGGCAACCTCCTCACTTTTTCAAGGCTGCCTTTGCCTGCCTACTGGGTTATAGCACTCTCCCCGGGCAAATGTCTGAAAGCGTGGTATTGTGGGATCGGTTAGTTATTGTGGAAACGCGGATTTCCAGGGCCTCATGAAGTTGTAACCATCACCTGTCACAGTAGGGCTGGTGAAGTGCAGGGCAAACCACGACCATTTCATAACCGCTTCTCTCTGACGGCGAGCAATTCCGGGCGCTCATCCAGTCCAGCCGGACGCGGATGGTCCGGGTCAAGGCGCTTGCTCTGCTCATCACGTCTCCACATCGTTCGTTTAATACGAGCACATCTCCTTGACATCTTGAAGTGGATTTGGTATGATGCAACGCAGTTTCTCGGAACTGCTTATGTCAGCATAGGCTTTCGGAAGGGTTTCCTTTAACAATCGACTCAGGTTTGCAGAAGCGAACCTCTTGAGACGGAGGGAGAATCATGAGGAAGACACTTGGCGTCTTGGTCATAGGTGCTATTTTCATCGCGGGGACAGCAGACAGGACAGAGCCAAGCACAGTATGCTCCCCCCAGAGTTTTGATGCTAAGGTATACGCAAGCATTACGGAAGGATACGGAATGTACAGCTATGTTCAGGACCCGTACGCCTACTGTGATTATTGCGTGAACTGTCCCAGTTGGTTTGGAGGTCTCCCGTATTATGCTGCATGGCATCCGGGCAGCAACGGCGACTGTGGTTGCGGCAATGGGTACACAGACCAAACGTCTCAGTGGTATTGCTTCTACCAGGACTCCTTAGGGATTTATGAGGATACGTGGACGGAGATCTTCACTCATAGCAGGGCAGTCAACGCCGATCTACACGCTTGTCCGATCGGGCTCGATTTAGGACCTGCCGTTCCAACTCCTATTCAGCCCAGGCACAATCAAGATAACGACAAGGGCTGGCCGGTTGAAGAGTCATTGAACATGAGCTACACGCTGACCGTTGTTAGTGACAATCACAACGTTGATGTGTTCTTCAGCAATCCTCTGGGTTCCAAGACGACTACAGACCCGTCGGCACATTTGATTGCCTGTACAGACTACTGCCCCGGTGGTGTCTTCGCATGCGATGTGACCCCCAGTTCTACCACCGTCCCGAGGGGTGGGGTTGTTGGACTCTCAGCCAGCGTCACAAACAATGCCGCTTTGGCACGGTCTGTCTCTGTGGCCACAAATGTCACACTGCCTGATGGAAGTATCTACCCACCATCTGGTTACCTGGTGGGTCCCTATCCACTGATCCTGGATGCCGGTCAGACCATGAACGGTCACATCAACCTCCGGGTACCCGGCTTCGCCCCGTTGGGAACATACACGTGTCACGGATATGTTATCGGGCCGGCCCACACCTATGAATGCCATTGTGATGTCACGGTTATCGCGCCCGAAGCTGGTGAGTCGGGTGGTTCATCGGAGCCTGAGGGCCTGGATCCGAGCGATGCTGACTTTGTGCTTTGGGGGGACCTCTTGGACATTGGGCACTCCGGCCCGGCCGGCCTCCCATCAGACATGGTTCTTGAGATCACAGATGGCAATCCGGTTGGGAGTGAGGCCAGCATAGCCTTTGGTATACCGGCTCCGACTCATGTTCGGCTGGGCGTCTTTGATGTGACAGGCAGACAGGTGGTAGACCTCATTGACGGTCACATGCCTGAAGGCTACCACACGATGGTCTGGGATGGGAAAGCATCTGATGGGCAGAGCCTAAGCCCGGGCATCTACTTCCTGAGGCTTGAAACGGACAAGGCAAGTCTGTCCACAAAGGCGGTCGTTGCGAAATAGTATCGTAAGACCGTCACTGCATCACCATTGCGTTACAGCGCTCTTCCAGGATCTCTAAGCTGCATCCTTTCGGGACCAGGCGGCCCCTCGAAGTACATCTTAGATTATAATCCCTACGTGTCCGGATTTCTCTGACGGCAAACAAGTGTAGGTCGTCAAAGAACTCCGATTCACACAGGGTTGACTCCAGGCTGCGGTTTCTTCCATTAGTGGCGTAGTGTGTGGTGCAGTGGATCAGTGGCGGGTAGCAGCATGGTGTGGATTTCACTATCAGCCCGAACAATAAGACGAAGTGGCTACCCGGACTGGTGTCCCAGAGCGCGGTTTTGTGGGATACTATGCGACTCGTGGTCGATCGGACTGCCCATGGGCAAATAAGACAATCTGGCACTTCCCGCCTGCAATTTTGCATTCCAAATGCATAATTGCAAATAGGGAGAACAGATGATGAGCACTCGATACATCACACGAGCTCTGGAGCCGGTGATCCGGAAGGCCGCGCGGCAGTTGCCGGCTGTTGTGCTCACCGGACCGCGTCAATTAGGCAAGACCACATTGCTCAAGCACCTCTTCGGGAGGATCTATCGATACGTCTCGCTTGAGCCACCGGATGCAAGGACAGCAGCAGCAGTCGATCCACGGGGCTTCGTTGAGATGTATTCGCCTCCGGTCATCTTCGATGAGATTCAGTATGCCGCTGACCTACTGCCTTACATTAAGGAAAAGCCCGACGCGTGCCGAGCAAAGAAGGGCCAATACATCCTGACAGGCTCCCAGAATCTGCGACGTGCCTTGCTCGAACTGCTCACGAGTGAAGGCGTGGCGGGGGAGGCATCCGCGACTCAAAGGTGACTTCGAGGTGGCTGATGATCTAACCTGTGACCTCATAGTCGGCGACGAAAGCCACGACCCTCGTCCTTGCTCCGAAACCACTTGACAAACAGCGGAAAAGGTATAGATTCCTTCACTGACGGTGGGCCTTCTCAGCCGAGGCTCCTGGTCCCGGGCTCTTGAGGCCCGGAAGCTCCAGCCGAGTGGCCACCTAACAGAAGGTGTGTAGACCCCTTATGAACGGGGAGTGCAGACCGGAACATAGCCTATTGTCGAGGGCGTAAGCGGGTTTCATTTACCTGAGTGCGTCCGTTTTTTGTGTGCCGGTCTTCGGATGTGAGATGTGAAATTCCGAAAGATGCGCACTGAGAATGGCCTGGCTCTGCCTTACAACGTTGGCAGCTCGCGAGGAGGTGATGTCGACGGGCGGTCGGGCTAGTGGTGTAAACAGGTCGGTTTGCACCAGTTTGAAGGCGCGCATTCATTGAAGTTGATCATGTGGAGTTCGGCCCGGTGGCAGGCATCGGATACTGCGCCGGCCGCCACAGGTGATAGAGTCTTAGGAAAGAAAGGGACGGGTACGGGTATATGTTGAACAAAACAATCCTATGTGGGGTAGTGTGTCTCGTCTTCATTGTTGGATGCGGGGAGGCCCCTGTAGAACAGATAGCTGGCGCCCAGGATGCAATCGAGCGGGCTAAGGCGGCCGAGGCCGAGACCTATGCCGCAGATGCTTACAAGATGGCTGCCGACACTCTCCTGGCCGCTTTGGCAGCCAAGCAGGAAGCGGATTCCAAGTTCAAGCTTCTTAGGAGCTACAACGGGACGGAGCGGCTGGTCGCCCGGGTGGAGGTGCTTGCGAATGAGGCGGCATCAAGGGCCCGTGTCGAAAAGGAGAGGATAAGGCTTGAGATAACGGACCTCCTGAGCAGTACTCGAGCCGTCGTTGACTCGGCCCAGATTGCCATCCAAACGGCGCCTAAGGGTAAGGGCAGCAAGGCCGAGATCGAGCTCATGAAGAGCGAGCTGGCTGCTGCCAATGCCGCTCTTGCGGAGGCCCAGGCGGATTTCGAGACTGACAGATTCGCTCCTGCGAAGGCGAAACTCCAGGCCGCGACGGACAAAGCCCGTCGCATATCGGAGGAGATCGCGGCCGCCGCGGCCAAGAAGATGAAGACTTAGGCCAGACAGGTGAGTACTATCTTACAGGGGTCGCCGTCCAGGCGGCCCCTGTAAACTGCTCAAGCAGGGAGGTCGGCCTTGCACCTGGCAAGAAACATCAGGAGCATAGCTGCAGTATCGCTGGTTGCCGTTGCGGTGTTTGTTCTGTTGCTTTTCACGTTCCGGAATCCTCAAGGGCCTGAGGCCCGCTTCGAAAGCGCGAGGTTCGCACTGGGAACAGCAGATCAGGCAGGGGCTCCGCAGTATGCACCGGAGCCCTATCGTCTCGCGGAGCAGACCTTTCAGGATGGCTGGTTCGAAATGGCGCGCCAGAAGGGGCGCTTGAGAATACTCCGCAACTACCGGCATGCCGATTCCCTTCTGGAACTGGCGACCCGGGCTGCTGACGCGGCGACCTCTGCCGCAAGAGACAGCATGGGCAGGGTGGAGGCCATGGCAGATAGCGAGTTAGCGGCCTTCCAGGTGCGGCTTGATCTGCGCCGCAATGCTCTCGACAGTCTTCTCACAAAGCACCGGGCGGAACACCACTGGTTTATGGCCCACTCCTCGCTTGTTGTTGCTGAGCAACTACTTGAGGAGGGTGCATACGGGGATGCCATCGAGGTCCTCGGCGACGGCATGGCATCGCTCGACCGCCTTGATGCGCTTCTGGCAGATTACTTCAGTGATGAGCGTAGGCGGATCGCGATTTGGCGTGGCTGGGTCCAGGATACCCTGTCCAGGTCTCGCCGGGAAGGTCGATACGCAGCGATAGTGGACAAGTCCGCCCACAGCCTTTACTTGATACACAAAGGCAGGTTGCTCAAGACCTTTCCCTGTGAACTCGCACGCAACCCGGCATACCAGAAGCGGTATGCGGGTGACGGTGCGACCCCCGAGGGCAAGTACAGTGTGACAAAGGTGAAGATCCGGGGAAGCAAGTACTACAAGGCCTTGCTTCTTGATTATCCCAATTGTTCCGACCGGGAGAGATTCGCGGAGAACAAGGCGAATGGGTTAATACCGTCAGGTGCCGGTCCCGGGGGTTATATCGAAATACACGGTATGGGCGGCAAGGGCCTCGACTGGACGGATGGCTGTGTTGCCCTAACAAACGAGGACATTGATTTGCTTATGGAGTACGTCGGGGTCGAAACCCCCGTCACCATTGTAAGGAAGTCCGACCAATGGCCGTGAGAATACGGTTTCTTGTCACGGCAGCTGCCGTAGGCCTCGCGGCATGGTTTTTGTTGCAGCATACGGCCCGGTGGATCCACAGCAGTCCGACCGCGGAAGGTGCTGCTCTGGCTGCGCCGAGCTTACCGGATGACGAGAAGCTCGCGGAGCGGGAGCTTCGGAAAGTTAAGGATCAGCTCGATGCCCTTAGGTATTCGCGGCCCTACATCGTAGTTGATACCAATGCCAGCCTGCTTTATCTTCGTTCCGAGGACTCGATAATGCTCAAGACACCTTGCTCGACGGGGTCCGGTGGGAAACTGGTTGACGAAGCGACAGGACGCAGGTGGGCCTTCAACACGCCATCAGGTGTGTTCAGGGTTGAGAGCAAGCTGGTCGACCCATGGTGGCGCAAGCCGGATTGGGCATTCATAGAGGATAGCCTCGGTGTGCCCGCCGATCCCAGCCAGCGGCTCGATCCTGAGATGCTAGGCCAATACGCGCTGGGCTTCGGCGATGGCTGCTACATCCATGGAACGGTCTATGAGAGGTTGCTGGGCGTCAGTGTAACCCATGGTTGTATACGTGTGGGGTCCGATGATCTGGAGCGACTCTATGAGAAGGTCGGAATCGGCACTCGGATATATATCTTCTAGTTCGGGTGTGTCCCGGAAGGTTGATATTGGACTGACGGTGACCATGTTAGCATGTCTTATGCTCGCGGTGTCGATCTCAATCGCCGGATGTGCAGAAGGTACAGGGTCTACTGTCTCTCCAAAAGGGGCCGGGGAGGGATGTCGCCGGGTCGATGTCGAATTCCGAAGAGTCTGGGCCGAACTTGAGCTCGCAAAGGGGGGCGGGCCATATCTGGTCCTGGACTTGGGACGGCGCAAAATCGATCTCAGACTCAAGGGTGTTCTGGTCTGGAGCTGCCCCGTGAGATACGAGGACCCCGACTCGGAGGTGCTGCTCGAAATGGAGCCCTATCTCCGGGGCGAGCGCAACCCACCGGTGGAACTGCTGACCGGCAAGCACCTCTATGCCTACAGGGAGCAGTTTCCCGATTCGGTCTTGGCTGTAGTGGCTCGGGTTGCCCATGTCAAGCCCGAGCAGCTTCAGCGCTACGAACCAGGCCACTTCGAACTGAGATTCGGTCGCAGACTTGTCATCGATGTTCACACGGATGTGGAAGCCAGGTCCGGGTCATGGCTCCGGAATGCGTTCGCTGCCATGCGCAACGCCGTGCTGGCGCCGATAACAGGGGCCGAGATCAAGATAGGGATGGAACCCGAGGATGCCTTGACACTTTACAGAATGGCCCACCCGCATCTTCCTCTCCTTATATGTGCAACAGCCGAGGAGCGTGGCTGAGTGATGGGGCTTGGCTAGTCCGGTCAGTGCGTCACTACAGCTTGCTTCGCCGCGAAATCTTCGAAGGCAACATAGGCCAACCCTGCTTGCGACCTGAAGCGCAACCAGGGGTTCAATTGATGTGTCCGAGGGCCCGCTGGCGGTTGAAGAGCCTCTGGTCGGCCTGCCCCCTTTTGGGGTGGTTGGTGGAGTGGCTCGGAATGCCACTCCGCGGTCTCGCAAGTCGGGACACCGTCAACTGGGTTGACTTGAAGAAAGGCCGGCTGGGCGGGCTCGGTGAGCACCGCCCGTCCATATCGCGACCCAAGGGTAAGCCCATCAGGTACAGTATGGTCGGAGTCACATCCAGAATGGAGATGTCTGCGATCCTTACGCCTTCCCTGATTCCCGGGCCCGCAAGGAGGATGAATCCACCTGCGGCGTGGAGAAAGCGTCAGACTGTCACCGGATTCCGGTATCTCTGGGGGGATGAAGTCAGATTCAAACAGGGTTGTGGTCAGTTCCCGACTGTGACTGCAGACGTCAGCAGCAACGTTCACGTGGTCTGGCTCGGTGGTGGTTTGCATTATATGCGGTGGGATGCCAGCGCTGGGGTTTCAGAGGGATGTAAGTCTGTGAGTGAATTCGAGCTCACGTCCATAGCACCGAATCCGGCCAATGGCGGACTAGTTTTGGCAGGAAATCCAGGTATTGCTGGACCACCTTCTTGCTTAGTTTCGTCAGCTGGACGATCTCATTGGGAGCGCTGATCCCGTGACTTACAACGGTCCGGACCCTCTCGAAGGCTCTGATATGGCGATCCGCACTCTCCTTGGCGTGATTGGTCTTGGAAGCAATGGTGGGAGTGAGATATCCCTGTAGATAGAGGGCGATGATCTCCTTCCTATGCGTGATGGCACCTGAGAGGTCATGGATATCGCCTCGAGTGGTGTCAATAACGGTTTAACTGTGGACAGATGTGTTCGTGTTGTGGCCGGGATTAAAATGGACATAGTTGCCGGGATAAGATTGGACACTTCTGCCGGTATCGGGAGGTTAAGAGTGGGATAGAGTAAGAAGCCTCCGTGGGCTAAGATGAGCAGGTTGTACGAATCAACAAGACTCATCGACCCACAAAGGAGGCTTCAGGGGAATGATATCACAGGAGAGGTCGCTAATGATAC
>JBDRNT010000048.1:0-30061 GCA_043810925.1 Candidatus Eiseniibacteriota bacterium
TTCCTGAACTCATTGCTGCCATCGAAGAATTCATTGAGATCAACAATCAGAATCCAAAACCCTTTACATGGACCAAGAAAGTGGACGAGATATTGGAAAAAGTCGGCCATTGTAAAGCCGTTATTGAGACACTACACTAGCGCGCAGTGCTTGGTTCGACGATTCAGTCTTTCACCTTTCCATCTCGGGAAAGTACTTGGTCATCCGATTTGCTAACCGTCCCTACAGCACGACGTCGAACTCGACCAAGCGCGTACCAATCTTGGCTCATGACACGTACGCTTACATCCACTTCATTCGTTTGAAGAGCCACACCTGCCCACCTGCGATGGCTGCTAACAGGACACAGAAAACGGTAAAGGCCCATGGATTTTCCGTTCCAGGAATACCGCCGATATTGATGCCCAATATCCCGGTCAGTAGGCCGAGTGGCAGGAAGATTCCCGCGACGATTGACAACACGTACATGGTCTTGTTCATTTGCTCCGCCAAACGGCCGTTGAGTTCTTCCTGAGTCACGGTCGCCCGATCTCGTATAGCATCAAGGTCTTCAACATATCGCGTTGTGCGGTCGGCGATTTCTCTCAGGCGCATGCGCTCCATCTCCCCAAGCCAATCAACTTTTTCGTTGTGTAGGCGCGCCATCACGTCCCGCTGTGGAGCGAGATACCGGCGCATGGCGATGGCAGCCCGGCGAATGTTTGCGATTTTCTGGCGAAGTCCATAGCTCTGCTTGGTGAGCACTTCATCTTCGAGTGCGTCTACGGAGTCGTCCACGTCTGAGATGACACCACCCATCCGCGAGACAAGGCGATCGCAAAGATCCTCCAAAAAGCTGCCGGGACTCACAGGGCCACTCCCGGCCTCAACGGCTTGATGCAGATCGTCGACCGCCATGACCCGACGGTGCCGCAACGTCACTATACGACTTGAATCGATCCAGAATCGAAGGGATATCATGTCTTCAGGATCCGTACCCGGATTGAGATTTACACCGCGCAGAATCACCAGCATTCCACCCTTGTGCACTAAGCTCCTGGGGCGCGTTTCCTCTGCCGTCAATGCTTCTACTATGACGGGGTCGATCCCACTTCTATCACACAGCCACTCCTTGGCGGCATTTCCAGTGTAGTCGAGGTGAATCCAGAGTGTACCGTCCTCAGGACTCCACTTCTTAACATCCTCGAAGTTGAGATCTCTACCGCCGCCGCTTCCGTCCAGTGCGAAGGCAAAGACAAATCCGCTCCTGTCGTTCACAGTTTGCTCCTTTTGCATAAATACGGCTAATATGGTTTCAGAATTACAGCTTTTGGCTGTCGACTTAGCCGGGTAAGAACTCACCTTGTGTACTATGCAAGTACCATACTCTCAGGCACTTGTCAAGAAACCTGCCAATTGCTTATAGCCTTACGCGGTTTCCAGACAGAATCTCACTGCTCTTGGTCAAACCGAGCCCGCGATCACACTCATTGACAGGTTCCCCACGGGTCCCGAGCTGTACCATAGGCAGAACCTTCAGGGTTGTGTTCGAACTGTGATCTGACTCTCCGGGCAAGTGTCCCAGAGCGTGGTTCTGTGGGATGGTCTGGCGATTTCGACAAAGAGGATTCCAGGCCGCCGGACTGTAAACGCTAGAGGTCCCAGCCGCTGGGCGCGATTGTTGGGGGAAAAGCCGCGTGATGTACGGGCAGGCCAGTTAGAATGCCTGGCCCACACTGAAATGGAATCTGGTTCCGGGTTCGCCGTTCCTGGGATCGAGGTTCACTCCAAGGTCGCCCCGCAATATGCCGATCGGGGTATTGATCCTGAGCCCCGTGCCGACGGAGATGCGATAGTCCCGGGGATGGAAGCTTTGAATGTGGTACCATACGTTTCCAATGTCTACGAACAGAACCAGCCCTATCATCCTATAGACGTCCTGGCGGACCTCGACCAAGTTAAGCACCGACTTGAACAGGCCCCCGACCGGCGTACCCCGTCGGTCCAGGGGACCGGCATGCTGATACCTGAATCCCCTGAGCGAGTTGGGTCCGCCTGCATAGAAGCGCTCCCCAAGCGGTATTTCCTCTGTCCCGCGCAGGCGGTCCATCCATCCGGCCTCGAAAGCTGAGGCCAGGGTCGTTGTCGAGGTCAAACAACGGAAATACCTCATCTGAAAACTGGACCTGGCAAAGCTGTTTGTTCCTCCGAAAATCACTCCCGTCAGTTCTCCATTCAACTCGAGATAAATGCCACTGGTAGGGTTGGAAAGGACGTTGCGCGTGTCATGAATTAGTGATAGACCAAGGGATCTGAGATTGGCCCTAAGATCCTCCGGGACCTCAGCAACGTCGACCTGGACAAGATTGTCATCCGTGTACTTGAAGCCGAGTGAAGCCCGGGAGCGTTCGCGCAATGCCCGGCCGAGGGAGATCTTCGCGGCCTTACGTTCCAGTTCATAGCCGGGTTCATCCAGGTATGCGTAACTCATATTCAAATCCGACCGTACCCGACTTCCGAGTGTGCGCGGCTCGGTGAAGGACATCTCCACTCCGCGCCTGATAAGACTTGCCTCGCAGACCACCCCGGCCTTCATTGCCGTCCCCGCTATGTTGCTGTTGGAGATCTCGGTAGACCCACGCAAACGCTCTTCGGTTCCGTATCCTATCCCGGCGGTGAACTCCATCGACTGCTGTTCGACCACTTCTATCAGAATGTCTTTCGTGGCACTATCCCCGCTGCTCGGCACCTGGGGCCTAATAAACACGCTCTGAAAGAGACCTGTCATATATAGACGGCGTTGAGACCTGAGAATCTCGGAGTATTTGATCACATCTCCGGGTTTCAACGACAGCTCCCGCAGGACCACGCTCTTTTTAGTCTTCCTGAGCGTATCGATCCGGACGTCTGCAATCCGGAACTGATCGCTTTCTTTAATCAGCAAGTCAACTATGGCCAGGTTTGTCTCCGGATTGGTCTGGATGTCCGGTCTGACCTCGGCCTCGATGTAACCCCGATCTGCATACATGGTCATGATGCCCGTCACAGCGCTGTCGATGCTCTTCGCCTTAAGAGCATCCCCTGCACGAACGGCAGTCTTCTCGAGAAGCAAATCATCGGGGAACGCTCTGTTCCCGAATACTGTGATTCTCTCCACCCGCGTGAGCGCACCTTCGGAGATCCGGATGCGAATTCTCACTTCATTACTCGTGGAATCCATATCGACGTCATACCCGTCCACTGCGGCCTGGAGGTAACCCTGGCGCTTGTAAAAACGCTCCACACTCTTAATGTCGTTTTCGAGCACTGTGGGATGGTACGGAGAGGGATACAGGAATCGTGACGGACGGATGACCAACAGCCCTTTCAACTCCTTTTCAGTTATCGAGTGATTGCCTTCAAATGATACCGATGCCACGGTCCACTTCTCGGAGGCCTCCGCATGGGGACCGGCGGCAAAGGCGGTCACGATACACAGCACCAAGAGGATATGCGCAAGATGTCTCATCAACGGAACTTCACCTTGTACTTGAGATCTATTCCGGCGTTGCCACGCTGGTCGGTCTCCCCCTGGAGCGAGAAGCGCCGGCTTAGACGGTAGTCCATCCTGATTCTATTCTCGTTGAAATGGCCGATGTTTGTGGAATAGGTAACCTCCACTCTTTCGTAGAGATCCTTGGAAGCGACCAGGAAGGCTCCCTGATCCCCACGCGGATTGAAGAGGTTGCCCTCAATGGACAGGTCCTTCAGGCCCATAAGATCCGCCACACTGCGCGTAACGTAACCTGATACCACCCTGCCGGTCAGCTCCTCCGCCCTTACTCTCAAGACTTCCCCGGTCGTGGGGCCACCGTTATCGGGGCCGGCCAGCTGATCCCTGGTGACACCCAGAGTGAGAAGGCTCAGAATATTACTCCTGTCGAGCGGGGGATCGGAAGTCAGGTCCACCCGAACCTCGTCAAGTGAACCTGCGATATCAAGGTTGACTGTGTAGGCTGTGGTCTGGAGTGCTTTATAGGCTCTCACCCTGCTCTGGGCCCGCAGGTCGATCATAGGATTCAGGCGATCTCTTTCGACGAAGTCGACTGTGCCCCTTGCGATTTCAAACTTACGGTCGAGGAACTTGACATAACCTTCCTCTACAGAAACTCTCCCGGTCGCGCTGGGTTGGGAAGGAGATCCAACCAGGTTCAGTTCCGCGTGCGACCTGATCCGGGCGACGTTGTTGTCGACCCAAAGATCCTTGCTGTCTCTGAGTCGAACGTCGAAACTTGTCTCGCTAAGAACCGCCGGTAGTTCCTGTTCGGGCTTCCTCACTGACCTGGCAAAGGGCAGGATCGATTTCGGATCGAAATCCATAACAAACCGGCTTTCCCCCATGACGACATCACCATCGAGGAGGTATCTGTTCTCTCTTCCCGCGTACCTGAGGTCAGCTGATTCGACAAGGGCAACGAACACCTTGGGGCGCGTGAAGTTAAGCCTGGACACCTTCGCCACGACTGAGATCTCGCTCAGCTGTCCGTTATGATGACTCAGCGAACCCGATGCGAGGACGGAACCTTCGCCAACACGGGCGAATACAGAATCAATACCGACGACTGTGTCCTGGAATCTGAGCTTCACCACCCCATCCGTGAGAGGCGGACTGAACTCCGGGGACTCGAGATAGAGACCCCGGATCACCATCGTACCCCGGATGCGGGGGGCCTTGACAGGGCCGACAAGAAAGATGTCGGCGGTCAGTGTTCCTAATAGCCGGGTTACCGCCGATGACAGGGGCTCGAAGACCTCAAGCCCGAGGTGATCGATACGTGCAATGAGATCGAGAGACTCCGGGGAGAGCGTTCCAAGAGCGGTTACCTGGCCGTAGGCAGCCAATGAAACCTTCGCATCTAAGGCGAATTCACGCCAGTCGCGGCTGACGATCCGAGCCTGAACGTTAAAAGGAGTATCCTTAATGTTGCCCATCAGGCGATCCACCGAGAGAACCGAGTCCATCAAGACCACCGCCATATTCACGTCGGTTACCGCAGGGACACCTTCTTTCACCCTGAGACCGCCGCCTTCGAGTGATATCATGCCTTCGGGCCGTGGAGCTCGCAGCGTACCGTCCCACCTGAGGTCATATGACATGAGGCCGTCCACCCCGGCATGCCGGCTGAGCAGGGGGCTCAAGAACCGCAGGTCGAGGTCGTCTCCGCGGGCCCAGCCTTTGAATGCACTCTCTTCAGACGCTGTATAGCCTGCACTGGGGCTCGCATCCAGGGCCAAGGTTGCGGCCACCGTATAGGTTTTCTCACCGAGATGCGCTTTCAGTCTCTCGAGTCGAAGCTCACTGTCGGCGACATTCACAACTCCCGTAAGCGAGTCGATGGAAACAGGACCGTATCCGGGAGCACTGACATTGAAAACGACACGCGCTTCAGGCCGTCTTAGCGGCCCTGAAACATGACCGGTGAGATTGAGCGTACCAGCTGCAGCAGTGTCTCCCGTCACGATCGAGTAGAGTGAGCGCAGGTTGATGCTGCTTGCGACAAGCAGCGCTGCGATGTCGGACTCATCGGAGAGATCGAAGTGGGTGACAACCTTGCCGGCCAGTTCTCCGTGGTCACCCCTCTCCCCGAACTCGTATAGGTCTTCACCGAGCATTTCCGTGCTGTCCTTGATATCAGATGACATTTCGTAGACTTCCACTGCCACCTCGCCGGCTGATGAGGCGATCCGATAGCTGCCCGTGGCCTTAACCAGAAGGGAGTCACGGCGAATCTCTAGAGCCTTAAGGTCAATTCGTCTGTTGTCGAGCGAAATCCACAGATTTCCTTGATCGAGCCGTGTCTTCCCGTATTGAAAGCCTTTAGATGATGCCCGCACATCCCCGCTGGGACTGTCCAACGGTCCGCTTACGTAGCCTTGGTATTCCAGGCTTCCAGTCAGGCCGCGGAGTCCAAATGGCGGTGCCAGTGTATCCACCCAAGCAAGACTACCGGCAAACCTGAGGTCCGAGAGACTGATCACTCCAACGTCGTAGTGGACGGCGCCCCTGATCGTGTCGACCGGGAAGTTACGATACTGGATGCTCGCGGACTTAATATCGACGCTCGCCAAGAGCGAGTCCAAGGGTCCATGCACCCGGCCGCGCAGTTCGACTCGACCGGCGAGGTCGGGGATAAACATCCCGACCAGCGGTTCCAACTCGGGTATGTTAGCAATGAAACGCCCATCAATACTCCGTTCCTTGATTGCCACCTTCCCCGCTATGATGGATTTGCCCTGTCGGAGTTCAAAGTCGCCGTCACCGTTCTTATATCTGAGCTGGATCGCGACAGAAGGAACCGGAGTCCTTTTGTACACAGGCTGCTCGACCGCAAGATCGCCACTTACCGCCCAGGATTCAAGAATACGCGCCCTCCCGGACGCTGTCACCCTGCCCTTGATTCTGCCATCGTATAATGGGCTCCCCGGGGACACCATCTGCTGGACCTGGCGAATATCGATGCCGTCCATGAGCACTGACGCCTCGAAACTCAGAAGACTATCCAGAAGAATCCCGGCCCTCGCGACAAGCTGGCCACCGAAAATCTCGACCTGTAGTTCGTCGATCCCTATGGATTCCGGCCTGGCCGATGCCCGCACGCGGACCTCAGGAACATGCAGATTCTCTATGTCCAGACCGGCGATTTTAAGATCACACCTGGCCCGTGGTTCTTCCATTGAGCCTTCAAGGTTCAGGGCAAGATCGAGCTGACCGCCGATCGCAATCGTCGTATCTGCAACCTGTTCGACCAGTCTCCGAACAAGAGCACCGGGGTCCCCCATGATATGTATCCGCCCAGAGAGCGAGCCGGGTCCACCGTCCTGAAGAATCTCCGCTTGGCCCACGACGGAGAGATTGGGCAAGAGCATCTTCACTGAGTGCACTTGCAGGCGGCTGGGTGCCCAAGCACCCACAAGTTCAATGTCGGATATGCCGACCGCGATATCTGAGTATTGGGTCGTGACTGTGTCTATCCCGACGCGATATATATAGCGGTTATTGCCGTCACCGCTGACCTCTGCATTGATATCCATCGCAAGTGCTTCGATATGGGGGTGAGACTCGTCCAAGTAAAGGAAGCGAGAGTCGGTCAGATCTGCACCGCTCAAAACGACCGTAAATGCCGAACCCTCTGCTGCTGAGGTGTCCCCGGCCTCGTCTCTTTCGAGAAACGGGAAGTCATAGGTACCCAGGCTGTCCTTCCTGATCGTCAGCGACAAACCATCGACGTTCAGACTGTGAATCGTGACGCGGCGTCGGATGAGATCACTCAGTTCATAATCCATTCGCACAGAGCGAATCTGCAGTGAGTGGACCCTATCAGCGTCCTGGACTTGATAGGCTGCCAGATCCGCGATCTCCAGCCTGGATGCGAGATTGGTTTCAAGATAGCCAATGCTCACTTCTTGGCCCAGCAGGGCCGAAAGGTACTTTTCAGCCAGACGCTTCAAGAGCCTTTCGCCCGGACCGAGAGTCAAGATAACAAGAAAGACTGAAACGGCCCCGAAAGAGGCGAAGACTACGACTCCGAACCGCCGCAACCAGGTTTGTCTCGGTGAACGCTTGGGTCTCATATCACATCCGCTTCCCCCAAGTCTGAGTTAAACTCCTGTCCAACCCTAGAGCAAGTGGTATGTTTGGTTGCTTCTCGAATCTGACCGGTGGTCAGCACAGGATTGGAATTGAGTGACTTGCGTAAGTTTGCCAAGGACGAGAACCATACCATAGTCGGCGAGTACGTGGACAACGGGTACTCTGGGGAACTGCTGGCCAGGCCCGACCTCGACAGGCTCAGAAATGATGCAAGGAAGGGCCTATAGGACGGGATCGCGGTGCACTCTCCGGATCTGTTTTCGAGGAAGTTCGTACACCTCTGTCTGCTGAGAGATGAACTGGCCAAGTGCGGTGTCAAGATAATCCATCTCAACAGACCGGACCGGAAGGACACACCCGAGGAGAATCTGCTCGAGAATGTCGAGGGTGTGGTAGCCGAGTATATGAAGGCAAAAATACTCGAGACTACGCGACGAGGGAAACTTCATAAGGCAAAAAGTGGTTTACTCCTTGGCGGTAGGGCACCCTATGGTTACCGGTACATACCTGGAGATAGAAATAAGAACGCACTCGGACACTAGGAGATCGTCGGCAAGGAGGCAGAGATCGTGAAGCTGATATTCCGTTTGTTTGTGGAGGATCTTCTGTCAATGAGGGGAATAGCCAAGGAACTGACAAGGCGAGGCATCGCGCACTACAACAAACATATCCGTGCGGAAGCCGGTCGGAATGGGGATCGGGGCACATACAAGAGGGCCAAGAACACGAGTACCAGATTGAGACCTCGGGGCGAATGGGTGAGGATCGACTTGCCCGATGAGCTCAGGATAATAGACGGCCAGACCTTCGATAAGACACAGAGGCAACTTGCGGTCAAGCCAGTGCCGTGAGGGCAGAAATCCTTGAACCGACTGTCTGGCAGAAGCTAAGCGAGGCCATAAAGAATCCGCAGCTGATTACACGGCAGATTGCCAAGCTCAAGGATAAGCATCTTGATGGCAAGAGCACCATCAGGAAGGATCTTGAGAGCACAGATAGGGACTTGAAGAACACGGATAGGGAAGAAAGTCGGTTGCTTGATGCCTACAGAGAGAATGTCATTTCAATGGACCAGTTAAAAAACCAGATGTCTGAGGTACGAGATAAGAAGAAACGCCTCGATGAGGAGAGGCTGGCCCTGTTGGCCAGACTTGAGACCAGCCGATCTCAGATAGTGGATATGAACGACGTGGAGCAGGTTTGCAGGAGGATAGGCGAGCACCTCGATAGCATCAGGGACAACTTCGAGGCCAGGCAGCTCATACTTACCCTCCTCGTAACCAAGATCATCGTGCATAGCAGGATGGTCAGGATCAGAGGCGTGATACCCACCTACTACCCGCAACACGAGCCCACCACAGCAGCTAACATCGAGTTCCCAACGTCTTGATGACAGGTCCACCGGCAGCGAGACAGGAGTGAATCCCGGCCTGCGGCAGCGGGGAACCCAACATGGGCACGAAAGGAGTATGCCATCGGCAGGAATAATCTGGTATATTTGTCGATGGAGGAGAATTCAATGGATCGGCTCCGGGTAATCACGAAGCTGGCGCTCGTTGTCTGCATCGCAGCTTTGCTTTCATGCACCGGGGAAGCTCCGAAGACGAACGTGATTATCATCGGGATCGATACGCTCCGGCCCGATCACCTAGGCTGTTACGGCTACGGACGCGCCACGAGTCCCAACATCGACAGGTTCGCTGCCGAGGGGGTGCTGTGTGAAAAGGCGATAAGCCAGTCCCCGTGGACGCTCCCGTCATTTGCGACCGTGTTCACCTCACTCTATCCCACGCAGCATGGCGCAATGGTGGTCAAGAGCCGTATGAGGGAGTCATTCCCCACGCTGGCGACCATCCTGCGTGACGCAGGCTACGCGACGGGTGCCATCATAAACGCACCTGCACTCAAGCCCGCAAACGGTGTTGACCGGGGGTTCGATCACTGCCACATGACCCCGCTTGACGGCCGGAATGCGGACGGTACGACTCGCGACGCGCTTGAGTGGATAGACACGATCGACAACCAGCCTTTCTTCATGTTTGTGCACTACTTCGATCCGCATCTCTCCTACTCGCCTCCCTCACCCTACGATCAGCGCTTCGACCCGGGTTACGAAGGCAGAATCGGTGACTCGTTCGACCTGGAGGGTTTCTCGCGGGTCAGAGACGTGATGTTTGAAGAACTCAAGGTGCTCTCTGCAGCCGACTGGAACCATATCGTCTCGCTTTATGACGGTGAAATAGCTTTTACGGATAAGGCCATAGAAGATCTCCTTAAGGGCCTTTACGATCGTGCCCTCCGAGGTAACACGCTTATCGTTTTCTTAAGCGACCATGGGGAGGAGTTCTATGAGCATGGTGGTTTCGAACACGGCCATAGCCTTTATAACGAGCTGATCTGGATCCCGCTGATGTTTTCATTGCCGGGTGTCTTGCCCGAGGGGGTGAGGCTCTCGCGGCAGGTGAGACTCCTGGACGTGGCGCCGACTATTCTTGATATCCTCGGGATGGAACCACCGTCCCACTTCGAAGGAGTAAGTCTCAGGCCGCTCCTTGAGGGAACGGGTGTGCCCGCGGTTCGGGACGGATCGCTTCTGCCGCACGATGTGGCATACTCCGAGGCCATCATGCATGGGCCCGAGATGAAGAGCGTGTCGGCATATCCCTTGAAGCTCGTACATCACATGGCAACGGATAAGGACATGCTGTTTGACCTCGAGAATGACCCTGAAGAGATGCGAAACCTGGCCGGCAGAAAGCCGGATCTCTCGGCGGAGCTTGATGAAACCCTGTTTAAGACCTTATTCGGCCTGTCTGATACCTGGTATGTCGAGATTGCGGCAGGTGGCGAAAACCATACATTTGATCTCAGGATCGCCGCCGAAAAAGGCGCGGTGATAGGGAGATTCAGTCCGTACAAGATGTTCGATGCAAGCGGCAGGCTTCTCGACAAGAAAGAGGTGCTATCTACGGAGCGCCAGGGGTCGGTTCTCAGTCTGGATAGGCTTGATCTTAAGGGCGCGGTGATGCTGGCATTCAAGGTCGACCTGGAGCGGATTCCAGTCACATTCTATTTCGAGATCGATGGAACGCCGGCAGCCACGAGCACCTTTCTCGGCGAATCACTCTCCCCTCCCATGGAGATGCCTTTCACGATAAAAGGCGGTAAGAGCAGGACCAGGTCGCCGGGAAGACCCCCGGGCGATCTCACACCCCCCTACATCCGTCTCTGGTACCGCGAGAGCGGGTACAGCGGCGAAACCGCAATCAAGCTCGACGAAGAGACCACCAAGGAACTCCGTTCCCTCGGCTACATACAGTAGCCGGTTCTCTCAGGACCATGCTCCACCCTCCCAATTCTCTGGTCATTCATTCCGTGATCTGGTAGCATCTCAAGAAGGTGTGTCAACCCAATCCGGACTAGATCAAGGAGGGACCAATGAGATCCATCGTTTGGCTTTTGCTGCTCACAGTCGTATTCACATCGGCTTCCGCCGTTGCCAGGAGTCTTGACGAGTACATAGTTGAGGCTACCGGGCTCGAGAACTCAGGTGAAGTCGCTAAGGCGGCCGAAGTTATGGAGCAGGCAATCGGTGAATATCCAGACAACCCTGATGCATATGCCTACCTGGGGCTTTACAGAATGATGCAGTCGGGACAGGCTGCCGATGCCGGTGACTTCATGGGGGCAGGGAACTTCAGCCAGCAATCCGTTACGATGCTTGACAGAGCCATCGAGATCGATCATGACCACATAAACGCTCACCTTTACAGGGGCATCCTCGGGGTCAACATGCCCGAATTCATGGGTGTGCTTGACAAGGGCATAGATGATCTTGAGTTCGTGGGCAAGGCCTATGAGCGATCACCCGATGAGGTTCCGGCCGACCTAGCCGCGACTGCATACCGGTTTCTCGGTGTGGGATACTCAAAGAAGAAGCAGAAGGATCAGGCAAGAGCAGCCTGGGAAAAGGTGATCGAGCTTGCACCTGAGACCGATGCGGCAAAGGAAGCCGAAGAAGGCATCGCGGGCCTCTCACCGCAGCTCGCGCCAGTCGTCAGGGGTGAGTTTGACGGTCTCTCACCCGATGAGCTCAAGGCAAAATCCGACGCGGCTCCCCAGAACGCAGATATTCTGGTTGCTCTCGGCAAAGCCTACATAGATAAAGAGAGTTACGGCGAGGCTGAGAAGGTGCTGAGGCAGGCTATCGGCATCGACTCCCTCAATGCCGGCGGCTACAAGTGGCTGGGCGTTGCAATCGCAAGCTCCATGAGCGGTGGGGAGCTCTACGACGACCGGATTCATGAGGACACGGATTGGGCTACGAATCTCGTTTTTGAGGTTATGGGACACCTGGACAAGGCGGTCGAGCTTGCGCCTGATGATATCGAGGCCAGGTCGATAAACGGAATGATGGCAGTCATGTTTCCTTTCTTTGCGGGGAAGCTCGAACAGGGTATCACCAACCTTCAGATGGTGCTCGATAGCAACGTCCCCGACGATATGAAGGCCGAAGCAGCCTACTGGTTGGGTTATGGATACCAGAAGAAGGCAATGACGTTCTGGATCGACGTTGTGACGAACTACCCGGAAGAGGAGGCGACGCGTCTGGTGTTTGAGAGTATGCGGCCTGCGATTTCGCGGCTCGATCTTTCGAAGCAACCGCGGCCCGTGGTGACGGTGGATTTCGTGCTTGGCTTCAGGGATGAGCTGGCTCCGCAGACAGCCGTGTGGATCGAGACTCAAGACCGCAAGTTCTTAAGAACCCTCTACGTCTCGGGCTTCAGCGGACATGCAAAAGAAGTACAGGTGGTACTGCCCGTTTATGCCTCCACGAGCAAGTTTGCGGACGCGGATGCCATAACGGGCGCAAGCGTGGACATTGGTGAGCACATGTACGCATGGGATCTTATGGATACCTCAGGTGAGAAGGTGGACCCCGGCACCTATGTGGTCAAGGTCGAGACCACCTACTGGCCGAGTATGAAATACCAGATGGTGGAAGCCGAGATCAGCGTGGGTGCGGCCGAGGACAGGGTAGTCGTTGAAGAGGGCGATTTCATTCCTTATCTCGAAGTCAGATATCTGCCATAGCCGGAGGAGGAATACCGCAATGCAGAAGACCACCACATTCATCATTCTGCTTACCGTATCGGCCTTCCTCGCCCAGGGGGTGCTCGCCCAGGCACCGCCCGAGACCCGCGTGGACAATGTCACGGAAGAGATCCACGGAGTAGAGATCGTTGATCCCTACCGATGGCTCGAGGATCAGAACAGCGCTGAGACCAGGGCATGGATTGAAGCACAAAACGCCTACACCCAGTCGTTCTTAAGTTCGCTGCCCGGTAGAGAAACGATCAGGCAGGAACTCACCGATCTTATCAGGATCGATACCGTAGACATCCCGATTGCCCGGAACGGACGCTATTTCTTCGTCCGCCGGCTTGCCGACCAGGATCTGGGTGTGATTTACATGAGGGGGGGCATCGCCGGTGAGGACGTCGTGCTGGTCGATCCTCATCCCATGAGCCCCGAACATATGCTGAGCGTTACGCTCATGTCCGTCTCGGATGATGGCAGTCTCATGGCGTACGGCATCCGTGAGGCCGGTGAAGACGAGCTGGCCGTGAGGATCTTCGATGTGGACCGGAGGGTCGATACGGGGGAGTACCTGCCCAAGGGGCGTAACTCCGATGTCTCGATTCAGCCGGATAACGGCGGTTTTTACTACACACGCTACGAGGGTGAGTCGGACCTTGTCTACCATCATCGCATGGGGACCGATCCAGCCGAAGATGCGCTGATATTCGGCGAAGGCTACGGGCCCGGGGTCGGAGTCGCGGCGGAGCTGTCAGACGATGGCCGCTACCTGCTCTTGACTGTGTATTATGGCTCGGCGGCCCGGAAGACCGAGCTATACTATCAGGATCTTACGACTTTGGGTGACATTGTACCCATCGTAAACGATATAGAAGCCAGTTTCACGGGCAGCATTGCCGGGGGCCATCTTTACATGGACACTGATTGGGAAGCTCCCAACGGCAGGATCATTCGTGTCGATCTCGCCGATCCGGCCCGAGATACCTGGGAGGAGATCATACCGGAGACAGAGGCGGTGTTGAGAGGATTCACGCTCGCAGGCGGCCGGCTTATCGTGCGGTACCACGAGAATGTCATCCCTACGCTCAGGGTGTTCGAATCAGACGGCACGCCGGTCACCGTGATCGACCCTCCCGCAATCGGATACCTGAGCAGGGCTGAAGGACGGTGGCAGGATGATGAAGCCTTCTTCGAGTTTTCATCGTTTCATATCCCTACGACAATCTATCGCTATGACCTTGCGAACCTGACTCAAGACGTCTGGGCCGCTATCGATGTGCCCATCGACGCTGAGATGTTTGAGGTCAAGCAGGTCTGGTATGAATCCCTCGACGGTACGGAAGTCCCCATGTTTGTGGCTCACCGGAAGGACATCTTACTTGATGGATCGAACCCGACACTTCTCACAGGTTATGGCGGTTTCAGATCAAGTATGACGCCCTACTTCTCATCGAGATCGGCTACATGGATGAAGATGGGCGGGGTCGTTGCCGTTCCGAACTTAAGAGGTGGCGGAGAATTCGGTGAAACCTGGCACCGGGCAGGGATGCTGGAGCACAAACAGAATACCTTTGACGACTTCACCGCGGCGGCGGAGTGGCTTATCGAGAATGACTACACCTCGCCTGACAGGCTTGCATGCATGGGTGGAAGCAATGGAGGGCTCCTCGTGGGAGCGGCTTTGACGCAGCGGCCGGAGCTCTTCCGGGCTGTGGTTTGCACCTACCCGCTTCTCGACATGGTGCGCTATCACAAGTTCCTGATCGCCAAGTTCTGGGTGCCCGAGTATGGCTCATCGGATGACCCGGAGCAATTCGAATACATATACGATTACTCACCGTACCATCAGGTGGAATACGGCACCGAGTATCCTGCCGTGCTCTTCGTAACCGGAGATGCCGACACGCGGGTCGATCCCCTGCACGCCCGCAAGATGACCGCGCTGGTGCAATCCGCTACGGGCTCAGACAAACCGGTACTTCTCCACTATGACACGACGGCGGGGCACTCCGGGGGAAGACCAATCACGGTCGTAATAGAAGACGTGACGGATCAGTTGCTGTTTCTGGCCTGGCAGCTGGGAGTAGATTTGTAGCGTCGCGGGGGAAAGGTGTAAGCAATGGAATGTCCCAACTGCCGTTCAGACAACCCCGATGACAGCCGCTTCTGTAGCAGGTGCGGGGCTTCCATGGTCGAGGCCCCTACCACACCGCCGACGGCGACCACCCGGCACATGGGCAGGAGGTCGGCCCTTGATTTCGCACCGGGACACCACTTCGGAACCAGATATCAAATAGTGGAAGAGATCGGCCGTGGCGGCATGGGGGTCGTCTATAAGGCCATCGATAGAGAACTGGATCGTGTCGTCGCTCTTAAGATGATAAGACCCGAGCTGAGTGCCGATCCCAGGATGGTGGAGCAATTCAAGCGTGAACTCACGCTTGCCAGTGAGATCAGTCACGAGCATGTCATAAGAATCCACGATCTCGGCGAGACGGACGGGATCAAGTACTTATCGATGAAGTACATCGATGGTACGAGTTTGAGCGATCTCATCCACACCACGGGTAGGCTGACGACCGAGAAAGCGGTCGGCATCGCGGGACAGGTCTGCCAGGCCCTCACCGCTGCCCACGGCAAGGGGGTCATACACAGGGACTTGAAAACCGACAACATCATGCTGGACCGCGGGGGCAATGTCTACGTCATGGACTTCGGGATCGCAAGATCGCTCGGTGCCGCAGAGCTCACGGCCAAGGGTGTTATTGTCGGCACCCCGAACTACATGTCCCCCGAGCAGGCTCAGGGTAAGACGGCTGAAGCGCGCTCGGACATATACTCACTGGGGTGCATCATCTACGAGATGGTCACCGGAAAGAAGGTCTTTGAGGCGGATACGATCGAGGGCCTTATTCATAAGCATGTCTCCCAGGCTCCGCCTCCGCCTTCTGATCTCAACCCGCGTATTCCCCCGTCGCTTGAACCGATCATACTGAAGTGTCTTGAGAAAGATCCTATGCGGCGGTACACATCGGCCTCAGAACTCCACGATGCGCTTGATGAGATTCAACACGATTTACGCACCCCGACCGATAGGACGGAGAGGCTGAAAAAACCGGCTGAAACTGAGAAGGAAGCCTCGATTGCGGTGCTTCCCTTCAGGGACATGAGCCCGCAGAAGGATCAGGAGTACTTCTGCGACGGTATGGCCGAGGAGCTCATAAACGCGCTGGTCAAGGTCGACGGCCTCAGGGTTGCCGCGCTGACTTCGGCGTTTCAGTTTAGGGACAAAGGCCATGATATCCGCGCCATCGGTGAGCAACTGAATGTCCGGACGGTGCTCGAGGGGAGCGTACGCAAGGCGGGTAACAGACTTCGCGTTACCGCCCAGCTCGTGAATGTTGCCGACGGTTATCATGTCTGGTCTGAGAGATACGACCGTGACATGGAGGACGTCTTTGCCATCCAGGATGAGATTTCCGAGGCAATTGTCGACACGCTCAGACTCAAGCTTGTGGACAGTGGCGGCAAGCGTCCGTCCCGCCATGCCACAACCGACACGATAGCGTACAATCTCTATCTCAAGGGCCGCTACCACTGGAACAAGCGTAGCAGTGACGGGATCAAGAAGGGGCTTGAGTACTTCGAAAAGGCGATCGAGCGGGACCCGGCGTATGCCCCCGCATACGCTGGAATTGCTGACTCCTATATGATGATGGAGAACATACGGCCAAGGGGCGCATACGCCAAGGCCCGCTCAGCAGCGCTTAAGGCCATCGAAATCGACGGGTCCCTTGCGGAGGCCCATGCCTCGCTCGGTCTTTGTGTAATGAGCCACGATTATGATTGGGTGGCGGCTGAGCGGGAGCTCAAGACTGCAATCGAGCTCAACCCCAGCTACGCGTCGGCACACCAGTGGTACGCGTTGTGTCTCGTTATCATGTCCCGGGACGAAGAAGCGATCACGGAAATCAAGCGAGCCCAGGAACTGGATCCCCTGTCGCTGATCATTAACGTCGCCGCCGGCTTCGTAGCCTACTTCACCCGCCGGTATGATGAAGCCCTCAAGGAATGCAGAAAGGTGCTTGATATGGACAGCACCTTTCCCGTCACCCACATGGCCCTCGCCCTTATCTATGAACAGAGGGGCATGCGTGACGAAGCGATCGCTGAGTTCGAGAAGATGTTCTCCCTTGAAGGGGATGAGGAGACCGCAAAGGCGATTCGTGAAGCATTTGCGGCATCAGGTTACGAAGGTGCTATGCGACAGATTGTCAAACGGTTGCTTGTTCGCTCCGGGGACGCGTATATATACTTCGGCTTCATTGGGCGCATCCTTGCCCGACTGGGTGACAACGATGAGGCGATTGCATACCTGGAAAAGGCTTATGAAGAGCGAAGCCAGGAGATATACACCATTGCAGTCGATCCGGGCCTTGACGGTATCCGGTCGGACCCGCGTTTTCAGGACCTCATCCGCCGTATCGGCCTCAAACCGCAGCGTCGGGGTTCCTTGCCCGACGCGTAGACCACCATGTCATTGCGAGACTCGCAGAGTCGAAGCAATCTCCTAAGCGGTGGATTTGGTGGCCCAGATGACCCAGGTCACTGGCGTGAACTGCCGGGAATCGAGATCCATCCCGAAATCTGCAAGAACCGGACGCAACTCTTCGATACGAGCGTAGTACTCGTCTTCCATCCAGCCGTAGCGTTCCAGTGCAGCCCGTTCGGCCTTTGCGTTCTTAAAGATCAGGTCCCCCATCACCCACGGACAACCGGGCTTAAGCACTCTTAGCATCTCATGGATTCCGTCCGCCTGCATGGGACGTGGCACATGGTGAAAGGCATAAGTGCTCACAACCGCGTCAAAGCTCTGATCAGGACAGGGAATAGAGAGAAACGGTGAGTCCGTCAGGCAAAGATCGATCCCTGCCTCGATGCAGCCCTTTCCGCGTGCCAGCGCAAGCATGCGGCGCGATGGATCCAGACCTACGACACGAGCTCCTTTCTCAGCGAGCAGTTGGGCCAGATTCCCGGTGCCGGTACCCACGTCCAGGATAGTTCTTCCGGCGGACGGCTTCGCGTGGCTCACCACCATCCTGAGCACTTCATCGTATCGCGCATAGACAGGATCATCCGAGGTGACCCAGTCATCATAGCTGTCGGCCCACTCGTCAAAATTCCAGGTTTTCCATTCTTCGGTCATCGGAAAGTCCGCTCATGACATCAGCCGATTACATCGGCCTCGGGATAGAAGTTGCTCCACGCAGACCAAAGAACGGGTAAAGCCTCGAGCTCACCACCGAGCATGGTGCCGAGAACGGGTTCGTCGGCCGCGGAGCCCCGATGCTTAATTTCAAGACCTGACCCCCAGGGGTCCTCCTAGGGGGTTGGGGTTCCTTCGAGGCCCTCTGCATACTCAACTGTCGCGCCGGTACGCAGTTCCTGCATATATCCGGTCATCGCCTCGTTCTTTCTCTGGCCGTCAAGATAGATTGTGATGCCGTCTTTGGCTTCATCGAGCGAGACTGTCCGCGCGTCTTCACGATCGGTGACCTTGATGATATGGTAGCCGAACTTGGTCTCAACCAGACCGCTTACCTCGCCGACTCCAAGGGAAAACGCAGCGTCCTCAAACGGTTTCACCATCTGGCCTCTCTGGAAGAAATCGAGATCTCCACCCTTCGCCTTGCTCGGACAGACGGAGTGTTGTGATGCCAACTGGGCAAAGTCCGCGCCGCCCTTAAGATCGGAAAGCAACTTCTCCGCCTCAGACTTCTTCAGACCCTTCTCCGCAGCCGTATCTTCGGGGTTGGTGCCGATCAGAATGTGGCTCGCTCTCACGCGCTCAGGCTGCTCGAAACGCTCTTTGTTCTCGTTATAGTATGCGGTCACCTCGGCATCGGTCACTTCCTCGACGTCACGGTTGCTCGTCAGAAGCTTCTCAACCCTGAGCGCGGTCAGCATCTCATCTCGAAGCTGCCCCTCCGACATTCCGAGCATGGCAATTCTCTCGGTATAGGCCTCTTCCGAACCCGCCTGCTCCTTGATCTCTGCCATCCGTGTATCCACTTCATCATCTGTAACCACGATGTCCTGGTCATCGATAGCTTGCTCAAGCAGCACCCGGCCGATGACGTTCTCTACCGCCTGCTTCTTGACGACATCTTTCATCCCTGCCATCTGCTGCGGGTCGACACGCCCTCCGAACTGCTGCATCAGCCGGCCTTCCTCTTCGGCGACCTCCTGATTGGTGATCACTCTTCCGTTGACCTTAGCCGCCATAGTCTGATCCCCCATGCCGGGTGCCAGCTCCTTGGAGCCCCCGGTCGTTGTCGCATCATCCCGGCCTGTTTCCTCTTTCGAGCATCCGGCCAGGAAAGCCATGACCAGCACTGCGCCAAGCACTGCAATCATCGCTGTACGCATGATCTAAAAACCTCCGTGAGTAACGCACAAACAAAAGGAGCGCCAGCAAGGTAGACCGGCCGCCCCACTGTTTGATGCCTGTTTGCCCGGAATGGCCACATACCATCCAGGATTGTTCTTAAACTACCACTATCGGAGGCCTATGTCCAGTTATTATCAGCCTCCGTAGAGATCAGTCAGATCTTCTATTTCATCCAGCAAATCCTGCTGAAAGGTCTCCGAACCGGGGTCTACCGGTGTGCCGTCAGGCAGGGAATCGACCCAGGCATTCGCGGTCTCGAACTCCCCGTTTCCGCAGTAGCAGTGGGCCAGAATCACCATCAGGTCCTTCCAGTCAAAGTCCGTATCATGGCTGAAGGCGTACCGGCGGGTTTTGGATAGTGCGGTCAAGCCGGAGGCTATGGCATTGTCGAAATGATCGGGGTCCGTATCATCATCCCGGTACACCGGTGTACGGCCGGCGTAGGGGTCCGCGGTGGTCATGCCGTGCGTGATCGCCAGAGCGAACTGAGCCAGCGCGGAGTCCAGCGAATCCATCTTGGCAAATGTCCAGCCCTGCCCGTTATGGGCGTCCGAATAGGTGTTATCCAGCGCGGTTGCCTCCTCGAACTTGTCAAGCGCTTCACTGTACCGGCTCTGCTCAAACAGGGTCCACCCCTCCGCGGTCAGTGATGCCGCCGTGGGTCCCCCGTTCCCGCCACCACCACCGTCTCCGCCACATCCGAAGAGAACTGCAAGCGAACACATACACACGATCAGGACTTGGGCTCTCATCATCATTACCTCCTAACGAAGGTTTATCATCTTCTTAGTTATCATCTTTGAGCCGTACACGACTCTATAGAAATATACCCCACTTGCTACGCTTCGACCACCCGCGTCACAACCGTTCCACTCGATCCGGTGTCTCCCGGGGATCACGTAGCCATCGAATAGACGCTGTACCAGCCTGCCATCTATTGAGATTACATCGGCATGGATCTGTCCCGCACCTGGAACCTCAAAGGTAATCACTGTAGAGCCTGTAAACGGGTTCGGGATGTTCTGGAGGACCACAAAGTCCCCGGCGCCGTACGTTGGTGTTATAACATCGGGTCTTCTCAGCAGGCCGTACGTGCCAAAGCGGTCGACATAGGCAATCACCCGTGCCGTCTCGGGATCAAGGTAAGACTCAACCGGACTCATCCCCTTTTCGTCCAGCCTGGCAATAGAGAGGTACTCCGGCTCCCTCGTGGTATCCGGATATGCGATAGTGATCTCAACAAGATCGTCCAGATTGAGCCCCGCAGGGAATATCTCGTAGACCTTTCCTGTGGCCGGCTCAGCCGCCACGGTATCGAATATCAGCACATAGGTGTCCTTCGAGATCACATTGCTACGAACACTCAGATTGCACAGCCCGTCCACGCTTGCGGTGATCCCGCCGCTGGAGGCAAGAAGCAATGCCGATGAGAAGCTGCGGTCGGCCTCTCCCAAGAGGGAATTCATGTCCATTGCCTCGGCATGTATAGAGACTGCACCGGTGCAACAAAGATCGTAGTCACCCCTCCAGACGTTCGCGTCAACATCGACAAGTTCCATCTCGAGCGTATCACCGGCAACCTCACAGTGGACACTCGATTCAATCAGCGGTTCTGATCCGACGACGTAAACATCAAGATGATTCGTGATGTATGGGTTCTGAAACACCGATATCGAGAGCTCCGGCGGTATCTGGTCCTCCGGCGTCGCATCATCGGTGACCGCAGTTGAGTAATTGGGGACTTCATCATATGTGAAGACCGAGTAATAGTGAAGCACACCACTCGGCAGGCCGGTATGTATGAAATCGTAGACCGTCACCGGATCGCCCGGGAACATGCCGCTCGCACCGTTTTCGACAGCAGTGCCTGAGGTCGGCGTACTTGGATAGGTCGATGTCGAATACCTTATGAGCGCTCCCACCAAGTCACTGTCATCGGGGGTCGCCCACTCGAGCTCAACCGAACCGTCCATAAGCGGGGTCGCCGTAAATATGCTCACCGGAAGTGGTGGGATTACGTCGTTCGGAGTCATTGTAACCTGCGTTGCTGTCGCGTAGTTCGGCACTTCATCTGCGGCGAACGCAGAGTAGTAGTAAACCTGGCCGTTCGTGAGCCCGGTGTGCGCAAAACTGTCCGCGCTTGCAGCCGGGCCGTGGAACTCCCCATCCGACCCGTTCTCTATGGCGGCGCCCTCCCCCGGACCCGCTGGATAGGCAGTCGTGGAGTACCGCAAAAGGGTATGATCGAAATCGGCGTCGGCGGGATTCGTCCACCTGAGGGTAAGCATGCCGTCGCCCGCCTCCGCTGTCAGCGCAAGGACTGAAGCCGGAGGTACTCCATCAAAGGGAGTAGCGCTGTCACTTAAGCCTGTTGCGTAATTGACTGAATTGTCGAATGCAAAAGCCGTGTAGTAGTATGTCGTGCCGTTGGTGAGGCCACCGTGGGTATAGCTCCCAACCGAGCCCGCCGCGCCGTAGAACTTGCCCGACTGACCGTTCTCGACCGCATCTCCATCGGCGGCCGTGGCGGGATACGCGATTTCGGAGTAGCGGATGAGTGTCCCCGCAAAGTCCGCGTCGGATGGGTTTGTCCACCCGAGATCTATGGCTGTGTCGAGCGGCATGGCCGTGAAGATTGCGACCGCAGACGGTGGAATCGTGTCCGCCGGTACAGCTTCACCTGTACCCACAGATCCCCAGAAACCGTCATGCAATTCCAGCGTGGAACCCGCGGCCACGGGCCCCACAGGACCCTGACCAAACGTATCATGGATCACAAACGAGGTTGACTGGCTCTCACCCCCGCCACCGCTTATGACATCCTGGGGAACGGCCGTTCCCGCCAGCACGGGCGCGGGCCGCGCAAGGTAGGGGATCAAACAGAGTGCGATCAGGACCAACGATGACCGCCTCGTAAACAGGTTAAGGTCGTGCATCATCTTACCCTCCGTCGAAGGTCACTTAATTGTCCGTCTTCGGATCGCATTGCTATTCATTCCCCATCTGAACAGGCTCAACCACAGGTGCGATCACAGGCTCAATCTGCGACATCTCTTTGGCCTCGGGCAGCATCTCGGCTTGCTCAAAGCGCAGGCTTTCGCGACCCGTCCGCTTGGCCACCACCCTGTAGTCAAAGGTAGCGTTGGCGTTCTTGGCATCCTCCCCTGCTACGAGAACGTCGAATCCGGTTGTGCCCTTTGATATGTAGTACTGGTTCACAAGCGGTGAGGTGAGTTCGATAAAGACCTTGAGCGGATGGGCCGCCTTGACCGCGACACACTCAAGGTAGAGCGGATCGAGATCTACATGACCGACACCATCTATGATCTCGCCGCTTCCGTAGTCGTCGATCCAGGGCTCCGGGCTCACCGAGGACACAAGGGTCCGGTTACCCTTCGACGTCGGCATCACTAACGCGACTCCGCCATCGCCAAAGACATCGTACTGCGCCCCGCCGCTACGACGATAGCAAATATAGGTATAGTTGGTGGTACCTATGTAGGCGTGAATAGCCTTCTGCTCGCCATTATCGGCCCGATTCGCCCTGATATGGGCCCCAATATCATAGCCTGCACAGGCCAAACCCTGGCCATCTGTATAGTACGTCACCCCCTGACCTTCGCCGCTGACCCAGAGCCCCGTTCCGGTAGTATTCGAGTTATTGAACCAGCCTGTTTTTTGGCCGGTACTTGCTGAAGTCATGGCAACGAGCACCCCGGTCACATCCACATTCCCGGTCATACTTGTATTCCCGGTCACCTCCACGTCGCCAACCACGTCGAGCGGGGCACTCGGGCTGAACGTGCCTATGCCGATATTGCCGGTCGAATGCTGTATCGTGAGATCATCCCTGTTGGTTGTTCCACCGCTTATCGATGCCCAGTTGGTGCCGCTGCCAAGGAATAGCCGGTAGTCGGTGGCATCGCTTCCGAGCTCGACGATTTCCGACCACTCAGCCGCAGGCACCTCGATATCCAGATCGCTTGAAGGACTCGTCTCATTTATCCCCACCCGCTTCGTTCCCGTGTCAAACCGGATCCAGTCGGCGCCTCCATCCGCCCGGACGTATACATCGTCATCCGGCTGGAGATAGAGATCGTCATCAGCAGTCACATAAAGATCATCCGATGCTTCGTAAATCTCCGTGTTGGTATCCCCGAATTCGACGTCCCCGCCGGCATCGAGTCTGACATTGCCCGCAACATGAAGTTTTTCCGCAGGCGAGGTTGTCCCGATCCCCACATCCCCGTCGCTTTCAACCGTAACCCTGTCTGCATTGCCGACACCCAGCTTCATCTTGTCTGTCGTGTGGTCGTAGGTCAACCATCCCGCGTTGGCATCAGCGGGGTCGCCAAAGTCAATCCCGGCAGACTTGTTGCTGGGGGTGAGCATGTTGATACGCGCATTGCCGTCATCTTCTATCACGAGCTCCGCGGCATCAACCGATGTCACCGTCCCCGCCGAACCGTCATAGACGTGAAGCAGCCGTTCGGCCTGAGTGGTCCCCACACCCGTGTAGCCACTGGCGTTCACATAGACTACGTTCTCGGGTGTGCCGTCATCCGCATCCAGCGAATGCCCGTCGCCTGCGCCTCCACCACCATCATCAACACCGTCTGCAAAACCAGCAGGCACGCCGTTTAAGTTGTTCCAATGTACCGCATTCAAACCCGTGTTGGGATCGGAGCCATCCGAGGTACTAAGCTCAGTCTCGGTGTAGTAGCGATCATCATGAGTGTGGCCTACGAGCGAGTAGGAATCCGAGTGAAGCCCGCCGAGGCTGTCGGAATCCATCGAATGAAACGCATACGGTGCGCTCACCAGCTCCCTGCGCGGCTCAAGGATCTCAGTATTCACCTCTATCTCAAGCCACAGGCGTCCATCGAACGCTATGTCTATGGGTGTCACGCTACCCAGGATCGCAGCTACCACGCCCGTGGTATCGGCTGTCACCGCCTGCTCCTCACTCCACAGGTGGGTCCCTAAGTTCGCAACATCATAGATCCTGAATTTCATCGTGTGCGCACCCGGTCGCGGTTCACCTGTAACGCTGTCAACAAGGCGACCCTGGTAGTTGATCCTGTGGGGTATCGCTGCCAGACTTATTGCCGCTGCCAGTGACATGAGACAAATGAGCACACAACCTATACACAGCAACTGCTTACGCATTTCGCTCCCTCCTTCTGGTCGGGTCCGACACATCCTTGTGTACGAAGCGCCCTGCCTCGTACGCGGCGGGGTCATCCTATCACATCCGGGCAGAACACGTCAAATACGTGAAGTCCCGATGCGACCAGCGCCTCGGCCATGCTACCACCGGCCAGCGCTGCCGTCAAACATGTCTTCGCGGTCCACGGTACGCCGGTGGAATTGGCTTTGCCCAAAGAGACCCCTTTTCGGTATGCTTGTCCGTATGGGACCTGGAAAGAAAAGCGGGATGCCTGAGTACTATCGCACAACCTACGAGAGCTGGTACGGGTGGTTGTCGTACGTTTACGACCCATTTGTACGATCCATGCTCTTTCTCATAAACGGCGGCTTCGGCGGCGAAAGGAGACTGCGCCAGCAGGCGATTGACTGGCTCGCTCCCGGTTCTGGAGAGAGAATACTGGATATCTGCTCAGGGACCGGGACCTTGACCATTATGATCGGGAAACAGATGGCCGGTCAGGGCGAGGTTGTCGGGGTTGAAGTCTCACCAGCCCAGTTGAGAGTCGCCCGCAAGAAGCGAAGACCTGCGGGAGTATCCTTCGTGCAGGCCGATGCCCAGGATATTCCCCTCCCGGACGCCGGCTTTGACAAAGCGATCATCTTCGGGGCTCTTCACGAATTGCCCCGCGAGGTACGGCGTAAAGTGTTATCGGAAGCCTTCAGGGTACTCAAACCTTCCGGCGGGCTGGTGGTCACCGAGCATAACAACCCCGACAGCAAGTGGAAGAGATCGATCTTTGCCTTCGGCGAACGGTTCAACCCGGAGTATCCGACTTATAAGGATATGCTCGAATGTGGCGTTTTAACCGAAATCGAGAATGCGGGATTCAGGGTGATCAAGACCCGCACCGCCGCATGGGATTTCTTCCAGACCATCCTTGCGCAGAAGCAGGTTAGATGAGATACTAAAGTGCTGCTTGCGGCATCTAATACTGAGTGGGTGAACCACACACGAGCGTACGCAAATAACTGAGACGGATTACCGAAGACAGACGAAAGGAGAGCGTGACAATGTTAGGTGAGAAAACCGCCCAGGCCATGAAAACCGCGATCGAGATGGAGAAATCGGGCCACAGGTTCTTCACTGAAGCTGCGGAGAAGGTCAGCCACGAGGTCGGGCGAAAACTGTTCACAAGACTTGCCGCCGAGGAAATCGTACACAAGCGGACATTCGAGAAGATATTCACTGCCGTTTCAGGCGGGACAGACTGGAAAGAGGCTGTGGCCTCCGTTGAGCCCTCCAGGAGCGTCCCTTACTTCGACGATGCGCGTAAGCAGTTCAAAGCCGAGGACCAGGCCGTGGAGCTGGACTACCTCAAGAAAGCCCTCGACCTTGAACGCGATGCGATGCAGTTCTTTGAGAAGGCAATGGCCGAAGCCGAGAGCCCGGAAGCCCGGGACATCTTTGAGCGGATCCTCGGGGAGGAGCAGGGACACTATGATCTACTCCAGGCCGAGATAGACAGCATAAACGGCTCAGGCTTCTGGTTTGACGTTCAGGAATTTCAGATGGATAGCAAATTTTAGGAGCCTAACCATGCAAAAGCAAAAACCCGTGAAGATGTATACCTTGAGCACATGCAGTCACTGCGCAGCCGCCAAGAGGTTTCTTGACGAGTCGGGCGTGGACTACGACTTCACCGATGTGGATCTGCTGGGCTCCCTGGAGAAGGCCGCCGCCCTGGAGGAAATGAAGAAGTATAACCCCGGATGCACTTTTCCCACGCTCGTAATTGGAGACAGGGTCATCATCGGCAACCGCCAGGATGAAATCAAGGAGGCCCTCGGACTGTGAAGGAGAGTGTCAGGGACCTCCATGATCTGCTTAAGAAGGCCCAGGAGCCCAAGAGCTATTTCTTCAACAAGGACCCGGACAGAACATCTGAGATCCTCGAGGCCCTCGTCACCAACCGGGATCGATACGGTTATATGTGCTGTCCGTGCAGATTGGCTTCCGGAGACCGTGAGCGGGACAGAGATATCATCTGTCCCTGCGCATACCGGGAGCCTGACGTAAAGGAATACGGGAGCTGCTACTGCAACCTCTACGTCTCCCAGGCGTGGAACGAAGACCGAGTCCCTCACACGCAGGTCCCCGAGCGCCGCCCGCCCGAAAAGGCAGGATTTTAGCCTCAAAAGGCGAAACTTATCGACTATAAGCGTAAACACTGCTAAAGATACACCATCGTTCAGTCGACTTAATAAGTATCGGTGAAACATGAAGATCCATGCATCGCGCACGGAGGTCAAATGAAGAACCACAAGGCAGTAGGCAGGTGGATACGGTGGTTTGAAGACGTCGGGATCGAAGATGTTCCACTGGTGGGAGGCAAAAACGCATCACTCGGCGAGATGATCCGCGAGCTCGGCAGCATGGGAATCAGCATCCCCGGCGGGTTTGCTATAACATCGGATGCCTACTGGTATCTTCTCGATAGCGCCGGTATCCGGGATCAAATAAAGACCATTCTCTCCGACCTGGATACCTCAGATATGAGCAACCTCAGAAAGCGCGGACGGAAGATAAGGAATCTCATAAGGAGAGCCGATTTCCCTGAGGATCTGCGTACCGAGATAGCGGGCGCATACAAAGAGATGTGTGAACAGTACGGGCGCACAACGGATGTCGCGGTCCGATCCAGCGCAACAGCCGAGGATGCACCGGACGCGTCATTTGCCGGCCAACAACAGACATTTCTGAATGTAACCGGTGAAGATGAAGTTCTCGATGCTTGCTCAATGTGCTTTGCAAGTCTCTTCACGGACAGAGCGATCTCATACAGGCATGACACGGGTTATGACCAGCTCGATGTCTCACTTTCGATAGGTGTGCAGAAAATGGTCAGGAGTGACTCGGCCTCAGCCGGCGTGATGTTCACGCTTGATACTGAATCGGGTTTCAGCGATGTCGTACTTGTCTCGGCTGCATACGGGCTCGGTGAGAACGTGGTGCAGGGGACGGTGGACCCCGATGAGTACTACGTGTTTAAGCCTACTATGAAGGCGGGCAAGAGAGCCATCATACGTAAACACCTCGGGTCCAAGTCACAGAAGATGATCTATTCCCACAGGGACGAGGCCACAACGCGAAACGTCAGTGTGCCGAAGGTGAAGCGTGGCCGGTACGTCCTAAGTGATGATGAGATCCTCAAGCTCTCAAGATGGGCATGCATAATCGAGGATCACTACTCCGCCAAAAGCAAACGCTATGTCCCCATGGACATCGAATGGGCAAAAGACGGTGACGGCAAGGAGGTGGGCAGCGGTGAGTTGTTCGTAGTACAGGCGAGACCTGAAACCGTTCATTCGCGCAGAGACATGGATGTGTACGAGACTTATGTTCTCAAGGAAAAGGGCAATGTGCTGGTGTCCGGCAGGGCGATCGGCCAGAAGGTCGGTCAGGGTGTCGCCAAGTACATAACGAGCGCAGAGCGGATAGCAAAATTCAATAAGGGGGAAGTGCTCGTCACCAAGATGACGGACCCCGACTGGGAACCCATAATGAAAATAGCTGCAGCGATTGTGACGGACAGGGGCGGGCGTACCTGCCATGCCGCCATCGTGAGCCGGGAGATGGGTATCCCATGCATCACGGGCACAGAGAACGCAACCGACAGAATAAAGATGGGCCAGCCGGTGACCGTCGCATGCTGTGAGGGACTGACCGGATACGTCTACGACGGGCTTCTCAAGTACGATATAAAGAAGGTGCAGGTAAGCGAGGTCCCTGAGACCAGAACCAAGATAATGCTCAATGTCGGTCTTCCGGAGAAGGCATTCACCTATGCGTACCTGCCATGTGCCGGGGTCGGACTCGCGAGACTCGAGTTCATCATAAACTCCTACATAGGTATACATCCGCTCGCACTGCTTGATTACGATAATCTCAAGGAGCGTGCGGTCAACGGATCCGAGACCGCACGGATCGTCAAGAAGATCGACCAGATAACATCTGCCGAGCCCGACAAGGCCAAGTTCTTCATCGATTCGCTTGCCAGAGGTATTTCGCGCATAGCCGCTGCGTTCTATCCCAGGGAGGTCATCGTCAGGTTGTCGGATTTCAAATCGAATGAATACTCGAACCTGGTCGGCGGCCACCTGTATGAACCGGTCGAGAGCAATCCCATGATCGGCTGGCGAGGCGCTTCCAGATACTACAGCGAGAAATTCAAGCCCGCCTTTGAGCTCGAATGCAAAGCGCTGCACAAGGCCAGAGGAGAATTCGGACTGACGAACATAAAGATCATGATACCTTTCTGCCGGACACCCGAGGAGGGCAAGAAGGTCATCGAACTGATGAGCGCATCAGGGCTCAGGCAGGGCGAGGACGGTCTTGAGATCTACATGATGGTTGAAATACCAAGCAATGTGATGCTGGCGGACGAATTCGCCGAACTGTTCGACGGTTTCAGCATAGGAAGCAACGATCTGACTCAATTGACGCTTGGGCTCGACAGGGACTCCGAGCTGGTCGCACACATATACAGCGAGCGGAACCCTGCAGTCAAGCGTATGATCAGGTATGTGATAGACGTCGGTCATCAGCATGGTGTGAAGGTCGGTATATGCGGACAGGCCCCTTCGGATTTCCCGGACTTCGCGGCCTTCCTGGTCGGATGCGGCATAGACAGCATATCTTTAAACCCAGATACGGCCGTCAAGACCACACTTGAGATCAGCAAGCGGGAGGCGTCCCTCGAGACCGCACCCATGTGGCAGAGCAAATCCTCACCTGACCAAGACGACCTTGCTCATCACTGACGTGCCGGGGGCATCAAGACGGCAGAAGTAGATCCCCGGGGACGAGGGTTCTCCAGACGAGTCCAGACCGTCCCAGTGAGCTGAGTGGACACCCATAGGTTTTTCGCCATCGGTGAGATAACAAACAAGCCTGCCGTTTACCGAGTAGATCCTGAGTGACACATGGCAGGATCGCGGCAGGTGATACAAAATCTCGGTACCCGCCTCGAATGGATTCGGACGGGCCGAAAGCGAACTGGGGCCTTCCAGTCCGCAAGCCGGTGCGCTCACATGTGATGCGCCAGCAACAGCCATGCTGTCCTCGATGATCTCGAAGTATCTGACCGAGCAGCCAGGAGAGTAAGCGAACGAGAGTTCACCTTCACCACCAGTCATACAGCTGTCTATCGTAGTCGCGTCTACGCGAATTGCGCAGTATGAATCCGGTATGAGGCCGCCCACTGTGTGCTCGACCAAGGTGCTGCAGCCCTCGGTGACTTCCCACCAGCTCTTATAGTGAGTTCCCGCAGTGTCCCATGCATCGACGGTGGTCTCAACCCAGGCGGATGAAGGCAGGAGAGACAGCGCGACCTGCCGACTCTCGTTCTCGGAGCACACATCTATACTGAGGTGTTCACTGTCATCATCGAACATTCTTGTTCGGCCTGGCAAGAATGCTTTGCTCGATCCGCTGATGCGGGCAGTCACCTCGAATTCACCAGTGAGTTCGAGGTTGAGGAAACCATCAACACACCCTGCACCCTCGACAACACCACTTGGATCGATATATGTGATGTGGGGTCGGCCATGAGAGTGTCCTATCCTTAGTGGGGAATTGAAAGCGGCCCCCTGGATCTGGTAATGGTTACGGTATTAGCCGAGACCTTTTGCCAAGTTCCAGACGAAAGGAGGCCGCTGATGTCGAGAGTACTACGGGTTGTTGGGAAGCG
>JBDRNT010000049.1:0-7738 GCA_043810925.1 Candidatus Eiseniibacteriota bacterium
TTGTGTTCAGTATCGTCCCGTACTTCGCACTTAGAATAATGGCCTGATTCCTCAAGACCAGACATAGAAGAGCTAACCAAGCGTTCCACACGGACACGGCACAGCCGCGCCGGTGAACGCTAATCGTCAGGTGGCCAAGAAACCCGGATATGCTCTGTCACATCATTCCTGTTGAGGAACACCCCATTATATGATATCATAAGGTTCACGGGTGTACTGTAAGAACGAGAATCACATGGAATTAGCAGGCCGTCATTTCGTTGGCCGGCGGGTTCTCCAGGCCGATCGTGCCTTTAAAGGGCGGGCGTGAGTACAATTGCTGAGAAGTAGGAAGGGGCAGCATGAGGTTTCCGAGGATTCTAACGGTTGTTGGCAGCTTCCTGCTCTGGGGGTTCATCGCCCCTCCGGCACAGCCGGGCATACTGATCTCAGAGTTGTGCGATCCAAGGTACAACTACACCACCGACCGGTTCATCGAGATCTATAACTCGGGTGGCGTTGCGGTTGATCTCTCAGGCTGGTCATTGGTAGCCGTAGGTAACGGCGCCGACATATTCACCTGGGACCTCTCGGGCATGATCAATCCCGGTGAAGCTCTCGTAGCGGGCGATCAGACCACGATCATAGCCTTTCAAGTGAATTTTCCGGATGAGGCCTGGTCCTTGAGCAACGGCACTTGGAACGGAAAGGTAGGCGACGGGGCCAAGTTGCTCGACTCCGGTGACGTCATCATCGATATCGTCGTCGCCGACATCACCAGGTTTGAAAACGATGACTATGTTCGCAATCAGGGGATCACGGCCCCGAACACGACCTACACGCCTTCGGAATGGACCGCGACGCCGGCGGATTACCCGACAGACGGAAGTCCGGGGATTCACTATGTGCTGCCTCCGCCGCCGGCACCTTATATCTCGAACATCATCACGGACCCTGCTTTTCCATCAGCGGCTGTCGGCGTGAACGTCTATGCCGACGTAACCGATTCTGTCGCGACCATTACTTCGGTAGTGCTTCGCTGGGGAACGACACCGTCGCCGCTACCGAATGAGATCGCGATGTCATTGGTTTCCGGCAGCACTTACGGGACGGACACGCCTTTACCCGGGCAGCCCGAGGGCACAACGGTTTCTTTTGAGATCCAGGCAGACAATGACTCGGCCGGAACAAGTTCCTCTGGCCTTCAGAGTTACTCCATACCCTACGAACTCACCATTCATGAGATCCAGGGTGAGATGCCCACGTCCCCGTACGACGGAAGCACCGTGATCACCAGTGGAGTCATAACCGGACGATACGGTTCTTATTTTGCGATGCAGGAGGGGGGCGGCGCGTGGAACGGCGTCTGGGTTGAGAGCGAGACCGCATCGGCAGTCGGCGATTCAGTCAGCGTTCGAGGCACGGTGATAGAAAACGACGCTACCGGTCATGCAGGGAACACTCTACTGGTGGCTGCGCTCCTTGAGAGTTTGTCCTCGGGCGTGACTCTGCCCGGGGCCGCGGTCGTCTCCACAGCCGAGGCTGCGTCAGAGGATTACGAGGGCGTGCTCGTGAGGGTTGAGAGTGCCGCATGCACGAATTCCGATGTGGGTCTCGGGGAATGGGATATCAATGATGGTAGCGGGACCTGCCGGGTAGGTGGCCTGGGATACAGCTTCGCGTCTACACTCGGCTCGTCATACGACGTCATCGGCCCTGTCGCATTCACCTACGGGAACTTCAAGATCGAACCGAGGGATGAGAACGATGTCGTGTGGGTTGGGGACGACTCGCCGCCGGTAATAGCCGGCATTGGGGTTATGAGTGACACCACCCTTCTCGTCACGTTCTCGGAAGAGGTGGAGCAGACCAGCGCCGAGACCCTTGGCAACTACACGATCGACAGCCTGGGCGTTTTGGATGTGGAGATGGTTGGAGGACACCCTGATCAGGTAGTGCTGACGGTGTCGGCCATGTCCGAGGGCGAGTACACTCTGACGGTGAACGGAGTCGAAGATCTCTACGGGAATGCCATGGTTGATGTAATTGAGGTCTTTGACTTCGTGGACACCAGTTTTCCTGAGGGCTATTACGACACCGCGGAGAGCCTCGCAGGCGAAGAGCTGAGGGCCGCGCTTCACGACATCATCAAGAATCATACAGCCTACAGCTATGACTACGCATGGACGGCTTTCTACACCACAGACGACAAGCCCAACGGGAAAGTCTGGGACATCTACTCCGACGTTCCAGGCGGGACGCCGCCCTATGAGTACACCTTCGGCGTTGACCAGGGTGGCGTCGGGGGTCAGGAAGGCATGGGTTACACCCGGGAGCACTCGTGGCCCAAGAGCTGGTTTGGCGGCGAGGTAACACCCATGTATTCAGACATCTTCGCGCTGTATCCCTGTGATGCTCACGTAAACGGCAACCGCGGTGTCTACCCTTACGGGGAGGTCACTTCGCCTGTTTGGATCTCGCTGAACGGGAGCAAGGTGGGCCTGTGTTCCTACCCGGGATATTCGGAGACGGTCTTTGAGCCGATCGACGCCTACAAAGGCGACCTTGCGCGCACGTATTTTTACATGACCACCAGGTATTACACGGAGGACGCGGGCTGGCCGGGAAGCCCGATGACCGATGGCGCAGACCTGCTTCCCTGGGCGATTGACATGCTCCTTGCCTGGCATGAAGATGATCCTGTCAGTCAGAAGGAGCTCGAGAGAAACGCCGCCATCTACACCATACAGAACAACCGCAATCCCTTCATCGACCGGCCGGAATTCGCGACTCACCTTTATGTGACAGCTGGGGTAGAGGGGGACCCGACCGGCACCCTGGTCGCCGGAATAAGCCGGGTTTACCCCAATCCATTCAACCCTTCAACGACGATTCGGTACTCGGTCCCGGAGACGGCCTTTGTCACGGTTGCCCTGTACGATGTTCTTGGTAAAGAGGTTGCGAAGGTCGTCGATGCCCGCGTAGAGGCTGGGGGGCACATGTGTACTCTCGAGGCCGGCGACCTCAGTGACGGTGTCTACTTCTTGAGACTGCAGGCTGGAGTTCACTCGGATACACAGAAGATCGTCGTACTGAAATGAGTGCGCGGATCAGGGCAAGTGATTCCTCCAGGTCCACAGGGTTCCAATTAACGATGATAGTCTGATACGGATCACGGATCCGCGGATATGGCTACTCCCTGGCGTGACATGGGTTGGAGACGCGTTGCGGGTCAGCCCTCATCTGAGCCCTTCGCAGCGTGTTCATCCCATTCAACCACTCCACAATGCGGTTCAAACTCAGCATACGGAGGGATACTTTCTCCTTCTCACCAGCGAATTGCGAAGATCATCAGTTGGGTAGAAATGGCTGATTGAGGGAACCTGTATTGACAATCGGTTGGACTCTTGGTAATTACAGGTCGTAGGTTGCTGCGTTTTGTGTCGAGGCAGAAGCCGTCCAAAGTGTAGTTGACAGGAAGATGATGGAGGAATGGACATGGGTGATCATGGGAAGCGAGACAGCAAGAAAGAGCAAAAGAAGAAGCCCCAGCTTTCTCCAAAAGAGAAGCGGAAGCTGAAAAAAGAGAAGAAGAAGTGATTCAACCCAATACTGGAGTCTGAATCCAAGGGCGCTTCCAGGCATTCTCAACGACACTGATTCAAGCATAGGCTGGTAGTGCCAAGTGCACCCTAACCTGGTCGACTTGAGCGTGTTGCAGCGCACTTCACTCCTATTCACTCGCAGTGATTCTTGGTACAATCAAGTAAGAGTGGTTGCGCGTCGGTATCAGACAATCTGAGTGTAGGCCCCAACCGATGTCATCTGTCTCGCAGAGGGCTGCGGCAATGAAGGTAAGTCGATCGATCTGCAGATGGCACGCCTGGTTAATTCTCCCAGCGATCCTCCTGATACTGAGCTGTTCAAACTCCACTGGCGTAGATTGTGATGAGGCATGCCAAACCTTCGCGTTCATACTCATGGATGACTATTCCGACTGCAGCCCGCCGGACTGCCCAGACCATTACTGGTACTTCGAGCTAAGGGGAGGGGATTGGGAGTACATCGGAGAGTGGGAAGGAGGGACTGGTTCTCCGCTTCCCGGCTGGTACTCAGAGGTCAAGCATGCACGAGAATGTCACGTGAGCGATGAGTGTCGTCCCTATTGTGGGTTGTGCAGTGAGGACCGGAGCAGTACACCAAGGGAGAATAAGGAAGCAGAGGAAGCTGCCCTGTGGTTCACAGGCAGTCTGGTTGCGCCTGAAGAGGTATACTCCATGCCGCTGGGTCACTTCAGAGATATTCGCGACGAGCACGGCGACCAGGTCCCGAAGCTGAGGACTACTCCTTTCAGGTCGGCCCGGGATAACCAGATACTTCTCGTGACCGTCACCGAGGAGACCATGCGACGATATGAGGTCGGGGAGCTCAGTGATCTTGAATCGCTCAACGCCCTTTATGGTGTGACCAGGATCCAGGCATTGGTGGGGAGGCGGACACTCTCGTTGCAGTTCGGAGGCCGTTACAATCCATACAGGCTGGCCGAAATCTACGAATCCGTTGCATGCATAGAAGAGGGAGCACCGGCCCTGATCGCCAGATCGCCGTCCGAAATGGGTAACTTGATTCCCTGGGTTACCAGGTAGCTGTTGCGGCCTGAGCCTTCCGCAGCAAACCCATCTCATTCAACCATTCCATTAAGCGGTTCAAACTCAACATACGGGGGCACTTTCTCTTCTCACCGGGGAGCTGCGAAGCTCATCAATTGAGCGGGAATGGTTTCGCTGCGGACGTCTGTGTTGACAATCGGTCGGGCCCGTGGTAATTACGGGTCGTAGGCTGCTGAGGGTTATGCGGAAGCAACCGCTCTAATGTGGTTAGCAGGATCAGTGCAGGCAGTAGTTATGTAATCCAGAGAAAACACCAAACACTCACGGGGGATGAATCATGGTAGGGACGCCACCGGCCGGTCATCAAGCTAATCGATCTGACCACGACGCGTTCCGACCTGTCGAAATCCTGATACTCTTAATCCTGGCGATCGTCGCAATCATCTGCCTCGACATGTTGTTTTACGCGTCCACGTTGGAGGATGCCTATATTACATTTCGCTATTCAGAGCATCTTGCCGACGGATATGGGCTCGGTGCATGGAATATAGAGGGAGAACGAGTAGAAGGGTATACTACGTTTCTGTGGATGGTTCTCCTCGGTGCAGCCCACGCCCTTGAAATCGATGTCCGCACCGCCGCAAAAACCATCGGCATTCTTATGCATCTGGTTCTTTGCTCCACATTGATCGCATTTCCATTACTCCGTCGAGGCTCAGGCAGCCACCACAATGACATCTTTGAGCATCCTAATGAAGCTGTACTCGCAGGCGTCTTTCTGGCGTTCTACCTGCCTCTTTCCTGGTATGCAACATCCGGCATGGAGACGCTTCTCTTCTCTACGCTCACCGGGCTCGCTATTGTTTCCATATTCCTGCGCCAGAGCAGATTCTCTTTACCACTTCTGTCGATTCTCCTTGTTTTGACTCGTCCGGAGGGCCTGGTGATTGCTGGCGCGGCAATTGCCCTTGATTTCATTACCCGCCGGCGAGAGGGGCGTAGTGTGTTGAGCACCTACATCTCAGCAGGTGCTGTAGTATTCTCAGCCGGGTTTCTGATTGTACACAGGCTAATCTACTTCGGAGATATCGTCCCCAATTCATACTGGGCTAAAGTTGACGACGGCGGTTCTCATCACATCTTTCGGGGACTTCGATATGTTGGCGAGTGGGCAACTGAAAACGGGATCGTCGCATTTCTCTGTGTTGTGGCTGTACTTAGTGTTGCCTTCTCACTTGTCAGGACAAGGTACCGCAACTGGCCTTGGGGATTCGGAGTAGTTCTATGTATGATGCTCGCTTTCGTAGCATTCATCATAAAGACCGGCGGAGATAATTACTCCGCTTTTCCCTATTGGCGCCATTTTGTTCACCTCTCCGCACCTATTGCTTTTCTCTCAGTCTACGCAGTTGTTCGCCTACGTCCACATTCACGATTCTTCCACGTTTTGGTTTTGCTTGTTGTCCTATTCGTCACAAACCTGTCCATCTTGCGCGCTCACGACAACTTGATGGTGAAGTCTATTAAGCCATCCCTGGCTTCCTACCCTAGCCTGACTCACGCCGAGCATGATGACTACCTCTTAAGGCTTAAGTGGCTTAGTCAAAGCGATGCTATCGTTGCCAGCAGCCTTGGCGGCGAATTGCCCTACGTCGTGGACGCCATACATATTGATATCCTTGGATTGAATACACCTCATATAGCGAAGTGCGGCTCTTTTGATCCAGATGGCCCTGTAGATTCAAAGACGGACATGAAGTGGGTCCTCGAGCAGCACCCCGATATCATTGAAGGTTACATTCCCGGTACGATGGTGCTGAATGCTACGCCAAGCGAAATGAAGGAGTACATTGACACCAGCTACCGATCCAAGATGAACAAAGAACTGGTATCCTCTGGGATCTTCCAGCGAGATTACCTGTTCGTCCGCAATTGGCCCTATCAGGTTAAAGACAGAGCGATCTTTATTAGAAGATCATACTGGGTAGATTGTCAGGTTCAGGATGAGTTGGACTGTGTCCCCGTTGCAGATACGCCTCTGGGCGTATATGCGAAGGACTCAGATAATAACTGAATTCACGCGGCGATGGTAAGGCGCGCGGCCAACGCTCTGCGGGTCAGGTGTTGGCGGGCCACATCGGATCCGTATTCACCGTCCAACGAGACGTAGGAGAAAGGAAAGCAGCAAAACATGCGACGTCCCCTGGCAGTCTGGCCGCTTGTTTTCTTGCTTCTACTCCTTGGGGTGGGAGGTTTGTACGGCGGCATTCCCATGCTGACTGAGCCCACAGGCGGCTCGATTGGACTGACCGAAGTATTGCCCCTCCTGCCGGTGGCTGACTACACCCTGCCCGGCTTATTCCTGCTCATCGTTATGGGGCTGGCGCCTCTGATCCTATCTTACGGCCTTCTGGCCCGTCCGGACTGGCCCTGGGCTCAGGCGCCATCCCGCTGGAGAGGACATCACTGGGCTTGGACTGGTACGCTTGGGCTCGGAGTGACGCTGGCCATCTGGCTGATCGTCCAGGGGCTACTCATTGGTTTTAGGTGGCCAATCCAGTTCATTACTGCGGCTGATGCATTCCTTGTTATCCTGCTTGCCTTGTTGCCGGGGGTTAGAAGATTCTACGCCAGGTAAGTGCGTCAAGGTCGAGACAGCTGCTTAAGATAGTGGTTTCAGGAGGCCGCAGTGACATTCAAGGTTGTGTATCGCCCTGAGAATCTGGGCTATGGCGCATTCAAGCAGGTTGAAACAAAGTGCTTTCCCGATGAATCCATCGACGCCGGCAAGTTCAATGAATGGGTCACGCAGGATTTCTGGACTGTATACGGCGGCGATAGGTTCATCGGATATGGCTATCTGATGCTCAAACCGGGATTCGCCTGGATAGCGCGGGTTGGTGTCACCCCTGGCTGGAGGAATAAGGGAGTGGGCAACAGCCTGATGGAGACGATGATCGACTATTGTCAGAAACACGGTCGCTCCAGGATCATTCTGTATGTCCAGCAAGACAATCCGTCGGCCATTCGGTTGTACCGTAAGTTCAAGTTCAACGAGAGTGAGGTCACGTATCAGTATGTGATCCCGATCCAGCGTTTTCCGGATTCACACCGGCAATCGGTTTCTCAATCGGTGGCTGCGGTACCGA
>JBDRNT010000050.1:0-2087 GCA_043810925.1 Candidatus Eiseniibacteriota bacterium
CCTTCTCGTGCGGCGGCTTCCCGGCACTTGCCGAGCATGAACTCGGAGAGATCGACGCCGACCACGTCATATCCCCGGCGCATGAGGTCGAGGAGATGCCGTCCCTGCCCGCAGCAGAGGTCAAGCACCCGCGCGCCGGGTTCGATCGCCAGCTTCTCGATCGCGAAGTCGACCTGCGCCCGGCTCGCCTCACTTTCGCCATACGTCTCGAACCTCAGCGGGTCGTCCTTTGAGAACAACTCTTCATACCAGGCCATGACCACTCTCCTTTCAGGCAGTCTATCCAGCGCCTGGGGATTTGTCAACGTCTGGGCATGCTCTGTAGGTTTGTCAATCATGTGTTACACCGCCTCCTGGTAGGATCGGAGCATGTGGGTGGCTGAACGCCACCCATGAGCCAGGAGCGGCCTGCGGTTGGATTCCCTTAGGTATCGGCTGAGCTGATCCGATAAGTGCTTGGAAGAGAAGAACGTGTTGTGATCGTAGAATCTCTCCTGATCACTGCGATGGCTTCTCTCTACCTTGCCGTTATGTCTTGGTGTTGCCACCGCGATCCTCTTGTGCGATATGTCCTGTTCCCTGAGGAATGATTCGAATGCAGATGGGTTCTTCGCGCCTTGAAGGTAGCTGGTAAACTCAGCCCCATTATCCGTCTGGATGCATCTGATCTCGAAGGGAAAGCGCCTGATGAGATCCTTTACGAACCGGACCGAGTTGTAGGTGGAGAGCTCATCGTAGATGGCCACATATCTCCACCGGGTACACTCGTCTATCGCTGTGTACTGGTAGAACTGTTTCCTTGACAATCTGCCCACAAGGCATCGCTTTGGCACATACTTCACGTCTATCTGCATCCGCTCTCCGGGCACGAGGATCGGCTCATATGGCTTCGGCTTGCGTCTACGCTTCTTAGTCGGAGGAGGTATCACACCTTCACGCCTAAGCAGCCTGTAGAGGGCCGTGACCGTGCGCTTGTAGCGATGCTTTTGCCTCAGATGCACCCACAGGCAGACCAGGCCCAGTCTCTTGTTGTGGCTGGCCACCTTGATCACTCGTCTGACCTCTTCGGGAGTATGCTCATTGGGATGATGATGCGGCCTCCTCGATCGGTCCATGAGCGATTCCAGCGTGCCATCGTAGCGTGCGATCCAGCGATGCACGGACTGCCTTGACACTCTGTGAATACGGGCAGCGTCTATCACGCTATTCAGACGCTCTGCATCTCTTATTGCTCGTAGACGAAACTGTGCCATCTGTCGTACACTGATCTTGCGGGACACGGATGCCTCCTTGGTTGGTCTTGTTCACCACATACCAGATACCAAAGACAATCCGTTTCCCGCAACCCCCACACTGTCACACATGTATGGTAAACCCAGACACTACCTGGATGGCTGCTTGACAATCAGGAAACTCCGTGGTATATTCACTGAGAGTTTCGGAGACACAGTCCCGACTCCCACCCGAGGGCTCGGGACACCACCCGCATTGACCGGCAAGTCATGGATGATGCGGCCCATAATCCGGGAGGTGAATCCGATGGAGAAGGCACAAGCACAGGCCGAGATAAGCCCGGCCGTCGCGATGCTTGTCGTGATCCTGGTGCTGTCCATGGCGATCGGGATGGTGCTGTACTGCCTCCAGCACAACTCGGTCGGGATTGCCGCACCAGGATCCAGTGTGATCAGGGGACGGCCGATCAGCCCACTGTCCCGAGGCGCGACGGATGCGAAGTCGCGACCTGCGCCTGAGGTAAAGGAGAAGGCCGAGTCTCAGGCGGCTTCACAGAGTGATTGATTTCCGCGCAGATTTGATGTAGTTTTGAGGGTGCAGCGACATGCTGCGCCCTTTTTCCTTTTCCGGAGGAGATATGCATTACGCCCAGGAGATCAGGGGAGTATACGTCATAACCGACTCGGTGCTTCGACCCGACCGGTCGCACCTCGACATCGCCCGCGCGGCGATCGAGGGCGGCTCGACGATCATCCAGTTGAGGGACAAGAACGCGCCGGACTCTGAACTGATAGCGATCGCCAGGGAGATGGGTCGCATCACATCCGAGGCGGGCGCGATCTTCATCGTGAACG
>JBDRNT010000051.1:0-9318 GCA_043810925.1 Candidatus Eiseniibacteriota bacterium
TGGAAGTGGTTTACATACAGCCGCACCGCCTGGTACAGATGGGCCAGCGCCTGCCCGGCGACAATCCCCCTGAAACGCCCGTGACCAACATATCCTCGAACCACAGCCCCGTTCTTTTGCTCTACCCATGCTTGGTCGTTCTTCCGATAACTCCGCGACCGGGTGAACTCGATATTTCTGCTTTCACAGTAGTCAAATAAGGTCTCATTGATAAACGTACTCTCATTGTCTGAATCGATTCCCAGAATGGCAAAGGGAACCTGCCGCCCAACTACCTCAAGCGCTTCCACTACCAGATGCTGGTCCTTGGCCAGCATCGGGACGCATTCAGTCCAGCCCGAGCATACATCCGTCCCCACTAAGGTACGCACGAAAGCGCCGGATGTTGATCCACCATTGTGTTCAACGAAATCAATCTCCAGGTAACCTGGTTCGGGATTCCCCCAATCGGCATAGGTACGAACTCGGATCTTTCTGCTCACCTTATTAGCCGCCCGGCGCTTCCGCCTGCGAGCTGTCGCCTGGCTGCGAATCGGCGCCAGCAGACGGTCAAGGGTTGCTGCGCTTGCCGAAAACAACCGCCTGCGGACCTCGGGATCAAGATCAACGTGACCGTGGCGCTCCATGGCATCCACAAGAATCGGCAGGGCGAACTTTAATCGTTTACCACAAATCCGATCTGAAGCCTCCCAGACTACTACCAGCGCATCCCTGACCGCCTCATCGTAGATGCGACGACCGTAACATTTCCTCCCCACAGATACTTCACCGTGCCCAAGGAGACGAACGGCATGCTTCCGATGATAGCCCGCCACTGAAGTGAACTCGTCCAGTATCCTGGCCTTCTCCTTCTTGGATGCCGCGGCATAACGCTTCCCTAGAGCCGCCACAAGCTCCTTCCTCGTATACATGCTGATATTTCTTGCCATCGGGTGCCTCCTCATTTGGGTAACATTCTAATGAGGCAACGACCCCCAATTCAGTAACAAAAATCATGAGTCAATGCGCCGGGAGTTTTAATTGTCGCTGATCACTCCAGAATTAGTTCGAGACTGTTTTTATATCCAATATCCCATTTTCTTCCGAATTCAGTTATCTCCTGCATTGTGCTGTCTATTTTTGCATTCAACTTTCCTTCTTCCACCGCTCTGACTTCTTGCTGGGTAACTTGAGCATGGCTCCTTGCAATCTTTCTTGAAGCCCAGTCTATTGTTGCAGCAGTTACAGGAAAGCCCACTGCGATTAGCACACCAATTGCAATATACCGCCATACTTTCGATTTTCGATTGGCCAAAAAACACCTTCGTTGTGTATGAGTATTGCGTTGGCTTCTTAATTTAATATTGATGTTGGGGATATTTAAAGGCTTTTCTGCTTTGGTTCTTGCCTTTCATTTTCCAACAGCTTCAAATATGCTCACAGCATAGTTGTGTCACGAAATCGGAGTTAGCTGTACTGGTTGTTTTGCTTGCTGGAATGCTCTTATTCAGCGGCTGCATTGGTATTCCGGTTGGCGATGAGGATTCAGTTATCCAGCATCCAACGATCGAGGTTGAGGCAACAGTTGTTTCTTTAACCCTTGACCCAGATGAGGACAACTGTGCAGGAAGTGTTTGCCGTCAGAGCAAAGTGGACTCGAGTGGGGTATAATCTAAGCTGCACTCAGGACTCCGAACGCAGCAGGTGATGCACATGTCAACGGCGAAGTAATTTTACCCATAATGGGCGAAGTAAAAGTGCACCACCTTGGCTGATGGATTCGGTGATCAGCCGGTCTGTGATCTATCCTCCTTTCGGGGTCTTCCCCTTGCTTGACGGGACTTTTTATCCTTGCCGGCGACTGCAGCCTTGAGGTTTTCGGGCATCAGGGCTGCGTGTTCCCTCAGCCGATAGCTGTTGCCATCGATCTGTATAACGACGGCGTGGTGTAGGAGCCGATCCAGGAGTGCCGCCGCGATCACTGGATCGCCGAAGATCTCGCCCCATTCGGCGAAGCCCCGGTTGCTGGTCAGTATTATGGCTCCTTTCTCGTAGCGGGCATTGATGAGTTGAAAGAACAGGTGTGCACCACCTCGCTCCAGCGGTAGGTACCCGACCTCGTCGATGATCAAGAGAGCGTTACGGGTAAGGAACCGTATGCGCTTTGTGAGTGTACCCTCCCGTTCAGCCTTAAGCAGCGAGGTAATTATCTCCGCCAGAGTGGCCAAGTACACACTCTTGCCGGCCTTGACGGCCTCGACTCCCAGGGCGATCGCCAGATGGGACTTTCCCGTACCCGGCGGCCCGAGGAAGTGGATCACTTCCTTTCTGTCGATAAATCCCAACTGAGCCAGAGTGAGTATCTGATTGCGATCGACCGAAGGTTGGAATGTCCAGTCGTACTGCTGGAGTGTCTTGACCTGGGTGAGTCGGGAGGTCATGAGCGCCACCTTGACCCGCCGGCTTTCTCTGGTCGTGAGTTCTTCGCTCAGGAGAAGATCGATCGCCTCAAGAGGCGAGATCTCACCCTGCTCGAGGGCCTTGACCGTGGTATCCAAGACCTCAAGGGCCCTGGCCATCTTAAGCCCCACCAGGTTCTGGCGGACATGGTCCAGAGTGTTGACAGATCCCGTCTGGGCACTCATCCTATCCTCCTTCCACTCTGGGCCAGGATGCCGGCGACGGCCTCATAGACCGTAAGAGAGCGACGACTGACCTGCTCTCCGGGCATACCCAGAGGATCTACTTGCCCTTTCTGACGTGCCGTCGCCGTGTCGCCCGGCGGGGGCCAGAGGCGATGCCCGGGCGCCACCCGACGCTGACCGCTGCCCTCGAGCACCGGATGCACTGCCACCAGATCACCCCTATCAACAATAAAGACCTCTCGGGCCGTCACCTGGACCTCGACTACCCGGCGTCGCGTTGTGTCGGGAACGCTATAGAGATTGCCATCCACCGAGACCATCCCATCCCGGCTGATACGTCGCTCCATCCTCAAGACCGTCCCGAACTCAAGGGCCGGCAGTGGCTGGAGAGTCGCCTTCTCCTCAGCAAAGGCCTCATGGACCAGGCGACGCGTGGTGCCGTGCAGACGCCGGTTGGCCACACTATCAAGCCACTCACCGAGTTGACTATTCAGGTCGTCCATGTCCCGGAACGCCCGGCCAAGAAAGAAATCTTGCCGCACATAGCGGTAAGGCCGCTCGATCTTCCCCTTGGTCTTTGCCCGCCCCTTGGGACACGCCCGGGGGATAAACCCGTAGTGCTGTGATACTGCCAGCAGGGTCTTGTTGTAGATGATACCACGCTCCCGGTCCTCGCCCGTCACCGCCGTCTTCATCTGGTCGTAGAGAATCTCGCGGGGTACACCGCCGAAGGCCTCAAAGCCCACCATGTGGCAACGCACCAATGTCGCCAGGTCCTGGCGCCACACGAACCGACAGAACTGGTGGCGGCTAAAGCCTAAGATCATGCTGAACAGCCATACGTGTCGCACTTGGTCCGGATTATCCAAGAAGCAAGTCTTGAAGAGAGCGAAGTCCACCTGAGCTTGCTTGCCCGCCGGCGTCTCGAAACGATGCTCCCAGCCTTGCTCTTCGGCCGGACGTACCTCCCGAACAAAGTCCTTCACCGTCGTGTAGCCGCCACCGTAACCCAACTCGCCGATCTCTCGCAAAAGCCGGAACGCACTCAGGCCCGGATAGTCCTCCAGACGGCACTCGATGTAGCCCTTGAACTCATCCAGGACGCTACCTCGAGGCAAACGCGGTCCATAGACCGGCCCAGTGAAACCCCGCCTGAGATACTTGGCCACCGTCCTGCGATTCAGGCCTGTCTTGCGGGAGATTGCACGTACCGACAGACCTTCGCTGTGAAGCTTGTGGATCATGAATACCTCCCCATGCTTGAGCACGAGATACCTCCTGACCTTGGCTGAACTGTCTGGCCAAGGTGCCAGTATCACGCACTCTGTGGCAACCTGTTTCTAAGGCACATGCCAGCCTGATGAGCAGGCTGGGGTGGTGCACTTTTCAGTTGCCACTTATGGGGAGTTTTACATCGCCAGTGACAGCACACATCCTTACATGTCCTCTGGCAATCCGTTTTGGCACAATGACCACGCTTTCAGACACCAGTCTGGGGAGCCGTGCGGGACATACCAGTGAGCGCGATCAGCGACTCCTGAGACACACTTGCTCCGAATCAATCCAATCTGAGCGAGTCCCTCTCCATCAGAGATTGCAGAGGTTTTTCTGCTTCACATTGGAGCGCGACTGTGCTATACTGCGAATCGCCTCATGGAGAAGCAACTTCTGATACCGTGCGGATCCGCATGATGGACACGGGCCATGCCCGCAGGGGCATACAGCTCAGAGGAGGCACCGGCACGGGGCGCTTCAAGCTGCGAGAGATTCATTAGATACGACGTGCAGTATGTGTTTATTGGTGTTGTGTAACAACCCACGATCGAAAGGAGGTGCACAAGCATGCCCGTGGAGGGAGTTCCTTCTCGCAGGTCTCAAAGTTGTCAACGACAATTCCAGATCCCTGCTGGCCATATACCGGCTTCAATGTTCACAGCAAGGTGAGAACCACCACCCTCGACCAGACCGGCCCACTACTTCCAATAGTCGAACCATCTTCAGCACCAATAACCTCACCAGGCTGGAGAGAACTCATTAAGAGGCTCTACGAGGTTGACCCGCTTATCTGTCCCATATGTGGCAGTGAGATGAAGGTAATCGCCTTCATCACTCACTACGAGGTCATAGACAAGATCATCCACCACCTGAGGCTAATCTTCAGGTGCCAGAGGCCTCCGCCGCCACACCAGCAGGAAGAACTCTACTGACCCACGTCGCCAAGGTTTTCACCTGAATCCAGCCACAGGCCAGGGGTCTGTCCGGAATCGGCCCTCACCGGAAGGCCTCTCTCCGGTTTAGCTACCCACCGGGTCCACCACCATCAATCCAGACCAACTTCATCCTATCATCTCAACGACAGCGGACGCCTCAGGCCCCACAATGCAACAGAAACACTCGTACAACCCGACAGCCGAAAAAGCAAATTCCTATGGTAAGGCATTGCCGGAGAGGTCGGCACCAAGCTGCAACGAGTAATCGATAACCTCTGAGCCTCTCGAACGGCTGAGGCTTTGGATTCCCGCAGCTCGTGCCGGTGTGGCGGTGGTTAAGGATTCCGCTGCCGAACTTATCAAGCCGGGTCGCGTTCGCCCGATGAATCAGAAGCGCTTCTTGTCCGGTCCATCTCCAGGCGCACCCGGGGCAGGCTGTCGGGGAAGTTCTTCTGGAGGAACTCGAGGAGCTTCTCACGTACATGGCACCGGAGGTTCCAGGCGGAAGAGGAATCCTGCGTACTCATGACAGCGCGGAGTTCGACTGCCCTTTCGGTTGTATTGGTAACAAGTAGCCCCCAAACGCGCTTGTCCCAGAGGTCGGAAACCTCCAGAATGCGGTGCAGTTCCTCTCTCACGCGCTCGACGGGTATCGTGTAGTCTGCATACAGGTAGACGGTCCCCAGGAGCTCGGCCGTTGTCCTGGTCCAATTCACGAAGGGTTTCTCTATGAAATAAGTGATCGGCACGACCAAGCGTCTCTGGTCCCATATTCTCACCACCACATAGGTCAGCGTAATTTCCTCGATCCGGCCCCATTCACCCTCCACGACCACCACATCGTCCAGGCGCACGGGCTGGGTGATGGCAATCTGTATCCCGGCAATCAGGTTCCCCAGGCTTCGCTGGGCGGCGAAGCCCACCACAATTCCTATGACGCCCGCCGATGCCAGGATGCTCACGCCCACCTGCCTTACCTGATCGAAGGTCATGAGCATGACGGCCGCCGCAATCACCACCACAATGAATATGGCAATACGCTCCAGGACCTGGAGTTGGGTCTGGATCTGCCGGGCTCTCAGGTTATCTCTGACGTCCACCTCATAATGACTCATTATGAGTCTGCGCACTATGTGCAGCAATTTCACGATCAGCCAGGCCAGGGCGCCTATGATCCATAGGGACAGTATGTGCTTGATCAGGCCGATCAGCCCATCGGGCAGAGAGATAAACCGGATTACCACACCGACGAACACCGCAGGGATGAGTGCGAGGACGGGACCCCGGAGCAGCTCCAGCTCGGGGGGTATGCCTCGAACGGAAAAGGTCTTCTTTTCCCTCCAAATCCTGAAGACGCGGACCAGCAAAAGCGCTATCACTATGCCCGCCACCACGGCCACCGCGGGGCCCAGTATGGCAAACAGGTGAGATTCAATGTCAAAGCCCTGCGCCGTTTGAGAAGCGGCCGCCTTTGCAGGATCGGCGACACCTGCAGCATTCATTGCAATCTCCCTCAAGAGACGGGTGACCGTGTAGAGTCCGTTCGCTACCACCTTCCTTGATAGCATACTGCCCCCGCCGTGTCAAACAGAGAGGAGCGATGCCGCTCCGATACCGAAGACTCACATGCGGCCAAAACGCGCGACCACAATATGGAGGGCCGCCATTGTTACAGCGGCCCCCCTGCGATACCACGGGACTCAACCCTGCCGGTCCGGGCCAGGAGATCAAACAGGCGCGATATTCCAACCAGAACGCCCTCGAAGCGCACCATTCCCTTCGCAAAGACGAAGCCCGCAGCAAGTGCGGGCACTATACCAATCAGCGTCAGGGTGTTGGGGCTTACCTTGAGCGCCAGGAGGCCCCGAGCCAGGGGCTCGAGCAGATGCCGAAACCAGAGTCTGATACTAGAAGGAACAGCCAATGCATTCCCCATTCCGAGACGCCTGATCTTACATCCCCCCCAGGCTGTCAAGCGTAGTCGGAAGCGGAGTTTCCCCGAAAACCTCATGGGTCAAAGAGGTTAGGTTGAAGTAGTGAAGGCTTTGACACCAATCGTGCGATGAACGGCCTTCTGAGGGCCACCACCAAGGTCAGTCTCACCCACCGGCCCGGTAACTTCACTCGCGGATAGCCACGGGGCTCAGGAGCCGGTCAATCTGCCCAGGTCCCAAAGATTTAAGCCTGCTCCTCCGGATCGTCTGACCGGTGAAGACGGTAAGTGGGTTTAAACCCTGTCCGGGGAGGTCATCTCCGGTCAAAGCTCTTCGGACTCGAGCGTTATACCGATCTCATCCAAGGCGATGTCCAGGGCCTTGTCTGAAGACACCGGTATGCCCGGTTTGACGCCGACTCCGGCGAAAGTCCCTCTACTCTTCCCATATCTCGTCAGCGGAAACGGCACCGTCAACTCCAAAGCACCCCCGACCGAATACGTCCTCGACGGATTGGCCATTCCCGGGGTCCGCCCGCCGATAACCGAGGCACGGCCGAGGTCCTGCATAATAAAGGCGAATGCTTCTGCGGCTGATATGGTGGCCTCACTAGTCAGAACAAACACCGGGATCCTCGTACCAATTGTGATGTGGCATACCCTGCGAGACAATTCAGACGCTATTCTAGCATAGATCTCAACGCCTCGTAAGGTGTTTCTCCATTGAATGCTCCGTGCCAGTTTCTCGTTCAGGTCAACATCGCCGGTATGCGTCAGCAACTGATAGAACTCCTCTCTGTCTGACCTGTGGAATCTCTCGATTTTGCCATTGAGTTGACGAGTACGCGGTTTGATGTAGACATGTCTCATCCCCTCGTCTTCGACGTGCCAGTGGGACTGGGCCTGGAACTCATGCCCGCGGTCGGTACTGACCGTGTGGATGCGGAACGCGGAACTTCTTACACTCGATAAGTCGGTGTCGAAGACGGTCGAGGTTTACGACGAACTGATCTGATCAGTGCGGTTCTAGGTAGCCCATAAGCGGAAAATCGTCGAGATTGCCCGATATCGATGCGTTGAGAAACGAATTGACCCACCAGAATATATCGTTTCGGGCCACCGCGCCCTGTAGTTTTCTCATCCGGTCACGGCGTTCACGGATATCCAAGCCCCAAGCTGCATAGATCGCATCCGAGACTTCCTCGATGTTGTATGGATTGACGAGTATTGCTCCCTTGCGCAGCTGTGATGCCGCTCCCGCGAACTCGCTAAGGATTAGGACTCCCGACTGTTCGGTGTTCGATGCGCAAAATTCCTTGGCGACAAGGTTCATCCCGTCCTTCAGGGGCGTGATGAGCGCTATCTCGGCCGTTCTGTAATAGGCGAGCAGCTCGGGGCGGCTGAGGGACCTGAATATATAATGGATCGGCACCCATCCTGAGCGGGTGAATCTTCCGTTTATCCCGCCGACGATACGTTCTATCTCGATCTTGAGGTCCTCATATACAGGGATGTCACGCCTGCTGGGTACAACTACCTGCACGAGAGTGATTTTCCGATGCAGCTCGGGATGTTTCTCAAGAAGCTTTTCGAACGCTCTCAGTCTGTAGGGAATTCCCTTGGTGTAATCGAGGCGGTCTACACCCAGTACGATCTTTCCCTTAGGTATGTCTTCATGAATATACCAGGCGGCATCGGCTACTTCCCGCGAACCGGCCAACTGGGAAAATTCGCCGTAATCGATGCTTATCGGGAAATACCCTATCCTGATTGTCCTTTCTCCGGTGGAGGCCGTAAGTACCTGGCCCTTTCCCTCAAAGGAGATGTCGTCTATGAAGGTCCGGAGACACTGCACAAAATTGCGCCTGTCCCTGAGTGTCTGAAATCCGATTATATCGTAGTGGAGCATTGCATTAAGGATCTCCCTGCGCCAGGGTAGCTTCGCGTAAATATCCAGAGACGGGAAGGGGATATGGAGAAAAAACCCGGTGTTGACGGATATCCCTGTTCGTTTGAGTTCGCAGGCCGTGCACATCAGGTGGTAGTCGTGCACCCAGACGAAATCCTCCGTCCTCACGTTCTCCTTGATGACCTTCGCGAATCGGGCGTTAATGTCGATATAAGACTGCCAGTACGAAGGATCGAAATTACAGTAAGACTGGAGGTCGTGAAAAAGGGGCCACAGCACTTCGTTTGAGAGGCCGATATAGTACTGCCTTACATCCTTCTCTTCCAGATAGACCGGCTTCATCGCGTATCCGGCTGTATTCGACACGAACTCGAGCTGATCCGAGATATCGGCAGTCCCCGAAATGCCCGGCCAGCCAATCCAGACTCCTCCACGGTCTCTGAGTACCGGGGCCAATGCTGTCACCAGCCCTCCTGAACCAGGTACAAGCTTCCATGAGTTACCCTTGCGTTCGAGGACGAAGGGGAGCCTGTTCGAAGCGATGATCAGCTTTCTCGTATCTCTATTCATGCGCCTTACCACACTTCTCAATCCATCTCTCAAGAAACCAGAGTAGTTCTTCGGGAGGAGCGAGCCAGACAT
>JBDRNT010000052.1:0-62719 GCA_043810925.1 Candidatus Eiseniibacteriota bacterium
TGCAGTGAGGCACTGACACCAAAACCTGCGAAGTCCCGGCAATGGCTGGACGCTGATCACTCAGTTATAAGGGGTGAGATCACCCCACCCCGAGGGCGGCGTATGCCCTATTGACAGGTGCCTCTTAATGGGTGACCCCACTAGTTTGGATCGAAACGCTTAATTTCAGGACCTGACCCCGAGGGTTCCAAGGGTTTTTCCCACGGTTGCGCCGCTTGAATCTCGAGAGACCGGGTGTTACGGTGAGCGTATGAGAGCTATGGTGCTAAAGGAGATCTGTGACCTTAGGAGCAACACCGCTCCGCTTGAGCTTGTAGATATTCCTACGCCCGTGCCGGGAAAGAAGGACATCCTGGTCAAGATCTCCGCATGCGGAGTGTGTCATACCGAGCTAGATGAAATCGAAGGCCGGACTGCCCCGCCTCATCTTCCGGTTGTACCGGGTCACCAGGTAATAGGGCGAGTGGAAGCCGGCGGTTATGCTGGCGGTCCATTCAAACCCGGAGACAGGGTGGGTATCGCATGGATCTACTCGGCATGCGGCAAATGCAGGTTCTGTCTGGGCGGCAATGAGAATTTGTGCCCCGATTTCCAGGCAACAGGCAGAGATGTGAACGGTGGCTATGCTGAGTATATGATTGTTCCTGAGGACTTCGCCTATCGGATCCCTAAGGTGTTCTCGGACTCTGAGGCGGCGCCGCTCCTGTGCGCCGGGGCCATCGGGTATCGATCGCTGAGGCTAACGGGTCTTAAGGATGGACAGAGCCTGGGGCTTACCGGGTTTGGGGCATCGGCACACCTGGTGCTTAAGATGGTAAGGTACAAATACCCTGACTCAAGAGTCTTCGTGTTCGCAAGAAGTGAGAAGGAGCGGGGCTTCGCGATGGAACTTGGTGCGGTCTGGGCCGGCGGCACCGACGAGGCTCCACCGGAAAGACTGGATTCGATCATCGATACAACTCCGGTGTGGAAGCCCGTTGTTGAGGCTTTGAAGCATCTCGAACCAGGCGGGAGGCTGGTGATCAATGCTATTCGCAAGGAGGATGCGGACAAGGACTACCTGCTCCGGTGTGATTACCCCGCCCATCTGTGGATGGAAAAGGAGATCAAGAGCGTTGCTAATGTTACGAGGGCGGATGTCGGTGAATTCCTCGAACTTGCCGCGAGGATACCACTAAGGCCCGAGGTTGAGGAATTCGCACTCGAAGACGCAAATGCCGCTCTCGTGGAACTCAAACAACGGAAGATAAGAGGTGCGAAAGTCCTCCGACTGGCCTGAGCCTATGCAACCTGTGAGGTCATCGTATGAAGCAACGAGAAGCTCGTTCGGCAGTGGGACTTATCACCGGGGTGCTGGTCACTGCAATGATTGGCCTGGCGATGCCTAGCGGTGAATGCGCTCCCCGGAAACCGGGAGAGATCGCGGTTCATTCTCCGGATCAGAGACTTGAAGTCTCGTTCGATGTAGTCGAGGGGAGACCCCACTACGGAGTCACGTATAACGGTGTCGAGGTGATCGCACCGTCATCGCTGGGGCTCGCCTTCCGGCGTGAACAACCCATGGATCGGGACTTCGCGATTGACGATGTCCGCAGGGCCGGTTCTGACGAGACATGGACACCCGTTTGGGGTCAGTCCAGCAAGATCAGGAGCAACTACAACGAGCTCACAGTTAACCTGATTGAGAAAGTGCCTCCGAACAGGCGACTGTCGATCATCTTCAGGGTCTTTGACGACGGTCTTGGCTTCCGATATCATCTCCCGGAGCAGGCCGGCATGAAGGACTTCGAGATAATGTCCGAGGATACCCGCTTCTCGTTTACCGGCAATCACACCACGTGGTGGATTCCGGCCGACTTCGACAGCTATGAGCATCTCTATACCAAGTCTTCCCTCGCGGATGTCCAGGCCGTAAATACCCCGGTCACGATGAAGACCGCAGATGGTATCTACATCAGTATTCATGAGGCCAACTTGACCGACTATGCGGGGATGACACTGGCCCGCCTGGGGAATCCATCGCACCCGCCGACGGCTCCACACGTACTGAAGTCCAGTCTCGTTCCCTGGCCGGATGGATCGAAGGTCAAGGCAACAACACCACTGAGCACACCCTGGCGTACAATCCAGATAACCACCTGGCCGGGCGGTCTTGTTGAATCCAATCTCATTCTCAACCTGAACGAACCCTGCGTGATCGACGATACATCATGGATAAAGCCTGTGAAGTACATCGGCATATGGTGGGGTATGCACATCGGCAAATACACCTGGGACGCCGGACCGCGACATGGGGCGACTACCGAGAATGCGATGCGCCACATTGATTTCGCATCAAGACACGGGATTCCGGCTGTCTTGATAGAGGGCTGGAACACCGGATGGGACAGATGGGGCCAGCAAGGTGCATATGATTACGTAACACCGTACCCGGACTTCGACCTGGAGGGTGTGGTGGAGTACGCCCGCAAGCAAGGTGTGTCACTTGTAGGCCACCATGAGACGGGCGGGGATGTCCCGGGCTATGAAACGCAGATCGACGCGGCGTTCAGCCTCTATGAGAAACTGGGTGTGCCGGCCGTGAAAACTGGTTATGCCGGCAAAATCTATCCACGGGGGCAGTATCACCACGGCCAGTGGATGGTGAACCATTACCGCATGGTGGTGGAGAAAGCGGCCCGGCACCGGTTGATGCTCGACGTACATGAACCGATAAAGCCTACAGGCATCAGTCGCACGTACCCTCACATGATGACGAGAGAAGGCGTGAGAGGAACCGAGTTCAATGCCTGGAGCGATGGAAATCCGCCGGAGCATACCACGATCCTGCCCTTTACCAGGATGCTTGCAGGTCCGCTTGATTACACGCCCGGGATATTCGACCTGACTTTTGATGAGTACAAGAAGGAAAACAGGGTTCGATCGACGCTGGCCAACCAGCTCGCGCTCTTTGTGGTGCTCTACAGCCCGCTTCAGATGGCCGCGGATCTTCCGGAAAACTACGAAGATAACCCGGCATTTGAGTTTATCGAAAAGGTCCCGGTTGATTGGGACGAGACCCGGGTTCTCAACGGAGAGATCGGGGACTTTGTCACGATAGCTCGAAGACATGGTGAGAGCTGGTACATAGGGAGCATTACGGACGAAGACCAGCGTACCTTGACGCTCCAATTGTCTTTTCTCGATAGTGACACGACGTACACCGCCCGGATCTTCGCCGATGCTGAGGATGCCGATTGGGACGAGAACCCGGCCGCAATCAGTATCCGCGACGAAGCCGTAACCTCGGATACCATCCTCACGGTCGGTCTTGCCCCCGGGGGAGGTCAGGCGATCATCATTTATCCCGCCGAGTAGACGTGTTATAATGGTGTGTAATGAACCGAAGCGTTGTTGTGCTGGGACTGCTCTGTATTATGCTTGCCGGCTCGGCTCGCACATGCGTTACCAGCCGGAGCCGGTTACAGCAAGGGCCGGGTTTTATCAAAGGGGCGGATGTATCTTTTCTCGACCAGATCGAGGACTCCGGAGGAGTATTCACTGAAGACGGAGTTGCCGGGGATGTCCTCGAGATCCTGAAGGATCACGGTTTCAATTACATTCGTCTGAGAATCTGGCATACCCCCTCGGATCGGTACTGCAATCTCGACAGAACGCTCGCCATGGCCGCGCGTATCAACGATCTAGGCCTCGGGTTCCTGCTTGATCTCCACTACTCCGACACGTGGGCGGATCCCGGCAGGCAGACCAAGCCGGCCGCCTGGACAGGCGTCTCCTTCGACGACCTCAAGGACAGTGTTTACCACTACACACGTCATGTCATCGCAGCGCTGGACAGTCAGAACACGTTGCCCGACATGGTTCAAATTGGTAACGAGGTCATCTGCGGTATGCTCTGGGACGACGGACGTGTATGCGGCCCGTTTGATACACCGGATCAGTGGGTCAAGTTTGCACGATTGGTCTCAGAAGGGATAAGGGGTGTGAGGGACGGCATGGGTCCGGGTGATTCGATCAGGATAATGATCCATATCGACCGGGGTGGTGACAGCGCCGGCAGTCAGTGGTTCTTCGATAACCTGCTTGCACACGGTGTCTATTTCGATGTAATCGGTCTCTCCTACTATCCCTGGTGGCACGGGACCATGGATGATCTCCGCGCAAACCTCGAAATGCTCGCTGAGCGCTATGACAAAGACATAATCATTGCTGAGACCGCCTACCCCTGGACGCTTGACTGGTTTGATAATACCCATAACATCGTTGGTCTCTCCGAGCAGCTTCATCCGGGCTACCCGGCGTCAGTGGAGGGCCAGAGACAGTTCCTGATAGACTTAATAGGCGTGATCGACACAACGCCCGGCAACCGGGGCAGGGGTTTGTTCTACTGGTCACCCGAGTATATCTCGGCACCGGCACTTGGCTCACCATGGGAGAACGTGACGCTCTTTGACTTCAACGGTCTCTGGCACAGCGGAAGCCTACATTGAAGTCAACCCAGTTGGGCGGCAACCCATTACGGTAGAACACCTTGCTGCATCCCGGACCCGTATGCCAGCCGCCGCCCCGGAACACGCGGAACTTGCCCTCATCCGGACCGGCGGGGTTCTTGTCGGGGCACGCCTTGTAATAGTCACCGGCATAGTAATCTGCTACCCACTCCCCGACGTTTCCTACCATGTCATGAAGACCAAAGCCATTGGCAGGATAGCTCGCAACGGCTATGGTGCCGCCCTTGTCGGCCCGCGAGAAATTTGCAGTGCTCGAATCGATCTTGTCCCCGCCGGGGTAGTCCTTGCCGACCAACCCTCCCCTGGCCGCGTATTCCCACTCAGATTCACTCGGAAGACGCTTCCCTGCCCACTCCGCATAGGCCTCGGCGTCGTGCCAACTGATACCTGTTACCGGATGGTTGGGGAAGTCGGGGCCGGAACGGAAATGATCCATGCCCCAGAATTCAGGAAGATTCCTCTCGGTCGCTTCGCAGAATTCGGCATACTGGGCGTTTGTTACCTCATACTTATCCATGTAGAACTCATCGAGATAGACCATATGTGCCGGACCGTGATCGTCCTTGCCTTCTTTACCCATCTCGAATTCACCGCCGGGGATCAAGACCATCTCCGATTTCGTGACGCCTCGTGTAGTGCTCGCCTGCTCGGGCTCATCTGCCCGTGGCTGCGCTGAGACCACAGGGCTAAGAAGAATGATTGCGATCACGACCACACTGCATAATCTTCTGAGCATTGCTCCTCCCGCGGTTGATACTCACCACTCCACCTAACCATAGATGCACCACAGCATGCAGTCAAGTCCTCGCCCTCTCCGCCGGAGCGGTCTCCTGCGAAGTACGTATGCCATATCGCACGATACCACGAATCAGCTCTAAAGCCTGGCCTGTCATGCCGATACTCAATACGGAAGGTATATTCATCTCCTGAATTTGGAGGTCGTCAAATCTCAGCCACAAGGAGAGCATAGCTGTGCGCAGGGGATTAGTATGCGTATTTCTGCTCACGTCTTCCTTGGCGGCAGTGTGCGCTGTGCCGGGGCCTATCAATGCTGAAGAGACCCAACCACCGGTTCCTATCGAATACCAGGTCAAGGCTGCATTTCTGTACCGGTTCATGCACTTCGTTGAATGGCCGGAGGAGCTGGCCCCGAAAATTGAGGGCGCGGTCATCATTGGCGTCATTGGGAACGGGCCGATGCATGCTGCACTCGTGGCCATAACTGCCAGCAGCAAGTATCCTCAGAGGCTGGTGATCAAGCGTTTCGATGATCCACAGGACCTTGAATTCTGCCATATGCTCTTTATCAGTGCCTCTGCAGAGGGCCAATCCAAAGCCATCCTGAAACAACTCGGTGATCGCGGCACCCTGACGGTCGGAGAGTTTGACGGGTTCGCCCGTCAGGGCGGCATGATCAACTTCATTATTGTCGACAAGGTGGTCCGCTTTGAGATAAATCCGGATTCTGCGAAACGAGCAAATCTTAAGATCAGCTCCAAGCTCCTGAGGTTGGCGAAAATCGTGAACGGGGGCAGATGAGCGACATGAGGGGAGACCGGCTATGTTAAGGGTAGTGGCGGCTGCATTCTTTGTGGTGTCGCTGGCGGTGAGTTCGTGGGCAGGCAGCGCCGACGATGCTGACGATGGTCCGGGTGGGCTCTATCAGCTCAGTATCGAGGAGCTGATGGAGATCGAAGTCACATCGGTTTCGCGCAGGCCGGAAAGGCTCTCCGAGACAGCTGCGGCCGTATTTGTGATCACAGCGGAGGATATCCGGCGCTCAGGGTTCACAAGTATCGCCGAGGCTTTGAGAATGGTCCCGGGACTCGAGGTTGCCCGGATTGATGCGAGCAAGTGGTCGGTGGCCAGCCGAGGGTTCAGTGGTCGGCTTGCAAGCAAACTGCTGGTGCTCATTGACGGACGGAGCGTGTACACACCGCTCTTCTCGGGCGTGTTCTGGAACAGACAGGATGTGTTGCTCGAGGACATTAGCCGTATCGAGGTGATTCGTGGCCCGGGAGCGACCCTCTGGGGGGCGAACGCGGTTAACGGCGTCATAAATATCATAACCAAGGGTGCAGATGAAACCTGTTCCGTCATAGGAAGCATCGGTGGTGGGTCTGAGGAGCGGGGGTTTGGCAACTTCAGGTATGGGGCGAGGATCGGCGACGCGACATTCTACAGGGTCTACGCGAAGTACCTCGACCGGGACGATTCCGTTTATCCTTCGGGCGCACGTGCGACGGACGGGTGGTGGGATCTCCGCAGCGGGTTCCGGGTGGACTCCGGCCTGGATGGCGGTGATCACCTGACAATTCAAGGAGACGTCTATGGCAGCAGGCTTGGCGAGACATTTACGAGAGGCGATCGTTCGAGCCCGCTTTACGTTGAGATCGTCGAAAATCAGGCGGAGGTTTTCGGGGTGAACCTGCTTGGCAGGTGGAAGCATGTCTCTGAGGGCTCGTCGGAGATGACCCTGCAGATGTACCTGGACCGCGCCACACACTCAAGCGAGTTCGTGGTGCACACGGATAGGATGTTCGATGTGGACTGCGAACATCAGATTATAATCGGCGGCAGACAGGAACTGATATGGGGTCTTGGGTATCGTCTTGTCGATAGCCGGACAGACGCTACTCTGAATACATGGTTCGAACCTGAGGACCGCCGGGTAAATATCTTCAGCGCTTTTGTACAGGACAACATCGGTCTGGCCGTCGACAGACTGCGGTTGACCGTAGGATCGAAGTTCGAACACAACGGCTACACGGAATATGAGATACAGCCCAATGTGAGGCTGCTATGGACGCCGGGGCCCCGGCATACAGCCTGGGCGGCAGTATCACGGGCAGTAAGGACGCCATCGCGGGCTGATCGCGATGTCAATCTGGCCGCTGAGTTGATACCCGCCGGTGTGCTTTTTCCGGACACGCTGTACACGCAGAGTATCATCACCGCCAACCAGGATTTCGTTTCGGAGCGACTGGTTGCATATGAGTTCGGATACCGCATCCATCCGGTCGGGGCCGTGTCACTTGACTTTGCCGCGTTTCACAACCGCTATGACGACCTGCTCACCGTAGAGCAAGGGTTGCCGTATATCGAGATGTCTCCAGAACCCCACTATGTCCTGCCCATGGTGATAGCTAATAAGATGAGTGGATACACTTACGGGTTTGAGCTCGCGTCCGAGTGGGAGTTGCACAGATACTGGCGCTTGCGGTTGGGATACACTTATCTGAAGATGGAGCTTACACCCGATGATACGAGCACGGATGTGTTGTCTGAAGCCGCCGAGGGGCAAAGCCCCCGCCATCAATTCTGCCTCTACTCGAGGATGGATCTTCCTCGCGAGGTTGAGGTTGATTTTGGATTCCGCTATGTGGACGAGCTCCCGAACCTGGGGCTGGATAGCTACTCCAGCCTGGATGCCAGGATCGGCTTGAATTGCCTGGGGCCGGTCGGGATATCCGTTGTCGGTCAGAACCTGCTTGAGAGCCGGCACACGGAAATGACAAGTCTGTACCTGGATTCTGTTCCGACCGAGATCGAGCGCGGTGTATATGCGATGATACGATTCCGGAAGTGACCGCCCCACCCAATACCTATCATTCCAATCATTGGTATTGATCACCGTTCATGAGAGATATACACTGGTCGTGCCCACTACATAAAGAATCGCTTAAAGCACAAGGCCGGGTCCCGACGGCCCGGGAAGGAAAGGAGCTATCATGGCGAAACGCAAGAGACGGCACATCACAGCGGAAGACCTTTACCGGTTCAGGCTGATCACTGCTTCTGACGTCTCGCCGGATGGTCGCCATGTGGCATTCTGCCTCCAGCGGGTCGACAAGGCGACTGAGAAGAAACACTCGAACCTGTGGGTCGTACCGACGCAGGGAGGCCGCCCGCGCCAGTTCACGTATGGCGACCAGGCTGACAGCCAACCGAAGTGGTCCCCCGATGGCAGGTGGATTGCTTTCCTTTCGAACCGGAAGGACGAAAGACAATCGCAAATCTATGTTATTCCATTTGCCGGTGGCGAGGCCCGACAGGTGACCCGCCTCGAGGGTTCATTCGCTTCATTTGAATGGTCACCCGACGGTAAGCAGATAGTCTGCCAGTTCCGAAAGAGAGACACGGATGAGATAGAGCGTGAGAAGGATGAGCAGAAGAAGAAGTTGGGAATCGTATCGCGCCACATTTCGCGGGTCTTTTTCAAGCTCGACGAGGCCGGCTTTCTGCCCAGGGAACGCTGGCACATCTGGACGGTCAGTGTGGCAACCGGAAGTGCGAAGCAATTGACCGATAGCCCGGTCTTTGATGATGTCGAACCACGGTGGTCTCCCGACGGCCGGCAGATAGTGTTTTGCTCGAATCGCGCGAAGGATCCGGACCTGGATCCCGATGCGGTGGATCTATTTGTGATCCGCCGGCGGGGAGGCACGGCGCGAAAACTCAAGACCAGCGTGGGATTCAAATTCATGCCGGCGTTTTCGCCCGATGGGAAATGGGTTGCTTACTATGCCTTGGAGGGTCGGGGTAAGTGGTGGAAGAATATAGGGTTGTGGGTCGTACCGGTTACAGGTAACGGCAAGGCCAGGAACCTGACCAAGAAGCTTGATTTCAACGTGAACAGCTGGACAATCAATGACCTTCCCGGGTCCCCCGCGATGATGCCACCCACCTGGTCGAGGGACGGCCGGAAACTTTACTTCCAGGTTTCACGTCACGGGAACACGGTTGTCTATTCGATCGGACTTGAGGGCACGCAGCGAAGCCTCGAACTCGTTCTTGGAGATGTGGGTGTTGTTGGTTCCTTTGGTCTCGACAGGGCAGAGTCAAAGATGGCGTACTTCCACGCCGACATGATGACTCCGGGGGATATCTGGGTCCGCGACCTGGCAGCTGGACGCACGAAGAGGCTCACGAACGTCAATGCACGTGTTCTGAATTCCCTGGATCTCGGCCAGATCGAGGAGGTCTGGTTTAAGGGTGCGGCGGGCAACGATCTTCAGGGCTGGATCCTAATGCCTCCGGGTTTCAGAAAGTCAGGCAAGTATCCTTCCATCCTGGAGATTCACGGCGGTCCCAGCGTGCAGTACGGTAACTTCTTCATGCATGAATTCTTCTATCTTGCTGCCCAGGGATACGTCGTCTACTTCAGCAACCCGCGTGGCGGTCAGGGATATGGGGAGGGGCACTCCAGAGCGATCTGGAACAACTGGGGAACAGTAGATTATGAAGACCTGATGGCCTGGGCGGATCTGGTTGCAAGAAGACGTTACATCGATAAGACCAGAATGGGTGTCACCGGTGGCAGCTACGGTGGCTATATGACAAACTGGATCATCGGACAGACCGACAGGTTTGCCGCCGCGGTGACCCAGCGCAGCGTAAGCAACATGATTAGCATGTGGGGCTCAAGCGACTTCAACTGGTCGTTTGAGATGGAGCTTGGTGGGAAGCCGCCCTGGGAGAATCATGAGAATTACTGGCGGCAATCACCTATGAAGCACATCGGCAATGCGAAGACGCCGACGCTTGTAATCCACAGCGAACAGGACCTGCGCTGCGCGATCGAGCAGGGAGAGCAAGTATTCGTGGCGCTTAAGCGGCTTGGTGTCGACACCGAGATGGTGCGGTTCCCCGACGAGCCTCACGGGCTTTCGCGTGGAGGCCGGACGGACCGGCGTGTGGTGAGGCTGAAGCACATCGTGCGCTGGTTCGATCGTTACTTGAAAGGGCAGCGGGTTTCGCGAAAACGCGTAGCGAAGAAACGGGGGAAGTGAGAAACTCCCACTGATGTATGATACGGGCTATGACCAAACCGGTGTAGCGAGGAGATCGAAAAATGGCTGATCTGTCTACCGAGTACATGGGGCTTTCTCTGCGTAATCCTCTCATAGTTGCGAGCTGCAGCCTCGTGAAGACCCTCGACGGTGTCCGCAAGTGTGCGGATGCTGGTGCCGGGGCGGTTGTACTTAAGTCACTGTTTGAGGAGCAACTTCAGGCGGAGGTGAAGGACCAGGAGAAGCACCTCTGGCTCTATGGCCACAGCGAGGCGTTTGAATATGTGAGCAAGATGGCGATGCCCCTCGGGCCCCGGGAGTATCTGAAGCTGATAGAAGACGCCAGAGACGCGGTAACCATTCCGGTAATAGCCAGTCTCAACTGCATATCCCCGAGATGGTGGGTAGACTATGCGAAACAGATCGCCGCTGCAGGGGCCGATGGAATCGAGCTCAATATATCGGCCATGCCGAGTGATCCCCGCCGTGAGGGTGAAGAGATTGAAGACCTGTACCTCAGCATCGTTGAGACCCTCAGAGCCAGCATCGACATACCGATCGCGGTCAAGATCGGACCTCACTTCACATCCGTGGCGAGGATTGCGGAGCAACTGTGCGAACGGGGCGCCTCTGCACTCGTTCTCTTCAATCGCTTCTACCAGATTGATATCGACATAGAGAAGATCGAGCTTACTTCGGGATACAAATTCAGCTCACCTGACGAGCTGAGTCTGCCGCTGCGCTGGATTGCGCTTCTGGCAGGGCGGATAGACTGTGATTTCGCGTCGTCAACCGGGGTTCACACCGGGGCCGACTTTATCAAACAGATTCTGGCGGGTGCAAACGCTGTCCAGGTTTGTTCCACGCTTTACCTCAATGGTATCGGGCAGATCGGACGCATCCTGGATGATGTCAAGATCTGGATGAGCAAACACGGGTTCGGCACAATCGGTGAGGTCAGGGGCAAACTTAGCCGGATGCAGAGCGACAAACCCGAGCTTTACGAACGTCTCCAGTACATAAAACTCTTCACCGGTATCGACTGACGCAGGAGGTGCGGCGCCGGGTCTCTGCGCCCGACGCTCCCACCTGATGATCAGTCAGCGGATGCCAGCTTGACCTTGGTCCAGAGCTCGAGGCGTTCGGGCATAATGCGGGAATCACCGCCGGGTTCGCGGCCTCCGCCCATTCCGCCACCTCGCATCCCTCCTCCACGCTTGCCACCGCCGCCCGGGCCACGGCCAGGCATGTCCCCGCCGGGAACCGCGCCACGAGGCATTTTGCCGCCTGTGGCTTCACGCATCTTATCCTGATCGATCTCGGCGGTTTCAAAGCCTAGCCCGACATATGAGCCTTCGTCCATTCCAATGCTATAGGGATGCTGGTCGGTTGATCGAAGAGGGATCTTAACCTCGTAAAGGAATCTTCCGTCCTGGTGGCCAAGCCGGACTTCCAGCCCGGCAAGTTGAGATGGAAAGAGTCTGATGACGTCATCCTCAGTTGGACCAATGATCTCAAGCTGTTCTACGGATGATTCCAGTTTCTCGAGGATCATGTCGGTGAACTTGTCGCGATCCTGTGTGATCTTGCTAAACTGCGAGGGATCATCCATCTCCTGTGGGGCGCCGATCGGGCAGCGGATCCCGAATGACTTCTGCTTCCCACCTTCGGGGTCAAGCCAGACCGTTAAGCCACGGGCCATGATCTGAGCTGCCACACTGCGCAGAGATGTCGATAGCGATACATAGAGGTAGTCATCGTCATTCATTATCCCAACAGCAACGGATGAGTCTTCGACGTAAGTGGTGGTTCCCTGCCATTCCGTGGGAATCCCGTCAATCTTTACCTCACGATCGCGCCACACACTGCTCAATTCAAGGCCCCCACATCCGGCGAAGGAAGCGAGTGAGATCAAGACGAGACTGCCGAGCATCACGTCCCGTGGTCGGATCCTGCTCATCGGTACATCCTCCTTTCGAGCGGCAGGCCGGGTGCGTTCCCGGTCGCTGCCGTCGTCTCGCATCGCATCGGGGTCGGGGCCCCTGACCCGATGCGATGCCGTAACCTGCGGGGTGCTACTTGAAGCTCTCCTTGATCAACCCCCAGGTTGCCGGCTCTTCGTTCTCTGATGAGAGTGTGGATGCATCTGCCTCACTGTCACTGCTCCGTGGTGGCAATTCGATGCCCCAACCCTTGAGCATCTGATCTACCGCTTGGTGGATCTCCTCACGTGACGCACCTGCCTTTCTCATCTCCATGACTTTGTCATGAACCACCTCGCGCTGCTCTTCTGTGAGCAGTTCGCCGAGTTTGCCGTGGGGACCCGGATGTTCGGGACCATGCTCGGGCGGTTCAATGCCCCACCCTTCGAGCATCTCTCGAACGGCCTCGTGGATCTCCTTGCGTGACGCACCGGCTTCCCTCATCTCCGTGACCATGTCATGAACCGCTTCACGCTGCTCTTCTGTGAGCAGTTCACCGAGTTTGCCGTGGGGACCGGGGTGTCGGGGACCATGCTCGGGCGGCTCGATGCCCCACCCTTCGAGCATCTCTCGAACGGTCTCGTGGATCTCCTTGCGTGACGCACCGGCTTCCCTCATCTCCGTGACCATGTCATGAACCGCTTCGCGCTGCTCTTCGGTGAGCAGTTCACCTAGTTTGCTATGAGGGCCGGAATGTCCGGGTCCGCCGGAAAGGGAGCCGGACCGTCCGGCGTAGCTCAGGGCGGTAGCTCCAATCACTGCGATCAGTACGATCATCAGACCGAATCTCTTCATCTCTTGTTCACCTCCTTCCGGTCTTCCGGGTTTCATAACGGTTAGACAACGATTCACCGGGTCCTATTCCCAGATTCCGAAAGAAACGGGTGAGCCGGCATCGCCGGGGTGAGATTGGAGGACGAAGAGAAAGTAAGTCCTGAATTCGCTGGTTACTCTGGTGGCCTGCGGGGCTTCATGTGATCGCGCATCCTGCGCAGGTGCTCATGCCTGTTGTCAAGGCGCTCCTTCTGTTCGTCTGTAAGGATGGGATCGAGATCGTTTCTCATTGAATCCATGACGGCGGAAATTTCAGACCGGAATTCGGAGCTTATGTCGGAAAAGCGTTCTGAATGCTCGGCGAGAATACTACGCACTGCTTCGACCTGGTCGGGCTCGGGATCGATCAGCATCTCAATTGCGGACGCGAAGCCGTCCGGGCGCCCGCCGGGGAAGGGTGGCCTCAAGTGTCGGTGTAGCACGGGACCCGCGAGGAAAAGCCCGATCAAGATACCGATCACCAGTGTTGCAACAACGATAAGCGTGGTCTGCGATCGCGTGCTCATGATAATGCCTCCATCACCGATTCAAACGGCGTTTCGATTACTTCTTCAATCGTGACCTTGGGTACACCCAGGGCGGCGGTTGCGGATATAGTGTTACTGCTGACGATATTGAAGATCGCCAGAGCGACTACTGCGAGAGCCCCGGCGAAGGCCGCCCGGCGAAACACATATGATAACGATTCGAGAAATGTTTCTGCTCCGCGGTTCTCACCGGCGTTCGCCGTGAGCCGGCTCATCACCCGCTCGGCAAAGAACGGCTTGAAGGATTCCGCCGCACTCACCGCCAACGACCTGCGGATCGCCAGGATTCGCACTCTCTCTTCGCGGAGTGCCTCCGACCGGGCCAGCGCCTCATCAAGTCGATGTTGCTCGGCGGGATCAAGATCCTCGTCAAGTGACCGGTAGAGCAGATTGAGCATTTCTTCATTCATCGTTAGCCCCCATAAACATGCGGCAGTGCCTGCCTGAGTCTTCTCTGGGCCCTCGAGAGACGGGACAGCACCGTCCCAAGTGGTATCCCCAGGATATCTGCCGTCTCCGCGGTGGAGTACCCATCGATCAATCTCAGGACAACCACAGCCCGGAAATCATCATCAAGTTCCTGAACCGCACGCTCGACGATCTCGGGATCCACTCCCTCCTCGGCGCGCGTCTTTGGATCGGCAATATCGTGAAACTCCTCCACGGGTTTCTGCGAGAACAACAGTCGTTTCCGCTTTCGGCGTTTGATCTCGTTCAAGGACAGGTTTATTGCAATCCTTGTCAGATAGGTCTTGAGGCTCGATTCTCCCCTGAAGCTCTTAAGGGCCTTGTAGAAGCGGATGAACGTCTCCTGCCCTACGTCTTCCGCCTCTGCACAGTTTCCGAGCATGCCGATCACCGTTGCCGCTACAACAGGCTCATAACGCCTGACGAGCTCCTTAAAAGCACGGTTGCTACCTTCACGGGCATTCCTGATTAGAGCTTCATCTATCAAGTGTTCTCTTTCCAATCAACGAACCCTCACCCTACCCTTCTACTCCATTAGACACGTGGGCATCAAGGTATATTCCATAAGGGGATGAATTGGGCGTGACCAAGGCACGCGCGGTGCCTCCGGGCGGTCTTTTGACCTTGAATTAAGTGTCGTGTCACCTTAATTTTGAGCCATGATGAGAGTTTTGTTCCTCTGTTCCAGGAATGCATGCCGCAGCCAGATGGCCGAGGGGTTTGCGCGTTCGAGAAACGAGCCGGGCGTCGAGATAGCAAGTGCAGGTACTGTTGCGACAAGCGTTCACCCGCTGGCGATCCGGGTGATGTCCGAGGCGGGCATCGACATTGCCGACCAGGCCTCGAAGTCCCTGGGTGAGCTTAAGTTGCTTGATTTCGATGTTGTGATTTCACTGTGCGATCAGGCAGCCAGGACCTGCCCCGTCCTTCCCGGTAATCCGGAGGTGGTCAACTGGGACCTTCCGGACCCGGCTGAGGAAGCTGAGGCCGCGAGATCCGGCAAAACACCTGAAAATGGAGATGAAGCCGCACTCAACGTTTTCAGGGCCTCGCGTGATGAGATTCGCCGGCTTGTCGATGACTTGTTCGAACGGGGTTATCTTAAGGCGCTCGCCGAGGCGAAGAGCGTTGCAGGCCTTGTCCTCAGCAATATCTCCGATGGCATCATCGCGCACGACATGGACCGGCGGGTATTTTACTTCAACAAGGCGGCCGAGGAGATTACGGGGTACACCCGAGCGGAAGTGATAAACCGTGACTGTCATGAAGCGTTTCCCGGAAGGTTCTGCGGGGGCAAGTGCCACTTCTGTGAGGATGCTCCGCCCGTGTCGGACTTCCTCAGGCAGGAGCTCGATATCACGACGAAGAGTGGAGAGCAGCGATTTGTCGAGATGTCGATCAGGGCCATGACCGGCGGCACGGGCGAGAAGATAGGCGTGCTAGTCTCCTTCAGGGACCTTACGCGGGAACGTCGTCTTGCCCGGCGGTTGGGTGAGGTCGATAGTTTTGCGGGGATCATCGGGCGAGACAGCAAGATGCTCGAGGTTTTCGATCTGATCCGGGATCTGGCGGATTCACAGGCGCCGGTGCTGGTCCAGGGGGAAAGCGGCACAGGCAAGGAACTTGTGGCTGCGGCGATTCACAATGAAGGGCAGCGTGCCAGCAGCCTCTTTGTACCAGTTAACTGCGGCGCCCTCCCCGAGTCTCTGCTTGAGAGTGAGCTCTTCGGCCACGTTAAGGGCGCGTTCACAGGGGCGATCCGCGATAAGAAAGGCCGGTTTGAGCTTGCCGACGGGGGGACCATCTTTCTGGATGAGATCGGTGACATCCCGCCTGCCACCCAGGTGAGGCTTCTGAGGGTGCTGCAGGACGGCACCTTTGAGCGGGTCGGCAGCGAGAGAACGGTCAAGGTCGATGTTCGTCTGATAAGTGCGACGAACAAGAATCTGACGGAGGAGATTGCCGCCGGCAGATTCAGGGAGGACCTCTTTTACAGACTCAGTGTCGTTCCTGTTGTCTTGCCGCCACTTCGTGACCGGCGAAACGATATACCGCTGCTTGTAGACCATGTCCTGAGGCGGGAAACCGAGAGAATGAACCGGGGGGAGATCACGATCTCGCCGGAAGTGATGGGTATCTTGCTGTCCTACGACTGGCCGGGCAATGTCCGGGAGCTTCAAAACTGGATCCAGTTCGCACTTGTCAAGTGCAAGGGTGAGGTGATCAAGGCGGAGCACTTGCCCCCACGAATCGGTTCACCCCCCCTTCCTGCCGGGAGAGCAAGACGACCCCGCAGCCGGAAGCTCAATGCCATCTCGGTACGCAGCGCGCTCGCTGAAACCGGAGGCAACAAGGTCGAGGCGGCCCGGCGTCTGGGCGTATCGCGCGCGACCCTCTACCGGTTCCTCGACGAGGTCGGCGATCTGTAGGACTGTCCCGCAGACATCCTGTCTCAAAGTGTCTCATTGTCTATTCCTGCGCCTCCAAATGAGACAGATCCAAGTATTCCGCCGGCAGAATGTCCTACGTAATTGCCTTTGCCATAAAGAGTTAGCCCATTCCTGCCAGACTACACCAAGATTGGCACGAATCGAGCATGAATAATTCGGTGTCTTGAATAATTCGGTGTCTGCTTACAAATTAGGGGAATCGGGGACAGTTATGAATCAAGCGCGTAATGATTACATCAAAAAAGCTCTGGAGTTGGCGCGCACGCTGACCATCCTGGCAGATGAGGGTGAGGCCGTAAGCCGGGATGACGGCTGCATAGTCCTCTACAGCGTGATCAGGGATTGTGCCTACAGAATTCGCACTGAGGCTGAGCGGGAACGGGATGCGCACAAGGCGAAAGGCGTGTGGGCGTGAGCGGAACGGCGTCTGGGCTGATGGGATGGAGAAAAGGAGGCTTGAGCATCTTAGCATGGTACACCGGCCTCATCACAATTGAATCGCGGTGGAAACAGGAAAGGACGGGTGAGATGAGTTCGAAGAGAATCGCAGTTGCATTATTGTTGGGCGTCATCATAAGTGTGTTCGCAGTGACTACTGTGACAGCGGGAACTGGTTGTTCGAAGAAGTGTGCCAGCGCCTGCGGCGCCGCGGAGAAGAAGGCGGAATCTCCGGAGGCCACGGTCATAAAGGCTCAGACGATCTGCCCGGTGATGGGCAATGAGATCAACAAGAATCTTTACGCAGACGTGGACGGTAAGCGTGTATATGTGTGCTGTCAGGGTTGTATTGCAGCCGTCAAGGCGGATCCTGAGAAGTACCTGGCATTGATCGCGGCCAGGGGCGAGACGGTCGCGGAGACGCCACCGATACTCTGCGGTAAGTGCGGCCAGCTCAAGGGAACCGAGGAATGCTGTATGAAGGACGCGGTCAGGTGCAAAGATTGCGGCATGGCGAAGGGATCGCCCGGGTGCTGCATCATGCCTGAAGCGGGCAAGGACGTCGATCTATGCACGAAGTGTGGTGAGATCAAGGGAAGCGATGACTGCTGTGGCAAGGACATGCAACATTGCAAGAAGTGTGGACTGGCAAAGGACTCACCCGGTTGTTGCAATATCTAAGCGCCGAGGCCATCACGGCGGCGGAGAGGCGAGGTCGCGCCCGGCCTCGCCGCTTCCGCAACCCCGGGGCAAGGGCCACTCGATCAGGAACAAGTGGCCCGGTCCTGATACTGCTTGCGGTGGCGATGGCGTTCTTGTGGTCTGGATGCAGCACGGAGAGAGGTGATGAGACGGTGGTGACCGAAGACAAGACCGGCGTGCACGTCAACAGACTCATAAACGAAGCGAGCCCCTATCTTCTCCAGCATGCCCATAATCCGGTGGACTGGTATCCGTGGGGAGAAGAGGCCCTGGCCAGGGCTCGCCATGAAACCAAACCCATATTTCTTTCAATCGGTTACTCTGCCTGCCACTGGTGCCATGTGATGGAACTTGAATCCTTTGAGAATGATGAGATTGCCGGGATCCTCAACCGGGAGTTCGTATCGATCAAGGTGGACAGGGAGGAGCGTCCCGATCTCGACGAGATCTACATGAATTCGGTCCAGTTGATGACCGGAAGCGGCGGCTGGCCTCTTTCGGTGTTCCTGACCCCCGACCTCAAGCCTTTCTTCGGCGGTACATACTTCCCGCCGGAGGATCGCCTCGGTCTGCCGGGATTTAAGAGCGTGCTTATGCAGGTGGCGGCGGTGTGGATGGAAAGACGGGGAGATGTCCTCAACAGCGCCGAACAGATCACCCAGGTCCTGCGAACACGTCGGCAAATGTCATCCGGAGACGGGGAGATCGACAAGGACATTCTGAGCGAGACTGTAAAGCAGCTCACCTATTCATTCGATCAGAAATTCGGCGGGTTCGGCGACGCTCCCAAGTTTCCACCCTCGGGTGCGATCGGTTTGCTCCTTCGGCGGTATCTGCAGACACGTGATGAAAACCTCCTTCGCATGGCGACTCTTACACTCGATAAAATGGCCGGGGGCGGAATGTATGATCAGATCGGCGGGGGCTTTCATCGCTATTCCGTAGACCGGACGTGGCTGGTTCCGCACTTCGAGAAGATGCTTTACGACAATGCACTGCTGAGCGTCACCTATCTTGAAGCCTACCAGTTGACCGGAAAGCCGCTTTATCGCAGGATTGCCGCTGAAACACTGGATTATGTCATCCGCGTGATGAGCGCCCCGTCGGGCGGGTTTCACTCCACCCAGGATGCCGACAGCGAGGGAGAAGAAGGCAAGTACTATGTCTGGGGCGCAGGTGAGATTGCCGACATCCTCGGTCCGGCGGATGCCACACTCTTCTCTGCCTACTATGATGTTACCGATGAAGGTAATTTCGAAGGGAAGACCATTCTGAATGTTCCGGTTACGGCCGGCGAGTTCGCCGGTACGCATGACATGACGGAAGAAGATCTGTTGGTGCGCTTCGCACCACTGAGGAAGAGACTACTCCAGGCACGGGCCGGGCGGGTTCCACCGGCCATGGACGACAAGGTCATTGCATCGTGGAACGGGATGATGATATCCGCGCTCGCACGAGGCTACCAGGTGCTCGGCGAAAAGCGCTTCCGTACAGCGGCCGAAGGAGCGGGCGACTTCATCCTGGCCTCCATGATGGAAAATGGAGAGATCTTCCACACCTACCGCGCAGGGCATGCGAGGATTCCCGGCTACCTCGATGACTACGCTCACATTGCGAATGCGATGGTGGACCTCTATGAGACAACATTTGATGTCAGGTGGATAGAAGCATCCAACGGGTTGGTTGCGAAAATGATCGATCTCTTCCGGGATGACGACCAGGGGGGATTCTATTTCACCTCTTCACGCCACCAACACCTTCTGACGAGGACCAAGCCCTATTTGGACGGCTCGGTACCCTCCGGTAATTCGACCGCGGCACTTGTTCTTCTACGGTTGGGAAGACTTACCGGCAACAACGCTTACCTTACCAGGGCCGAACAGGTCCTGAGAGCGGCCATGCCGATGCTCAAGGCGCACCCTACGGCGCTCACCCACATGTTGGGTGCGATGGATTCCTATCTATCTCCCGTCAAGGAGATAGCGATCGCGGGGAGGATAGATGAGCCCGAGACCCGGCAGATGCTGGCTACGGTTCGCAGCGGGTTTCTGCCCAACAAGGTCGTCGCTTTCATTGATCCTGATGACGCCGGCGCCCAGCAGGCCCGGGAGCATATCCCCTTGCTTGCCGGAAGGTCGGTATTGTACAATACGGCAACGGCCTACGTGTGCGAGAACCAGGCGTGCGATAGGCCTCTCAACGATCCCGATGAATTGGCCAGGAAACTCAATCTCGACACCAGGGTAGATCAGGGAGGATCCGACGAATGAATACATCGCTTCGAGACGGCATCGACTGGGTTGGCTATGTCGATTGGACGATCAGGGATTTTCACGGATACCGCACAGAGCGGGGTTCGACCTACAATGCCTACCTCGTCCGCGATGAAAAAACGGCACTTATAGATACGGTCAAGCGTCCTTATGCAGACAGGCTGCTGGCCAATGTCTCGGCTCTGAGCGATATATCGAAAATCGATTATGTGGTCTGCAATCATGCCGAGCCGGACCATTCGGGCAGTCTCCCGGTTGTGTTGAAGGCGTGCCCGAATGCCCGGATAGTGTGTGATGCCAAGTGCAAGGACACCCTGAGCAAGTATTACGACACCGAAGGCTGGAATTGGAAAGTTGTCGCCGGCGGGGACACCATCTCCCTGGGTAAGCGTACGCTCACATTCGTTGAGACGCCGATGGTCCACTGGCCGGAGTCGATGTTTACGTACGTGCCGGAAGAGAAACTTCTCTTCTCAATGGATGCCTTCGGTCAGCACTATGCCTCGGCCCACAGGTTTGATGATGAGGAGCCGCTTGATGTCGTGATGGCTGAGGCCAAGATCTACTACGCGAACATAGTAATGCTCTATGGGAAGCCGATCTCGCAGGTTCTGGACAAGGCGGCCGGGCTCGATATTGAGATCATCGCACCAAGCCACGGTGTGATCTGGAGGAAGAACCTGGACACTATAATCTCTGCGTATAAGTGCTGGGTAGTGTGCAAACCGGCCGCGAAGGTTCTCGTTGTCTATGACACAATGTGGCAAAGCACCGAGAAGATGGCTCTCGCGATTCTTGAGGGAGCAAGTCAGTGTGGTGTGGATGTGAAACTGATCAACATACGTACGAGCGGGACGACAATGCTTGCCGCCGAGACCCTCGATGCCGCGGCCATTGCGTTTGGATCTCCAACACTCAATATGACGCTCATGCCGCAGATGGCAGCCGGTCTTACGTATCTTAAGGGACTCAAGCCCGTGGGTAAGGCGGGTTTTGCGTTTGGCTCTTACGGGTGGGCCAAAGGTGGTGCCAAGGATATCGAGACCTACCTTAAGGATATGAAGTTTGAAATACTGCGCGAACCGCTTCAGGCACAGTTCGTGCCGGGTGGGGATGTACTTGATGAATGCCGCGCCGCGGGGAAGATGCTTGCTGAAAAGGCGCTCGCGGTTGTATGCGAAAAATAGGGATAGTAACCAGGGAGGAAGCAGCGTGAATCTTAAAGGAAGCAAAACGGAGAAGAACCTGCTCACCGCTTTTGCGGGTGAGTCCCAGGCACGAAACCGATACACCTACTTCGCAAGCAAAGCTAAGAAAGACGGTTACGTACAGATGTCGGCCATATTCGAGGAGACGGCCGCCCAGGAGAAGGAACATGCCGAACGTCTGTTTAAGTTTCTTGAAGGCGGTGCCGTTGAGATAACCGGTTCCTTCCCCGCGGGCGTCATCGGTCCCACGGTTGATAATCTAAAAGGGGCTGCCGCGGGTGAGAACTACGAATGGACCGAGATGTATCCCGGCTTTGCGAAGGTGGCGAAGGATGAAGGTTTCGGCGACATCGCCGAGGTTTTCACGAGCATTGCCGTGGCGGAGAAGTTTCATGAGAAGCGTTACCTGGCACTTGCAGCCAATATCGACGCGGGACGTGTCTTCAAGCGCCCGGACAAGGTAGTCTGGAGATGCCGCAACTGTGGTTATCTCTACGAGGGAACGGAAGCACCCGATGAGTGTCCGGCGTGCGCGCACCCGAAGGCTCACTACGAGCTGCTGTGCGAGAATTGGTAAAGCCGGACCTGATTAGAAAGGTCTTTTAACACATTGGAGAGGGGGATCACGGATGGCTGAGAGACTCGAGGTTTACAAGTGTGAAGTGTGCGGCAACATAGTCGAAGTGCTCCACGGAGGCCAGGGCGAGCTCGTCTGCTGCGGGCAGCCCATGAAGTTACAGGCTGAAAACACGGTTGACGCGGCCAAGGAAAAGCACGTGCCCGTTGTCGAGAAAACACCGTCGGGCGTCAAGGTCAAGGTCGGCAGTGTGGCCCATCCGATGGAAGAGAAGCACTATATTGAATGGGTACAGATTATCGCCGGCGGCCGTGCATACAGAATCTTCCTTAAACCCGGCGACGCTCCCGAAGGTACCTTCGATGTCGCTAAGGGTGATGTAATAGCGAGGGAGTACTGTAATCTTCACGGCCACTGGAAAGCATAGATCGACTCAGTCGGTCTTTTTGTGAAGGGGGAATGAGGTCTGTGTTCATTCCTGCGCTCGCCGGGCCGGGTATCTGAGGGAGGTAGGCGGCAAGATGGACTTGACTGCTCTAAATATGTGCAGCTATGGCCTTTACATCCTGACCTCGAAGAAGGGTGACAAGGTAAACGGCCAGATCGTCAATACGGTCTTTCAGGTGGCGGCCGAACCTCCGACCATTGCAGTGAGTGTGAATAAGCAGAACCTCACGCATGAGTTTATCTCAGAAAGCAAGGTCTTCACGGCCTCCATCCTTTCAACGGAGGCACCGATGACCCTCATTGGAAAATGGGGTTTCAAATCGGGACGGGATACCGACAAGTTTGAAGGTACGAATCACAAACTCGGTGAGACAGGGGCGCCCATAATTCTGGATAGTACGGTCGCATATGTCGAAGCCCGGGTGGTGAACACCGCCGATGTCGGCACGCACACGATATTCATCGGCAAGGTTGTTGATTGCGGCGTGATCCGGGATGGTGAGCCGATGACCTATGCTTATTATCACAATGTCAAGAAAGGCAAGACGCCCGAAAGGGCAGCAACATTTGTGAAGGAAAAATCCGACAAGACTGGGACCGGCCCCGCGGGGGGCGCCATGAAGGAGGCAAAGGAATTGAAGAAATACACATGCTCGGTTTGTGGTTATGTCTACGATCCTGCAAAAGGTGATCCCGATAACGGTGTAAAGCCGGGGACAGCATTTGAGAGCCTTCCGGATGACTGGGTTTGCCCGGTATGTGAAGCGACCAAAGACCAGTTTTCGCCTGAAGAGTAAACACCTCGGGAAACCCCCGGGGGTCAGGTCTTGAAATTAAGCGTTTTCAAAGACGGTTTCCGAGGTGCCATCTACGCTCAGGTTGCCCATTTCGGGAATCCTCAGGTGTTCTCCCTAAAATCGTGAACTCGGGCTTCGCCCGGTTGTTACTGCGAGCTCCCGAAGGGAGCGTGGCAACCTCCTGGGAGGTGCATACGAAGAGACTGCTTGGTCGCTGGCGCTTCTCGCAGTGACACAATACGGTCACTCCGCCATCTTCCTGACAGTCGTCCACATGAGGGTTCTCTCTCCTCATGAGCAAATTAGCTTCAAAGAGTTTCGTGAACGACCTCATGCGCATGACGGGCACCATGTCTTATGTCTCACCGGCCCTTGTGGCGGCGCCGGCTTGCGAGACATTGTGAGACACTTGCCACTGCACCAACATCATGCGATAATGATGTATCTCATTGGGGTTATAGCGACATACGGTAACCCTGAGAACGATGACACCGGCTGGCACGTATCCTGCCATAGATGGTTCATGTAGTGTAATCGTCGGGTTGAAACCAGGAGGAGGAAGGATTAATGTTTTGCTACCAGTGTGAACAGACCGCCAAGGGAACCGGCTGTGACAAGTTCGGTGTATGCGGTAAGTCGCCGGAGGTGGCTAACCTGCATGATGTCCTGGTCCATGCGACTAAGGGCATAGGCATGTACGCCCACCGGGCAGGGCAGCTCGGTGCCCGCGACCATGATGTCGATGTCTTCGTACTTGAAGCCCTCTTCTCGACAGTGACAAACGTGGATTTCGATCCTGACCGGATCGAGGGTTTCATCCGCAAGGCCGCCGGGATCAAGGACAAGGCCAGGGCGCTTTACGAAAGTGCCTGCAAGAAGGCCGGGAAGACTCCGGAGGAACTCTCGGGGCCCGCGCAGTGGGTACCCGGCTCGAGCCGAGAAGAACTCGTCATCGAGGGCGAAAAGGTCGGTATCAATGCTGCGCGGCAGGCCTCGGGTGATGATATCGCGGGGCTCCAGTATCTTCTCATCTATGGCCTTAAGGGCACGGCTGCTTACGCCGACCATGCCATGATCCTCGGTAAGGAGAACGATGGGGTATATGCGTTCTTCCACGAGGCCCTCGACTACCTTGCAAAGGGTAATCCCACTGTAGATGAACTCCTCGGGCTTTGCCTGCGCTGCGGTGAGGTGAATCTCCAGGTGATGGGCCTGCTCGATGCCGCCAACACGGATGCATACGGTCATCCCGAGCCCACACAGGTGAGGGTGGAACCGGTCAAGGGCAAGGCCATACTGGTGTCCGGACATGATCTTAAGGATCTCGATGGACTCCTCAAACAGACCGAAGGCAAGGGAGTCAATGTCTACACTCATGGTGAGATGCTGCCTGCTCATGCTTATCCCGGACTCAAGAAGTACAAGCACCTGGTCGGCAACTACGGCGGTGCCTGGCAGGACCAGCAGCGCGAGTTCGAAGATTTTCCGGGTGCGATATTGATGACAACCAACTGCATCCAGAAGCCAAGAGAAAGCTACAAAGCGAGGATCTTCACCTGCGGTCTCGTCGCCTGGCCGGGGGTCCCGCACATCGCAGATAGTGATTTCACCCCGGTGATCGATGCGGCACTCAAGGCGGAGGGTTTTGCTGAAGACGGTCCGGACAAGACGATCACCGTCGGTTTCGGCCACAATGCCGTGCTCGGGGTTGCGGACAAAGTGATTGAAGCTGTGAAATCGGGCAAGATCAAGCATTTCTTCCTGATCGGCGGGTGCGACGGCGCAAAGAGCGGGCGGAACTATTACACCCAGTTCGCCGAGGCTGTGCCTCGCGATTCGGTGATTCTGACACTGGCGTGCGGTAAGTACCGTTTCAACAAACTCGACTTCGGTGACATAGATGGTATTCCGAGACTGCTCGATATCGGCCAGTGTAACGATGCTTACTCGGCGATTCAGATTGCGGTGGCTCTTGCCAAGGCATTTGATACGGATGTCAACAGCCTGCCGCTTTCGATGATACTCTCATGGTACGAGCAGAAGGCTGTATGCATACTCCTGACTCTGCTCCATCTCGGTATCAAGAACATCAAACTCGGTCCGAGTCTGCCGGCGTTTGTTACCCCGGCGGCACTCAAGGTGCTGGTCGATAAGTTCAATATCGCTCCGATTTCGACGGTCGAAGAGGACCTCAAGTCGGCGCTCGGTCAGGCTGTGTAGGTGTGTGGTGTTCGGTGATGGGTGGAGTTTGAGTGTCCCGGTAGGGGAGGTGCCCGATGGCGAAGCGCAAGATCATAAACATTGATGAGGACCTGTGCACCGGGTGTGGTGAGTGTATAACCGGGTGTGCGGAAGGCGCGCTCGCTCTGGTCGCCGGTAAGGCCAAGCTGGTCAAAGAGCAGTTCTGTGACGGTTTCGGTGATTGCATCGGCACCTGCCCCACGGGGGCCCTCAAGATCGAGGAGCGCGAGAGCGACGAATTCGATAGCGAAGCGACGAAGCAATATCTCAGGCAGACCCAGGGCGATGAAGCGGTTCGTAAGATGGAAGACGCAGCCCGGGCCCATGAGGAAGGAAGGCATCCGGGGAAGAAGCCCGACAAGGCACCGGGGCCGGCTCCGGGTGGTTGTCCCGGCAGCAGGATGAGAACCAATCTCAAGTCCGGAGGCGGCAGCCAGGCGGTGCCCGCATCGGGAATGCCGGGTCATGTCAATGAATCCGAACTCGACCAGTGGCCCGTCCAGCTCCACCTGGTTCAGCCGGGAGCCCCGTTCTTTGAGGATCGTGAACTTGTGGTTCTGAGTACGTGCTCCCCAATTGCGTCTGCGGACGTACACTGGCGCTTCATGCGTGGACGGGCGGTTGTGGTCGGCTGTCCCAAACTGGACCGGACGGAACCCTATGTCGGGAAACTTGCAGCGATATTGAGCGAGCCGACGATACCCAGGGTGATCGTCGTCCGGATGGAGGTTCCGTGCTGCGGAGGGCTCACGGCAATGGTGCGGGAAGCCGTCAAGCAGAGTGGTCGCAAAGACCTCGGGTTCGAGGAGGTCACAATCGGTATCAACGGCGACATAGCAGGATAGTCCGGCACTTGGTAATTTGGTGTCAGGCACCTGATTCTCCGAATTAGTAAGTTGGTACCAAATTAGATGATGGGAGATCATGAGATGGATGAATTCAAGAGCAAGTCTGTGGACCTGGCAGCCGCGATTGACTATGCGGAGGGTTCGATTGTCAGTAAGACCCTGATTGATAAGAAGGCCGGAACCCTTACACTTTTCGCTTTTGGAGAGGGGCAGGCCCTGAGCGAACACACGGCACCGTTCGATGCGACCGTGTTAATCTTAGACGGTGAGGCCAAACTGACGATCGGGGGCAAGGACGTTTCCGCAAAGACAGGCCAGATGGTCATCATGCCGGCCGATGTCCCGCACGCCGTGCGTGCCGTTACGCCCTTCAAGATGCTGCTCATCATGATACGGTAACGCTTGCCTATCGGGCCCATTCGTTCGCTGTCCGAAATCCATTGCTGCGTGCCAAGGTCCTTGGTATAGTATTAGCGGAGCTATCCCGGCTTATTCACAAACCTCGCTAGAGGACGCGTTATGCGAAGAGCCCTGCTATTGATCATTATAGCAATCCCCGTGTTTTCAGTGCCTGCCTCAGCCCGCACCTGGTACGTCACCCCTGATGGTACGGGCGAAGCTCCGACCATCCGAGCAGCGGTTGATTCTGCAGCGTCAGGAGATACCCTTCTCTTAAGCGATGGCGTCTATACCGGTGAGGGGAACAGGGACGTTTGTGTTCACGACAAGTATCTTGACATCTGGTCGGAAAGCCAGGACCCCGAAGCCTGTGTGATCGACTGTGAGGGTTTCGCGGGCAGCTGCTTCTACTTCGACTGCTGCTACTACGAGAAGTCGACCCTCCCCAATCCCGGGGGTTTGGTGCGCGGGATAAGGATCAGGAACGCGGAAAGCGCTGTTACAGCTTATTTGTCCGTCGGTGTTTATGTCAGGGACTGCATTATCGACGGTCACTCCGGTACTGCCTTGGACGCGGTCGGGCAGTATGGCAGTGGGTATCCTATCCTGTGGGCGAGCGGGTGCACCTTCCAGGGGAATCCAGCTGGCGCGATACGCTGTGGGTACAAGTCCAATGCCGGTGCTTCGGGCTGCACTTTCCACCACAATGGTTGTGTGCTGAAGGTTCTCGACATGGGCAGTGGTGCATTGCGCGGGTGCACGGTCGTAGCCAACTCGGGTGGTACCGAGGGTGTGATAAGGGGCAGCTGGTACTCAGACATCAGCCTTGAGAACTGCGTGATTGCCTTCAATACCGGGAGCCTTGTCGTATGCAACAACGCCGTCCTGAGCGTTGATTGCTGTGATCTATACGGCAATGCCGGGGGCAACCATATCGATTGTATTGCGGGCCTGAACGGTGTAGACGGGAATTTCTCGCTTGATCCGGTCTTCTGCGACCGACTTGCCAAAGACTACACGCTGGACGTAAGTTCCCCCTGCGCACCGGGAAATCACCCCGATGGGGCAGACTTTGACTGTGGGCTGATAGGCTCACTGCCCGTGGCTTGCGGTGGACCGGAGATCATCTGGGAGGAAGACTTCAAGGCATTCCAGCCTGCCTCCTACCACATGCAGAGGATAGGAGCAACGGACGAAGCTGCGTACTGGGATTCGGCAGGGCAGTGCTTTGTGCTGACGGTGGCCGAGGAGAATAAGGCCGGTCGGCTCTTCTTTGACGAGATGTGCTTGATGGACGCATGGGATGCCGAGTTCGACCTACGCATTGGCGGCGGGACTGGTGCGGATGGAATGACATTTGCGTTCTGTACGCCGGCCTACTTCCCATCACATCGCGGATCATGGCTGGACTTCAATGGGGCGACCGGATATGCTATCGAATTCGACACCTACTACAGTGCCGGCGATGTGATTTCCGAGCCGACCACCTCGGATCATGTGGCAGTGCTTAAAAACTCTGCATCGCATCATGTGTGTCATTCACAAGTCGATACCCTCGATGACAACGAGTGGCACCATGTGCTGGTGGAATTCCGGTGCGGGAGCGTCCGGGTCTGGCTGGACGGACAGCAGCGACTCACATGCGAGATCCCGGAGTACGAACCTTTCGAAGGTCGTTTCGGCTTCACGGCATCCACCGGCAACCATACAAATGCTCATGCTGTCGATAACGTGAGCATATACAGACCCAGACGCGTCTCGCGTACCTGGTATGTCACGGCCGATGGCCTGGGGGATGCTCCCACAATCCAGGCCGCGCTCGACTCTGCAACAGGGTGTGACACGGTTCTAGTGGCTGCGGGCACGTACTACGAGCACGACATTGCAATGAAAAACGGCGCTTGCCTCATGGGTGAGTGGTTGCCCCGCTTGGTCACTATCGACGCCAAGGGACTGGGGGCGGGGATCCGGTGCCTTAATGCGCGCAACCCGTTGACGAGGATAGAAGCATTGACCATAGAGAATGCGAGTGAGTGCGCCATCGACTGCCGGTACTCGTCGCCGCAGATAGTAGGTAACAGGCTGGTACACAATGAGGGAGCACGGGGGGCTGCGATCAACAGCTATGGAGGTTCCCCTGTGATCGAAGCCAATGTGTGCAGGCTCAACTCGGCCTCTGAGAATGGTGGCGCAATCTGCTGTAATCGGGGTCGCCCCACAATCAAGGGGAATACAATTGACTCCAACTCCGCAGATCTTAGCGGTGGAGGTTTGCACATCGTTGCCTGTATCGCAGCCGTTGAAGGTAACAGGATTGAATACAACTTGTGCGGAGATTTCGGTGGTGGGATTCATATAGAATCTTACGACACCCCTCACAGCAGTACCTGTGCGCACGTCAGTCTCATCGGTAATGCGATCTTGCAGAACTCTGCGCGAGATGGTGGAGGTGTCTGGATCGCCGGAGAGTGTGCCTATGCAACTGCCGAAGGCAACCGGATAGATGAGAACAGCGCGAGTGGGGATGGCGGCGGGCTCTGGAACTCGGGCGACCTCATACTTGTCCGAAACGACGTAACCTCAAACAGTGCCGGCGACAGAGGTGGCGGTCTGCGGCTCGGTAACGGCAATGCCTCGGTCGACAGCAACCTTGTTGCTCGGAACTCTGCTGTTACTGGGGGCGGGATATACTGTGATGGTTCCGCGGCCTATATCGGGATGACATATAACACTATCTGTCTCAACACGTCCAACGGGGGTGCCGGCATACACCTGAACTCTGCGGGGAACGAGATAGCCTATAACATAATCGCACTCAATATGACGGGCTTGGGAATGTCTTGCGAGGGCTACGCTTCTCCGAGCGCGACCTGCAACGATATCTGGCAGAATGAGGGCGGTGATTATGTCTGTGGCATCAACCGGGGCGGTAATTTCTCTCAAGACCCGCTCTTCTGCAGAGTGAGCGATGCCGACTTCGGGCTGGGGCCGCTATCGCCCTGTCTCGACCACGAAGTATGCGGACGCGTGGGTGCATATGGGCAGGGTTGCGATGATGCGAGCCCGCCGGCATCGGTTACTAATCTCTCGATAGCGGCGGGGGACAACGAGAACGAGTTGGTGTGGGAAAATCCACCGGACTCTGATTTCGAGGGGGTCCTCATCCTGTACGCAACCGATGTATTCCCCGGTAAGCCGTCGGATGGGCAACCTGTGGAGAATGGCGCCTCGGGACACATCTACAGCGAGCCGGGGTTATGTGACAGTTTCATCCATACGGGGCTCCGCGACGGCACGACGTACTACTATAGCGTGTTCGCATTTGATGAAGCGCTCAACTATTCCAAGCCAGCCAGTGATAGCGGTACCCCCTGCGACTACTCGGCGCCCGGCTTTTCTATCTCGGTGCTTCAGAATCCGTACATCACCAATCACCTGGACATATATGTTATCCCCTCGGAAGAGGTGACCGACTCCACGGTCTGCTGCAATGTTGACGGCGGTTGGATGGATCTTAAGGAGATCGACACCGAAGCTCATGTCTACCGGGGTGACTACGACCTCTACGGAGACGGCGACCTTTTGATCGAGGCCTGCGGCACGGATGTTTGCGGCAATGCCGGTTGTGAGACTCGAAGCGTCTCGGCTTCGCTCATCTCATCTGCCTCGGGCGGCTCAGCGATCAGCGTCGATGGTAGATGCGAGATTGCGATTCCTCCCCGGTCACTGCTAAGGGATGCATTCCTGCTTATCCTCGATGCGGAGAACACTGTCGATCCTCTTCACCCCGCCTATGAGGTATCGCCGTCGTTTCTCGGGCTCACACATGCAGCGGACCTCAAGATATCTTATACCGACACGGTAAGTCGGCCTGAGCAATTGAGCATAGCCAGAGTTGTCGATGCCGGGCCGATGCGCCTTGATTCGTATCTTGACCGGGACAATCATGCGATCACCGCAGCTGTAGATTCACTGGGCACGTTCATGCTGATGTGGGGCCGGGATACTCAAACCCCCGACATCGGGCATGGCGACATAGCGAATGTCCGGGTCCATCCGGTCCCCTTCTCCGGCACCGCCCGGATCTCGTTCAATACATACAGGCCGATGCCGGTGCGAGTGCGGATTATCTCAGTGGAAGGGAAGGTCGTGAACGTTCTCCTCGACGATCACCTGTCTGCAGGCAGCCACAGTATCGAGTGGGACGGCACCGATTCGCGTGGAATGAACATAGGCAGCGGAGTCTACTTCTACAGTATCGACTGCGGCTCGAAGCACCTCACCGGTAAAGTCACCCACCTGCGCTGATAATTCAGTGACAGTTTACTGATTCCCGTAACATGCCAGCAGTGACCGGGCTAAGGCTTGCAGGTGTGAGGAATCGTCATGGTGTCACTGGCTTTGCTTTATCTCAGGATTGTGCACTTGCTGATCCGCGACCGGCCCTGGAATGAGATGACGGCGAAATAGACTCCGGTGGCCACGTTGTCCCCGGTGGAGTTTCTGCCGTCCCAGGTGACGTGGTGCCGTCCCTCTGACAAGTGCCGCTGACACAAAGTTTTCACCCTTTGACCCTGAACATCGTAAATCAACACTTCAACATGGGCTGACCGGGTGATCGAGAATGATATTACCGTCTCAGATGTAAAGGGGTTGGGTCGGGTCTGATAGGAAACCAACCTCGGACCCGGAGCGGAATCGCCAGGCCTATGCGCCACGGGTTCGGAGACGAGTGTCATGGTCTCCGTGTCGAAGAGGAACACCTGATTACCGCTCCAGCTTCCCCAGTCGATATTCCGCTTGGCCGTGTACTGGGTACCGCCTGATGTCACGTAGCGGATGGTGAGACGCCCGGGCTGTGAGTCGGTTCCTCCCGTTTTGGGGTTGGGTACCGAGGCCCATTGCCGCGCACCCCGGAATGCGCCATCGACCACCGGGATCGAATCTTCTGCGGGGTATCCCTCGTGATCAATGAAGATGTGCCCGCCGCCGGCATTCATTATGCCCCCGAAGATCCCGGTGGTGTTTCTCAATTCCTCTCCGATCACACGGTAGATTCTTGCAGAAGCTGTACCGAAGCCGATGTCGAAGTGATACAACCCGAAGCCGGTCATATTGAGGACGTAATCGGCCGGGTCGTCGGCCGGCCACGGTTCGGTATCCGAATCGGTCGAGAAGTTCCTTGTATCGCTACCGTATCCGAAATAGACGGGCGGGTTTTCAACAGGTTCAATCAGAAGCCCATCCTGCCACACGACCGAGTCGTTGTATGCGTACACGGTCCCGGTTCCCACGCTTCCGTTGGAGTTGTAATAGACCCATTGTGATCCGTCCCAGTATGCCCAGTCACTTCCATTGGAGAAGGTCTCATAGTGATAAATGTTCTGAAAGATGAAGTACTCCTGCGAGCCGGGATAGTGCTGCGTCGAGACCCATATCTTCTTACCCGGTACGATCGTACAGTCGAAGACACGCTGTCTTCCGATCCACTCGGCTGTGGGCAGGCCCTCGACTTCGGAGAGTATTGTCCCGAAGATATCGACCATGAGATCGCGACTGGTCGTGAGATCGTGATCCGCATTAAGACGGGAGTAATACTCCTGGTTGAAGTCGGATAATACATCAGCGTCCTCGAGATACATCTTGCGTATTGCCGCTGCTCCAAGCTCGTAACGCGTCCAGGCAAGCCATGTCCCGCCGTAGTCACTCCAGAAATCCTCGGTCGTGATCGCTGGGACATTCTGGTAGTCATAGTCCCAGTCTTTGCTCGAGCCGAAGAGGTAAGTCGAATCGACAACCTCGTCGTCGGGGTAGAGATCGACGTAACGGTTCATACATACATAGCTTACGCCCTGGGCAAAAGCCTCTTCGAAACCACTCAAACGCGGGTGGTAATTCCACTCGTCATCGGTTGAGAGGATCACGTTGTCTCTATAGGCATGGATCAATTCGTGTGTCAGGAGCTGGGGGTACACATCTTCCGACATGTGGATCTCGTTATCACCCGGGAAGAAAATGTTCGTACCGGTGTAATACAGGTTCTTGACGAGTGTCACCGTGTAGGAGTGTGACGGCGGCCCGTAAGTGTCCTTGATTATGGGGTTCATTCTCGACAGGAAGTGATCGAACAAGGCAATCTGTTCGGCACTCCAGCCGGCGATTCTATTGGTGCCGGTTGAGTCGTAGCCGTAGTCTGCGTATGCTATCGTCAGGTTGTAAGCGGGAAGACCCAGGTCCTGCCACTCGAACCATGCCGAGTCCGAGAACACATCCTGGCTGTAGAGACCGGCGTTGTTTGCAGCATGCACCCCGAAGTAGAACTTCTCTCCCTCGGCGACGCCCATCTCCTCCAGGCTCAGCGAGTATGACCGGGTGCTGCGCCCAACACTTTGCCACCAGCTTATGTCTGCAAGTCCGGGTTGGGTCCCGATCGCGTATGCGTAACCGTCTATGCCCGATTCGGGATCTTCGGAAGCGGACCACTGCGCGTAAGCGCTGTGGATGCCGTCCACGTAAACCGTCAGATTGGAGGGATCTGAGGGTGGAGTTACGTCATCCAGGCTCTTTCTGGCAGTCATCCGGATCGAGTCCGGCAGAACATAGACATCCTGAATGGGACAGTCGATCCGGACACGGGGATCGGGCAGGCCGCTTCTTATGGACTCCAGGATCCTACCGGTGCGTTCGATGGTATGGCGGTGAGCCTGGGGTTTTGCCGGATAAAAAGGGCCACCGGCCTGCGCGGGCCCAACAGTCCATGCTCCAAGCATGCCGACAACGAATGCGGCTGTTGCTATCCGTCTCAGAACTGTCATAGTGGCCAGTGAAGAGGCACATGGCCTCGGAGATCCGTAACCGCCTGAATTTATCTGCATCGTTCCACCGATACCCTATAGATCGGGGGAAATCCGGTGACAGTTTACTGATTACGAGACCGCTCCTTTTGGTATCCGAAACTCGGTTAGAAATCCGGTGACAGCTTGCTGATTCCCAGAGTGCTCCAGCCGCTGACCCGCCCTCGCGACTGCGTCACTGAGCCACGCAGTTCTTAAAACATCAGAGTCATTCGCAGAGCCCCGGCTCTTGCCCTCATCAGCGTCCGGGACCATGCCTCCGGAGGCGCCGGCGAGTAGAATGCAGCTCCTGCTCGGTATCGGTTAAGAGCTCGTTCATGATTTCCCGAACGGACGTCTCACCAGTGACCAGCCCTACGGATTGGCCGGCCATGAGCGAACCATGGTCCACGTCGCCGTCGACTACCGCCGAGCGCAACCGGTCCATCCAGAATTGCTCCACCTGTTCCTGTGCTTCCCGGGGGCCGACTGTTCCCTTCTCCATCTTTCCGATCAGCTCGATCTGGAGTCTCCCGAAATCATCTGTTGCCAGGTTGCGTAGCGCCCGTACGGCAACGATGGGCAGGGGACTGTCGAACTGTGGGGTGGATACAGCATCTCGCGCTTTGGCCCGGAGAAACGCCTTCTTGAAGTTGGGATGAGCGCAGCTCTCCGTGGCTACCGCAAATCGTGTTCCAAGTTGCACACCTGAGGCTCCCATCAGAAACATATGGGCGCAAGCCTTACCGGTTGCGATTCCGCCGGCGACGAAGACGGGCACCTGGGAAACCTCAAAAAGAACCTGCTGAAGCAAGATCACAAGGCTGACACGCGCCCCACGTGGCCACCGGCGTTGGATACGGCCGCAACAAGTTCGGGATTGCTCACCCACGTCATTGCGCCACAGATGAATGGATACCTTACGCCCAGAAACTCTCGCCCGCGCGCAGAAACACGATCCAATAGATCAGTATTCACCCTGGCCTCCCTCCATAGCGGATTGCATCAGCGCGTTGCGCCTCAATCAGCCAAGTTTCTTATCCGTGGCCTGTTTCATGGCTCCCCAGAAGGGATCGACGCGCGGGTGCTCAAGCGGCTTTCGTTTGCCGTCCTCGACAATCCAGAAACCTTGATCCCCGGAAAGGAGTTTCCCGATTGTTTCGGCCGGTATTCGAGCGCGACTCAAGGTTGAGAGCAGCTCCTGAGTCTTGGCTTCCTTCACGCATATGAGCAGCGTGCCTTCGCTTATTGATATGAGTGGGTCTATCCCGAAGTAGTCACAGATGGCTTTGACCGGCGGGAGCACAGGTATTCTGTCCTTGTCTATGATTATACCCGCACCGGAAGCCTGAGCTATCTCAAAGAGCCCCCCGATCACCCCGCACTCAGTCGCATCGTGCATTGCCGTCACACCATCGTCCCTGACGCCGATGCTGACCGCGGCCAGCGCGTCGTCAACGGTGGACATCTTGAAGAAGAGCTCCTGCCCCTCCCGAAGAACATCCTCGCCGAGTTTGCTCTTCACGGTTTCGGGAAAAGCACAGGCAAAGATACCAGTCGCCTCAATCGCAGCCCCCTTGGTGACGACGACAACATCACCAGGGGAAGCCATGCCGGGATGAAGATATTTGTCTTCGGGTCCCACCGCAATGAAGGTGGCCCCGCCGACCATCGGGTAGTCGGTGCCCGCATACCTTGCCGTGTGCCCTGCGATAACGGCAGCCCCGCACTTGCTGCTCTCATCATGGAAGACCTGCCACATGGCGGCGAACTGCTGCTCCGTCATGCTCATGGGCAAATTGAAATCGACAATCACGTACGCAGGCGGAAACCCGCAGGTCGTGACATCAGATGCAAGGATGTGCCAGGCAAACCATGCGGAACGTGCAAACCCGTATTCAGGTACGATGAATATCGGATCGGTGGTTACCGCCATGACCCGGCCGTCCCCGATCCTGATGATCCCGCAGTCGAATCCATGCTGTGGTGAGATCAGGACGTCGTCGCGCCTGGCTCCAAGACGCGGGTATATGATCTCATCAAAGAACTCGGGTGAAATCTTGCCGACTTCCGGGAATTCTGCGTGGACCTTTATGTCCGTCTCGGCCATGTTGTACCTCCCATTGCTCTTCGATGTGACAGGCTCTATTCAGATATGAATCACGTTCGGTTTCGGGCTACTCTTCGTGGAAGAGTTCCGTGGATAGATATCGCTCACCGGTATCACAGAGGATGACAACGATCATCTTGCCCTTGTTCTCCTCACGTTTGGCCACCTCGATTGCCGCCCAGGCCGCAGCCCCTGCGGATATGCCCACAAGCAAGCCCTCTTCACGGGCGAGACGCCGCGAAGTGTCTATGGCATCCTCATTGCTGACCTGGATTATCTCATCTATGAGGTCAACCCTCAGAATGTCCGGTACGAACCCGGCCCCGATACCCTGGATCTTATGCGGTCCGGGCTTGCCCCCGGAAAGTACCGGCGAGGCCTCGGGCTCGACTGCGATTGCCTTGAAGTCCGGTTTCTTCTTCTTGATTGCATCGGCAATACCGGTGATCGTTCCGCCGGTGCCCACGCCTGCGACGAGGATATCCACCTTGCCGTCGGTGTCTTTCCAGATTTCCTCTGCGGTGGTCCTTCTGTGAATCTCCGGATTGGCCGGGTTCTTAAACTGCTGAGGGATGAGATAGCGTGAATCGTCTGCGGCCAGTTGCTCCGCTTTCTTGACCGCGCCCTTCATACCCTCGCTTCCGGGCGTGAGAATCAACTTCGCGCCGAGTGCCTGCAGGAGAGTCCGTCGTTCAAGACTCATCGTATCGGGCATTATGAGACTGATCTTGTATCCCCTCGCGGCACAGACAAAGGCAAGACCGATGCCGGTATTGCCGCTTGTAGGCTCCAGTATGATCGTATCCTTGCCGATAGAACCCTCTTTCTCGGCGGCATCGATCATGCTCACAGCGATCCTGTCCTTCACGCTGGACAGAGGATTGAAGTACTCCAGTTTGCCGAGCACGGTGGCGCCCAGACCGGAGGCCAACCTGTTGATCTTGACCAAAGGAGTGTTTCCGATCAGATGCGTCACATCATCTGCGATTCTTGTCATGATGCACCTCCCCTTTTTCGATGCGGAGTCAGCGTGCAGCGGTTCAATGACGTTGCTTCTCATCTGAAATTGCAGCCGTGGCGAGGATCAATCTGGCCCAGATGTCGAGCCCCTCAAGATCGTGAGGTCCACGAATTCCCGGCCCCGGAGTCATGCCGCGCCCGCGGTCACCTTCCATTCCTCCCGTACCGTCACCGTCCATCGGCTCACCATCGGATGGTATGTCTCGCCCGATGGCCTCTCGTATCTCCTCCGGGTCGACCTCGGGCGTCTCAAGCCCCACGCTGATCTGGCGGCCGGGTTTGCTTCCTATGGCGTAAGGCTGGTCCTCACCCCGCTGAAGAGGGACCCTCATCTCATAGACGAAATTCCGGCTTGCGTAACCCGGTCTCACCTCAATCCCCTGCCCCGCGATCGGGAGAACAACCGGCTCATCCTCATCTGACCGGAGCACCTCCATGACTTCCCCCGCGGACTCAAACATGTTTATGATCGTCTGCCTGATTTCGGTTCGATCCCCCAAAGCCTCTCTCGCCATCAGCGGGCTGTCGGTTCCGAGAGGATAGTGAATCCCCAAGGCCTCATCCTCACGACCCTTTGGGTCGAACCAGACCGTGAAACCCCTGGTCAGCATCTGAGCTGCCAGGTTGCGGTCCGGTGATGACAGCAAGAGGTAGAGATAGTGATCGTCGTTGACTGCGCGGATGGCGATGTTCGGCGCCTCGACGTAGGTCGGAGAGATCCCCTCCCAATCCGCCGGGCTACCATCGATGACGATCTCGCGGCTTCGCCACACACTCTGGGTCTCAAGACCTCCACACCCGGCAAGCCGGACCGCACAGAGTAAGGCGATACCTGTCCAGACGAAATGTATCCTGCGATTGATCCTCATGCGAACACCCTCGTTCTTATTCAAGTGACCCTGGACTTCGGTATACCCGGTTATCCACCGGGACCATGCTCTCCGAACAGTCTAATTGTCCAGCGCGGGATATGGTAGTCCAATCTGGGGTGAGTGGTGGAACGGTTATGGTGGGATACTACCTGGCGGGGCGTGGGCCGAATTGCAGCCCATAGAAGAAGGCGGTCTTACCATCAAGATCGGGGTTGTTCGAGAAGAGCCTCAAACCCGAGCCAATCTCAAGAGCACACCAGCTGTTCAGGTAAAGCATGCCTGAGATCCCCGTGACACACTGTTCAACGCCGAGTCTCTTTACCTCCTCATGGTCGGTGAAACCGAAGCCGACTATGCTCTTCACCATAAGAGCCGCCCGCGGCCGGTCGAGATCATGCAAACGGTAGGAGACCTCGGCCGCAGGTCCCTGATAGAATCCCGTGGACAGAGTGAACCGGTCGATGGAAACCAGATCGAGCATGATCTTATATTCATCCATACGCTCCGGCTGCTGTGACCACACATAGAGGCGGTGCACCGGGCTCTCTGCGATCTGACCGCCGGCATCATCATCCGCATCAAATCCGTCTCGCTTATGGAGATAGAGGTGCTGGTACATGTCGTCCAGCTGGATCAAACCGCCCGAGGAGAACAGCAGTCTGGCACCATAGGGAAGGCTCCGGTAAAACGATGGAAATCTATGCTTCAAGACAAAGCCCATGCCGTATAGACCGTAACCCAGGTGAAGATGCTCAGCCCAGGGCTTGATCTTCTCATTGCCAACCCATTTCCCGTAAGAGTCGCTCCGGTTGCTCAGGATGTCGTATGTGGTGACGCCCCACCCGATGGAAAACGGGACGGCTACCATGGGTGAGAAGACGGCATTTTCCATTTGCTCGAAGCGGCTGATCTGAAGATCGTCCCGGGTGACATCCGTTGCCGGCTGGACCGGAGCCCCTGCTTGAACGGGACCGATCCATGGGCTGGACAAAACCAGGACGAGAGATACAACTGCAAGGTTTGATAGCAAGATGCGCGTACCCGACCTCCGCTAACACCCACCCGCCATGCTCGCACGCGCAACCAGTTTTATACGCAGATTCCATTATACCACAAATCGATGGGCCGAATCAACTGGAAATGTTTCCTAGGGAGACTTATCCCGGAGGTGAACCTAGATCAGGTACTTACCGAGCAGAAAAATAGCAACAATCGCAATGACAACGACAAGAATGTTCATAGTATGGCCCTCGCAATTTGCACCATCTATGGTCGGCACCGTTTGCGCAGAGCTTAACCAAAAATGCACTGTCGCATGATGTTTTGCGAGACTGCTTTGTGGGATAGGCAAAGGAGTCAACGGTTTTTCCGAAGCCCCTTGACACAGGGAGTTGTGCATGGTAGCATGGCAAGTAAGGTAATTGAATCAGTAGGTAGCGAGTTCGATTTTGACCTGTGGAGGTGAGAGCAATGAAGCTGTCTACCCGAGGCCGTTACGGGGCCAGGATGATGCTTGACCTCGCAGTCCACCACGGATCGGGGTATCTTCTCCTCAAAGATGTTGCCGCACGGATGGACGTTTCGGAGAAATACCTGGGTCACTTGATCCCAGCGCTCAAGCGGGTTGGTCTGATAAAGGCAAGCCGTGGAGCACATGGAGGGTATCTCCTGGCGATGGAACCTGCCGAAATAAGTCTGGGAGAAGTGGTTCGAGCCGTCGAGGGGGACATCAGCGTTGTCGAATGTGTCACATCGCCCGATGTTTGCCATCGCGCCGCCGTATGCGTGACCCGGGCCAAGTGGGTCGGTCTGAGGCTCAAGTTGATGGAGTTCCTCGATGCTTTCACGCTTGAGCGGATGGCTGAGGAACACGCCGAGATTGTCAGAAGCCAGCCACTGATGTGGTACATCTGACCTGCTGTCGGGAGCAACGCAATTCCGGGTGGGTGCCAAAGTCTCACGAATGGGATGCAGGTGCCGATGGAATTTGGTATGATGCTGGGTGGATGGCGATGGGTACCGAGGAGGAGAACCGCCGATGGCCTTGAGCACCTCGAGACTGCGTGAATTCAACAGGTTGACCTCGCGGATCCCTCTGATTCTTACGACTCTGGTTCTGGTCGGGGGAACAGGTCCGGTTGTCATCGCAGGCACCGACTCGGTGGACGTGTACCGGCCGATTGCAGTCACCGTGGATATCCGCCCCGGGCTTTGCCCGAATCACCTCAGGCTTGAAAGCTACCTGACGATTCCGATTGCTGTGCTTGGTTCATTGGACTTCGATGCGGCAAACATAGACCCTGAGACGATACGGCTCTCGCGAGATGGTGCGGAGGAATCGGTCGCGCCGGTGGGCTGGGTTCGTGAGGACGTTGGAACGCCGCTGGTGGGTGGGCTCTGTGCTTGTCATAAACTGCGCGGTGACGGCGTTGACGATCTTAATCTGAGTTTCTCTATCGACGAAGTCGCTACGACACTCGGGCTTGACGATAATATAGGCGAGACCGTCCCGCTCATCTTGAGCGGGAATCTCATAACCGGTGAAGCCATTGCCGGGGTGGACTGTGCCGTGATGATAAGCGGGATGTGGGACAATGACGAGTTGGGAGACGAGATCGGGATGCTGACTTGCCCGGAAGAAGGGGCGGGTACGGAGCAGTTCGAATTCGCCTATTACACCAGTGTCAGTGACCGGGTCACCTTCGCGATCTACGACCTCCGGGGCCGGGTGGTGGCCAAACTTGCAGACATGGACATGGCTCCCGGAATCTACCGCGCGACATGGAATGGAACTGGCATCGGCCTCCAGAAGGTTCCGGCGGGTATCTATTTCGCCAGAGTCAGCAACAGCTGGGCCAGCGAAACAAGGAAGATAGCAGTACTGCAATGACATCTCCAGTCGAACCTTGAAGCGCTGAGCGACTCCAGTTCATCCTACTACGCAACGTGGAGCAGGGACGAGCAGATATCTTTCTGGCTGAATGCATACAATGCGATCACGATCTACGCGATAGTCAGCAACTACCCGATTGAGCCTGGTGTATGGCTGTCCCGGGTCAGGTTCCCGAAGAACAGTATCAGGCAGATCAAGGATGTGTGGAGTACGGAGTACTTCGATCTTGCGGGGAAACCCCGTAGTCTTAATCAGATTGAACACGAGATCCTTCGGAGGGAGTTCGGGGAACCCCGGATCCACTTCGCCCTTGTGTGCGCATCAGTGGGTTGCCCGCCGCTAGCGAATGAACCATATGCCGGGGATAGGCTCGAGGCACAGCTCAAGCGAGACGCGCACGGATTCATCAATGACCGAGACAAGGTTTACGTGGACAAAGAGGAGAACATCCTCTATGCGTCATCTGTATCCAGGTGGTACGCGGAGGACTTCGAGACCGTCTCTGACGCAGCCTGGCTCAGAGAATATGGCCGCGGTGATAGGGGCTTCTTAGAGTTCATAGCCCGCTACATAGACGATGATAGCCGGGACTATATTGCCGCGAATGTTCCGAGGATCGTCTATCTTGACTACGACTGGTCCCTCAACGAGCTGGTAATCAGCGGCTGAAACAATTCGATGGAATTCGGTGCCATTCTACCAACTAAAGATGTGCTCCCGCCGAGTGCGCGTAATCTTCGCGGCCGCGAAGAGTTTCTAGACTGTCACCGAATTACCGCCTGCCTATACGGGACCCCGCGTTGTGGCTGTGAAATCCCTAATGATATCGAACTGTTTCGCGGAGATGTCGCTGAGCGCCGGGTGAGCCATCAATCCGGCCACTATTGGTCCCCCGATGTATTTCTGAAGCGAGGCGTCGTCGTTAAACAGATAAATGCCTCCGGCTTCATTTTCGTCCTCGTTTATGATCCACACTTTCCAGCGAAGACCGGGAGTAGCGGCGATATCGTCGACAAGAGGCGCGAACGCGTTCGCGAGGTCGGCGGTGGGGACGTTAAACTTGAAGTTGATCTGTAGTACTCTCGCAGCCATGACTCCTCCTCCTTCTGCAGGTCTGACCACAGCTCTTATGGGTGCCCGACGGCACACATCTACTGATATCAGACAATCACCCGGGATACAAGTATTTTCTGGTCTTTTGCGCACCATGAAGAATTCGGTGACAGTTTGGAAATTCCTCGCGGCCGCGAAGATCACTACGGCGACGCGGGAGTACTATCGTAATTAGTAAACTGTCACCGAATTAGCCGAGGAGGCGACGGCGCATGAGTTTTGGCGGAAGTGAACCGCAAGCCATGATCGCATCGTGCATCTGCTTCAGCGAGGCGTCCGGATTGGCCTTCCGATAAGCTTCGACCAGATCAAGGATCGCGAGCTTCCCCATGAGATACGATTGGGGCTGAGTCGGCGAACTGGTATAGCGGCGTACCTCCGCCAGAGCATTGCTCGGCTCGAGCCGGCACCTCTCCACCAGGAAATCCACCGCCTCCTTAACCGGCATGCCCCTGGTGTGGAGTGATACGTCGAGAATGATGCGGGCTGCGCGCCACAGCTGATCGGTCAGACGGCCTAGACGTTGCACCGGCTTGGCGATATAGCCCAGATGCTCCATAAGCTCCTCGCAGTAGAATGCCCAGCCCTCTATGAAGAGCGTCGAGAGATAGGAACCCATACGTCTGGGTATCGTCTTCTGTCTGTTGGCCCAGACGAGCTGGAGGTGATGCCCCGGATATGCTTCGTGGAGAGCAGTAACGGGGAGCTTTGCATTGTTCTGGCCCTTGAGCTTCTCTTCCTGCTGTTCCGGAGGCGCCTGAGGATCTACGGGTGTGACGAGAAAGATCCCGTCCTGTTGCTCCTCGAGAATTCCCGGCGGCAGGTAAGCCGCATAGGGGAGGACGGGTCTGAGGTATACAGGCGTCTCGACAATGCGCAGTGTCTCGTCCTCAGGGATCGTTACAATGTCCTTGTCGATCACGTACTGTCGCGCGGACTGCATGAAATCCCTGTAAGCGGTTAGCAGGCCATCCGCCGTGGGATGATCGGCCTTGGCTTCCTCCAGTAGTTCCTGGACGGACTTATCAGGGTTGATCTCGGCGGCGACGGCCTTCATCTCTTCCTCGGTTTCACGGAAGAGCCGCCATCCGGTCTCCAAGAGCTCCTCAGCGTCGTAGTCGACCATGTGATCCTCACGCAGGATCTCATCAAAAAGTCCGCGTCCCGCCGCGAAGTCACCTCTGGCCTTCGGTAGTACTTCTTTTTCGAGGAAGTCGACATAAGCCTGGACTGCCTTGGCGGCAACCTCTCCGGCGACAATGAAATCGGTTTCAAGTTCGGGGGCCGCTTCGCCGGCCATCGACGGCAGCATGCCGGCAAGAAAGCCGGGTGCCTGTTTTGCCTGTTCAAGAGCCACCTCGGCCCATACGCGCGGCACTTCCCCGGGGACTATGTTGGCCTGGGCCTCCGACAAGACTCTCGGGACCTCCCGAACCCGCCCGAGAACGGATTTGAGACGTTCCGGAAGCGGCGCGAATTCTTTCAGGATAAGGAGCATCACGCCGCTCATCACCTCGTCGACGTAACGACCGGGATTGCGTCTGTGGGACCGGACTTTCTTGTAATCCCGGATGAGGGACTTAATAATCTGCACGACCAGCGTGTGGTCTATTGATGCATCGAGTTCGAAGCCGGCAGTGTCCATGGCCTCGAATTCCGCCAGTGCGCGCAGCATCTCCCGGTGCTGTTTCTCAATGGCCTCGCCGGACATGTCTGCGAGCTGTGTGTCCCAGCGATGATCACCCGCCTGGGTGGCTTCTACCGGATTGAGCTCAAGGACACGATACAACCACTCGTCCGCCTTTTTATAGAAAGCCTTCTCGTTACTCATCTGCTTGCCTCCTCAGTATGTATACATGGTTCTGACTGTCAAAAAGATATCACAAAACGTGGAAGCACCGCACCGATTTCCAAAATGGGATCCCGCCGCTATGCTTCCGAAGATGGAAAGAGGGTCAGGTCGGTGTGGGGCAGAAAGAGTGCGCCTGTGTATTCATTCATATAGGCGGGGTCGGTGTTGAGTTCGACGTAGGTGATCTTCTCCGAAAGTTCGTCGACCATCGCTCTGTTTTCATCCGAAAGCAGAATGAGATACGCACCAAAGAGCGAACTATTGCCGAGATAGCGGAACCTGCTTCGCTTGAGATCGGGCAGGAGACCGATGCGGATCGCATTCTCGATACCCAGATGTTGCCCGAAGCCGCCTGCGATATAGAGAGCATCAATCTCATCAAAGGTAAGCCCCACATTCTTAAGCAGGAGCGAACATGCTGAGAACACCGCGGCTTTCGTACGGATGAGCGTGGCGATATCCTTCTCGGTTATCACAAGGTCTTTACCCCAGTAGCAATTCGCCCCCTTTTCTACAAGGAATCCGGTACCGTGCTGGGGCCGCTTAAACTTGCCCTGCCGGTCGATATAGTCGTGACGCAGCAATTCCGCAAGTAGATCGACCAGCCCCGAACCGCATATGCCTCTCGGCATCTTGCCGTCTATCACCTCGTACTCGATCTTCCCGTCGTCGCGGATCTTGACGGATTCTATCGCTCCCTCTGTGGCCGGCATGCCGCATCGCACTCCACCACCCTCGAAAGCGGGGCCTGCCGAGCAGGCGCATGTCATCTGCCAGTCCTTGTTGCCGATGACCAACTCACCATTCGTACCGGCATCGATGAACATAGAGACCTTTTCAGAATCCCGGAGCATTGGTGTTGCAAGCAAGCCCGCGGTTATGTCACCGCCTACATAGCTGCCTACAGCGGGGGCGCAATGCACTCGTGCCTCGTGGTTGATCTTCAGACCAAGGTCACGGCCCAGAACGAACGGCACACGATTGACCGTAGGGACGTAGGGCTCCTCACGGATGTGGCGCGGGTCGAGGCCCAGCAGAAGATGGATCATTGTGGTGTTACCTGAGATCGAGACATAACAGATGTCGGAAGGCGAGATCCCGGCATCCTCTGTGGCCATTTCAATGAGGTTATTCATGGTTGCTACAATAAGTTCATGCAGCTCTTCGAGCCGGCCCGGCTTCCCGGCATAGTTGATTCTCGAGATGATGTCTTCGCCGCACTTTATCTGCCGGTTAAGTCCGATCGCGGTCTCGAGGATATCGCCGTTTTCGAGATTGACCAGGTTAAGTGCTACGGTTGTCGTGCCAATGTCACAGGCGACACCGTAGATTCCTTTTCTCTCTCCGCCGGGTTTCACATCGATGATCGTCCACTCGCGGCCGGGTGTGAATATGACAGTGGAGATCGCTCCACTCTTTTCACGAATGCTACGCGCGAGATTCTTCAGCACCGAGTACTCGCACTTTACTTCGGTCACTTCACCGTGTGTACGGAGCTCCCGCTTGACGCGCCTGAGATCACTGTAGTTGTCTTCGAGGCTGGGCAAGGGAACCTCGAGTTCAACCTTACGCATAACGGGGTCAAACCGGCACGAGGCGGATACGTTCTCATTTCGGACATCTTCGAGCCTGAAGGATGCCACGGTTCTTATATAGAGCTCTTCGAAGTGAGGCAGATCGACCGAGAGGTTGTCCCTGACCTCGGTTACACAGGCGAGGGCATATCCCTGTTTGATCAGGTGTTCGGGAAGGGCGGCCGACGGCCGGGTCTCATACGTCCCCTCGATGATCTTAACAACACAGGTGCCGCACGTGCCTTCGCCACCGCATGCGGCCTTCAGGGGAAGGCCTGCCTTGCGTACGGCGTCGAGGACAGTCGTACCGGGTGCAACCGTGACACTCGTGTCAAACGGGAAGAACCTGATTGTCAGATTATCTTTGTCGCCAGATGGACTCTCTCTAACCATGATGGCGCGCTGATCTCCTGCCTATGTGAGTTCCACATTCTTGACGAAACTCGGTATATCCGAAGCCTCCTGTGGCCCGACGATAACCTCCCAGCCGGGGAGGCCGTCCTCAAGGTCACCTTGAATCTGAGCGACAAAACCGGGAATAACGACCTTCCGTGTCTTGATCTCGTCTTCCACCTTCGCGTCTTTAAAGAACTTCGCGACCGTCTCGCCGACGAACTTGCCGGCTGCCCACGCCGTGAGCACCGACTGGCCTTCGGCTTCCGCCACAACAAGGTGAGCGGAAATGCCGGAGTTCTCGATTTCCCCCGACACCATGAAATAGGTAAGCGAGAAGTTGGTTGTCAGAAAGACGGGTGATTCGGGAGTGGGTTCTCCGATCGGATAGACCTTGGCATCGACCTGTATCGGTTTCTGCGGATCGGTGTAGATGTTCTGGCGAAGCGTAAACAGGGTGTAGAGCAAGGCTTTGTCAAAGCCGGACAGCACAATGATGGAATCATACTTGCAGAGGAGGAGAGACGCCCGTGCTACAGCGTCGAACCCATCCTCGGCGTTTACATATGTAAACAGTGGAAACCCGAATGGCTTATAGTTGTTGCGAAGCGCGCTTCTCCGCATGATCGTGTTATCCTGAAGCTCGCTACCGAGATTGCCGGTATCGATTCTTAAGATAAGATTGTCGGCTCCGGCCTGTCTGGCCTTGTCGGCCTGCCCGGCCAGCGTACGGAGGGAATCTCCGGTGAGAATCAAACTCGCCGAGAAGGTTCTGGCAAGATCGATGTCAGCCTCCGACACTTGCCCCCGAAGCAGAATAGCAGGCCGCAGATCCTTGATGAGTTCAAGCCCGGCCCTGAGGGCTGCCGGGTCGTTACAATCGAGTATCAACTTCTTTGAAGAGTTCCCCTTCGCGAGCTCTATTGTGCTGGTGAAATCCTCGGCCTTCTCGGAGTCATGGGTGATGAGGAACAGGTCCGCCTTGAGCTCCTCTCCGACCCGCTCGACCGCGTAGGCCTCGATCTCCTTGATTACGGCGAGAAGAATGTCTGTACCCCGCGACGTTTTGAGTTCGACTCCTATTCCCGGCTGATTGAAGAAGGTCTTCTCGTGGCGGAACATCACGGTCTCACTCCCGATCTCAAGTGGGTCGGTGCCGCCCAGTTTGATCAGCTTGATCGGCGGTTCGCTCGCGGCGCCCAGGGCGGCCGTGGCCTCCTCGGAGGCATGGGGACACTGGCTGAGCTCGGCCTGCTTCTGGGCAAGTTTCATGGCAAATGCCATGCATGTGGGAACACCGCAATCTCCACAGTTGGTCTTGGGGAGCAACTTGAATATATCGAGTCCGGATAGCGCCATCTCTACACTCTTTCCTTGGAGTCGTACATCTCTGCGATGCTCTTCTTTACGGTACGCAGTGCTTCGGGATGGTGCATGATCAGAAGGTCCGCCCCGGCAGCGAGAAGACTCATCGCGGTCGAGATCTCCCAGTACGCACCACGCAGGTCCGGTGGGCCCCACTCAGGATAATCCGCTTCGGGGACCCTTGCTTCCTTGACACGCGCGCTCTCGTACCCGGGATTTACGAGCATCGGAAATGCCAGCATCTCGTCTCCGCCCAGCCCGTCGTTTCTGATGCGCTCCATTATCGAGTAAGTGTATTCGATGCCGTAACCGAGCGTGCTCGTCAGTGGATCTATAACGATTCTCTCGCGGGGGAACTCCATGTCTGATAGCAGGATGTTGAGCTGCTTGGCCAGGTTGACATCGATCGGCGACTGAGCAACAACGGTGTGGCCATAAGCCATGCACGCAGCTGCGATCGTCTTATAGTTATCAGTCTCTACATAATTTATGAGGCAGTTCTCACCGGCAGCGGCCTCACAGACTTTCTTCATCACTTCGTTTATCTTTTCGAAGTGGCTGTGCCCTGTGACTATTACCGGTACGGTGACGCTCTCAAGAACGGCCCTGACGATATCGGCGGCCTGCTCAGGTGTCCTGTCTCCCTTCTCAGGATGCGTACCCTCAAGCCTCACGCTTATAAGTTCCGCCCCGAACTCTTCGACACACTTCTTTGCCATGTCGGCGGGGCTCTCTAGCACATCACGAAAACGGTCGATCAGTGAGGCCGGATACTTGGCCGGGGCCTTGTCGAAGACCTCCATGGCGACCACCGGGTAGTGTGGGTGCTCGCCTTCGAAGAAGTGAAATGGAAGAGACGTGCCGCCCCCGATGGTCACGGTGCCGGCCCGGGTGCCGCCCGCATCGGCGGTGGCGCCGATCGTGACCTCAACGACCTTACCGGCATTGGATTGCTTCGGGATCTCGAAATCCATGGTCTATCCTCTCTTCACCGGGCCATGAGCTCTTTCATAATCCTGCCCAGCGCCCGATAGGCGGATGAGCAGGTCAACGCCTCCCATATCGGCTCGCCGGCACGGTCACGCGATAATAATCTATCATCCTGTGGAAGTGAACCCAAATGCTTCAGCCCCTCATCTGCTATTGCGGCTTTGAGAGCATCCGATGGCGGTTCGATTACGCGATTGAGGATGAGATACCTCTCTCCCACCCGGGCGTGAAGCTCCTCAAGCAGCCTGCTTATCTTGCCTGCCGTACGGATACCCCTGACGATTGGATCGGACACCATGAGCATATAATCAATGGCCTGTGCGGTTCGCCGGCTCAAGTGTTCCATGCCGGCTTCATTATCGATAACGACGTAGTCATAATTCTTGCTCAAGGTATCGAGGATATCGCGAAGCACGTTGTTGGCATAGCAGTAGCACCCGGGTCCCTCGGGGCGCCCCATTGCAAGCAGGTCGAACTCGGGTGTTTCAACCAGGCCGGATTGGATCTTGTAATCGAGGAACTGCTGCTTTGTCATTCCTCCAGGAAGATCATTGACAAGGCGCTTCATCTCTTCTCTGACAGCACCGACCGTCTCGGGAACAGCGATACCGAGCATATCGTTGAGGCTGACGGTGGAATCGGCGTCAACGGCGAGAATGGACTTCGAGCGGTTGTCGGCCAGCCAGCGTATAATCATTGCGGCGGTCGTTGTCTTACCGGTTCCGCCTTTTCCCGATATCGCAATGGTTTTCATGGTTTAGGGGTCACACCACCTAAAACAGCGGGGGCATGGTGAGGGCCGGATGGTTCTTCCTGGTTATGTATTCGAGCACCTCTTCTTCGGTGACGGCAACCGTCTCGTCGGCGATCATATCGATGAAACCTTCTATCCCTTCCCGCTCACCGATCTCGCACAGTATCGATTTCATTTCCTCTTTGAGTCCACTATCCATCCAGACGATGCGTTTGGCCCCACCCTCGGCGCTTATGAACTTGTTGCTCCCGATGTAGTGTTTGCTGTGTCCGATAAAACCCGGTGTCTGCACACCTCCACCTACAACTCCTGCCAGAGTCGAAAACTTCATCCCGCAGGGCGTCATCTCCGGGTACTCGCGGTAGACCGTCATGATCCCGTTGGTCGATGGAAGCACGCCTGAAATACACTCAAAGCAGCCGCATGAAGTCATGGGAAGCTCGATTATGCTATACGCGTTGAACGCTTCGAGTGTCCTGTGAGATGTGCCGTAGACGAACTCGTTTATGCCCTGCCACTGGCCTTTTACGTCATCGATTGCCTTTTCCTTCTTCACAGGCTGGTTGGGACCGGTCGGATTTATCTGGTGTGCGGCCTTACCGTCAAGCCAGTTATATGCACCGCAAAGACCTGAGCGCTCCGGAGTAATAATGCAGACATGATTTGGCGCGAATGACTGGCACAGTGTGCATGAGTAGAACGTATCAATCGATTCATCCGTCATGCCTGCAAGCCGGTCATCGCGCTCATGGTAGACCGCGCGTGCATGGTCGATAAGCTCGAGGACTTCCTTCTCACGGGTGTAGATCTTGAACTGGACCTTGTCGAAGATCTTGCCGAACTCCCCGTGGAACTTGGCATGAAGGATCGAACCGAAGTGTTTGAACTTGAAACCCTTCTCCTTGGCTTCTTTGCTGATGCGTACCCAGTTGATATCCCGCTGGCCCATGTGCCAGATGCCGTGCGCACAGTTTATGAGATCGTGCATGTGGCGCTCGAGTATGGGCTCGAAATCGGGCTGCATCTCGCGTCCTGCCACCTCGACCCAGACTGCCAGTGGGAGGTGGGTACCTTCCTCTACGTCGTCGATCTCAGGGCCGATCACTTCGATCTTGCCGTCCTCCACCTCATCGAGCGGCCTGGTCGTCAGGAACTCAAAGCCGGGCATCGTCTGGCCGGCGAGCTCGACATACATGTCTTCCTTCCGGACACGTTCACCCTGAAACGCCGGTCCGTAGGGTACCGGTATGGGAACCTTGGTGACCGTGATCTTAAGCCCACGCACCTCGATGGCCTTTGCCACGATGTTAACGTGTTCAACCGGCGAGACAACATGCTCATACGTGCATATCCCCGAGGGCAGAATCTGGTCGATGTCGGTGTCCGCGATTGTGGGGAATCCGTAATTGATCGCACCGGCTGCCTGGGCATGTTTCTCATCATCAACGGGCCCGAGGGCCAGAACGAATGCGAACACACGGTTCTTGTTGTATTTTAAGACCCTCTGGAAGTCTCCCGGCTGGGAACCTCCGAAGGAAAGCGCTACCTTGGTTGCAAAGCCAAGCGAGTGAACCGTGGCGGTGACGTCGTCGCCGAATGGAACAAGCCGCGTCTCCCACCCCATCTGGATGCCCTCTTCGCGCAGTTGCTGGGCCATGCTCTTTCCGTCCGTCGCGGCAGACATGAAGACATAGAGATTCTTCTCCTGAAGTTCGCGCGCGATATTTACGGCAATCTCATTTGTCGGGCAGTAGCCTACACAGGCGGCGAAACCGGGAGCGGTACCGTCCACAAATTCGATTCCACGTTCGCGCAGGATCACATCATTGGCGGCGCCGATCCACAGTTGATCATCGCTCGGGTTGGTTTCCGTAAGGTATGGTGGCGGATTCCGGGTGTACTTGATTGCTTCTATTATCTCATCTACAAAGAGGGTGGCCATGCCTGCATCCAGCGTATGCCCCAGGTACGGCACCCAGAGGTGCTCATCGGGAATCGCCGGGAGCAGTCTTCTTGCCTCTTCGAGAAGCTGCGTGAGACCACGGAGCGTGTCAATCTTAAGGCCAAGCATTCCATGAGAGATCGGCAGGTAATAGCCAGTGTTCGGGAACTCGACTTTGGTGTCCGGACCCTTCTCGTCGATAGCGGCCTTGAGTTCCTTCTCGGCACGCTTGAATAACTTGTGCGCTCCCCGGATGGCTCGTGTGGCAATCAGTTTCGACATATTTGCTGTCTGCTCACGAAGGGGCTACTTAAGTTCCCTTCTCATCTCCATGTCAAACAGGACACGCTCCCGGCCTTTGCTTATGCCGAGTTTCTCCCGCTTTGAGTTTATGTGATCGATTATTCGTGTTGCCATCTTGCCTGGATCGGTCTCGACACCCCACATACCTCCGAAAATACCCTCGAATTCCTTGAAGATATGCTCTGAGAAGATCTCGCTTCCTTCGACCGGTAGACCGACACCGAAGATGGTATAGACACCTGAGGCGACAAAGTACTGTCCGATTGCGATCGCCTTTTCACTCATCCACTCGGGTGCGGCGCCTGCCACGGGAAGTTCGCTTATGTCACTTCCGAGTCCGCCGATCCGGACCATCTCCGAAAGGGCGATCAGGATACGGCTGTTATCCACACAGGAGCCGGAGTGAAGCACGGGTGGCATCCCCACGGCTTTGCACACCTCCGCGAGGCCCTTGCCGGCGTACTTTTCAGCGGATTCGGGTCTGAGGAAACCGGCCTTTGCACACGCGATAGCGGAGCAGCCGGTCTGGACAACAAGTATGTCATTGGCGATCAGTTCTTCCGTGAGACTTACATGTGCCTGGTCGTGCGTCACTTTGGGGTTTGAGCAGCCCACGACACCGGCCACCCCCTTGATCCGTCCGTTTATCACATTGTCATTGAGCGGGCTATACGATTCGCGGAACGATCCACCGAGCATATAGTTGATCGCCTCATGACTGAAACCGGCGATCAGGTCCATCTTTTCATCGGGGATATCGACCTTGTCGCGGTTTGGGAAGTTCAAGATCGCTTCTTTCACAATCGCCTTTGCCGTATCAAGCGGCCGCTTACCCGAGAGATCGAAATGCTTGGCTCCGGAGATGCGGCCCTTCGGCGAGGTTGTGATTAGACGTGTGTGATAGCACTTGGTGACCTCAGGCAGTGACGGCATGATGCACTGGACGTCGACGATCATGGCCTCGACGGCGCCCGTCCAGATTGCGAGTTCCTGCTGGAGGATGTTCCCCGCAACCGGCAGGCCGTGACGGATGAGAATCTCATTGGCCGTACAACATATACCTGCGAGGTTTATACCGGTTGCACCGTTGGTCCTGGCCAGCGCAATGAGCTCCGGGTCCTTCGCTGCAACCACAAGCATCTCCGAAAGCACCGGTTCATGCCCATGGACGACGATGTTGACTTCGGTCTTGGAAAGCACCCCGAGGTTTACCTGACCTCGCACCGGGGAAGGTGTGCCGAAGAGGATGTCCTGGAGCTCTGTGGCAATCATCGAGCCGCCCCATCCATCTGCAAGGGCTGCCCTTGCACCCTGGAGTATGATGCTCCGATGATCCTGATCCACACCCATGGTTGTCCGGTGCATCACCTCGACGATCTCGCGATCGATGCCGCGGGGGACGATATCAAGATTGCGCCACAGGGCCTGGCGTGGCTCGGGTGCACGATGCGTGAATGCGATCTCGCCTTCCTGCCGGCCGAAGTCAGCCAGCGCGGTTTCTGCAACCTCCGCTGCGATCTCTTCACTCGTCCTATCCTTGGTTTCGATCCCGAGTGTCCGGGCGACCTTATTGAGTTTGTTCTCATCCCTGATCGTGTAACCTGAATCCGGGTCTGTGGCCGCGAGAAGCAGCGTTTCAGCCACATCGCGCCCGTGATCGGAGTGGGCCGCGGCGCCTCCGGCAATCATACGCGCGAAGTTCCGTGCAACGATCACCTCGGCAGTGGCCCCGCAAACACCGCGTTCCCGCTTCTTGCTGCCCGGCTTGACCCGGCATGGGCCCATATAGCAGGCCCGGCAGCAAAGACCCTGCTCACCGAAGGTGCAGTGCGGTTTCTGGTTATCCGCGCGGTCCCAGATGGTCTCCGGACTATCGGGGGTCTTACGGTCGAGCATGTGCTCAACGGACTTGTCTATGCTTCGCTTAGCCATATTGAAATATCTTTTCCATCATTCTTTAGATGCCGCGAACTCCTGCCTGAGACGCGTGCTTACATCGTGCAACCGCCTGATGACCTCCTCGGACAAACCGACGGGAATCGAACCGGTACCGCAGCTGGGTGTTATCAGCGACTTCTCCCAGATCAACTCCCTGTCGATTCCTTTATCGGCCAGATTGTCGACACACTCCTTGAGTTTCTCAACCAGGGACTCCGGACTCTCGCCGGTGACCCGGTCTGAGGATGGAACGATTCCCCAGGCCAGGACACCACCACCCTCGAGGAATTGCTTCACCTGCTCGGGATAGTAACCGATGGTCTTGCCGAATTCATAGGCATCGAAACTGATAATATCCACACCCGCGTCGATCAGTATCGTCCATTCGGTGTTGCCGCAACAATGGGTCGCCGCAAGCGCATCTTCCTTACGGATTGCCGTGAAAACTTCCTTCAAGACTCTCACGATGTCCGATCGCTCAACGCTGACATACGTGGAGGATCCGAATGCCGAGAGAATGGGTTCGTCGACAAAGCAGATCTGGGGGCAGCCCAGGAAGCTGAACTTCTTCAGAAGCCACCGCGCCTTCATCTCGACTCCCTTGACGATGACGTCTCTGAAGACATCATTGTAGTAGATCGCCCGCTTGTCCTGATCCACCCGGCCGAGACCCATTGTGATCGGGCCCGTCACATGTTGCTTGAAGAACCTGGGAGCAGGCCGTCCGGGTTCTTTGAGTTGCCGCTCCATCTCATAGACACCGCGGCTATACTCCGGTGATATCCTGAAGTAGTCGGTAGTCTCCGCCAGGTAGTTCTCATAGAATTCTGCGAGGGCAACCGAGGTATCACCCCCCGTATTGAAATACATACGTTGCTTCTCTTCATCGAGAACAACACAGGGAAGCCCCTCGCTGTACTGAGATTCCATACCTTCCCTGAAATCGATGGCCGGAAGCTGCGGCCAGGTAGGGATGTCCGGAAGGCTCTTGAGGATAAGATCGCAAGCAACCTGCGGATCCTTATGCGGGAAACTCCCTATGGCAGTCGCGAGGCATTGAGGACTGAAAGCCATGGTTTGTCTCCTCCCTTATCAAGAACAATAAGCTATTTCCCAAAGACTAAGAAGATATTTCTAAATGATGGGGTCAGGCTTTGAATTCTGGAATTCTGCACTGGGGGAGTTCACTCTTGAGCAAAGCAGCGTCGGGACTCCTGCGCGGAGTGTGCGGTCTGCGCAACAGAATTCCAGAATTCAAAGCCTGACCCCATCAACCATCAGCGGCAGGCTTCATATATCTTGAGGAATTCCGCTTTGAGGCTTCTGTCCAGCTCGTCGATCAATGGGTGCTGCTCCCGGTCTGCGTTGAGAATCATCTCACTGTAGGGAATCATGCCGATAACTTCCGCAGCAGGCAGCTTGCTCACGATCCATTTGCTCTGCCCGGCATCCTTGACCTTGTTCGCGATTATGCCGAATGACGTGACCCCGATTTCGCCGGCCAGTCTCATGATGGTCGTTGCGGTGGCTATGCTTCTCATGCCTGGCTCGACCACTATCAGCATCTTATCGATTGCCTCGAGGGTGGCCCTACCCAGGTGTTCGATACCCGCTTCCATGTCAACGATGACCACCTCGTCGCGGTTGAGCACAATCTCGGACAGGAGACTCTGAACGAGCACGTTCTCTGCACACGCGCAGCCTCCTCCTCCCGTCTGGATAGCGCCCAACACAAGCAGTCTGATTCCACGAAAATCGATAGAGTACTTCTCAGGAATGTCGTCCACGGTGGGGTTCATCTTGAACATCTGCCCGAACTTGGCGGGATCGGCACCGGTACGTTCTTTTATCAACTCACGCATCGCCGAAATCGGGACTATCGAGGCGACCTCTTCAGACGGAACCCCGAGTGCGCTGCCGAGGTTGGCATCGGGGTCTGCATCTACAGCCAGCACGCGGTAACCGTCGTTGTTGAAGTAGTGAGCCAGAACACCGGCCACCGTAGTTTTTCCGGTTCCACCCTTACCGGTTACGGCGATCTTCATCCTGCTTATGCCTCGCTATGAATGTCACTCTGAATCCGGGAGCGGGTCAGGCCCGTAGGTTATGCTGTCACAGTATATGTCCCCGTCGCGAAACTCGGGGGCGAAGTCGAGGAGCGCAATCGAAGCGACAACCGTATTGTGGATTCTGGAACCTGTGACCTCTTTGTCGCTGCCCCAGCTACCGTCGGGATTCTGCTCTTCCATCAGCCGCTGGTACATCCTCTCCATCCTGGGATCAGCCGGCACACGCAGGAGCTTAAGACAGGTCAGTGCCTCGGATGCCACGTCCAGTTCCGTGGAGGTCATGTCTTCCAACGCCAGGAAGTCTCTCAAGGCTTTGTCAAAACCCGCGATCTCCACAGCGAATCCCGCAGGATCGAGATAGTGGTCATAGTAACCGGAGTTCGTCAGAACGACATGTGTGAGCGCATAGAGATAGAATACATAATGATACGATCTTGGCTGATTCAGCAGGTCCGCCTGTGATCTGACCTCCTCCACCACCGAGTCGTAGAGTTCGTCCGCAACACCCAGTCTTTTCAGCAAGTAAGCCGCCACGACCTTCTTGCTGAGATCCATGGTGCTCAGGAAAAGCCGGTCCCAGTAGAAATCGCGAAGATCCTCGATCGGGCGTAAATCCGTCTCAAACACTTGATTGACGCATTTGTTGCGGACGAGCTCGATCAACACGGGCCGGAGCTTGTGCCAGCGCCGCGAATCCCGGTCATGAATATCAACTGCGATATTGACCTGCGGGAGAGTGGGCTCGGTTTCCTCGATGATCTCGAGCAGTCTCGCCGCCAGACTGTCATCAGCTGTAACCCTGTAGATCTTCCTGAATGTCGTAACTGCAACAGCGGGAGAGATGGCGTCTTGATTGGCGATCAACCATTCGATCCCACGCATCGCAGCCGCGGTCATATCGCTTGCAGGCGTACAGGTGGTATCTCCAGAGTCGCCGGCTCCGGTCGACCGGGCAATCCCGCCCATAAGGAGCACCACACAAACTGCGCAACAGCAAACTGTCCTAAAACGCATCAAGCCGATACCCGCACTTTTCTTGATAGGGTCCATATTGTGCAATGCCTGATTATAGGCGACTTCCGGGTTACAGTCAACCGCAGGCGGATCGTGGTTAAGATAGGACCTTGCCGGATCGTCAGGTGGGCAGATGAGAATAATCCGGGGCGACCACCGACTGACCGGCTCATGCGCCGGGTCGAGGTCACCCCGGATAGGTGTAGACTATTTCAGGCGGTAGCTGAGGCTACCCCGAATCGCCCAGTCCGATATCGCATCGCCCATACCGTCATCCACGTAACTGTAGATGAATGACGGATTGAAGCTCAGCCGGTTCTCGATGTAGAGAATATAGGTGCTCGTGAAGTTCAAGGTCATCATATTCTCAGCACCAGCGAGCGTCGGCATCAGATACTCGACCTGGAGCGTATTATCCCAGTCGATACGATTGGTGACTTCGTAGTAGATCTGGAATATGTCACCGAACCGATGCACCGGGTCATCCTCGAATACCGTGCTGTAGTAGGCGTTGTTATTCAACTGGAGCGCCAGGCTTACGGGACGTGCCCAGTCGAGGTCGGCCGTCAGAAGCGGATCGCCGGCCTCGCCGTCGAAGTCGGAGATCACCACGCCGACGCCGACGCGAGCCTCCCAACCGTAGAATCTGCGGCCTGTCGGCTCAGCGAGCACTTCCTGGATCCGCAGTACGCCGATTGCTCCGAGTCCACCCTCGACAAGGACGCCTGCGTTCTTCAAAACCTCTTCCATCGCCTCGTACCAGTACTTCCGGTACTCCACCGGGCCGTACTGCGAACGGAACTCGCCCTGGCGGTCGATGACGCGGGCCAGTTCGATCAGGATATTCTCCGGAATGTCCTTGTTGGTAACCCCGAAGCGCTTGAAGTCCTGGGCCATCCGGTATGCCTGCTTAAGAACCGTAGCATCGATCGAGCGGCCGTAGCCAAGCCCCGCGGTCACATCCCAGTAAGGATCGTCCGCTTCGTCCTGAAAGGACAGCTTCCGGTATTCGAGTGTCGACGAACCGAAACCGAAAATGTTGGACTGATCGCTGAAGTACCTGTTCGCCCTGGTGTGAACCCACACATCGTATGCATCACGGCTCTCGGCGTCCATTTCCTGAGCCTTGCTCTTCGAGAAATTGCCCACCGCGTTCAGGTTGTAGCTAAACGGCAGAGACCGATAGAACAAGTCATAGGATGCGTCACCCCCGAAATTGTAGCCCGTCTCGAGGGAGTCAATGGATGTACCATTGACGTTGAATGTGCCGTTCAAATACGCCTCTTGTGAGGTGCTGACCGGGAAGGTGTACTTGGTCAGGTCGATAGCCTGAGCCGCCCCCCCATACAGACAACCGCACAAGAACACCGCGACTACCAGAACAGCGTAACTCTTCATGCCTAACCTCCTCTCCTATGCCACCTGGATTCCTGCCCGTCACCCAGCCGTGGCACCTTAGGTTTCCGGGAATGTATACCCGATAGCAAAACAAGTCAAGTCCATAATACAGCTGCAAGTTGGTATGAACAGAACGCTTTTTGCGCCGAAACAGTGCCGATCTGCAATACCTGCCGCGCCGTAGCAATACTTGTGCTGCTTCGGGTCCACGTGCCCGACTGCAGTCTATGTGTCTACTCTTTGCCCGTCGTTACTATGATCTGAAGCCCTTCATCGTTCGGCGCGAAATTGATACCGGTGATGCGCCCGTCTTTTTTGTAAGTAAACATCATGTTCTTGCCCATTGACATGACGGCCTCTTCTGTCCACCCTTTTGCTCCCATCTCACGCTTGTAGGCATCCACTACCTTTGTCTTATCGTCTTTAGTGATCAGGGAGACCGAGTGGCCATCGGGAACCTTCATTGCCATCATGGTCTTAGAAGGGCTGTACAAGAACACATCATCGGGGAAATCATCCGGGATCTCGGTTTCTTCCCCGGTGGTAAGTGCGAACTCGCCTTCCTCTGTCTCGCCGGTGATCTTCACACCCTCTTTCGAGAGGTCAACATCGGCGTCTGATCCGGTTGCCTCCTTGATCTTCTTCTCCATCGCCGCTTCCTTGGCCGATTCTCCGCATGCGCCAACAAGGAGAACCAGGCATAGCAGGCAGAACACGAATATCCTCATTTCACCCTCCTCTCATAAGAACCGAACCCACACCTAAGTCAAATACCAGATTCTCCCACCCCTGTCACCAAATTTCGGTGACACCATACCTAATTCTGTGCCAGCTTACTAATTAGCAACACATGAGTAGTCACTGGACTGCAGCGGAATTACCCGTTTTCTCTTCAATCTGAGTGGAGTATGCTACCGGTATGGGTGAAATGGCCATGGTTGGTAACCCACATGGTAGAGGTATGTGACCACATACCATCCGGCCGGACCCGGAAACAGCGAGAGAGTTGGCGGCGATGATCAGCAACAGTGAGTTTCGAAGGATCTACGTGATCCAGGTGATGATGGCCGTGGCCGACGCCATGGCCATGAGTTTCATGATGCTCTATCTTGTAACCCGCGGTTTCCGCCTTGAGCAACTGCTTCTTGCAACCACACTTGCCTTCTCTGTCCCGGTCCTTGCCATCGCGGCCATGGGGAGGGCAAGAGCCAAGGCCTCGTTTTCTATCGCGTTCGTCGTGAAAATCATTGCATACCTGATCGCCTTGTTCTGGATCGGCCCGGTGACTGTGAACTTCATATATATCATGAATGCGCTCGTTCTCGTCTTCTTCTGGGTGCCGTACAATCTCGAGTTCTTCTCCTATGCTACGGAGAAGACCCATGCCTACTCGGGAAGTGTCGCCATCGTGATATATCCTCTGGTCGCCATGGCCGTACCGCCGGTTGCCGCCTACATCTGGCACGGGCACGGTTTTGCTCTGAACATGCTGATTTCGATTGCCATTCTTGCCGGCCTGATCGTCTACGTCCTTAAGAGCAGTTCAATCAAGTTCCGCAGATTCGACTATCGTATCGCAGAGTCGCTGCGAAGCCTCAAGGGATACAGGACACTGTTCGCAGTCCAGGGTTTCTGGGAAGCATCCTCGTTTGTCGGCGTACCGGTGTTCACCCTGCTGTTTATCGGGACCGAGCTTCATCTCGGATTCTTCTTCTCGTATCTCGGTGTCCTGAGTGTCATAGCGACGGTCACGCTTGCGCGGCTCTCCGACCGGCACCGAAGGCGGACTGCCTACCTCTACCCGACAGTCATCCTGGCGGCAGGCGCGACTATCGCGCTGGCCTTTGCCCGAACGACCGTCCTATGGGTGACGCTTGTCGGGTTGCTGAGCTTCACATCGATTATGACGACGCCTTTTCTGATAGCGGTGGCTCTTGATGCCAAGGTCAAGGGGATCAACATGTGGGCCGGCCGCGAGCTCTTGCTCAACCTGGGCAGAGCCCTCGGATCGTGTTTGATCCTCCTTATATACAGGGGAGGTCTGGATTACCGGCTCGCATTCGTTGTGTTGGGCGGAGCGCTGTTCCTCTATCCGCTTCTGCTTCATGTCAAGCGGATCTATGCTGAAGCTGAGATCATTCCCGCGCAGCCCGCCAGATAGTAATTCGGTAACAGTTTACTAATTACTATGAATTGCGGTGACACCGCACTGAATTCCTGCTTCTGATCATAGGCGTTACTGTCATGGGCGGTAGTCAAGTATGGTGTCACCGGGGCTCTCACCGGAATTTCCCGCACCGGAATCTGTAAACTGTCACCGAATTAGCACCGAATCAGATTCCCTGCCGCTTGAATAAATTCCCCGCCCAAGTCGTACTCTGTTATGGAGGGTAGAATGAGGCAGGTTCAAGTGGTAGGATACCGGACAGTGCATGTCGCACAGACTGTGGCACCGGTAATGGAGCGAAGAGACCTTTCAGACAGCGAGGCCATCCACGCCATAAGGGCTGGCGACAGGGAGGCCTACAAAGCAATCGTAGAGCGCTACATGAGGCGCGCCTACGGTATCGCCATCACGTTTGTCCGGAACCAGCAGGATGCCATGGATGTATCCCAGATGGCATTCATCAAAGCTTACAGGAATCTCAGGCGATTCGACACGGAGCGCCCCTTCTTTCCCTGGTTCTATAGAATCCTTAGGAACATCTGTCTTGACCATCTCAAGCGGGCAAGCCGCACGCGGGAGATCCCTCTCGAGGATGCCGGTGTTCTTAAGACCGAAGCTCAGAACCACGAGATGAAGCAGATGCTCTGGCAGGCAATAGAAGACCTGCCGCTTGAACAGCGAGAGGCGATAGTGCTCCGTTATTTCGAGGGCATGTCTTACAGGGAGGTAGCCGAGACCCTCGAGATGCCCATAGGTACGGTCATGTCGTCACTCCACTATGCAAAGCGAAAGATGAAAAAGGCAATCAGTGGTTTTCTCGATGGGGAGGAAAAATGAACGGAGGGCGAGGAATGGATCACGAGAAGATTGACGAGCTGATCTCCTCATACCTCGACAATGAGCTGGATGAGGATCAGCGAAGACTGGTCGAAGAGCACATCGAGAAATGTCCCGAATGCCGAAGAGAGTATGGAGAAATGACCCGGTTCGAGGAGGTGATGCGGAAGATGACACTCAAACAACCACCCAGGGAAGCATGGCAAGTTTACTCGGAATCAGTCTATAACCGCGCGGAAAGAGGAATCGGCTGGATACTGCTTTCCATCGGCGCGATGATCATCCTCTTTTTCAGCGGTTATCAGATCGTGAAGGGCTTCATTCAAGATCCCACCATCCCCGTCATTGTCAAAGCAGGGATTCTACTGGGAATGGGCGGCGTTGTGATCCTCCTGGTCTCGGTCGTACGAGAGAGGGTCTTTGTCGGCAAACACGAGCGATATAAGGAGATTCAAAAATGATGATCGTAACTTCTGATTCGATTCCTGGAAAGACCATCACAAAAAGCATCGGTCTCGTCCGGGGTAACACGATCCGTGCCCGTCACCTCGGACACGACGTGATGGCGAAGCTCAGGCACCTTGTCGGCGGCGAAATCACCGACTACACTAAGATGATGGCAGAGTCCCGGGAGCAGTCGTTGGACCGGATGGTTGACGAAGCCAAGTCCCTGGGTGCCAACGCCATCGTGTGCGTTCGCTTTTCGACCTCGATGATCATGGAGAGCGCCGCCGAGATTCTGGCTTACGGGACTGCCGTCGTCGTGGAGTGACAGCTGGGTCTTTGGAGCCTTGGGGAGGACATACTCCGAGAACTCGTCCATCATCATCCACCCACGTCACTTTCGCTGGATTTCGTTCCGGCCACTTGTCGAATTTCAGCCGCGGGCGCAGGCCATCGCGCAAAGCCCGTCCTTTTTGCACACATCCGGGTTGATTGTGATTTCGGGTAGTGTGGTTTGCCATTCCCCGCGAAATGTGATAAAATAAAGGACTAGGAGGCCCGTGTGAGAACCATTCTATCTACTCTGGCACTGATAGCACTTATGGCGCCGGCCGCACACTCAGCCGGGACGGACAACACCGTCGAGTGGAGTGGGATCTCTCACATTGCGCTGCTCGACCGCACCCCGCTTTGCCCGCTCGCCGGCCAACCGTTCGCGGTGCGCGTCCAGAGCTGGGCGAACGACCTCACGTCGGTCCGGGTCCGCATCGAAGACGGTGGCGTCACCTTCGTGAACGCGAGCCTCGTCGGGAATCGCGGGCCTTACGATGTCTGGGAGGCCCAGGTTCCGGCACCGGCCGGGAGTGCCATAGAATTCGTCTTCGAACTCAATGATGGCACCGATACGGACTACCTCGGTCCGGACGGTGTCTCGGACGGTCTGCCGTCCCCAGGTTTTACGATGGACTTTGCGACCCTATCCCACGCACCCTACGGCTCGACGCCGACCGAGGGCGGAGGCGTGGTCTTCAAGGTCTGGTCGCCGAACCGGACGGTTTGCCATGTCCGGGGTGAGTTTAACGGCTGGGGCACGTCGGACCCGATGAACCGGGTCGGCGAGGACTTCATCCTCCATGTGCCCGCGGCCGGCGACCGCGACATGTACAAGTACTACTTCCAGAATACCACCTGGAACACCGATGCACGCGCCAGGGCCTTAAACCCCGGCAATAACTATAATGCCATCGTTGAGGATCCGACTCGCTACGACTGGCAGGTGGACGACTTCGATGTACCGGATTTCGAGGAGATGGTGGTCTACCAGCTCCATGTCGGTACGTTTGCAGGCCTCAACGATCCGTATGGCTCGGCGCCGTTCCCGGCCAAGTACGTGAATGTGACCGAGCGGGCCGACCACCTGGCGGAGCTCGGCATCAACGTGGTTCAGCTCTGTCCCATCACCGAGTTCCCCTACGACTACTCGGCCGGCTACAACCCGGTGACGCAGTGGGCGCCGGAGTCATACTACGGCGACCCGGACGACGTCCGTGCGATGGTTGATGCGCTCCACGCGCGTGGCATCGCGGTCACCCACGATATCGTATGGAACCACTTCTCACACAGCGATAACTTCCTCTGGGACTATGACGGGACGCAGTACTACTTTGACGATCCCGTTGTCGACACGCCCTGGGGCAGCCAGGCTGACTTCGACCTGGCCGGTGTTCGCCGGTGGTTCATCGAGAGCGCCCATATGTGGCTCGGTGAATACCGTATGGACGGGTTCCGGATGGACGCGACCGACTTTATGAACATCTACCCGCAGGAGGCATCCGGCTGGAGCCTCATGCAGTGGCTCAACGATGAGATGGACCGCCGCTGGATCGATAAGATCAATATCGCCGAGCAGCTGCCCGATGACTCGTGGGTAACCCGCCCGACGAACCTCGGGGGCGGCGGGTTCGACTCGCAGTACTACGACCACTTCACGGACCGGCTCCGCGAGGAGATCCTCGATGCCGCCTCCGGCGACCCGGAGATGTGGGTGATCGCCGATATCCTCGACGGCAGCGGCGGCTACTTGTCCGGCCGTTACGTCACAAACTACTTCGAGCTCCACGATGAGGCCTGGCCATCGAGTGGCGGGCAGCGGATGGTGAGAACCATCGACACGACCGCCCCGTACGACGACCAGTACGCGAAAGGCCGTGTGAAGCTCGCGCAGGGTATAGTCCTCACGGCCCCCGGCATCCCGGCTATCCTCCAGGGCACCGAGTGGCTCGAGGATAACAACTTCGGGACCGACGCCGGGAACCGTATAGACTGGTCGCACAAGACAACCTAC
>JBDRNT010000053.1:0-14875 GCA_043810925.1 Candidatus Eiseniibacteriota bacterium
GAATGGCACTAACTTAATCTCCTTCTATAGTAATTTCTGTGTGGGCATTCCTTGAAGACGCTGCGCGGTTTAGTAAGGAGTTGGTAGTTCTTGGGTCGCCGTTTTCTTGCCCTGGGTTCTGATCTGTTTGGTCTATGTGGCAGGATGTCCCTGGCCAGGTATGCAAGCAAGATGTCTATTAGTCTTTGTCGTCTCGAGGGATGTATCCGTGGAGCGGTGATGATGGGTGCCCATTGTCTGACGGTAGCGATGGTACCTTTGAAACTGATTCGCAAAGGTGATACTCCATGTCGGCTTGCCGCCTCGAGCATGAGCGCACGGATGAGGTTGTAAGCGATAAGATACATGGATATCTCCTTGTGTACCATCTCAGGGCTCTTGCACCTCAAGATATCCATACCCATAGTGGTTTTGATATCTCTAAGGAAGAGTTCTGCCATCCATCTTCTGCGATAAAGATCGGCGAAGGCCTCTTTGGGATAGATCCTGTAATCCAGTAGAGTAGTGACAACGGTGATGGTTTTTGTCCTGAAGCCGGGCATGTTTACGTGAAAGGCTATCTGTCTGAGGTTGATGGTGTTGGGTATGGCGCGCCACTGCTTCGGACTGAGCCACTTGGGGCGCACTCGTGTCTTATACCATAGAATCAGATGATCCCCTTTGGATATCTTCTTAACGACAGCGAGGCGCTTGGTACGTCGTTGGTGGTTCTTCATGACACAGTCCACGCCCCGCTGGGTGAGGCAGAAGAAGTCTGCGTAGCCCGTGAAGCCCCGATCTGCCAGCAGGACATCTCCCAGGTCAAGCAAGCCCCAGAGCCTTCTTGCCAGGGTGCGCTCAGCCTCTCTGATCGTTCCTTTGGCCACCTCAAGGATAAGGCCTGTGCTCAGACAGAAAAGGACCACCAGCTTCATCAGGGGGAATCCACAGCCATCTTTCGCATGCTTAGACGGGCGATAGGCCTCGCGGTTGGCTTGCGTATCCGGCATGGACAGCCCTGTGCCGTCGATGATCTTGACCCGCCGTCCGTACCACAGATGCTCAGGAGCATAGAGGTGTTGTATCCTCTCGGCGCTCTGGTGCAGTACAGCATCAATGTCGGTCAGGATTAAGCGGGCTCTGGCCTTGCAGTATGCTGCAGTGTTGGGTGAAGCAGTCTTTCCAGACCTAAGTGCTAGCCAGGCCAGGGCCTTCCTTACGGTCTGTCTGCATGATCGGTCGGCGGATAGGACTTCTGAGAGAAACAACCAGAATGTCCCGACCAGCGGCGAGAAGAGTCGCCGTCTTCCGGGCAGGCCGAAAGTCTGTGGCACAACGATCCAGGGCGAGAAGATCTCCGGCAGTTCTGAGAGTGAGTAACGGCTGACACGGCTCAGGCATGTGGCGAGTGAACCGGGGCTATAACTCATACCTGCTTCTCCTTTCACACTCAGCGTTGGTGTTGGCGTGTAGGCTACAAGTATATATACTTGTAGCATAAGCCTGTGATATACTGCAAGAGGAAAGAAGGTGTGCCATGACAAAAGACAGGCAGATAGAATCTATGTGTAGACGTTACAAGAGACTTGCCGCCCGCCTGGCCAAGACAGGGTTGATCCTACAAGGTTCTATAACTGAACGCGTAATCCTCCAGAAACCGCCTCGTCGACAAGGCAAACAGAAGGCCTACGGCCCCTATTATCAGTGGACGTGGAAACACCAGGGCAAGACAGTCACCGTCAATCTCTCTGCCTCACAAGCAAGGGAGTTTTCCAAAGCTATAAAGAATCATCGAAAAATGGAGGAAATCACCAGACAGATGCGAGAACTATCCCTCAAGATACTCGACGCCACCACAAAAGGGGTCACAAAGCGTAAGCCACGAGCATGACTTGATCTGGTCTTAAGTTAGTGCCATTCTGGACTGTCACCGAATTACTAGCGGAGGAGCACGACCTCCCGAGTCACTCTGTGATCCGGTGTCTCAAGCAAGATCCAGTAGACACCGGGAGACTGCCGGTCCCCACGATCATCCATGCCATCCCATGTAAACCGGTGATCGCCTGCACCCAGCCGGGTGCTTGCCAGCTCCCGTACCCGGCGGCCTGTGACATCGAAGACCGCCAGTCGGACCTGCCCCTCGGTCTTCAGTCCGAATGAAACATCGATATGCGGACTGAAAGGATTGGGTTGTGCGCAAAGACCGGGTATACGATGGTCTCCGACAACCGCTTCCACGCCTGAAGAATCGGATCCGATTGTTATGTCCCTGAGGATCGGCGAGTAGTCCGGGTCTGTTGTCCCGAGCAGTACCTTATACTGGATGTAGCGTTCGAGTACCCCGGGAAGACTCCCCGGCCCCGTGATATTGGCGGACCAGGACCCAAGATCGCCTGGGTCATTTGAGCTCCTTACCTGGAACATCAGACTCGTACCGGCCGGATCCGCGGAGTTCCAGTCAATACGGCCCAGCCCTGCACCCACATCCAGAATGGAACTCGTGAGTTCACCGCTTGAGTCAAACTCGGTGGCCTCCCACCATGAGAATTGCCCACCGGAGTAGCCCGCACCAACCGGATCAGGGGCGCCGTCCTGGTCCAGGTCACCGGCCCGCACGGTGATCGCCCCATCGTAGGAGCCATTGAGTACGTGTTCGGTCCAGACTATCGGGACCCCACCGCCGTTTTCCCACCAGGCTATCTTGTTATTGCTGTTGCATGCGCCGAGAACATCGGGGCGGCCGTCACCGTTTATGTCAGCGATGCAGAGAGCGTGTCCGCCGTCGGCGGTTGTCGATATCGTCTGGCGCGTCCAGACCACCGGATCGCCGCCGTCATTACTCCACCACGCAACGTCACTCACCCAGCAGATCCCTGCGATGTCGAGATCGCCATCGCGGTCGATGTCGTCTATCCAGACCGAGCGCGCTCCGGTAAAACCCGTTTCGACGTCCTGCTGGGTCCAGGTTATGGAGTCGCCACCGTCGCTCCAGAAGACGACGATCTTGTTGGCGACCCCAGCTGCCGCGGCGAGGTCCATGTCGCCGTCGTCATCGAGATCGGCGCCACGCACGGAGTGAGCGCCGGCGAAGCCGGCCGCCACGGTGTGCTTTGTCCACGTGATAGGATCATCACCTGCGTTCTGCCACCATGCAACCTCACCTGTCGTCCAGTAGGTGCACATCACGTCTAGATTCTCATCACCGTCTACGTCACCCGTAGAGATTTCCCAGGCATCCCGCCATACGGCCTGAATTGTCTGGGTCCCCCACGTGATGGGATCGCCGCCTTCATTGCGCTTCCAGACAATCTTGTTGCGCGGGTTTACAAGCATCAAGACGACATCGAGCCGGCCGTCACCGTCGACGTCGGCCACCTCCACTCCCGCCGCACCGGGAGGGGTGCCGATTTCATGCTCCGTGAATCCAGGTGGATCGCCGCCGTCGTTTTCCCACCATGAGACGATTCCGGAGGTCTGGGCGGTCCCGACCACATCGATATCACCGTCACCGTCGATATCGCCCAGCCCGATCCCGATATTCCCTGCGTAAGAACTGTCAATCAGGTGCTCCACCGGGGTGGCAAGCGCCGACGAAGACAGGGCCAGCTGTCCCGTCACCGAAAGCCAGGCTACCCCGGACCCGGTATCAAACCGGTCACCCCACTCCAGGACTGGGCCCGGGTTGCCATCCCCGCCCGCCCAGTTGGTCTGAACGGCATCATCAGCCCACAGCATACCGGCCGATGACACGACAAGCACTGCCAGTACAGCCATTCTGCACACCACGTTCCACCTTCCTTTCCGACTCTGCCGGGTACCTTCCCGGCTTAACTGGTCTGTCCGCCCCCCGGCCCCACCGGCAACGACCCTCACGTGTCGGGCCGGACGGCTCCATCCTCGCTTCAAATTATAGAAACGATGCCGGTTTCAGGCCTGAAGGAAAGGTGTAGGAACAATGTAGATTCGGGCCTTTTACAAACCCGGGTTGACATCGGCGGCTAAATTGATCGAACATAGGGTCTGCTGCATGTACTAGTGGCAGAAGGAGGGGCATGAAATGAAGGTTATTGCAGTGAATGGCAGCCCCCGAAGGGACGGGAATACCGCAACTCTGATTGACTTTGTTCTAAGCGAGTTGGATAAGGAAGGAATTGAAACCGAGCAGTTCTCACTCGCAGGGAAGAAGATCAGGGGTTGCATCGCTTGTTACAAGTGCTTCGAGAACAAAGACCGGCGGTGTGCAGTGACCACCGATGACCTCAACGAGTGTCTTGAGAAGATGCTCGAGGCTGACGGGATCATCATAGGATCTCCGACTTATTTCACGGATGTCACCGCAGAGATCAAGGGTCTGATCGACCGGGCGGGTCTCGTGGCCAAGGCCAATGATGATATGTTCAAGCGGAAGCCGGGCGCGGCGGTCGTCGCCGTAAGACGGGCAGGCAGCATCCATGTCTTTGATACCATCAATCATTTCTTCCTTATCAGCCAGATGATTATTCCCGGGTCTATATACTGGAACATGGGTATCGGCCGGGACAAGGGTGAGGTCGAGAAGGACGAAGAGGGCATCAGAACGATGAAGGTGCTGGGTCGGAATATGGCCTGGCTGATGAAGCAGATCAAAGCCTGATCCCCCGGCAGGTCCGGATTCACTGGAAGAGCAGAAGGAGGAACGCAGATTGAAGGTTCTGATTACTGTTAAGAGCGGGAAGTGCCAGGGAGATATCCACGAACCCGGGCAGACCTTCACAGTCGGTGAGACAATCCCTGCGGGCATTTGCTCGGGTGCCTGGGACGCCATCGCCCCCTACGTGATGACCCTCAAGTACGGTGGGAACTTTCCCTGGGAACCCGAAAGGGGTACGGCTGAAGTCCACTGCCACGACCCCAAGGGAATAGTGCTCAAGCTCAGGCGTATCGAGGAACAGGGCTGAGCCGACTCCCCGGCTGTGCATGCTGACGCCGCCCACATGTTCAATCTCAGGTCGCCAGTGCTTGGTCTCAGTTCCCCGCTGTGCCCGCCGGTGCAACTCGACTGCCCCATCTTACTGTCCCATCCAGGGCGTTCCGTTTGACAAAAGCGGCTTTCATGGTTTATACTTTCAGTATGTTCTGAAAGGAACGAAGATGACTGAGGAACACTCCGAACATTTCATAGAATCCTGGGGCTCGCTGGGCGTCCTCTGGGGCATAAATCGCTCTATGGCCAGGATCCATGCCTTTCTCCTCACATCGGATAAGCCTATGGACCTCGACCGGACCACCGAGGCACTCCAGATAAGCCGCGGCAACGCAAGCATGTGTCTTAAGGAACTCCGTAATTGGGGGATCATACAGCGTGTTCATGTGGCAGGTGACCGCCATGACTACTACGTGGCCGAGCCGGAGGCTATGAAGATGCTCTTCCGGATAGCCCTGGAACGCAAGCGGCGTGAATTCGATCCGGCCCTCCATGCGATCCGGCTATTGCTGGCCGAGGGGAAGACTGAAAGGCAGGAGGCGGTTCACGCCCGCCTTACCGACTTCGAGCGCCTGATGACCACGATAGACCGGATACTCACCAAGTGCCTTGAAGACGAGAAGATGACAAAGGCCGTACTCAATCTGCTCAAGAGCTTTATCGCAAGATAGCCACGGGAACCCCTCCCGGGTATACACATCTAAATGGTAGCAGGTAACGAAAGCCGACGAAACCAAGGGGGACGTTATGTTTGGAGAGAGCATGAAGATTCTGGTGATACTACTTGCATTCGTTCTTGTGCAAACCGGGCTGCCGGCCCAGACAAGACTTGAGAAGGCAACCTTCGCCGGTGGGTGTTTCTGGTGTATGGAACATCCTTTCGAAGCCCTCGCGGGAGTGACTGAGGTGATATCGGGTTACACGGGCGGCCACAAGACCGATCCGACGTACGCCGAGGTTTGCTCGGGGAAGACCGGTCATTTGGAAGCAGTTGAGGTAACCTACGATCCATCCAAGACGAGTTACTCAGAGCTTCTGGATGTCTTCTGGCGGCAGATCGACCCGACGGATGCGGGTGGTCAGTTCGTCGATCGTGGGTCGCAGTACCGCACCGGCATCTTTTACCACAACGACGAGCAGAAACGGCTGGCGGAAGCGTCGAAGAACGAGCTGGATAAGTCCGGCAGGTATGACAAACCGGTCGTGACAGAGATCGTCAAGGCCGCCAGGTTCTATGCCGCCGAAGACTATCACCAGGACTATTACAAGCAGTGCCCGGTGAGGTACGAATCATATAGACAGGGAACGGGACGTGATACATACTTGAAGAAAACATGGGGAAGGAAATTGAGCACTGACAGCAAATCTCACGAAGAAGAATACCGGAAGCCATCCGATGAGGAGATAAAAGCCAATCTGACTCCACTTCAGTGCAGCGTCACTCAGGAAGACGGTACCGAGCGGGCATTTGAGAATGAATACTGGGACAATAAGAAAGAGGGGATCTACGTTGACATCGTCTCGGGAGAGCCACTTTTCAGCTCGCTTGACAAGTACGACTCCGGAACCGGCTGGCCGAGTTTCACCGGGCCGCTTGAACCGGACAACCTCATCGAGCGCGAGGACCGCAGCCTTTCACGGGTGAGGACCGAGGTCAGAAGCAAGCATGCCGACTCGCATCTCGGGCACTTGTTCGACGACGGCCCGAAGCCCACAGGCCAACGCTACTGCATGAACTCGGCTGCCCTTCGTTTCATTGCGAAGGAAGACCTGGAAAAGGAAGGCTACGGCGAATACAAGAAGTTGTTCGAAGAATAGAACCCAGGTATTGAGCTGCATCCAACCATCCCGGGTGGTATAATACCCCACAAACGATTGGCACCCGGGTAGCACTCCGAAGTGTCGCATTGTCCCCCGGTGTGGATTCATGTCGAAGGACGAGAGTCGGATATGCAGGATTACGAAGATGCAGTGAACGCGATTTACAGCAGCGGGGGTCTCGCCTCGCGAATTCTCCAGGCGCTTGAACGCGCCGGGGTCGATGTTGATAACCTTTCCGTCGATGCGCTGACCCCGCTCGAGGAGCTCCACATTGCAGGACGGAAGCATACGCTTCATATGGCGCAGCTTGTCGGACTCGTTGCCGGGATGCAGGTCATCGATATCGGCTGCGGGATCGGCGGACCGGCCAGGGCGCTTGCCCACCACTTCGGATGTAAGGTTTCAGGTATCGATCTCACCAAGGAGTTCTGCTCCGTCGGCAGAATGCTTACGGAGCGTACAGGACTTGGGGAGATGGTGGAGATCCGTCATGCAGACGCCGTCGATCTGCCCTTTGACGATGCCGTCTTCGACGTGGCCTGGCTCCAACACACGATAACCAATGTCCCCGATAAGGCACGGCTCTTCAGCGAGATCGCACGGGTTCTCAGGTCTCGCGGCAAGGTTGCGCTATATGAGGTCGTGTCCGGTACTGAGCCCGTCGCACATTTCCCTGTACCATGGACGCGTGATGCGAGCGTGAGCTTCCTGGTTGAAGAAGCAGAGCTTCTGGATTATCTCAATTCAGCGGGTTTCATCTGCGAGAGATGGGATGATCTTACCGGGAAATCAATCGACTTCCTCGAGAGGGTCTTGGCCAAACCCGGGAAAAGGGGATCCCCTGGGCTCAGCCCGGGCGTGATCCTCGGACCCGAATACCGCCTCATGATGACCAATGTCCTCAAGAACATGGAGGAGAATCGCATGAGAGTGGTTCAGGGCGTTTTCATCCTGGCTTAAGCGAGTTCGTGCGTGGTTCTGCGTATGAACACGGTATTGATTCTGGCGATGACGTAGCCGCACCCCAGGGCCACTGCCATATAGAGCCAGTGCGTTCCTCCGAGCGGGCCTACCTTGAAGAGCGCGCTCAGAGGCGTATAGACCACAGCGAGCTGAAGGCCGAGGGACACAAGCACGGCCCAGATGAGCCACTTATTCGAGAAAGCGCTTGTGTGGTACGCAGAGCGGATCATCTGAAGTCTTACGATCTCCATGAGTACCAGAGTCATGAAAGCCATCGTGCGGCCGGTCTCAAGACTCTCGTGAAGACCGACGTGATACATGGCGAGTGTTACTACGCACATCAGGAGTCCCATACTCAGGACGTTTAAGAACATCGCAGGAGACATGATCCTGTCGGTCGGTCTTCTCGGTGGTCGTGCCATGGCATCCCCGGCAATGGGATCGACCCCCAGAGCTACAGCCGGGAGACCATCGGTCACGAGGTTCACCCACAGGAGCTGGACTGCAACCAGCGGAAGCGGGAGACCCATCAGGGTTCCGACAAGAATTATGAGGACCTCCCCGATATTGCCCGACAGGAGATAGTTGACGAACTTCCTCAGGTTGTCGTATATGCCGCGACCTTCCTCGACGGCACTTACAATCGATGCGAAGTTGTCATCCGTGAGGATCATATCACTGGCTTCTTTCGCTACATCCGTACCGGTGATTCCCATCGCAATCCCGATGTCGGCTTCTTTGAGCGCGGGGGCATCGTTGACCCCATCACCCGTCATGGCCACCACGTGCCCGCGTTTTTCCAGTGCCCTTACGATCTTCACCTTATCCGCGGGATTGACCCGCGCATAGATGGAGACCTGATCGATCTTCCGTTCAAGATCTTCATCACTTATCGTGTGAAGTTCTGCGCCGCTCAGGGTTTCACCCTTGATATCCAGATCCTCACCGATCGCCCGAGCGGTGGTCATGAGGTCCCCGGTTACCATGACAACCTTGATACCGGCATCCTTGCACCTGGCAATCGCCGCCTTGACCTCTTCCCTCGGTGGATCAATCATTGCCTGCAATCCCACAAAGACGAGACCCTGCTCGTATGTCTCCTTCGTCTCCCCGTCGGTGAGTTCCTTACAGGCAAAACCAAGCACGCGGAGGGCGGCAGCGGCATACTCTTCGTTCTTTGAGAGTATGATTTGCCTGTCGCTGTCATTGAGGTCCGCCGTCTCTCCGTCGACCCACATCCTGTTACACTCATCCAGCAGGAGATCGGGGGCACCTTTGACATATGCGTAACGCTTGCCGTCGATCTCATGCACGGTGGTCATCCGCTTCCGCTCGGAATCAAAGGGTAGTTCACCGATCCTGGGATACCGGTTATCGAGATCCGTCTTATCCAGACCTGCCTTAAGCGCCGACGTTATGAGACAGGCCTCCGTCGGATCGCCGCTGACACTCCACGTCTCACGGTCGATCGTCGCGTCATTATTGAGGGCCCCGATCCTCAGGATGAGATCAAGCCCGCTCGCATCGATAGAAAAGCCACCCTCCGGTCTGTAACCCGACCCTTCCACTTCGACATCCCTGCCGCTTACGAAGATGCGTTTGACCGTCATCTCGTTCCGGGTGAGCGTACCGGTCTTATCCGAGCAGATCACCGTGGTGCAGCCGAGGGTCTCGACACTGGGAAGATGTCTCACGAGGGCGTTCCGCGCGACCATACGTCTCACTCCAAGCGAGAGCGAAATCGTCACCACCGCCGGGAGTCCCTCCGGAATTGCCGCAACCGCGAGCGCAACGGCGGCAAAGAAAATCTCGAGCGCCTCCCCCTCATGGATCAAAAGCCCGGTAAGAAAGACCACCGCACAGACTGCGACCGTCAGAATGCCAAGCCATTTGCCGAAGGTTGCCAGTTGTCTTTGAAGCGGGCTCTCATCGACATCAGCTGACTGGATCATCTCCGCTATCTTGCCGATCTCGGTCTGCATCCCGGTTCCGCAGACCAGGGCCTTGCCATGGCCCCGCGTAACCACGGTACCTGCAAAGACCATATCGGACATATCGGCTATGGCAATATCGCCGCCATGTCCGGAGAGATCAGGAGCAACGTCCTTTGTGACAGGCGTGGATTCACCCGTGAGCGCCGCTTCCTGAGTCTCGAGTTCGACTTCCTCGATCACGCGGCAATCCGCCGGAACTTTCTTGCCTGTACCAAGCACGATGATGTCGCCGGGGACCACCTCCGTGGCATCGATCTCCTCTGCGCTACCGTCCCGCAGGACTGTGGCCTTAAGCCCGGCCATCTTCTTCAGAGCATCTATCGCCTTCTCCGCCCTGAACTCCTGCACGAAACCGAGGACGGCATTGAGTACGAGGATTACCACGATAACCGTAGCATCTATGCTCTCCCCTATGACCAGCGACACGACTACGGCACCCAGCAAAACCCAGATCACAGGTGAGTTGAACTGCGTGAGGAAGATCCGCCACCATGGTACGCGGCCGGTCTCCTTGATCTCATTTCGCCCGTACTTGATGAGTCTCCGGGCTGCCTCGCTTTTCGACAGGCCGCGCTCGGACGTATCGAAATGTGCGAAGAGATTCTCCAAAGACTCCGTTGCGTAGGTCGTCTCCACCAACCTGTAAGATCTCCTCCTTCACCAACCCACACGGAGGCGGTCGCAAGTCGTGACCACCGTCACTTGATTCTCACTGAACCTGATTCTATAGGAAGCCTCTCCAAAGACAACGGCTTATCTCTGGTCCGGCCATGCGGGGTGTGCTACGATCGCCTGAGCGATCAAGCCCCGGAGGAACATTCTGCACCACTATTTGGGAACATTTCGGCAACTATGGGTGTATAAATCCACAGAGGGTAGCCCCTTTCTTGCCGGCACGGATAGCCACGCCGTCCCAAGCGAAAAGTATTCCCCTGCACAGGAGACCACAATGCCTAGCTCCAAGGCTTTCCTCGTGCTATTTCTGGCACTCGCACTGTACCCCGGCCTCGCCCCGCTCCTGGCACAGGTTGCGGACGATGACAGCGTGAAGAGTATCACGGCGGTACGGGTCAATCCCGGGGTAAGGATCGACGGCATCCTCGATGACGAATGCTGGAAGGAGGCCCCTCGCTCCGGCGGATTCACCCAGTACCAGCCCGACGACGGCTCCCCGGCCTCAGAATCGACATTTGTCAGGGTGGCCTATGATGACGAAGCTCTCTATGTCGCCATGCAGATGTACGACTCGGAACCCGAGAAGATCGTAAGCCGCCTGACCCGTCGCGACAGATGGACGGACGGAGACCTCGTACATGTTATCGTTGACAGCCATCACGACCATAAGACGGCGTACGCCTTCACAACTTATGCCTCCGGCACCCAGCGGGACGTTTACTACTGGAATGACAACTGGAGCGACGATACCTGGGATGCTGTATGGGAATCCGCCACTCAAATGACCGATTGGGGCTGGACGGCCGAATACAGGATCCCATTCCATTGCCTCCGGTTCGCCTCCGAGGAGGACCCGGTCTGGGGCATCTATTTCAGCAGAAGCATCTGCCGCAAGAGCGAACTCGCTAGATGGCTTTATATTCCCGAAAGTGCCAGCGGGTTCGTGTCCCACTTCGGTCACCTCAAAGGAATGCAGGGCTTGAGTCCGCCCGCAAGGTTGGAGATCCTGCCCTATGGTGTCTCCTATGCAGAGACGGAGGCCAAACATCCCGGCAATCCGGACGGACGTGACTATGCTTACGACGCGGGTTTTGATCTTAAGTACGGCTTAACATCCAATGTCACGCTTGATGCCACGGTCAATCCCGACTTCGGTCAGGTGGAGGCCGACGAGACAGTGCTCAATCTCTCGACGTTCGAGACACGCTACCCCGAGAAACGCCCGTTCTTCCTTGAGGGAAGCAAGATCTTCGACACGCCCTTTGACCTTTTCTACTCACGCCGGATCGGGAGACCGCCATCAATGGCCCCGGAGGATCTGGATTACTATATCGATCGCCCCATGGCGACCACGATTCTCGCCGCCGCAAAGGTAAGCGGAAAAACAGCCGGCGGGACGTCGTTCGGCGTCCTCGAATCAGTGACCCGCCGCGAAAAGGCCCGGTACGTAGATACGACCGGGGTTAAGATGACCGCGATAACGGAACCCGAAGCCAACTATCTCGTGGGCAGGGTCAAGCAAGATATCCTCGAACGCTCCTCCATAGGAATCATGGCAACAGCGGTCAACCAGGAGAGCGTTTATCCGGAATATACAGGCGGTGCGGATTGGAACCTTCGATTCCGCGGCGGGGATTACCAGTGCAGCGGCCAGGTGGTGGGCTCATCCACCGGACCGGAAGATGATGGCCTGGGCGGCTCGCTTGTCTTCGAGAAAGCCGGGGGAGAGCATATTCGCGGCTCAGTATCCGGCGAATATGAGTCCCGGAAGCTCGATATCAATCGCATGGGGTTCCTCGGCCGGCCTGACTACAGAAGCGGTTGGATGTGGGTCCAGTACCGGACGACCGAGCCCTGGTGGATCGTCAGGAAGACCTGGAACAACTTCAATGTGGGTTATTCCGAGAACCACGACGGAGTCGCACTTACCCGTGGCGGGAATTTCAACAACAGTGTCGAGCTTAGGAACTTCTGGAGTGTCGGCTGCGGCAGCTGGGTAGACTATGATGTCACCTATTCAGACTATGAAACCCGCGGCGGACCGCCCGCTCCGATTCCCATCGGCCAGAACTGGTGGGTCTGGTTCGAGACCAGCAGCAGAAACTGGTGGCAGGTCGGCGCAAACGTCGGCGGCGGACAAACCTGGGACGGGCATTACAGCAGCTATCAAATGTGGTTGGAGCTCAGGCCCCGGTCTAATGTCGAGTTCAGACTGGAGCCCAATTATCGGGCTGACCGGGGAGTCTCCCGGTGGGTAGCCACTCTTGAAAACGATGAGGACGACGAAACCGATGATGATTATATCTTTGGGGAGCAGGACATGGGCCGGTTCGACGTGACCCTCAGGGGAACGGTCACTTTCAGCCGGGACCTGACGCTTCAGGTTTACGCGCAACCATTCATTGCAGCGGTCGACTACCGGAACTTCAAGCGGCTTCTTCCCACTGAGAACTACGAGTATGTAGACGCTTCAGTTTACGATGAACAGGAAGAAGAGCCCGATTTCAATATAGGCTCGCTTAATTCAAACGTCGTTCTTCGTTGGGAGTACGGGCCCGGAAGTACGCTTTTCTTCGTGTGGACCCATGCGCGGGAAACCTCGGGCAGTGAGGGCAAGTTCGCTTTCAACCGTGACTGGGATGGCATCTTTGCCGCCGACTACGGCAATGTCTTCCTCGTAAAGCTAAATTACTGGTGGAGCCTATAGATAATTCGGTACCAGCTTGGTAATTTCGGCCACGTGACGGCCTCGTAATTAGTAGGCTGTAATTAGTAAGCTGGCACCGAATTACCGGAGGGTTGACGCTGATATGAAGATGATGGTTCTTGGCTCGGGTCAGGATGGAGGTATTCCCCACACCGGATGTTATTGCTCCGCGTGTATCCGTGCGCGGCGCCACAAGCGGCGCCGGCGGCTCGCCCCATCTGTTGCTGTCTGTGACGAGAAAGGTGGGGCCTGCTATTTGGTCGATGCCTCTCCGGATTTCAAGTTTCAAATGGACATGATATGGACGCACATTCCCCTGGTGAAGCGAGTCGGGAAGATCCCGGTAAGCGGTATCCTGCTCACACATGCTCACTACGGTCACATCACCGGGTTGTTGCAGCTTGGAAAAGAGGTATTGAACGAAAGGGGTGTCCCCGTATTCTGCACACCGGCGATGAGTCGATTCCTTTCGACGTCTTCACCTTTCAACCATCTCGTCGAGGACGGGAACATTGGAATTCACGAAGTAAGGCCTGCCGTGATGATTGAGCTGGGTGGAATCAGCGTCACTCCCATCCAGGTACCTCACCGGAACGAAACTGCGGACACAGTCGGCTACATCATAGAAGCTGCAAGAAGAGTTGCTTACATCCCCGATACAGACCGCTGGACAGATGAGACGCTTGAAGAGATTAGGCATTGTGACACGGCGATCATCGACGGCACCTTCTATTCATCCGCAGAAATCCCGGGCTACCGCGATGTACCGCATCCGCCGATTAAGGAGACCGTTGACTTGCTCGAAAGTGCGAGCACGGAGATCTACTTCACACACATCAACCACACAAACGCGGTCAACAGACGCGGTCGCGAGAAGCGAGCGATAGAACGCCTGGGCTTCAAGATCGCCTATGACGGCCTCACCCTGAGTATCTAGGGCTCCCGATCGAAGCCACCCCCAGCTCCGTTCGCTCCACAAGTTCTAGTCCTGTTTGGGGAGGTGTACGGAACATGTCACTGGATGTGATCGATGACTCGATTTAACCCCAACAGTGCCATGTCATCTGGAAACCGGATACAACGAGTACCGTATCCGAGAGCACGGAGAGTGCTTAAAGCAATGCAGATATGTGGCATCCGTGGCCGAGTGTTATCTGGAAGGAGAGCGGTCCGAAGGGTCTTGTGCGGAAACCATATAGTCAGTAGACAGGTTTCGCAGACTTGTGGTTCAAATTGTCGTGAACTACACCTATAATCAACGAGTCAAAGTGGACTTGGAGGAGACGGATGAAAGCAATCGTTTGCACAAGATACGGACCGCCGGATGTTCTTCAGCTCCAGGAAGTAGAAAGACCTGCCCCCCGGGATAATGACATTCTGGTAAAAGTTCATGCGTCAACAGTAACAGCAGGGGATTGCAGAATTCGAAATTTCACATTCCCTCGTTGGTTCTGGCTTCCCGGACGAATAATGTTCGGCCTTAGAAAACCAAGAAGGAAAATACCAGGGTGTGATCTGGCTGGGGAAATTGAGTCAGTAGGAAAAGATGTAAGGCTATTCAAAAAAGGCGACCCAGTTTTTGGATATACCAAGGGAGTAAGTTTTAATGGCTGTAATGCCGAGTACAAATGCCTGCCTGAAGAAGGGCTGGTGACCATAAAGCCGGTCAATATCACCTATGAGGAAGCCGCCGCTATCCCTATTGGGGGACTTACAGCATTGCATCTTCTTCGAAAGGGATCTATCCAGAGTGGACAAAAAGTCCTTATCTAC
>JBDRNT010000054.1:0-6047 GCA_043810925.1 Candidatus Eiseniibacteriota bacterium
TAGATGAAATCGGGGACATGAGTCTTGATACCCAGGCCAAGCTCCTGCGTGTGCTTGAGGAGAACGAGTTCGAACGTCTCGGGGCCAAGACGTCGATCAAGGTCGATGTCCGCGTGATATCATCCACAAACAAGGACCTGCCGGCCGAGATCAAGAAGGGTAACTTCAGGGATGACCTCTACTTCCGTATATCCGTGATCCCCATCCACGTACCGGCGCTTCGGGAGCGCAAGGCAGATATCCCGCTTCTCGTGGAGCACTTCACGTGGCTTTTCTGCGAAGAAAACAATAAGGCTCTGAGGGAATTCAGCGAGGGTGCGATCAAGGTGCTCATGTCTTACGATTGGCCGGGTAACGTCCGCGAGCTTAAGAATCTGGTCGAGCGCGTTGTGATCATGTCGGATGATACGGCCATACGCGAGACTCACATCCGTCCCGTCCTGGGTGAGACCAAGGTCACGGCCGGGGATCAACCGCTGGCCGACCTCGTTGAGGACTTCGAGAAGTCCTTGATCTTAAGCGAACTTAAGCGAACCGGCTGGAATGTCTCCAAGGCGGCTTCGAGACTCGGTATCGACCGGGCCAATCTCCACCGCAAGATGCGCCGCTACGCCATCCACCGCGAAGAAGGTGCCGACTCCGAAATCCCGTAGCGCCTGGGCGTTGTGCTTCTGCTCCCGTTGCGTTGGGGTTCCACCCCCGACGGATCAATTGGTGTCCGGCTACCCGGACAAATGTCTGAAAGCGTGGTCATATGGGATCCCGTGTCCGTTCTGGCAAAGCGGATGGCCAGAGAACACAGACATCTGTCTTTCTCAGCCGTTAAAGTATGCTCCTGAGGGACGGCTGTTCAAGACTATCCTTGAGGGAATCATTAGGATTGCCTCCCTCCGGGCTAGTCGACCATCACGGTTTTCCTGGTCGCCTTGTAATCGCCGGTCCTCATTTGAATGACGTAAATCCCGGGACTCAGGGCACGGCCTCTCCCATCCTTCCCATCCCACCTCACGGTGTACTCCCCCACCTCATAGTGACCGTCTGCAAGGACTGCCACACGGCGGCCTGTGACATCGTAGACTGTCAGGTGAACAACCCCGCAGTCCGCGATCGAGAACCGGACTAATGTACCGATTGCGAATGGATTGGGGGAACAGGGCGACAGTGAAAAGACACCTTGCCACGGCATGCCACCCGGCCCGGATAGATCGGCATTATATTCGATTTCAAGATAGCTGCACGTGGGATTGACGCCCGGCTCGGCACAGAGGTGGGTAGCGCGCCAGAGCAGCCCCTCTCCCGGATAGTCAAGGGCGATCCAGTTTCCATTGGGATGAACCTCTTGCCAGTTCGAACCGGAATCGGCACTCACCTCCCAGCCGATGGAGTCGGTTTGCACAGTTGTCACTTTCACACTTTCCACTGTGTGTCCGACCTCAATGTCGAGTGAATGCCCCGTATTCCTGCCCGCGTCAAAGTCGCTCTGGTAGATCCTCATCATGTGGAGACCCGAGAAGTAATCTGCAAGACAGGCATAGTCACCGAATACCGCTACACCGTAGGAATTGCCGGATGTGTCGTAGCGTCCCACAAGAGCGGGATTCGCGGGATTGCTTATATCCAGAACATACAGACCGCCCTCCCTACTGGCCACACAGGCATAATCGCCACTTATCGCCACATTACGGGCACTGTCGTCTGTATCGTAACTTCCCACAATAGTGGGATTCGTGGGGTCTTTTATATCTATGACCTGAAGCCCGGAATGCCTGTCAGCTACGTAAGCATAATCACCGCTGACCGCTACTCCGCGGGCGGAGTGAGGTGTATCACAACTGCCCACGTAGGTAGGGTTTGTGGGGTCGCTTATGTCCACAATCTGAAGACCTGATAAGGAGCCGGCGACAAAGGCATAATCCCCATCAATGACCACACGCTGGGCCCCACTGGCCATGTCGTAGCGCGTAACGAAAGTGGGATTCGTGGGATCACTTATGTCAATGACCTGGATGTCACCCTCCATATCAGCAACATAGGCATAGTCGCCCTCTACCGCTATCCCATAGGCCGCATCGGGCGTATCGCAGCTTCCCACGAGGGCCGGGCTTGTGGGAATGCTTATATCCATTACCTGTAAGCCGGCCAACTCGCTTGCTATATAAGCATAGTCACCGCTCAGAGCCACGTCGATGGCATTTCCCGGGGTTGAGTGGCTGCCGGCAGAGACAGGGTTTGTGGGATCGCTTATGTCTATAACGCGGAAGCCGTAGGTATAGTCAGCCACAAAGGCATAGTCGCCTGCGGGTTCAACATCGAGGGCGATCCCGGGCGTGTTGTAGGTGCCGGAGATCGTAGGCAAAGCAATGTGGGCAATCCTTATCACCTGAAGGCCCGAGACACGATCCGCAATATAGACGTGACTCCCACTCCGACAGACACCCCGGGCACCGCCGCCTGTGTCATAGCTTCCAGTGGCTACTGGGCTGGCGGGATTAGAGACATCTATGATCTGCAATCCGGAAACGTCGGCAGCGACATAAGCATCGTCACCGGAGATGACAACGTCATAGGCCGCGGCGGGCGTACCGCAGGTTCCCAGGTGAGCAGGCGCCCCTGGATCAGAGACATCGATTACCTGAAGACCCGGGACGCCATCAGCAACATAGGCATAATCGCCGAAGACAACCACGCCATAGGCATTCCCGGGGGTATCCCAACTGCCTACAGACTCAGGGCTTGCAGGGTCACTTATATCCAGTACCAGGAGCCCGGCAGTGCCGTCTGCAACAAAGGCGTGGTTACCTTCTACTGCTAAGCCATGGGAATCACCGGAGGTATCGTACCTGTCCACAGAATCAGGATTTTCCGGATCACCAATATCCAGCACCAAGACCCCCGCGGTGCCGTCTGCAACATATGCATGGTCACCGCTTAGGGCTATGTCCCGGGCGTAGCCGGGTGTATCGTAACCGCCCCCGAGTGCGGGAGCTACCGGGTTCGAGACATCAACTACGCAAAGACCATTGGTGCCGTCTGCAACAAAAACGTAGTCGCCGGCAAGCACAATACGTTCGGCACGGCCGGGCGTATCATACATTCCTGTGAGGGTCGGATTCATAGGATCACTTATGTCGATGATTTGGAGACCGCCACCCTCCGCATCGGCCGCATAAGCATGATCGCCATTCACCCATATATCCAGGGCTTCACCCGGTGTGTCGCAGCTTCCTGAAAGGGCTATCTCAAAGGGATAGAGCCCAAGATAGCCGGTAAGCGTATCCCAGCACGCAGTCGTGTTCAGGGTATCGCAGTACTGCTTTGTGGTGAAGTTTTCAGTGTATACACCCGCATTTAATTCAGGTGTCGCGGCCACAAAGGCGGCGAGGATCACACAGACCGGGAGCCAGGTCAACCCCAACTCTCGTCTAATTGTCACTGCACCGATCCCGCTCACAGCATTGTGCGCCTTGTGGAAACCGCATTGCAAGCCTCCGAGGACAGATGTCCGATGCGGTATATGACTCGCTCCACTTACTGGACATTATCCAGTATAGCAGATTCCAGCCCTGAGATCAAGAGTGGCTCCCCAGCCAAATGTCTGAAAGCGTGGTCCTGTGGGATTCAGCGAGCGTGATGAGCAAGATTGCGGGGACTGCGCGCTGGCAACATCGGGGTCCAGCCTGGTGCCCGCCGGGGCCCTGACAAACCGGTCGCAGGACAATCTGGCCACAGCTTTGCGGAGCGCAGCAATAAGACTGATCTGTCCGTACTATGCCAACCGAATGCAATTTCTGCTTGACTTTGTCAGTACTATATCCTATAGTTTAATTGTCCGGACAAGGTCGGATCCGGATAGTTGACAACCACTGGGCAGCGTCTTCTGCCGCCAGAAGGAGTAGATTGATGAAAGCGAGGGCCTCCGATCTCCGTTCACGGGATGCAGAAGCTGTGGTAGTTGCATTTTTCCTCTTGATGGAGGGCTTGGACAGAGGTGAGATCGCTTCTAGGCTTCAGGTTACACCGCGGACGGTAAGACGCTATCGACGTGGAGATCTACCCTCTGCCGCGACCCTCCAACGAATGAGCGAGACTGTCGATGAGGCGCGCATGGCTGTCAAGGATCGCGAGCGTTTCGTCGATGAGGTCTTGGAGAGCCGGAGGGTCCAAGAAGCGACGAGCAGAACGATCCAGACGGACTCGGACGTTCAGACGGAGCGAGCTGGCTGGGTAACCGTGCTGATGAGCCAGATCAATCGCGCTTTCGAAGAGTTTGCGAGCAGCACCACGGGGGGCCGCAAAGGGGCGTTTAGGGCAACGGCACACTTTAGCACCCTGCTTGACATGGCCCTGTCACTGATCGACGACCCGGTCACGTTTGCCCAGCTCGAGCCGGACGATAGATCGCTGGTGCTAGCCAGTATCGCGCCCGTTGCCGTGCACGCTGGCAGGTACGATAAGAACCTAACCCTGTGCGAGCAGGCAATTCAATACTGCAACAAAGGGCGTCCCATCTACAAGCGACTCCTCAACAACAAAGCCGCTGCCCTTGCGCGTCTGTCGAAGTTTGAAGAGGCAGACCGCGTTCTTCGGGAAGCCTTGAGGATCGATCCCCGCTACTTGAATGCTCTGTACAACGGACTTTGCATGGCGAGTTCGAGTCGCAATAAGGATCTGATCGAGGAATGGACGAAGAAGATCATGCGGCAAGTACCGGATCTATACAAGAACGAGGCCAATATGCTCATCGAAGATCTCCGTGTGGACCGCTCCTTGGTGTTCTTTCGGAGCACACCCTGGTTCGAAATGCTGCGCGCTACGATAGAGGATCGTGACAAGAGAGAGGGCAGGCAAAATGGCTAGAGCGATCATCATTACTACCATCGTACTCACCCTCATTCCTGCGACAATGTTGACCATGAATGTGACAGAGTTCTCTGACACCGAGGGCTCAGGTGTCTTTCGTGGGGAGGGCACTTCTAGGCTCTCTCGCGAGGAGTGCTCAGCCCCCGCGGACATGGCGCCACTCCGCCCGTCGCATATGAAAGAGGTTGTGAGGACTTGCTACCGGCAGGAAAGGTTCGATGGTCCTGCAACGACGATTGAACCTTCCTGCATTGTTGCAGTCGACACCGATATGGACTGGTACCGGCAGGAAAGATTCACCTGATGGTACCGTGAGAATGCTGGCCTGCTGGGTTGAGGGCGCCTTTGGTGAGGTGCCTCGTAGCCTATACAGCCAGTGGGTAGAAGGGACAGGCAGTCGGAGATAGACCTGTTTCCAGCGTGGTTATTAAGGATCTTGAGGGACGGGGTAATGCTCGTGGCACAACCGCTACGCAGCCAATCCTTCCCAGTTCACGACACCGGGATGGCAGTCCCGATCAACTGTCGAGCATCAATTCTCTACGGTAGGGTGAACCCGTGAGAATCGAGACCTTCCGAAATGAAACCGGCTGGCCAAGAGGGCAAATGGGGCTGAAACGTTGGCGCGTGTGGTTCTCGTCGTTAGCGAGGTGGCCGGTAGCTGTTTTCAGCATCCGGGCCCACCACGATGCTCCGTGGCTGCAAACCTGCACCGCACTTGCTGCGCTGCTCGCACTGTGGGTCAGCCTGCTGCTCTGCTCTCCGTGGTGGCAACTCAGCCTGGTCGCGACGGTATTCACCGTGGTGTGGGTCCTTTTGTTCTTACGGAACCCAGCATTCTGGGCTCGGCGAGTGTTCGAGACTGGGTTCTGTGTCCTGCTCGGAGGCTACTGGATTTCGGTGGCTTTCGAACTGACGATTCAGACACCCTGGGGACCAGTGGTCTTGCGAACGCCGGGCCCACCTGCTCGTATCTGCCTGGCTGTCTTGCTCCTTGGACTGCTCGCATACGATCTGCTCTCCAGGCAGAAGCCGACTCCGTCCTCCCGCTGAGCCGCGCCCCCTAGACCAATGAAACCAGCCGGCTCAGGCACAGTCTGCCCAACCGCGTCGCCGAGGAGATTGAGACACGGGAACATTTACAGAAGCAACGGCAGTTACTCAAAGAGATGTGGCTCCCCGGGCAA
>JBDRNT010000055.1:0-49920 GCA_043810925.1 Candidatus Eiseniibacteriota bacterium
GGCGCCCTACGCATATAGGGCGGAAGAATACGGCTCGTAAAGCGCTCGCCAGGACGACGATCATGCACTCGGGGCCGCTTCACGGGGATCACCCCGGCGCCTGTAACTACATCGCGCTCCTTCATCCAGCCGTTGCGAACCACCTGCCTACGCCCTCGATCATCCAACTCACCGACATGACCAGCCACGTAGTCGGAAACCTCCGCCTCTATCGCATGTTGAAGTAGGCGCCTCGCTCCCTCCCGAACGATCTCATCCAACACGCTCCTGGCTGCCTTTCCTCCTTGACCCGTTATCTCTACCGGTGTATCCTTCCTCATACGGCGTATCCTTTCTACCTGCTCTGAGCAGGGTTTCTTGGTTTAGAAAAGGATACGCCTCTTCTTTAGCCCGTCCACAACTTTCGGTTATACCCCGTCTACCTTGGTGACCGAGCGCGGGTGCGGATCCTTGCGTATCACGCGCTGAGGGCGGCACGCCGTCTCTTCGGGATACCCGACTTCCGATATTACGCTCTTGCCGATGGGATAAAGAGGCTCTTAGAAGCCCTCAGAAGGCCATTCGTTGCTCGATTGGTGTCAGGACATGCACAAGTGCAACCTAACCTCTTTGACCCATGAGATTTTTGGGGAAACTCCACATCTTTGACCACCTTGACACACGCGTGCGGACGGTGTAATATCCAAGACTCGAAGAGCAAAGAGCGGACACACCCGGAGGAGGAAGCCATGGACAAACAAGCTGTCGAGAAAGCGAAAACACACTTCGAGAAACTCGTCACCGAACAGCTGGCGCGAGTCGAGAGGATGAAGAAAGGTGAGGAGTGGACCGATTTCGCCAGCCTCAAACCGATCATCGTTGGAATCATCGGAGGCGACGGAATCGGGCCGTATATAGCTGCGAATGCCCAACGCGTACTTGAGACCATGCTTGCTGATGAGCTTAAGACGGGTAAGGTTGAGTTCAGGGTGATCGAAGGCCTGACGATCGAGAACAGAGCCAAGGTCAACAAAGCTATCCCCGACGATGTCTTAGAGGAGATAAAGAAGTGTCACGTTACCCTCAAAGGTCCTACGACCACTCCCCGCAAGGGCGATCCCTGGCCCAACATAGAGAGCGCAAATGTGGCGATGCGCAGATATCTGGATCTCTTCGCCAATGTCCGGCCGGTAAAGGTTCCCAGGGAAGGCCTTGACTGGATGTTTTTCAGGGAGAACACCGAGGGTGCCTACGTTCTCGGCAGTTGCGGCATCGATGTCACTGAAGACCTGGCATTTGATTTCAAGGTGATCACGAGCCAGGGTGCGGAGCGGATCATCAGACTGGCCTTTGAATACGCCAAGAAGAATGGCATCAACAGGGTGACGATCGTCACCAAGGCGAATGTGGTGAAGACGACCGATGGGAAGTTCCTGAAGATCGGCCAGAAGATAGCCGAGGAGTATCCGGGGATCGAGTGCGATGACTGGTATATAGATATCATGACGGCGAAACTGGTCGACCCCAAGAGGCGAACCGCGTTTAAGGTCATGGTCCTTCCCAACCTTTACGGAGATATCCTCACGGACGAGGCAGCCGAGTTCCAGGGTGGGGTCGGGACAGCCGGGAGCGCCAACATAGGCAAGAGGTATTCGATGTTTGAGGCCATACATGGTTCCGCTCCCAGGATGGTCAAGGAAGGACGAGCCCAGCATGCCGACCCGTCCAGTATGATCCGGGCGGGGGCGATGCTTCTTAACCACATCGGATTTCCCGAGAAGGGCAAGAGACTCGAGATGGCGCTTGATATCTGTGGGCAGTACGAGAAGAAACTGGTGATGACGGGCAGGTCTGATGGCGCCACGGGTAACGATTTCTGCGATTACATACTTGCGACCATGAAGGACCCGGAACTCGAGAAGCGCTGGAAGACTTATACGAGCTTGTAGGTAGACCGGCTCAACTGATTTCAAGGCCTGACCCCAGGTGACCCCAGGGGCCCCGGAGTCTATTCGTATCTGAGGGCTTCTACGGGATCGAGTTTTGATGCCTTGTTAGCCGGATACATACCGAAGAAAATGCCCACGCCTACGGCGAAGAAGAAGGCCATGAGGACCGAGCTCAGCGTGATTATCGATTCGCCGCCGCTGCCGAAGAGACGTCTGGGCCCGAACATGCCTGCGCCCACCATGAGATTCCCCAGGGTATTGGCGAACGTGATCCCCAGTATTATGCCGATCACTCCACCGACAAAGGCAAGCACCATGGATTCTATAAGGAATTGCACAAGCACATCACGTCGCTTCGCCCCAACCGCTTTACGAAGTCCAATCTCCCTTGTCCTCTCGGTTACCGAGACCAGCATGATGTTCATGATGCCGATGCCGCCTACGATGAGGGATATCGCGGCAATGCCTGAGAGCATCAGCTTGAAAGTGCTTGCGGTCTGCTCGATTGTCTGACGGAATTCCTCCTGGCTTCGAACCCTGAAGTCCACGACCTTATTGTGCCTTTCAGTCAGCAGTGCCTCCACCTCACGCGACGCAACATCTGCAAGTTCAGAACTCCTCGCCTGGACGTAGATCGTCTGGACCTGATCCTCTCCGGTGAACCTCTTCTCAGCGGTCGTCAGCGGTATGAGGATCTGGTCATCGAAGTTCTCCCAGCCTACGCGTCCCTTTTCCGTGAGGACCCCGATTACGATGAAGCGCTCTTCCCTCACCTTTATGTCCCTACCGACGGCGGACCGGTCGCCAAAGAGCTCGTCCTTGACGGTCTTGCCGATCACGGCTACCTTGGCCCATGAGTCAATCTCGGCCTGACCGAAGAACCTGCCGTCTTCCATCTCGAGGTTCCTTATCGCCTGGTACGACGGAGTCGTCCCCAGAACCCTTGTGTCCCAATACTCATCGAGATACCTCACTCTCTCCTGGGTTCTAATCTGCGGTGCCACCTCTTTGACGGTGGGGATGTTCTCCTTGATAGCCGCCGCATCGTCACTGGTCAATCCCGGCGATCTCCCTCTCCACTCCAGCGCTTCTTCCTTGCTTTCGGGCCGTTCAGGGGATACGGCCAGGATGTTCGCTCCAAGCTTTTCTATCTGTGATGTGATCTGATTCTTGGCACCCTCACCCACACCGAGCATCCCGATTACGGCCGCAACACCGATTACGATACCGAGCATCGTGAGGAATGCCCGCATCTTGTTTGAGAGAATTCCCTTGTAGCCGGATCTGAAGCCGGCAGTCAGGCTTCCGACCAGGCTGGTTTTTCTTCTGTATGCGTCCGGCTTGCCTGCCGCGCGCTCGATTGCCTGTCTCAGAACTTCATCTCGCTCAATCTGTCCGTCCCGCATGTGTACGATTCGCTCGGCATGCCTTGCCACTTCGATATCATGCGTCACCAGTATGATGGTTTTGCCCTGTTCATGGAGTTTGTCGAAAACAGCCATTATCTCCGCACCCGATCGTGAATCGAGGTTACCTGTCGGTTCGTCCGCGAGTATTATGGCAGGGTCGTTGACAAGCGCCCTGGCGATCGCCACCCGCTGTTGCTCACCGCCTGAGAGTTCGTTGGGATAATGCTGTGCGCGGTCCTTGAGCCCCACGACCTCCAGGGCTTCCATGGCTCTTCGCCGGCGTTCCCGCTCTCCGACTCCCGAGTACAGCAGAGGCAGCTCGACGTTGGCGAGCGCGCTCGTTCTTGCGAGCAGATTGAACATCTGAAAGACGAACCCGATCTGCTCGTTTCGGATCTCAGACAACTGATTCTCATCGAGATTGTCGGTGGCCTGTTCGTTGAGGAAATAGCTTCCCGAAGTCGGTCTTGAGAGGCATCCGAGGATATCCATCAGCGTGGTCTTCCCGGATCCTGACGAACCCATGAAGGAGACGAATGCGCCTCTCTGGATTTCGAGGGAGAGCCCCCTTAAGGCCCTCACCTCCATCTTGCCCATCCGGTAAGTCTTGGTCAGTTGCTGTGCTCTGATCAACATTGCTCGCATCCCTCGTATGGCAACTACATCGGCGGGCCCCTGAATTGGGACCGCTCCGATCCTTGAGAAGAACCCGATTGGAACCCCGACAGGATCACCTGATCCCCTTCCTCCAGCCCCTCCCTTATTTCCACGTTGACGTCGTCTTCGAGTCCCGTGACCACGGGCTGCGTCACGGTCTCCTCATCACTGTGGAGCATTACGGCCGGACGGCCGTCGTACTGTACGATCGCCTCTTTAGGCACATAGATCACGTTCTCCGCCCGGGCGATGATGATATCCAGGTCCGCGGTCATGCCGGGCCTTATGAGCTCGATACCGGCCTGTTCCTCCTCGCCCTCGAGGCTTGATGGAAAAGCCGGGCGCGGACTATCCTCCGGAGGTGTGAGGCCGAACTTCTTGAGCGCGCTCTCCACATAACGCTGCATTTCCTCAGGCCCTGCACCCTGCTCCCGCAGAGCCTGCATTTCAGCTCGGACGCTGTTTCGCTGTTCCTCGCTCAGCTGCGAGAAGATCTCCCCCCTCTGCCGCGGAGGTTGCCCGGAATCGGACCTCTGGAACTGGCCGGAGACCGAGCCGGTGATTTCCACTTCCACAGGAAACACGACTATATTGCCCTCTATGACCCCGGCCGGGGCTATCTTCTTGACGACTCCCCTGAAAGATATGTCCCGTATGGCATCGAATCCGATCTGTGCGGGCTGGCCCACCCTCACCCTGCTCACATCCACCTCGTTTATGTCAGTGTTTACGATCATCTTGCTCAAGTCGGCGATGGTCATGATTGTTGTTCCACCGCCGCCATAAGCCTGGGTCCCGGAGGTGATCATCTCACCTTCTTCGACGTTCAGGTTGAGCACCACGCCGGAGATCGGTGACGCGACGATGATGTTGTCGAAGGACTTCGCCCCGATGCTCTGTGACTTGACCGACTCAGACCCGCCAAGCACCAGCCAGAGCTTCTTCTCTGAAAGCTCTACCTGGATCTGGACGCGTTTGTATGCCTGCTCCGCGTCCTCAACCTCTTTCTTGGAGATGAAACCCTTACTGAAGAGCTCCTGTTGACGCTTGAGATGCCGCTCGGCATCCACCAGGTCAAGTTGGGCCTGCTCTATGGACGCCCGCGCCTGCGCTACCTGCTGGGCCTGCGACGACTCCTGCTGTACCAGCGCCAGATGGTCACCGGCTTTGACACTGTCACCTTCTTCCACGTAGAGCTTCTGAACCTCACCGGCCAATTCCGACTTTATGTTGACGGTGGTCAGAGGCTGTACTTCGCCACTTTCGGTCACCTTGATGACTATGTCGCCTCTTGCGACCGTCACAGTCCTCACCTTCTGGTCCTGTTCGGTCCGGTTCCCTGTGGCCGAGATCAATATGACAGCTATCACTGCTACCACGATCACGGCGCCGATAATGACTAACCGCCTCTTTTTCATTCAGCCCTCCCTGCCAACTCGTACGGCAACCGGCCCATCGCTTGTCTCAATACAGCTTTGTTCAGATGATAATCGTAGATCGCCATGGTGTGGCCCACCTTGCTGTTCGACAGTGCCACCCCCGCATCGATGACCTCCGTTATCGGAGCAATTCCGGCCGCGTATCTTCCAAGTGCCGTGTTGTAACTCTCCTCTGCGCTTTCGACCTCTTTGCGGGTGAGATCGGTCTTCTTAAAAGAGGTCACAAGGTTGAGATGCGCCAGTTTGACTTCGAGGTCCACTTCCTTCCGCCATTGCGTGTAACCGAGCTCGGCCTCATGCAGGTCTATCCTCGCAGCCCGGACGGCCCTGCCGGCCACCCCGCCGTCGAACAGGGGAAATCTCAATCCAACTCCTACACGCCAATCGCTATTGTCCTCCCAGTTGGTCCGGTTAAGGGGAAGATCGTCGAATACGAACGCATCGATATATGCGTCATATGTGCCGGAGAGCGTAAGAGTCGGCCATCTGTCAATCTGCGCGAGTCTCACGTTGGATTGCTTGATCGAGACATTGGCCCTCTGCTGCAAGAGCTCGGGACGGTTCAGGGACGCCTCATTCACACAGTCTTTGACATCGGGAGGAGGCTCCCTTTCGAACACGGTGGACGCAACTTGAGTGGGATGATCCAGATCGATACCCATCGCGTCATTGAGCTCTGCATGTGCGAGCCCGAGATTTCCCAGCGCCTCGAGCGAGTCGATCTCCGCCGCTATGACGTCCGCTTCGGCCTTGAGGATGTCGGCCCTGGGTACAAGTCCGAGGTCAAACCGGGCACGGGCAAAGTCAAAATGTGTTCTGCGCTGCACCAGGCTCTCCTCTCTGAGTTTGAGAATCTCCGTTGTCTCCAGCAGGCTGTAGTATTTCCTCATGACGTCAAGAATCAGTCCGATCTCCGTAAGGCGGTAGCTCTGCTTGGCAGAGGCCAGCGACTCCCTGGACTTGGCGGTGTTTATCCAGGTCCGGCCACCGTTAAAGGGAGTCATTGATGCGTTCAGCGACAGGCTGTAGTGATTCTCGTTCCATTCCAGCCTGTCATAGGTGTCGGTAACGTTATAACCGCCTGAAAGGTCGATGTCGGGCATGAATCCCGCCCGGGCATCCTTGAGGTTGATTTCAGATTTGGTCACGTCGCCCTTGCTTATGGCAATATCCCGCGAGTTCTTGAGAGCGATCTCAAGACACTGCTGAAGATCCAACGAATCCCCGGGGGATGTTGAGATGCCGGTCTCACCGGGCGCCGTGTGAGCACAGACCGGCACCAGCAATACCACCATCAGCCACATCCCGGTGGCGCAGATTCGATTCATTCTCATTCTCCTTCTTCCGGGTGTTTCGATTGTCGAGCCCGGGTATATTAACACATCTCCATCGTCTGACGTTCCTGATATATCTGACAACTGCGGACCCAGGCTTATTCCCACGCGGCCCGGTTTAGAACCGCAGGGCTATCCCGGTCCGGGCGCGGCGGCCGGCCGGCGAAAAAGATTTCGCCAAGGCCGGTCCAATCCGATATATTATCTGTTGGACGCCCTTGGGTGGGCGGCCATCACCAGCAGGAGGTATCGAGCCCGGTATGAGGACTTGCGTCAGATTGACACTGCTCTTATGCGTTTGCCTGGCGCTTTCATGTGGTCAGACGAGCGAGCGTAAACTCAATCTCTTGATAATAGCGGTCGATACGCTACGGCCCGACCACCTCGGGTGCTATGGGTACGAGCGCAACACGAGTCCGAATATCGACGGGCTTGCGGCCGGAGGCGTGCTCTTCGAAAGTGCCGTCAGTCAGTCGCCCTGGACGCTTCCGTCTTTTGCCACGACCCTGACATCGCTCTATCCGACTCAGCACGGAGCCGGGTTTATCGAACCCGGGGTCGGTTCCTATGGGAGACGGATGCGAACGGTTTTCCCGCCGCTGGCAATGGTGCTGCTCAAGCATGGCTACGCGACCGGCGCAATAATAAATGCCCCGGCTCTCGCAGTGGAGTTTGGTGTGGACAGGGGCTTCGAATTTTATGACACCACCCCGCGGTGGGTTGCGCGCATCGCCGACGGCACAACTGCCGATGCCTTGAAGTGGCTTGATGAGAATAAGGATGTGCCGTTCTTTGCATTCGTCCATTACTTCGATCCGCATCTGGACTACGAACCACCGGCTCCCTATGACACACTTTTCGATCCCGGGTATCGGGGCAGGATAGGCAAGATATTCGACCGTGAGACATACGAGAGTCTCAAGGTTGGACTGTCCCGGGAAGGCGATCCAGCGGCAGACGCAGACTGGAACCATGTCCGTGCCCTCTATGACGGCGAGATTGCCTTTACGGATGTGGCGGTCGGAGATCTCCTGAAAGGAATTGAAGAGAGAGGCCTGAAAGATAATACCCTGATAGTCTTGTTAGGCGATCACGGTGAGGAGTTCTTTGAACACAGGGGATTCGAGCACGGGCACACCCTCTTTGACGAGCTTATCAAGGTACCGCTGATCTTCTCGCTCCCGGGCGTGGTTCCGGAGAATACGAAGGTCGGCGAGCAGGTACGGCTTCTGGACGTCATGCCGACCATCCTCGACATCCTTGGCATCACGGCCACGACTCATCTTGAGGGCGTGAGCCTCGAACCGCTTATCACGGGCCGGGGGGAAGCCGAGCCTTCCAAGGTCGGCCTGCTGCCGCCCAAGTTCGCCTATTCCGAGTCTATGTTGTACGGCGCGGAGAAGAAGAGTCTGACGGCCTATCCCTGGAAACTGATCTACAATACCGTGACCGGCGAGGAGATGCTGCTCAACCTGGCAGCCGATCCCGGCGAACACCACGATGTCCTCGCCGGAGAGATTGATACCCGCAAACTGATGGAGAATGTACTCTTTGGTACTCTCTTCACCATATCGGAGTCATGGTTCGTCGAGATCTCCGGTGGTGGGGAAAGCCATACCTTTGATTTCAGTGTGAAAGCTCAGCAGAAGCCGTTTGTCGGCAGCATCCAGATGGCGAAGATCCTCGATCTGGACGGGAACCCGGTGGACAGCGAGCGTGCGAAGCTGAAGAAAGTCTCCTCGTACGCCCTCAAGATCGAAGGACTCGAGCTCAAGGGCACTGTCCGTCTGGCTTTCAAGGCCAATCCCAAGCGGGCCAGCCTGACATTTGATTGCAGGATCGATGGTGAGCCTGCGACCGGTATGACGTTTACCGGACCCACGCTATCGCCTGCTTCGGAGATGCCGTTTACAGAGAAGCCGACAAAGCAGGCCGTGCCGCCTGGCCCCCCCCAGTCGAAGCCCCAGGCGCCCTACATCCTCATATGGCGCTCCGGAGATGATCTTCAACCCGATACGCCTGTTAAGCTCAGCGAGGACACCAAGCAGCGGCTCCGCGCCCTGGGCTACATTCAGTAACACCAGACAATCCGTCAGGGTTTCTCACCGCCCGGTCCGGAGATGCTCGATGGCTTCGCGGGCTTTTTCCTTGAGCGCTCCGGGGGGAGCGAGTTCTATGTACTTTCGGTACGCCTCTATTGCCTTCAGAGGCTGACCGCTACGTTCGTAAGCGACAGCGAGATTCCCGCGTGCCGGAATGAGAGCCGGATCCAGCACGAGAGCTCGCTCAAGAGTGGCAATAGCCCGGTCCAGATCGTCAAGCCTCAGGTGGCAGAGTCCCATGTCCGAGTGAAGGACCGCGTTGTTGGGTTCCACTGCAAGCCCCTTCTTAAGAACCTCGATGGCCTCTTCGGGTCTACCGGTCTTAAGAAGCAGGGTCGCCTCGGCACGAGTGGCCAGGGTCGAGTTGGGATCGATCGATCGGGCGTGCCTCAGGTATTTCAGGGCTTCGCCTGTTCTTCCAAGGGCTTCAAGCGTGCGTCCCAGACCGACATACGTGTTCGTGAGCGTCGAATCAATCTCGATAGCCCGGTAGAAGTTATCGAGAGCGTTTGCGTGATCCCCCATTGTGGCATAAGCGTTTGCCAGGTTGGAGTAGACCACGGCGGGCCTTGGACTTCCCTTGAGGGCCCTCCTGTACTCGACAACGGCTTCCTCAGCCCGCCCTGCGCTCGTGAGCATGTTGGCGAGCAGGTCATGAGCCTCGAAGAAGTCGGGATCGACCTTGACTGCGTCGCCGGCCACACCGAACGCCTGACGCACCATGCCGGCCTCGAGATAGAGTGTCGCTGAGTTTACATATGTTCCCACATCATCACCGGCGGCAGCCAATGCTCGCTCGACCTTGTCTCTCACGGCGGCTGTGTCGCCCTGTTGTGCATGCCATCGGGCGACGTGGAGATAGTAAGTTGCACTGAGGAGTCTCGAAGAGTACTCCCGTAGGTCCTCTCCAATCCCGCGGATCTCGTAATCAAGGGGGGAGCAGCGGTCTGTCAGCGGTCGATCGAGGACGTATACCATCCCGCAGATGCGGGGTTCGCTGCCGAGAAGATTTCCCGGTACCGGCCCAAGGAGCGCGATCTTGGCTCGGCCAAAAATCTCAGCGGCCCGGGCGACGCATTCCTCCAGATTCGCCGGTCTATCGTTTTCACCTATGATAGATGGGTTTGAAGCTGCGAGGTCGTACACCGGCACTCCACCGGATTCCGTCAAGGACGTGTAGAGCAATGGGAAAGTCGAGAGGGCCCCGCTCGTCACCACGACACAATTCTCACCGCACGCGGCCCGCGCGCTCTCCTTGATTGCTTCAGCATAGTCAATCGCGAACCATTCATCCCGTCGCGGGTGAACCGCACGCAAATTGGGTATGAGGACAAGAAACGTGCACACCGCGACGATAGAGCCTGCGGACCTCCTGTACCTGGCTGCAAGGTCGGCAAGCGCCTGGAGTCCCAACCCCGCCAGCACACCTATACCGATCAATGCCGGAAACACGTGGCTCTCTATGTCGGGGATGCTGTACATGGCGAAGTGTCCTGCAAACAGCAGTACCAGGATGACAAAGCCTCCTACGAGAGTCAACCGCTTGACATTGGCTGCTACACCTGCAAGTGCGGCAAGCATCAGAATGAGTCCTGATTCGTTTGTCTCGACCCGGAAGAAACCTAAAAAATCGGTGATCCGTGCTGCGCCGGCGAGCTCTCTCAACCGCCACCTGTAACTCTGCGCAGTGATGTGTGACAAGAATCCTGACAGAGTATCAGTACTGCCCCATGTGAGCGGTGGCCCCAGACTCGCCCTCACGGGGATATAAAGCCATGCGGTCAGGCCTATGATCAGGAGAAGCGCCGAGAGGACCAGCGTCTTAACACGGGGTATGACTTTCACGCCGGCAGTGAGAATCACAACAGCGGCGATCACGGGATAGGCAAGACTGAGGTGATGTGAGAGCGATAGCCCGGCGACAAATGCGATCAGGAGAAAGCTCCTCTCACCATATCTTCTTCCCAGGAGGGCCGAGTGAAGCAGTATTGCTGTGAAGAGGGCATTAAACGCATAGACCTCCGCCGTCGTAGCCTGAAGCCAGAAGGACTGGAGCGTGGCCAGACCGAGCGTCACGGCGAGAGCTATTAACTTGCCGACACGCAGTTCAGTGAGGATCAGATAGACGATTGCCAGCGTCGCAGACACCGCAACCGCCGAGAGGAGATTGTACCTGTAAGCCACCGAGCCCCATACGAAGAGAGATGAGAACAACTTGCCGATCATCACATACATGGGGTAACCGGGAGGGTGCGCGATGCTCAGTGTACGTGACGCCGCTATGAGCTCGCCGCTGTCGCCTGGAAGTACGCTCCTGGGAAGCGTGGCCAGGTAGAATGCCAGTGAAACAACGGAAATCAGCGCAGCGAGCAAACGCCGGTAGACCCTATCGCGCCCGGTTTCCAGATGTGCCATCATATGGTGAATAATGCCAGACACGCGCGGCCCTGACAAGCTCTCTCATCTGGGAGGTGTCACCGCGAGCTCCCAAAGGGAGCGTGGCATCCTCCTGTGAGGTGCGGCCCAAGGGATTGCCACGTCACTACGCTCTTCGCAATGACGCCTCAGTACTGCGAGCTCCCCGCGTCATCTTCTTGTCTTCTCTCTTAAGAATAGCTTATGTTTCTATTGTCCGCGGAAGTGAGAGGTTATATTGAGAGCACGGATCGGAAGACGCTGTCTGGTTACATCTGCAGTTTTCATCTCGGCAGCAATCATATCGATCGGGGTCCGGGCCGACAGTGACGATCTTGAAGATGACCTGAAAGCCCTTCGGTCTCTGCCCTATACGACGGTTACCAAGGATGAGAGCGATCCCGCTAAGGCCGGGGTCGTGAGGTTCAAACCATCAAAATCGTATAGAGGTTACAATCTCTACTGCAGCGGGCTGACCTCCGAAGTTGTCCTCATGGACATGACCGGAACAGTCGTGAACACGTGGGCATACGATGACGGGCCGCAGCGAGTATGGGATTTCGCCCGGATGCTTGATAACGGGGATGTGCTGGTGATTCGCAAGTTCCATGATGTCATCAGACTCGACTGGAATTCGAACCTCGTATGGAGGAGTGAGACCGACGCACACCATGAGATAACGGCTCTTCCTGATAGTACAATCTATGTGATAGGCCGCGAGATTCACGCTCACAGAAGGTTGCATATTCGGTTCCCGGCGATAGTCCGCCTTTCAGAGGATGGTGAGGAGATCGAAAGATGGTCTACTTTCGCACATCTTGACGAGATCAAACAGAAGTTCGACCAGCGCTCGTTTATTGACACCATCCTGGACAGCCTGATAGCCGATCGGGTCGATCCCAAGACCTGGGAGCCGTTGACGGCCTATGCCGAATCCGTAAAGGCGGAGATAGACGCGTGGCCGCGGAGATATGACCAGTTTCACATGAATACGATCAGCATCATTCCCGACACGCAGGTAGGCAGGTCTGACCTGAGGTTCCGTGAAGGGAATCTCCTGATATGTTTCAGGAACGTGAATCAGATAGCCGCGCTCGATCAGGATACGAAAGAAATCCTCTGGGTGTGGGGTGAAGGTCATCTGGATTGGCCCCATCATCCGACCATGGTCGAGAGCGGAAACATCCTGATATTCGACAACGGGACCAGAACGCGGCAGTTCACGCGGTTGATCGAGCTCAACCCGCTGACAGAGGAGATCGAGTGGGAATATGTCGGCGATCCTCCGGAAAGTTTCTACACGCCTGAGCGCGGGTCATCTCAACGGCTGCCGAACTGTAACACTCTTGTATGTGAGGGTGACCGTGGGCGTTGCTTCGAAATTACAAGCGGCGGTGAGATCGTCTGGGAGTGGTACAATCCCGCTATGAGAGGCAACCATCGGGAGCAGGTTTACAGGATGGAGCGCATTGCACCGGAGATCGTTGAGCCTCTGCTCGAGGCGCACAAGCATCCCTAGCCTGTGCTAACGCAGCAGTATGATCTTGTGTTCGAAGGTTTCTCTGCCGGCCTTGATCCGCGCATAATACACACCCTGCGGCAGCGGGTTGCCCCACACGTCGGTAGCACTCCACGAGCCGGCGAGGCCGTTATCGGATGCCACAAGCGGTATGGCCGCAACAAACCTGCCCGCAACATCATAGACGGCGCAGTGGCTCCCGGCCGGGTTCGTGCCGGCCAGTCTCAGTGACACGCTCTGCGATGCAGGATTGGGAAATATGGTGAGTGCTATATGCGCCAGGGCCGGTCCGGTCGGACCTCCCGGGCCGTCCGCCAGATCCAGAGTGTAGACAGGGCTGAAGGCACTTCGCTTGCCGTGTGGGTAGTCGACCGCCGCCACCCTCCAGCAGGTCACGCCGTCGTCGATGTCGCCCGGGGTCAGCGTGTAGACCGGTGACTGGATGCTGCTGATTCTCGTCAGGTCACCGGAGAAATCCGGATCGGCTGACAGTTCAATGTCGTACCAGCCTTCGCTCCCGCACGTCGGGGTCCATGCCAGCCGGTCGCCGCCCATCTGATCGTCGTCAGGGGGGGCTATCGGCACCGGCGTCTCCGGCGGTGAGGTGAGACACGTGAACTCATAACAGGCGATGTCGCTCATCCTCACGAGTGAGGATATGGATGACGAAGAGAGCGAGCCGGCCGTGCTGTCAAGGGCGGCGACGAAGACCAGGTGCTCCCCAAGCAGTTGCGGAGGCGTCGTGATCTCCCATGTGACGGCCGTCCCGTGGCCGATGACGGTGGCTTCGCTCCACGCTCCTCTGAGGTTGTCTACCTTGTAGAGCACCTTCATTATGCCGTAGTCCCGGGGTGCTCTGAGCGATGTCGCTGTTCCCGTTATGGTCGGTGTCGGTGTGTAGGCTACATCACCGGGAAGCGAGTCAATCGTGACTTCGAGTCGCGGGGATATCTTCTCTCTGACCTTGATGATGTCCATGGAGTTGCCGGCATGATTGGCAACGTAGAGCTTCTCCAGAACGGGATCGTAGGCAATGCCGTGTGGCTCAGCACCTGTCGGTATTCTCAACCTTGAGAAGAAATTGCCGTCTATCAGGTAGATCGCATCATACGACCAGCCTGCCGTGAAGGCCCTATCGAGCCATTTGTCCATTTTCACTGCGAAGATGCCGACCTCACACGGAACGGGAGTCCTGCTGTACGTGTCGCCGTCGAGAACCGTCACCTCTCCATCGACGCCGCTGGCCACATAAATCGTGTTGGTGTTCGTGTTGATTGCCATACCCCGCGGCGTGGTTCCGACCGGAATCTCTTCCCGCTCGAGTGTGGTCCCATCCACAACAGTGATGGTTCGTCCGCCGCTATCGGCAGACAGTATCTTGTTGGTCACGGGTTGGACACAGACCAGTGTTGGTGCGCGACCGATTGGGACAAAGGTCGTCGTGAGCAGGGCTCCGTCTACGACCGTGAGCGACCAGCTCGTTCGATTAGGCACATAGATCTTGTTATGATCGAGATTGATGTCGACATAGCATGGATAGGCTCCTGTTCTCACCATTGTGGTATCCAGTGTCTCCATGTCTATGACGCTGAGGTCGCGCGTGTATCTATTGCTGACGTATGCCTTTCCGGTATTGGGATTGAGGCCCAAACCGTGAGCATAGCCGCCAATAGGAACAAGCAGCGTATCCGGGCTGTCGCTCCTCTTCACAGTCAGCATGCCCGCCCAGGCACAGACGACATAGATATCGTCGCTCACGGGGTCTACGCGAAGGCCGTTCGGCCCGTCTGCGGTGGGGATGGAGGATACCTGATCCGTGTACCCATCTATGACCACAAGCCCCCCTGAGAACCACTTCGGGGAATAGACCTTATGGTTTCCAAGATTGATAAGCACCTGGCCGGGGCCGCCCATGGCTGATATACGCTCGCCGCTGTAGTTGCCCGCTTCGAAAACGCTGAGTGCCTGCGACTCGGTATCGGCGACATAGCACTTGTAGGTAACGGGGTTAAGAGCAAGCATGGCCGGGTTTCCCGGTACAGGGATCATCAGAGTGTCACCGTCAGAGTCTATCTCAACAAGAAGGTCCGCACCGGGCAGGCTTGCGAAGGCCCTGTCGGCCAGGCCGTCGATCGAGATGAACGCGGGTTCGGCCGGGAGCCCGACGTTTTGCGTTGCATACGTGTCCGTGTCCACAATAGTGACACCGGCGGGCACAGTACCGGCGAAGAGGTGTCCGGTCTCGGGATTGAGGGCAAGCGCCGTGACCGGCCCATCGACAGAGACGCTGTAGACCGAGTCCGATTCGATTACGAAGACCGTTATTGCGGCCTCCCCGGAGTTCGCGATATAGAGTTCCCCTTTCTCGGGATCAATCTCAATGCCGGCGGGTGCAAGCCCGGTTGTGAAGTATGCTGTATCACCGGTTGAGGTATCGAAGTCGAAAAGCAGGTCAGAGTCGGTAAGCGTCGCAAAACCCCTTCCCGTCCATGGATCTACAGCCACGGCGGTGGGACTGCCATCGCACAAGATAGTGTCTATTACGGCCGAGTTCTCCAGGACCCATATTGCGCTGTCACCTGCGGCGGCTACATACACCAGGCCCCGGATCGGATCCAGGGCCACACCCGATGGGGACTCTCCGACCTCGACCAGGACCGTGTCACCTGTCTCGATGCTCATTATTGTCACCATGCCCGCATCGGCATGGCAGATGTAGAGCAACCTTGAAGCCGGGTCCAATCCTATCGCGTCCGGGGTATCCACAAGGTCGAACAGGGTCACGTCATATGAGGCCTCATCGATTCTCATGAGGTGGGCCGTAGCGGCACCGACAAAGAAATCTCCCGTCACGGGGTCGATTAGAACCGAACGGGGCTCGGCAGGCAGCTCAATGTCTCCGCAGTGCCATATCGAGAAGCACGCGGAAGGAATGAAAACGAGTACAAGCACCCCCAGCAACAACGATAACCTGTTCAGCATCAATGTATTCCTCTCATATAAAAACACCGGCGAGTCGGCACACTCCCGGCGTCCCATTACCTAAGATCGAGACTATTGTACCACGGAATCCCGTAGAAGTCAAGCCTTACCGTCACCGCGGGACGGAGGTGGATTCCGGTGGCACGAGAGGTTCCAAGATGTTATAAAGAATTCGAAGGCTTCGATTCGCCGGAAAGGGGATACATAACATGGTTAATCCAGTACGATCGGCAATCTTACTGGCTCTCGCTGTGGGTCTGTTCCTGGCCTGGAGCGGTCCCGGCTACCCGGAAGACGTCTCGCAGATCATGAGCCCCAAGATCAAGAGATTGCAGGAGAAACTCGGCCGAACATATAGCGATACAGTCTCATGGCCTGTGACGACCTTCCTTGAGGAAAACGCCGGCAGGTTCCCGCTCATCGAGGATAGTCTTGTCACCTTTGTCTACAACGGCACAGTGGGTTTGAGGGCAACCGTCCCCTCCGACATAAACCGCTGGGATCCAAAGACCCATGAGATGACAAGGCTGGCCGGGACCAATCTCTACTACCTGACACTCGCAATGCCGATGGATGCGCGCATAGACTACAAGTTCTACGTCGACCGGCTCTGGATGCTTGACCCGCTCAACGCGAGGACGATATCAGGCGGTTTCGGAGATAATTCCGAATTCAGCATGCCCGCCTACACTGCGCCATCTGAAATCACCGAGACCATGTTCCCTGAGCGGGGTACGGTCGATGTTCATGAGTTCACGAGTGACATACTGCCCAGTACGAGGAAGATCCAGGTGTATATGCCATTCGGGTCACGGCCTGACTCGACGGGTGAGATCCCCAACCCCGGTCCCTATCCTGTCGTCTTTGTACAGGATGGGGGAGAGTACATCACCCTCGCTTCGATGGTCAACGTGCTCGATAACACTATCCGCCGGGGCCGTATTCCCCCCATCATCGCCGTCTTCGTCGATCCGTTCGACAGGAATTACGAGTACTGGCTGAATGCCGACTATGAGAGGTTGCTTATCGAAGAGATTGTACCATTCATCCGCGTGCGCTATGACGTCAGCACCCGGCCGGACGATACTGCGATCATGGGGGCATCGCTCGGAGGCGCCATATCCTTTATGATCGCCATGAACCACCCCGAGGTTTTCGGCATGTGTGGTTCCCAGTCGGGGGCATTCGAAGTGGATGACGGGAGACTCCTCGTGCAGGTGAAGGAAAGCCCGAAACAGCTTGTCGACTTCTACATCGACTGTGGCAGATTCGGTGATCTCCTGAGCGAGAACAGGAAGATGCAGGCGATCCTCACCGAAAAAGGTTATCGCATGAGGTACCAGGAGTTCAACGAAGGGCACAGTTGGGGCAACTGGCGTGCCCATATCGACGATATGCTTGTCTTCTTCTGGGGAAGGAGGGGAGAGCAATGAGAAACCTGCTGATCGGCGTGGTCCTTGTCCTGGGATGTGCGGCAACATGTTTTGCCACGGCGCCAAACAGGCTTTCAAACGTTTCCACTTTCTCGATTGTAGGATTCGATCCGGAGACGGGTGAACTGGGTATCGCGGTGGCTTCGAAATTCCTCGCGGTCGGTGCAGTCGTGCCGTGGGCAAGTGCGGGGGTCGGAGCTGTTGCGACCCAGTCATATGCCAATACGATGTACGGCCCTGAAGGGCTTGCGCTCCTTGCCTCCGGTCTTGATCCACATGAAGTCCTCGACCAGTTGACCGGAGCCGACGAGGGCAGGGAACGACGGCAGGCGGGGATAGTGGACGCAGTGGGGCGGTCGGCCACCTTCACCGGCAAGGAATGCATCGCCTGGGCCGGAGGCAAGGCCGGCAAGTACTATGCCTGCCAGGGCAACATACTTGTCGACGAGACGACCGTCACGGCGATGGCGGAGACATTCGGGGCGACCGTGGGTCCGCTGGGCCTCCGTCTGGTCAAAGCGCTCAAGGCCGGTGAGGAAGCCGGGGGCGATTCCAGGGGCAAGCAGTCGGCTTCACTGCTTGTGGTCAAAGAGGCCGGCGGATATCTGGGTCTGAATGACAGGTATATCGACCTGAGAGTCGATGACCATAACGAACCGGTTGAGGAATTGTCGCGTCTGCTGGCGATACAGCTTTCCTACAGCGCTCTCTTTGAAGCCAGTGCTCTAAAAGAGGATGGCGATCTTAAGGGCGCTCGGGGCGCGGCCCTGAAGGCGGTCAAGTTGAACCCCACCTTGCCGGATGCCCTGTACGATCTTGCATGCTATTACTCGCTTTCCGGCATGAAGGATGAGGCGCTGGCGACCCTTGGAGAGGCCCTTGCGCTGTCACCCGGTTTTAAGAAGATGGCGCGTGAGGACTCCGATCTCGAAGCACTCAGGCAAGACAAAGCCTTCAAGGCGATGGTTGAAGAGTGAGCAGCTGACCCGACCAGGATTGGATAATGGCGGAAGGTCCGTTAGTACACCACAATGCCAGGCAGCTCAGACGCGTGCTCAAGGGTAAGAAGGTCCGGATCGAGTTCGGTGTGCGTAAGCTCAAGGGGCTCGAGGCCTCACTCCGGGACCTGCGGTTGGATGACGTTGAGGCCTTTGGCAAGCAATTCCGCATCAGACTCTCTGATAAGAGGATCATTCTTGTACACCTCATGATGTGGGGTTACTGGCGCGTTTATCGCAAAGGCGAGACCTGGGATAGACCGCGTGAGCGGGCGCGCCTGATCTTGAGTACCGGGTCCCACGATGCGGTCGCGTTCTCGGCGCCGGTCGTAAGGCTTCTCACACAGGAGGACATAGACCGGCACCCGACGTGGGGCAATCTTGGTCCGGATCCTCTAAGAGACGACTTCTCAAGGAAAGAATTCCTGCGGCGTCTTGATGCCGGGCCGTCCCTCACGATAGGTGAGGCATTCCTGGATCAGACGATCATATCCGGTGTGGGGAACATCCTCAGGATCGAAATCATGTTTCGCGCGAAGATCCACCCCCGGAGAAAGGTTGGACGGCTTTCCCCGAATGACAAGCGGCGCCTCACTGACTGGACACTCAGACTGATGAAGAGGTGGCTTGATGAACGGGGCAGAGAGGATGAGTGGATCCGGATCTATCGCGGCAAGAGTAAACCGTGTCCGAGATGTGCAGGCCGCGTGGAGTCGTTTCGGCAGGCCGGGCGGATCACCTATGCCTGTCGTGACTGCCAGATTTGACGAATCGCTCAAGCAACCATGTTTCACCGGCGGGAATCAAACGGAGAGTGATATGAGAGGTCATCTGCGTTCGCATGAAGAGGAGTGATTGAATATGAAGTTACATCGCTGGCAGGTCTTCCTGGGTATTTCGCTGGTCGTGTTGTCCGCGGCACTGTACTGCTTTCACTATGTCGTCTTCCACGATGCGCATCACATATTCTTATACATGGTGGGTGACGTAGCATTTGTTCCGATCGAAGTGCTGCTGGTTTCTCTGATAATCCACAGCCTGCTCAGCCGGCGGGAGAAGCGTATAGTGCTTGAGAAACTCAATATGGTCATAGGGGCCTTCTTCAGTGAAGCCGGGACCATGCTTCTGGCGACGTTCTCGGATTCCGATCCCGGACTCGGTAGCATCAGAAAAGAGATGATCGTCTCGAATGACTGGTCGGACAAAGAATTCGAGATCGTTAGCCAGCATCTCAGATCGTACAACTATGGCATTGATATCGCCAAGGTTGACTTCGAGAACCTGCGGACCTTCCTGCTTACAAAGAGGGACTTCATGGTTCGGCTTCTTGAGAATCCCGCCCTGCTTGAGCATGAGACCTTCACGGATCTCCTTCGGGCGGTCTTTCATCTCACGGAGGAAATCCAGTCTCGCGGGGATCTTGCCGTCCTGCCGGACAGCGACTGCCAACACCTCGCGGGCGACATAAGGAGAGCCTATGTCCTGCTGGTGGGAGAGTGGCTGGACTACATGAGACACCTCAAGAACAACTACCCGTATCTTTTTTCGCTGGCAATGAGAACCAACCCGTTTGACCAGGAGGCGTCACCCGTAGTAAAGTAAGGGCGTCGAGGCCCCCGCCGGGTCTCGGACGCGATTGCAGCCGTGTTTGGGCTTGACTTGAAGCGGGATTCGTGGTACCATTGTTTTGTTGGAGCGGGACGCAGGCGCGTTCCGCTTTATTGTTTATTCCGACTCACAGGAGCCGAATGCAAAAACTCTTAGTCTGGTGTCTGGTAGTGATTGGAGCTCTGAGTGCTATTGCTGCAGGCACCTCAGATGCGGCAAGACGGACGGTATTGATCGAGCAGGCGATAAACGCCGGATGCGGTTGAGGCCGCTGTCTGAATCCAAGTTTGGATTCGATGCTTGTCGATTACAGCCCGGTTGATGTCGTCATGATCAGGTACCACGGAGACCATCCGTGGGAGTTTGATCCGTTCTACCTTGCCAACCCGGTGGATATCGTAGAACGCTTCGACTACTACTCCATAACCACCATACCGGCGCTTCTGATTGATGGTGTCAGGAGACCCAAGACCTGCTTCGTCGGACCGATCAAGGATGTGATCGACGAGAATCTGGGGATCACGAGTCCGATAAAGCTGGTGGCAAGCGACTCAATAGCCGGTGATTCCTGCTTCGTTGACATAAGCGTGATAGCGGAGCAGGAGCCTTCGGCGGACAGCCTTGTCCTCAGGGCGGCCGTGATCGAGGACAGTATATATTATGAAGCTCCCAACACCCAGGACACCTTCAACTTCGTGTTCAGAGATTTTGTTCCCGATCCCGGTGGCATCGTGTTCGCGATAGATGCAGGGGAGACGCTGGACTTCGAACTGGCGTTTGAGGTTGACCCGTCGTGGGACCCGGCCAACATCAGCACCATTGTCTTTATCCAGGATGAAACGGATACAAGCATCGTCCAGGCAGTGTCTTCCGCAGCGCCACCGGCGGCCTGGGCGAGGTATTCCGCGCCCAGACGCGGGGATGTAGTGGGTGAAGGAAGGGAGACCGTTTTCCCAGGGACGCTGATAAGTCGTGGGACGGCTGTAGACACGTTCGACGTGGACTTCACGCAGCAGCTACCCCCGGACTGGGTTGCTGACTACGAAATCGCAGGTGGCATCCCGCTGGGCGGTTCGGTCGTGCTTGAACGCGACAGCTCGTGCGCAATCGACGTTACGATCGGCTGCGGCTACGATCCCGGGACCGGTGTCGCCACTTTGAACCTGACATCGCGCCGCGACCCTGCTTTCACCAGAAGCGTCAGATTTCTTGCCGTCTCAGGTGTGTGTGCTCTCATCGTCGATGACGACGTGGGCTATGATCTGGAGCATTACTACGAAGACGCACTTGACTCATTGGGTATCTCGTGGGGAACGTGGGACCGGACCATCGATGTGCCTGAGGTTGATGACCTTGACGCGACGGAGTTCGTGATCTGGTTCACAGGTCATGCCGCACCGAGTCTCGATGTACACGATCAATCGCTGCTGGCTTCCTACCTAGCAGGCGACGGCCGCCTCTTCTTGACCGGGCAGGACATAGGATGGGGCCTTGATGACATCAATAGCCACGAATGGACCGAGGAGTCCGAGACGTTCTACAGGACGTACCTTCATGCACGGCACATCATGTCGAATTCCAGCCTCTGGACCCTGTCCGGGAGGGCGGGTGATCCCATAACTGATGGCCTGTCGATTACGATCGAGGGTGGAGATGGGGCCGATAACCAGAACTACCCCGATGTGATAGACTCGATCGCACCCGCGCAGGTGATCTTCGACTACAGTGATCCGGCCAAACATGGCGGGATCCGCTTCGATTCCGACTCCTCGAAAGTCGTCTATCTCTCGTTTGGATTCGAAGCGATCTCGACACCGGAAGACCGTGTACTCCTGCTTTCGAGGATTGTAAACTGGTTCGGCGGTCTGGGTGGGATCGATATCGCGTATCCTGCGCTGGTCGTGACATGCTACCCCAACCCGGCGACATCGTATGCCGCGATCTCGCTGTCCAGGCCGGGTGCGAAGGAAGCGGTCGAGATCTATGATGTTCTGGGGCGGGTCGTAAGGAAAGGTACAATCGGAGATGCCGGGTCGTTTAACTGGAATCTCAGGGATTCCTACGGTGGTGAAGTGGCCCCCGGGGTCTACTTCGTCTCGGTAGCGACAAATCCCGGCATAGTGAGCAGAAAGATCATCATCTCGCGGTAGCGCCTGAAAGCGCTTTCTCCATGGCTGTGAGTACACTATAGTTGTATGTTATGAATATGAGACGAGTCTCCCTCGCGATCCTTGTTACCGCCATTGCCATGTGCGCGTGTACCCGGGCGCATGATTCGCCGAAAGCAGAGCGCGGGCACAATGTCATACTGATCTTGATCGATACCACGAGAGCTGATCATGTCGGCTGCTACGGGTACGAACGGAACACGACCCCCAATCTTGACAAGTTCGCCTCTGACGCCATCTTGTTCACGAATGCCATTTCTCCTGCGCCGTGGACCACACCAACGGTGGCGAGCATGTTCACGGCCCAGTATCCACACGTTCTGGGGTATCAAGACCAGGCGGTTGTACTCGACGAGAAGTTTCCGTGTCTGGCCGAAATACTCAGAAACAGTGGGTATGCGACCGGGGGAATAATCTCGCATGCCTATATCTCGGACACCTTCGGCATAGGTCAGGGGTTTGACTCGTATGACGAGGAAAACGCTCAGGGGCACGGCCATGTGTCGTCCCCGTCGGTCACCGAAAAGGCCATTGCCTTTGTCGAAGAGAACATGGATCGCAAGTTCTTCTTATTTGTGCATTACTTCGATCCGCATTGCGACTACATTCTGCATGAAGAGTACGACTACTATCCTGACTATGAAGGGCCGCTCGTAAGCGGCCAGACGATCAGTGACCTGAGAGAGCTGGCCCCGGGAATGACCGAAGAGGACGTAAGATTCCTGAACGCTCTCTACGATTCGGAAATCAGGTTTACCGATGAGCATGTCGGGAGGTTCCTGGACGTGCTCAAGGAGCTGGGGCTCTACGACACCTCCATCATCGTCATCGGCGCAGATCATGGTGAAGAGTTCCTGGAGCGGGGGGACCACTGGATCGGCCACACCAGGACCGTCTATCAGGAGCTGATTCACGTGCCCCTGATGATCAGGCTTCCGGGAGAAGCCGGGGCGAGGGTCATAGATCAGTATGTAGGGCTCGTGGATTTCACGCCCACAATTCTCATGCTGAACGGCCTCGAGATGCCGGACGGGTACACGCACGATGGGGTAGCTCTTGAAATTGCCGGCGGCAAAACGCCTCAGGCCCGGGCGGTATTCAGTGAGACCATGAGGTGGGGTACTTACCAGGCGATGATCCGTGACGGGTTGAAACTGATCTACGACCCGACGAACGACTCTACTCAGTTGATCGACCTGGCTGAAGATCCTGGAGAGACGCGTGACCTGGGTGCGGAAGACCTGAAGACTCTGAGGATGATGCAGACGGATCTGCACGAGTGGGACTACCAAATGCGCCTGAGACGCGCCGAGCTTAAGACGCGAAGCCCCAAGCTCAGTCAAGACCAGGTCGATCAGCTGAAATCCCTGGGCTATATACGTTGAGTTCACCCCGGAGCACCCTTTAGAGCGGAACCCGGCAGCCGCGGCTGCACACTTGACTGACAAATCTCCGATGTGACCGGACCCCTCCCCACCTTGACATCTATTCTCCCTTCCTGTAGCCTCCTCCTGAGGCAGAACACACCACGTGCATCGGAGACCGTGTTGAAGATTCTCCTGGCTGCCCCGGGGACGGGGAAGAAAGAGAAACGTAGCATCTCAGGACGGGCCTTTCAGGTCCCGCCGCTGGCTCTGGGGATCCTGGCATCACTCACACCCGATGATTTCGAGATTGAGATGGTTGATGAAAGCATGCGCGACCTGGATTTCTCGAGCGCGCCGGACCTCGTTGCCATAACCAGTCTGACTGCGAATGCCCCAAGGGCGTACGAGATCTCACATCACTACAGAGAACGCGGAGTGAAGACCGTTCTGGGCGGGATACACCCATCCGCCTTACCATTTGAAGCGATCAAGCACGCGGACTGTGTTGCTATCGGCGAGGCGGAGGGGATATGGCCGAGGCTGCTCGGTGACTTCAGGGCCGGACGGCTCAAGAAGTTCTACAGGGGCAAGAAGCCTGATCCTTCGCAGATATCAATTCCCCGAAGGGACATTTTCGAGCGCAAGGGCTATTTCCTCAAGGCAACGGTCCAGACATCCCGGGGCTGTCCCCTGGGCTGTGATTTCTGCAGCGTCCAGCGCTTCTTCGGCGACAAGTTCAGGTTCCGGTCGGTCGGCTCGGTGGTAGACGAGGTACGTGCTCTGGCCTCCAAGTTCGTGGTCTTTGTCGATGATAACCTGGCGGGCAGCCGCTCGTATGCAAGAGATCTTTTCGCAGGGATTGCTCCCTTGAAGATCAGGTGGATCTGCCAGGCACCCATCACGATAGGGAAGGACCTCGGGTTCCTGAAGCTGATGCACCGGGCCGGGTGCAGGGGGGTCTTTGTCGGCTTTGAGTCGATCATGCCCGATAGTCTTAAGGAAGTGGGGAAGAGCTTCAATGTGGTTGCCCGTTTTAACGATCACATCAAGAGGATACATGACAGCGGTATCAGCATTGAGGGCGCTTTTGTTTTTGGTTTCGACCATGACGACAAGAATGTCTTCAGGCGTACACTGGACTTCATCAACAAGACCAGGATAGACTTCGCCCAGTTCGGGATCCTGACTCCTTTTCCGGGGACCAAGCTCCAGGAGCGGCTTAAGCGTGAGAACCGCATAATCAGCGAGGACTGGACGAAGTACGATATCGCCCACACGGTCTTCAAACCCGCCAGGATGACTGTTGAGGAGCTCGACCGGGGCCGCAGATGGATCGAGGATGAGTTCTATTCGTTTAAGGGTACGATGCGAAGAATGTTCAGTCTGGGCAAACGCACCCAGTATCTGATTCCCATGCTCATCCTCAACGCCAGCTACCGCCAGTACATAAAGGCCTTCCGCTAATAATTCGGTACCAGCTTACAAATTAGGGTGAATTTCGGTGACACCAAAGCTGGTTACTGAAGAATTCTTCCTAACGGAAGTACTGGTACCGTGACTAGCTGGGTTGCATCTATAGGAAGGCTGCTTCCGGAAATTAAGTTTGGTGTCACCGAAATTCTAGTAAGCAGGCAGGCACCGAATTACTGATTGACATTGCCGCTTTTTGCCCGTATCCTGTGCTCTATGGACTCGGGTGGGCCTCGGGTCGGGATCTTATTGAATCCGCGCAGGGAGAGCAATATGGTTGGTGACAAGTGCGACCACACTTGGAGGATGACAAATCTCAGAGACGGCTTCATAGTAACCGAAAGATGCTATCACTGTAACAAGGATCGCGTGTACTTCTCATATGAAGATGTTCCTCCCAAAGACGAATACAAAGAGGACAATCACTACTGGAATTACGCCGGGAGCGCCCAGTCGGTCAAGTTCGATATGGTGTGCACTCAATGCGAGAAGACAGTGCCTTTTGAGGACCTGATGGGTCTGATGCATTGCGTGAGCTGCGACCAAGGGTGTCACCTCAACATACTGTCCCGGATCTGCGAGGGGCAGAATATCTGGCTCTATGCGGCCCTTTCTTATCAAATGGGAAAAGAGGTCGATCTACCGGTGGAAAAGCTGGTGGTGCTGACCGACTACTTCACGTCACGGCTCCGCACACCCGGCAAGAAAATACTGGTTGTACCCGGTTCGCTTACACGGAAACCCGATACATGTCGTGGCGAGATGCTCAAGGACGTGGGTATGCTCAGCCTGACCCCGGAGGGTTAGATCGCCAATTGAAGGAGGCCAAACCGTGACAGTCAAAGACCTGGAAGCCAAACTGAATCTCAAGCCTTTGAACAAGGTCAATGAGACCGAGATCGACGGCGCCTTCATCTCCGACATGCTCAGCGACGTCATGGCGGGCGCACAGCCGGGCAGTGTGTGGATTACGGTCCAGACCCACAAGAACATCATTGCCGCTGCAAATCTGGTTGATGTTCCTGCAATCATAGTCGTGAGAAGCAAGAAGGTTCCGGAAGACACGATCCAGATGGCCGACAAGGTCGGAGTGACCGTCTTCGGGACAGATCTCGATTCGTTCAAGATCGCCGTTCAGCTCTACGAAGCCGGCCTGAAGCCTGCCGGATAGGCGATCAGGACCGATCCATCCTGTGCGGACCGGCCCTTGAGCGCCATGCCGCACAGACAGGGAACGATATGCAGAAACTCAGTGTTGAGAAGCTGCAGTCCCACTATCGTGACCTGAAGAACCGCAAACACTCCAAGCGGGTAATCGTTCATATGGGTACGTGCGGTATAGCATCCGGCTCCGAGGGAGTACTTGAGGCTGTTCTCTCAGCTTCAGAGGAACTCGGACGGTCGGGTGTCACCATTAAGACCACAGGGTGTGCCGGGCTTTGTTCGCGCGAGCCGATGATGACGGTGGAACTCCCCGGTGCGCCTCCTGTGAAGTACTGCGATCTCGATGGAGCCAAGGCCAGACATATCTACTCGGAACATGTGCTTGGGGGCAAACCCGTCAGCAAGTATGTTCTCGGTGCCGGTGCCGAAAGCCTCCACTAGGTTGTACCCGGATGTAGAAAGGACATCGCTTGATCGAGCTTGTTCTTCTCGTACTGGAGCAAGAACCCGGAAGACGGAGTGAGTTAGAGAGCGCACTGACCGGCGAGGGGTATGCCGTACGACTGGTCTCCGATGGGGCCGCGCTTCTTTCCGAGATAGGTGCAAGACCTCCCCATCTCGTTATCCTTGATCTCGATATTCCGCATGACGACGGTTTGATGCTCTTAAAGACCGTGCACGATATCATGCCTATGGTTCCGATCATCGGCGAGACCGTATTCCCGACTGTTGAGGGGGCCGTGGAAGCGATGCGGAGAGGAGCTTACAACTATATTTCCAAGTTCAGCCCCGTGTCGACTCTCTCAGGTATGATATCCCATGCACTGGGTAAGGAACGCATGGAGGTCGAAACCAAGGAGCGAGCCAGGGAGCGGAGGATCAAGAGTTTCGATGATCCCGCCAGTCTCGCCGCGATCGACGGAATTCTTGCCAAGCATCGCTTTTCCGAATCGATGCTGATTTCCTACTTACAGGATATACAGAAGGAGCTCAACTACCTGCCCCAGGAGGCGCTGAGATTCGTGGCGGGAAGAGTCAACATAGACCTGTCGCGGGTATACGGCATAGCGACCTTTTACAAGACATTCAGCCTGCTTCCGAGAGGAAGACACATGATCCACGTGTGCCTGGGGACCGCGTGCCATGTGAGGGGTGGCGCGAATCTTCTCGACAGTTTCGAGCGGGAGCTGGGGATTCACACGGGAGAGACCACCTACGATGACAAGTTCTCACTCGAGTCCGTGAGATGCGTCGGCTGCTGCGGATTGGCGCCGGTATTCATTATTGACGGGAAATTCTACGGGAAGATGACCCAGGAGAAGATCCCGCAGGTTCTGGGTGGATATGACTGAGAAATCCGGCCGCAAGAAGATGACCGTGAGTGTGTGCTATGGCACATGCTGCGTCTTAAACGGGGCGCGGGGGGTGAAGCGGGCCCTGGAAGCTTCGCTCGAACGTCATAAGGTGTCCGCAAGGGTCAATGTTTCCGCCGGCAGGTGCAATGCATACTGCCATCTGGGCCCCGTCCTGACCGTCGAACCCGGTGGGACAATGTACGGGAACGTGACTGCCGCCGATGTGGAAGAGATAGTCAAGAAACATCTGGTCGGTGGGAAGACGGTGAAACGGCTCGCGGTCGGCGAGAAGCGCGGATTGGATGGGTTGCCATCGCTTACGGATGTCGGCTTTTTCAAGGATCAGGTCCTCATTGCGATGCGAAACCGCGGACGGATCGATCCTGACAGCATCGATGATTACATCACCAATGAAGGCTATCTTGCGCTGCCAAAAGCTCTCACGCAGATGAAGCCGGATGACATCATAGAAGAGGTCAAGAAAGCGGGATTGAGGGGACGTGGAGGTGCAGGCTTCCCGACAGGGATCAAGTGGGGGATATGCAGGAAATCTCACGGCCCGGACGGCAAGTACGTGATCTGCAATGCCGACGAGGGAGATCCCGGCGCTTTCATGGACAGGAGCCTGCTTGAGTCCGATCCGCATTCGGTGATTGAGGGGATGACGATCGGGGCACGCGCGATCGGGGCCGACGTCGGATACATATATGTGAGAGAAGAGTACCCGCTGGCACTCGAACGCGTGACGAAGGCGATTGATGTTGCTCATGAGTACGGTCTTCTGGGTGAGGACATCCTCGGGACCGGTTTTGACTTCGAGATAAATGTGGTAAGAGGTGCCGGGGCTTTCGTGTGCGGTGAGGAAACCGCATTGATGGCGTCGATAGAAGGCGAACAGGGACGGCCCAGACCGCGGCCACCATTCCCCGCAGAGAGCGGACTCTGGGGCAAGCCTACCAACATAAACAACGTTGAAACCTGGGCAAACGTGGCACCCATCATTTTGCGCGGGGCAGACTGGTACGCGTCACTGGGAACCGAGAAGAGCAAGGGGACAAAGGTGTTCTCGCTTGTGGGGAAGATAAAAAACACCGGTCTTATCGAGGTTCCGATGGGGACCACGCTCAGGCAGATCATATACGATATCGGCGGTGGGGTCCTTAAGGACCGGGAGCTCAAGGCCGTGCAGACCGGAGGACCCTCCGGCGGCTGTATCCCAACGTCCTTGATCGATCTTCCCGTGGATTATGAGGAACTCTCGAGGGCGGGTTCGATCATGGGGTCGGGGGGCCTGATCGTCATGGATGAGGATACCTGCATGGTCGATGTCGCCCACTACTTCCTGGCGTTCCTTGAGGAGGAATCATGCGGAAAATGCACACCCTGCCGGGAGGGAGTCAGGAGGATGAGAGAGATCCTCGGACGGATCGTCACAGGTGAGGGCAGGCGGGGTGATATTGAACTGCTTGAGAGTCTCGCAATAACGATCAAGGAGGCGTCACTCTGCGGTCTGGGATCGACGGCTCCCAACCCGGTACTCACGACGCTCAAGTACTTCCGTGACGAATATGAGGCACACATATACAAGAAGCGTTGTCCCGCCAAGGTCTGCAAGGCTCTTATCGTTTACAAGGTCGTTGCTGAGAAGTGCACCGGCTGCCAGAGGTGTGTGAGGGCTTGTCCGGTGGGCGCATTGGCCGGGGCCCGGGCACAGCCACACAATCTGGATCAAGCCAAATGCATCAAGTGCGGCGCATGTTATGAAGTGTGCAAGTTTGACGCAATTGCCGGTGATGCGATCTTTGTGGAGTAGATCTGAATGAGTGAAACTGTAAGCATCAGGATCGACGGAAGGAACCGGAAGGCCGAAAGGGGCCGCACCGTTCTCGAGGTGGCAAGGGAGATGGGAATAGAGATTCCGACGCTTTGCTACCACGAAGCCCTGACACCGATCGGGTCGTGCCGGCTCTGCGTTGTCGAGGTCAACCAGGCGGGACGGACAAGAACGATGGCCTCGTGCGTGACACCCGTGGCGGACGGAATGGTTGTGAAGACGAAGACCAAGCTCATAACAGAAATACGCAGGATGATCATGACCCTGCTCCTGGCCCGGTGCCCCGATATCGAGATCATCAGGCAAAAGGCAAAAGAGCTCGGTGTCAGACGCAACCCGTTTCCGAAGGGTTCCGAAGACTGTTATCTCTGTGGCATGTGCGTCAGGGCCTGCAAGGAGATTGTCGGAGTCGGCGCGATCGGATTTGCGCACCGGGGCCCCGAGAGTGAGGTGGTACCTCCCTTCGGCCAGGAATCAAATGTATGCGTGGGGTGCGGTACCTGCACCACGATCTGTCCTGCAAGAACGTTTGACCTTAAGAAGGTATTTGCGCGAAGGAGCCTTCACAGCGTCGGAGGCTCGAAAGATACTTTCAGATGCATTGTGTGTGAGACGCATTACGGAAGTCCTTGAGCCTGGTTGAGGAGCCTATGCCTGGAAAGGCGCGGACAAAGAAGAAATCGAAGAAGACGACGCGGGCCCCAAAGCGTCCTGTGAAGAAACCGCGGACAAAGCCGGTCCGGGCAAAGGGCGCAGGTGTCGCCGTCATGATATCACAGTGTGAGAGCGATCTCTCACGTCTGCTTGATATCGCCTCGCTTGAAGAACAGGTGACGGCGAATCCCGATGTGGCCCTGGTCAAGGTCCAGGATTATCCGTGTACGATCGCAAAGATAGACGGGATCGGCGCAGCGGTCGTCAAGGGCGGTCTGTCACATGTAGTCGTCGCCGGCAGCAGCGAGCGCCTGTACGGTAAGTTCTTCAGGGACATTCTGGCGCAGTCGGGCATCGATTCCTCCCTGGTTGAGTTTGCAGACATAAGCGGGCTTTTCACGGCGGCTCGACCCGGTTCGAAGAAGACAACGCTGTCAACCGCGCTGGGGCTGATAAACACGGCTGTTGCCCGGGTGGCCGGTGCGAGTCCCATGGAGAAGGTGGAGGCCGACATCAAACCGGTGTGCGTCGTGCTTGGTGGTGGTATAGCAGGGATGTCGGCTGCTGCGGCCATGGCCTCGAGGGGCGTTAAGACAATCATAGTGGAGAAGGACGACAGTATAGGGGGGCTGCTTAGGCGGCTTAACATAGTCTTCCCGTCCTATATCGAGGCGTCCGAGTTCCTTGACAACCAGTCACGCAATATCGGTGCCGCCACGATCGAGGTGAGAACCGCAGTGGAGCCGGTCTCGGTCCGGGGTCATGTCGGAAGTTTCGAGATAGAGCTCACAGGCGGTGAGAAGATCGAAGCGGGTGTGATAATTGTTGCCACCGGCGCGGACCTGTTGACACCTCAGGGTCTGTTCGGCTACGGCGAACGCAACCAGGTGGTCACCCAGGTGGAGTTCGAAGCCATACTCAAGCGCGGCGATGATCCCGGTTCAAACGTCGTGATGATCCAGTGTGTGGGGTCGCGAAATGATGAAAGACCTTACTGCTCGCGTATATGTTGTACGGCCTCAATCAAGAACGCGATTCTTATAAAGCAGAAGTTCCCGGTATCACAGGTGACCATACTGTCGCGGGGCTTCGCAGGCTATGCCGGTGATCTTGACCGGGCCCGGGAAATGGGTGTGGACATTATCCGGTACTCACCGGAGAGGCCGCCCGTCCTCGGAGACACCACAGTCGAGGTCTTCGACCAGATATCCGAAATGGAAGCGCACATACCGTTCGACCGCGTAGTGCTTGCAGTGCCCATGCTGCCCCCGGCGACAAACAGTTCGCTCGCCGGGATGCTCAAGATTCCTACGGACAGCTACGGCTTCCTGGTCGAACCGCGGCTTAAGGTGAGACCCGAGGAGTATGCGCCGAGGGGGGTATTCGTTGCGGGGAGCGCCCACTGGCCGTCGACGATCACCGAGTCCATCGTACAGGGTTACGGTGCTGCTTCGCGGGCCTTCGATCTCATCAGCCTCGGCAAGGTCGAGCGTTTCGCGCACACGACCAAGGTCGATCCGGACCTTTGCCGTGGTTGTGGCCGTTGCGAGGAGGTATGCCGGCACGGCGCCGTCGACCTGATACTTGACGAGGACGGCATGAAGCGGGCAGAGGTGATTCCGATTCAGTGTGTCGGGTGCGGGGTGTGCGTCTCTGTCTGTCCGTCGGGCGCGCTTTCGCATGCCGACATGACGGCCCGGCGGATCGATCTGACGATTGAAGCGGCAGGGGGGATATAGCATCAAAACAAAGGTGGCAATCGTGCCCTGCAAGTGGCATCCGCTTACAGCGATGGAGAACGCCGCGAAGGATGGCTTCACCTGTGAGGCAAATCCAACAGTCATACCGGTCAAATGCACCGGCCTAGTGAAGGTGTCTTTCCTTCTTAAGCTGTTCGCAAAGGGTCTCGAGGGAGTGCTGGTGCTGGGTTGTGAGGAGGGGGACTGCCACTACCACAACGGAAGCCAGAGATGCGGCCAGATAGTCAAGGAAACGCAGGAGATCCTGGAGATCGCCGGAATACCCGGACAACGCCTCGGTTTTCAAATGATATCGGAGAGCGGAGGAAAGGAATACAAGCGGGTGCTTGGAGACTTCCTCAAGCAGTTCAAGAAGCCAACCAGGGGGAGGAAACGTGTCGCTGCGGGCAGCCATAGATAAGACAAGAGCATATCTCTGCCTCGAGTGCGGCATCTGTACGGGCAGCTGTCCCGTTTCCAGGCATCACGACGCCTATTCACCGAGGCTGACGGTGGAGAAGGCGCTCCTCTTCAGTGAGGACGAGAGTGTGCATGACAGGGAGATTTGGAGCTGTCTAACATGCGGTACCTGTGACCTGCGGTGTCCGTCCACGGTTGATTTCACGGGTTTCATGAGATCAATGAGGGGGCGCGCAAGACAGGTTGGTGAGAGCGGTGTCTGCACTCATGCGGACACACTCGCGGCCTTGATCGATCTTCAACGCATGCCCGGCTTCAGAAGGCAGGCTTCCTGGCTCGGGCGAGGGGCTAAGACGCGGTCAAGGTCAAGCACGTATTACTTCGGAGGCTGCCTGCCGTTTCTCGACGTGGTGTTTAAGGAAATAGGTTTCGATGGCAAGGGGATCGGGAACGCAAGTGTGCGCCTGCTCAATGAGCTCGGCATCGTACCTGCGGTAAGCGAAGGTGAGGTGTGCTGCGGTCATGATGAGTACTGGACCGGAGGAGACGATCTCGTTAAGGAACTTGCGAAACGTAACGTCGCGGCGATAAAGCGGACAGGGGCCAAGCGTGTCGTGTTCTCCTGTGCGGAATGCTATTACATGTTCAAACACGTCTATCCGGAGTTCGTAAGGGGTATGGGACTTGAGGTCGTCTTCCTCCTCGATCTCTTAAGCGAGAAGATAGGTGACCTGCGTTTGAACCCGCACAAAGCCAGGGTGACCTACCACGATCCTTGCAGGATCGCAAAGTCCGACGACATAATCGAGGAGCCTCGCCGGGTGCTTACGAGCATACCCGGTCTCGAGCTGGCGGAGATGAAGCGGACGGGCAAAGATGCCCTCTGTTGTGGTTCCAGCAGTTGGGTGAGTTGTTCGAGAGTAAATAAGAAAATCCAGGTTGAGAGACTTGATGAGGCCATATCGACAGGCGCTGAGGTGCTTGTCACCGCGTGTCCGAAGTGCAACATACACCTGAGGTGTGCCCTCCGTGATGAGGATTGCTCAGGTAAAATAGAGATAACCGATGCGGTCACGCTTGTGGCCGGATCACTGGGAGGTAAGAAGCGTGGAAGGTAAGGTTGCAGTGATCGGTGGTGGGATTGCCGGTATTCAGGCTGCGCTCGATCTCGGTGAGATGGGTGTTCAAGTCTATCTGATCGAGAAGAAACCCAGCATTGGCGGGGTGATGGCGCAGCTTGACAAGACCTTTCCCACCAACGACTGCTCCATATGAATTCTGGCGCCTAAAATGCTGGATGCCGGTCGGCATCCCAGGGTCGAACTGCTGGCGTACAGCGAGATAGAGGGGCTCAAGCGCAAGGGTGGCAAGTTCTCGCTTAAGGTCAGAAAGCGCACCCGGTACGTCGATGAAGACATATGCAACGCCTGCGGCATGTGTGTGAGCAAGTGTCCGGGGAAGGCGCCCGATGCCTTCGACATGGGTTTGCGCACCCGGAAGGCCATATACCTTTACTTCTCTCAGGGTATTCCGGCGGTCATGACCATTGACAGCGACCATTGCATATACTTCACCAAGGGCAAGTGCGGCGTGTGCAAGAAGATATGCGACAAGGGCGCGATAGACTACGAGATGAAAGACAAGATCCTGAATCTCGATGTCGATGCGATAATAGTCGCCACCGGGCTTGATATCTTCGATCCGACACATCTTACCCACTACGGCTTCGGAAAAATCCAGAACGTCATAACCGGGCTGCAGTATGAGAGGCTTATAAACGCAACCGGCCCCACCGGAGGGCATCTTCACAGACCCTCCGACGGTAAGCTGGCCAAGAAGGTGGCTTACATACAGTGTGTAGGCTCGAGAGATCTCAACAACTGCGCGTATTGCTCGAGTGTGTGCTGCATGTATTCGATCAAAGACGCCATGCTGGCACGGGAACACGATCCTGAATCGGTTTCCTATGTCTTTCACACGGACCTCAGGAACGTGGGCAAGTGGTTCCAGAAGTACGAGAAGCGGGCTGCGGAAGAGTACGGAGTCCAGTACATACGGGGACGTGTTGCGGAGATCGAGGAGGGTCCCAACGGGAATCCTATCGTATGGTATGAGGATACGAGGAAGCGAAAGGTCGAATCGCTCGAGACCGAAATGGCCGTGCTCGCAACCGCCGCGATGCCGTCAAGGGGCGCGCTCGATCTCGCGAAGCTTCTCCGGATCAAGGCCGATAAGTACGGTTTCATCCTGAGTCCGCCCGAGCAACCGGTAGACACCAGTGTCGCGGGCATCTTCGCGTGCGGGTTCTGCAAGGGACCGTGTGATATACCCGAGGCGGTGAGCCAGGCGAGCGCCGCCGCGGAACGGGCGGCAGCCAGGATATATAAGGAAGTCGGCGTATGAAAAAGCCGGACAAGAAGGACACGGGAAAAGGCCCGCGCATAGGGGTGTTCGTCTGTAACTGCGGGACGAATATCGCGGGGTTCCTGGAGGCGAAGGCTGTAGCCGACTATGCGTCGGGTTTGCCCAACGTGGTATTTGTAAGAGAGAACCTCTACTCCTGTTCGGAGGCCGGTATCAATGACATCCGCCAGGGTATTATCGACAACAAACTTGAAGGGGTCGTGGTTGCCGCCTGTACCCCGAGGACGCATGAGCCGACGTTTCGCGCTGCATGCGAAGACGCCGGGCTCAATCCCTATTTTTTCGAATTCGTCAACATCAGGGAGCACTGCTCGTGGGTACATAAAGAGGAGCGGGAGGCGGCTACGCAGAAGGCGAAGGACCTTATCAGAATGGGTGTTGCACGGGCGGCGTATCTTGAGCCGATGGAACCCATCATCGGGGATGTGACGAGACGCGCACTCGTGATCGGCGGGGGCATCTCGGGCATGACCGCCTCGCTCGAGCTGGCCGGGCGAGGGTTTGAGGTGGTCCTGGTTGAGAAACAGAAGCAACTCGGCGGGCTCTTGAAGGCCGTGAACTGGATCTACCCGCACGAGAGGCCGGCCCGGGAGTATGTGAAGGGTCTGGTCGACCGTGTAGGGAAGGCGCGCCGCATGAAGGTCCTCAAGTCCTCAGAAGTGACCGAGGTCAAGGGCTACATAGGCAAGTATATCGTATCAATCACATCACTTAAAAAACCCGTGACAACGGGTATCATAATCGTGGCGACAGGGGCGGAAGTACTTGTACCCGAAGGGCAATACGGCTTTGATTCGAAACGGGTGGTGACCCAGCTTCAACTCGAAGATCTGCTCGCACGCTCGAAGTCCCGTCCAGGAAACGTCGTTATGATCGGCTGCGTCGGGGCGAGAACCAGGGAGCGGTTCTACTGCTCGCGGATTTGCTGCATGACGGCCATCAAGAACGCGGTCCTTATCCGCAAGAAGTGGAAGTCGGATGTGACCATGCTCTACAGGGATCTCATGTGTTACGGGATAAAGTATGAGGCGCTTCTGATGGAGGCGAAGGAAGCCGGTGTCAGGTTCGTCAACTACCCGGACGACGGACCGCCGGTCGCCGGGAAGGGCGAGGTCAGGGTAACAAGCGCCATACTGGGAAGAGAGATGGTGCTCCCCTATGATCTCCTTGTGCTTGAGACCCCGCTTGTTCCGGCCGGTACGAATGAAGCTCTTTCCAGGATGCTGAAGGTCCCACTTGACGAGTACGGCTTCTTCCTCGAGGCCCATGTGAAGCTAAGACCGCTTGACTTCGCAACGGACGGGATCTTTGTCTGCGGGACCGCACGGTGGCCCGCCAGCATCCGGGAGTGCGTCGAGCAGGCGCTCGGTGCCGCATCGCGGGCATCCACGTTCCTGGAGAGCGGCCGGGTCAAGGTTGAACCGATTGTCTCATTCGTGACCGAGGATGACTGCAGGGGCTGTGGGCTCTGTGTTGCGCTCTGTCCCTACGGAGCGATTGAGCTGGTCAAGACAGAGGCCGGAGAGAAGGCACGGACAATCGATGTCGCCTGCAAGGGTTGTGGTACGTGCGGGGCGACCTGCTACCGGGGCGCGATTACGATGAAGCATTATAGCGACGAGCAATTGACTGCCCAGATACGGGCAGCTTTTAAGAAGGAGTGAGTATGAGTTTTAAACCGCACATCATAGCTTTCTGCTGTAACTGGTGAGCATACAGTGCGGCTGACCTCGCCGGGGTAGCGAGGTTTCAATATGCGCCCGACATCAGGGTTGTGAGGGTGATGTGTTCGGGCAGGGTGGATCCTGTGATGGTCATCGAGTCATTCATCGCGGGAGCGGACGGAGTATTCGTGGGCGCGTGCAAACGCGGAGAATGCCATTATACGTCCGGTAACCTCCATGCCGAGGGCAAGATGGAAATGACCAGGCGAGTGCTCCGGATGGGCGGAATAGACCCTGCCAGAGTGCGGATGCGTATGATGTCGAGTGCCGAGGGCAACAAGTTCGTCGAGTTCGCAGGTGAGTTTCAGAAGGACATCACCGAGCTGGGACCTCTGGGTAAGCCCGAGGGCATCGATAAGAAAGACCTTGAGATAAAGCTGCAGGCTGCCGGTAAGGCGCTCGGCGGCCGCAAGATCAGGTGGGTCACAGGCAAGATAGTCGAATTCACCGAAAAGGGAAACCTCTACGGGGAGAAGTTCACAGCCCATGAGATAGGAAGGCTCTTCGACGAGATAGCTATGGATGAATTCGGACTGAGAGAGATACTGGAGCGGCTCAAGGCCAGGCCCCATTCGGTAAAGGAGCTGGCCGCCAGGATGGAAACGGCACCGAAGATTCTAGTAAGACAGATGGCGGATCTTAAGAAGATGGGTTTTGCGGAGATACACTCGGTTGAGGGAAACACCCCTGTGTGGAGACTTTCGGGTAACGGTGAGACGGAATATGAGTGATAAGTCTTCCCCGAGGGAAGTAGTCGTTGTCGGTGGTGGAATAACCGGGCTTAAGGCGGCGCTCGAGGCCGCGGGATCGGGCGCAAGGGTTGCGCTCGTAGAGGAGTCCCCGTTCCTCGGCGGGCTCCTGCTCAAGCAGGAACGGGTGGTTCCGGAGGGCTTCCCATCGGTCTGTCTTTCATCCAGGTTGGTGAATGAGGTTCTTGCGCACCCGGGGATCAGGGTACTTACGAACTCGACCCTGGGGAGTGTGCGCAAGAAGGACGACAAGATCAAAGTCAGCCTTACTCACCAGCCCAGCAGGGTGACCGGGGCCTGTAACGCATGTGCCGAGTGCCTGCTTGTTTGCCCGATAAAGCCTTATGACGGTTACAACGAAGGCTTGATGCTGAGGACGGCCATAGACTTTGCGGGGCCGCGCGCCTTCGGCGGCGAGTACAACATCGAGAAGGAAACACCCGCGTGCCAGGAACGATGCCCGGTCCACATAGACATAAGAAGGTATGTGGGGCTGATCGCCGGTGGGCGGTACGAGGAAGCGATAAGAGTCGTACGTGAAAAGAACCCGTTACCCGCGGTCTGCGGCCGGATCTGTCCTCATCCATGTGAGACCGTCTGTAACAGGGGCCGTCAGGACGAGGCGATTGCGATTGATGCTCTCAAGCGTTTCGTAAGCGACTACGAAATCGCACAGCGAAAAGCCGGCAAGTTCGTGGCGCCGAAGCCCAGGAAGGATCTTAAGACCAGGGTGGCCGTCGTCGGGGCGGGCCCTGCCGGTCTTACGTTTGCGCACGATCTCGCGCTCGAAGGCTATCGGGTGACGGTCTTTGAAGCCGCCCCCGTACCCGGCGGAATGATGCACCTCGGAATTCCCGAATACAGGCTGCCACGGGACATCCTCTTGAGTGATGTTGCTTACATTGAGGACCTTGGTGTGGAGATAAAACTCAACACGCCTCTTACGAAAGAGTTCACGGTAGACGACCTCTTCAAGCAGGGCTTCAAGGGGGTCTTCCTGGGCGTGGGTGCCTACGAAGGCCTCAAACTCAGGGTGCCCGGGGAAGACGACTACGAAGGTTTTCTTGACTGCCTCAAGTTCCTCAGGGGTGTGAATCTCGGGGACAAGACCAGGCCGGGTAACAAGGTGATAGTCATAGGCGGTGGGAACTCGGCGATCGACTCGGCAAGAACGGCGCTCAGGCTGGGTTGCGAGGAGGTCACCATACTTTACAGGAGATCGCGAAGGGAGATGCCGGCAAACGACTGGGAGATCGAGGGAGCGGAGGAGGAAGGCGTCAAGATTCACTATCTCGCCGCACCGGTCAAGATCCTGGGTAAGGGTGGCAAGGTGGCAGGCATGGAGTGCACCAGGATGAGGCTCGGCAAACTCGATGCAAGCGGGCGAAGACGGCCGATTCCTCTTGAGGGTTCGGAATTCACGGTTGAGGCCGATCTCATCATCCCGGCCATCAGCCAGCAGCCGGATATCACGTTCCTACCGGACGAACATGGCTTCGAGATCTCGCGCTGGAACTCATTTGTGGTTGATGAACGGACGATGGCCACAAATCGTCCCGGCATCTATGCCGGGGGGGATGGTGTTACCGGGCCCGCCACGGTGATCGAGGCCATACGTGCGGGCCACATTGCAGCCGATTCAATGAAGGAGTACTTGCGTTAGATATGAAGAAACCGAAGTTCATATCCGAGTTCAAGGACATTCCTTCAAAGCGGCAGAAGATGCCCGAATTGCCGCTTGAAGAGAGGAGTCTCAACTTCGATGAGGTCGAACTCGGGCTTTCGGAGGAGATGGTTCTCAAGGAAGCGGCCAGGTGTCTGAGCTGCCGGCGCTGTATAGGTTGCGGGCTGTGTCTTGCAGAGTGTGATCCCAAGGCGATTGTCTACGATGAAGCGGCAAGCAGGGTCGATCTCGAAGCCGACGCCGTGATATTCACCTCCGACGGTCAGGCCTATAACCCCGCCGGGAAGAAGGAGCTCGGCTATGCGGATGCTGCAAACGTGATAACCAGCTTCGAATTCGAGCGGCTCGTGAGTCCGACGGGTCCGTTCGGCGGGCTCCTTGTAAGACCTTTCGACGGGGACGTACCGAAACGAATCGCTTTCATTCAGTGTGTCGGTTCGAGGGAAGAGGGGATAGGTGCGAACTTCTGCTCATCCGACTGTTGCTCGCGTACGTTTTCACAGGCCAACCACGCCAGGAAACTCACCGGCGATGCAGAGGTCCATGTATTCCACAGAGGCCTGAGACCTGTGGGTAAAAGGAGTGAGCTCATTCTTTCCGAGCTTCAGGGCGAGAAGTGGATAGAGTTTACCGAGGCGGAGGTGGTCTCGGTCAGGGAGGATCCCCGGGACGGGACCGTGAGCGTTGAATACTCGGTGGCGGGCAAGACCGCCGAAGCGCAGTTCGATCTCGTGGTGCTTGCCGTTGGTATTCATGCGCTTGACGGTTTTAAGCGTTACGCCAGGACGGCGGGGATCAGGGTCAACAAGTTCGGGTTCATTGAACGGAGCATAGGAAGCCTCATCGCCGGGACCGATGCTGTATCGTTCGGCGGGGCCGTATGCGGACCTGCTCCGGTTTACCGGAGTGTGATAGACGCTCTGGCAGCCTCAACAAGATCACTCAACTCCTCGGGGACGAAGCCTCCCAGACAGGCATCCCGTTCGAAGGGCAAGACGTCTGTACATGCCTGTGAGTACGGTCTTGAGCTTGCAGGTGTGAACCGGTCGGATGTCGAAGGGCTTTGCAGTGTTCACCCGTTCCTGTGTTACAGGGACGGCAGAGCTGCGATGAGCGCGAATCTGAATGAGACATCATCAATAGTCGTGGTTGGATGTCACAAAGGCAGTCATGAAGAGCTTTTCGAACAGGTCTGCGGTCTTCCCGGGGGAAGCGTCACGATCATGGCCGGTGAAGATCTCACCGGCGATCTGAAGGCGAATCTGGCATCGATTATGGAGGGCTCCCCTGCCGCGCAGCCGCGACCGGAGGCCGGGAGTGACAAGAAACCCGCCAGTGTGGTCGTTGTCGGCGGGGGCACTTCGGGTCTGGCCGCCGCGAGTGAGCTTGTGCGACGCGGCGTAGAGGTGACAGTGGTTGAGAAGTCGGCAGAGATAGGTAGACCCCTGATTTTCGCCGCCATGGTGGAAGGCACCGAGGTCGATGCTGTTGACGGTTTTGTCAAGGCACTCGAGACGAATCCGGGTGCAACGGTACTCAAGGAAGGCACCGTGGCATCGGTGAAAAAATCGGCCGGCAAGATCACAGTCATGGTATCCACTCCAAAGGGCGAGAAGACGCTCGAAGCCGGGGCGATGCTCATTGCAACCGGAGCCGGCGCCTATGTGCCTGTGGGATGTCACCATGGAGAAGACGAGGCAATCCTGACCCAGAGTGAGTTCCGGCAGAGGATCAACGAAGGCCGGGCTTCCTGGAAGCGGGTGGCGATGATACAGTGTGTCGGGGCACGTACTGGCGAACACCCCTATTGCAGCAGATACTGTTGCAAGCAGGCCCTGGCCAACGTGCTCAGATTCAAGCAAGACAATCCTGATGCGGAGGTGACCGTCTTCCATAGAGGGATCAGGGTTTTCGGCTTCGAGGAGGATCTGTACACGGATGCCGGCGACCTCGGAGTAGACTTCGTCGAGATCACAGGTGAGCCGCGGATTACTACGGACGGGGCCCTTAAGGTAGCTGCCGACTCGACGGATGGGAAGAGTTCTTCCCGTGAGTTTGACGCCGTGGTACTCTCAGTCGGGCATCTCCACGGACCGGACCATGAAGAACTGGCGCGTGTCAGCGGAGTCACGCTGGACGATCTCAGGTTTCTGGCGACAGGCGATCCGCTTGCCGCTCCGTTCGCGACGACGGCTTCCGGCATTTTCGCCTGCGGTTTTGCCCGGTCTCCGGTCATAGCCGAAGAGGCATTCGTTGACGGGGTGGGCGCTGCAGGCGCGATATGCAAGTATTTGGGTGTATGAACCGCAGGAGGCTTCATTGACACTAAGGGAGATTTGCCGGGCCATAGAGTGCGAGGTGATTACGGGCGAGGATATGCTCGATCACGATTTCAAGGAAGTGTGCGGCGCCGACCTCATGAGTGATGTGCTCGCATTCGCCGCACCGGGAGGGATTCTCCTCACGGGCTTAAGGAATGTCCAATCCGTCATAACCTCTCATGTAGCAGAGGTGCAGGCGATAGTCTACGTGCGCGGGAAGAAGCCCGATGAGGATGCGGTGAAGCTGGCCGTACAGAAGGGAATTCCGCTCCTGTCCTGCCCGCTTTCGATGTTCGAAGCGTGTGGCCGCCTTTATGAGAAGGGCATGAAATCCGGAAACCAGATTGGTGGAAAATGAGCGATGAAGTTCTGTTTTTCCAGGAGTTCTCGGTGCTGGGCAAGGACTTCACCAAGGCGGGTTCGGTCTCTACGGAGATAAAGTCGATTCTTAAGGAAATCGGTTTCGATCCCGCGAAGGTCAGACGGGCTGCCATTGCATCGTATGAAGCGGAGATGAACATAGTCATGTATGCCGACAGAGCGGTGGTGCGACTGTCTGCTACCCCCACGAGCATACGAATCGAGCTCGAGGATGAGGGCCCGGGTATCGAGTGTATCGAACGCGCGATGGAGGAGGGCTATTCGACCGCGACTCCCGAAATGAGAGAGATGGGTTTCGGAGCAGGTATGGGACTCCCGAACATAAAGCGTAACGCAGATGACTTCGAGATTGCATCCGAGGTGGGGAAGGGCACCAGACTGGCCATAACCATACACACGAGCTAGCGATGGGAAAATACTACCACCCCATACAGTTTGTCGGCGAGAGATGCGGCGGCAGAATGAAGTGCATGCGCAGCTGCCCCACCGCGGCCATCAGGATGCGTGACGGCAAGGCAAGGATGATTGAAGAGCTTTGCGTGGATTGCGGCGAATGCATAAATGTCTGCCCCTCCGGAGCGATCGTACCACTTACCGATCCCTTCACCCGGTCTCTGGATTTCAAATACAAGGTAGCCCTACCCTCACCGGTGCTCTATTCGCAGTTCAGGCCCGAGGTCGATCCGAGAAGGATCATCACGGGTCTCAAGCGGATCGGATTCGACTATGTTTGTGATGTCTCGCGCGCCTGTCGAGAGGTGAGCATAGCGATCGATGAGTCCATTGCCCAGCACAGGGGCAGGCTCCCCGTTGTCTCCTCGTTCTGCCCTGCGGTTGTGCGGTTGATTCAGGTCAAGTACCCGGACCTGACGGGCAGGGTTGTGCCTGTGGATGTTCCCCGGGAGATAGCTGCGAGGGATTTTAAGCAGAATCTCTCACATGAGCTCGGTGTGGATATCGGGGAGCTCGGGGTGGTCTATATCACGACCTGTCCTGCGAAAATCGTTTCAATCAAGCAGCCCGCCGAGAAGGAAAAGTCATGGATAGACGGCGCCGTGTCGATTGTCGATGTCTTTGCCCCTCTCTTCTCAGCGGTCGCCGACCTTGAGGATGATGAAATAGACGAGGATGTGGCCCGGGACTTCACGTTCGGTGCCGGCTGGTCCATGTTGGGGGAGATGACCAGACTGATCGGCGCGGAGCACTCGATCGCCGCCTCCGGTATGAGCGATGTTACGAAGATCCTTGATGATATCGAGAACTCCAAGCTCAGAGATGTGGAATTCGTGGAGCTTTCCTCCTGCCTGGGAGGATGCATCGGGGGATCGCTTGTCGTTGAGAACATGTATGTCGCACGGAGCAGCACCTTGAACCTGCTCAGAAAGTATGGGGGAAAGGTTGAGGTTGACAGAGACGAGGTTATAGAGAAGTATAATAGGGGTCATTATTCACTTGAAAAGAAGCTCGCCCCCAGACCGCTTCGGCCGCTTGACGGCAATCTGGCCAGGGCGATTGAGAAAAAGAAACGGAAGGATACAATATACAATGCCCTGCCCAAGATTGACTGCGGATGCTGCGGCGCTCCTACTTGTATTGCTTTCGCCGATGACATCGTCCGCGGGGATGGCCACATAGAGGACTGTATCTACATGGGAGGTATCAAAGATGGGAAGAGGAGATCGAAAGACGAGGAAGGGTAAGATCTGGAAGAAAAGCTCGGGTAACGCCCGCCCTCGTAAGAAGAAGAAGATCAAGACAAAGGCCGCAGCCGCGAAGACATCCGAGCCAACCGCGTAGTCGCTCCATCTTTTTTCCTGCGGAGTACCCTGGGGTTTCTGCTTTCCCTGCCATTCCGCGCGCCCGCATGATGGGGTGAAACTCAAGGAGCACGCCGGCATCTGGGGGAATTGCCGATCGCGCCATCTGTGAGTATAGTGGTACTGGCGCAAACCTGCCGGAACCAGGATCGAAAGAACAGAGCATGATCGGTATACGTACAACCAGGATGCAATATCTGCCTGTGGCAATCTTCTTTCTACTTGTAATCGGAAGTACGATCCAGGTCCCCTCTGCCGGCGGCGCCGAGCATCCCCGGGCAAGGGCGCTGGTCCATGCACCGAGCGACCGCCTGCCCGCAGTTCCCGACGCAGGCTTCATCCCTCCGGCACGTGACATGCTGCATATCATGCCGGGGCGCTCACTTCGGAGCCCGGCAACTCTGCCGTCCCGATTCGATTGGCGCGAGCATGGAAAGGTGACATCGGTCAAGAACCAGGGGGCCTGCGGTTCGTGCTATGCGTTTGCTGCACTCGCCAATGTGGAGGCCAAGTTGCTGGTCGATGGGGAGCCGCGCTATGACTTTTCGGAGAACAACATCAAGGAATGCGAGTGGTACCAGAGCAGCTGCTCGGGAGGGAATTACCACCGGATGGCAAACTTCCTGTCGCAGAAGGGCGCGGTGCTTGAAACCTGCGACCCGTATGTGCCGGCCAACGTAGCGTGTAAGAGTACCTGCAACTACGTGACCACACTTCTGGACTGGAGCATGGTCTCGGCGGAGAGCATCCCGGAACCCGATCTCCTCAAGTCCTACATCATGGCGTATGGGCCGCTTTACACAACGCTCTCTGCCGGAGGGAGCTCCTGGTACGCCGAGTTGAAAGCCTATGACGGTTCGTACACGCTGTATAACCCGGTGAGGCAAGAAGTCAACCATGCCGTTCTGCTCATAGGCTGGGATGATTCGCTGGAGCATGCCGGCGGTCAGGGCGGCTGGATAGCAAAGAACAGCTGGGGTAGCGCCTGGGGGGGACCCTGCGGCCATGGCAGTGAGCGTGGCTTCTTCACCATGGCTTACGGCTCGGCGATGATGGGCTGCTGGTCCTCGTCAATGACCGGATGGCAGGACTATGATCCGGACGGACGGCTGCTCTACTGCGACGAGGGCGGGTACCAGGCGGAGGCCCAGGTGGGTTTCGATGGGGTCACCGCATGGGGGATGTGCAAGCTTGCTGCTGACGAGGACATGCGCATCGAGCGTGTCGAGTTCTGGGCAACCGACATCACGACCGATATCGATGTCTACATTTACAATGACTTCGACGGGACTATGCTTTCGACACTGCTCACGAGCGAGCTCGATCAGTCATTCTCCGAATACGGCTATCACTCGGTCGAACTCGCTTCTCCCATCGTTGTGGAGCCGGGGGACGATGTTTACGCCGTGGTCAGGTTCACCAATTCATCTTTTCCCTATCCGGTCGCACTCGATGGAAACGGTATCGTTGCCCCGGGGAAGTGCTATGTGAGCGCCGACGGCAACGCCTGGCAGGATGTACGGACCATCGAAGGCTGCGAAAACTCCGACGTCTGCATCCGGCTCAGGGGGACGGAGCTTGCGACAACCCATACCTGGCATGTGCCGTCTGATGCAGCAACCATAGGGGAAGCCGTCGGTCTTGCTGATGCGGGAGATACGGTGATCGTGGCTCCGGGGACCTACTCCGATGGCTCGATCCTGATCGATCGGGCGATCGTAGTCATGAGCGTAGCCGGTCCTGAAAGCACCGTAATCGATGCGGGTCCCACCGGTCCACACGAGCACGTGATCTTGTTCAGCTCGGTCGGAAGCGGGGCGAGACTCAGAGGCTTTACCTTTACCGGTCTCATAAATCCTTACGCTTCAGGCGTGGTCAGGATAGCGAATTCAACTCCATGCATCGAGGCTTGCGTTATTGCCGGGAACAACCTGATGGGTGTGGGGATAAACATCGATGATTCGTCACCACACATATCAGAGTGCACGATTGAAGGCAACACTGCGATTGCCGGAGTGTACTACACGGGTGGGAGCGGTGGTGAGCTTACCCGCACCATAGTGTCAAACACCCACGGTGGGGATGCCATCACGTGTCTGCAGGGATCGGATCCCCTCATATCGTGCTGTGACCTCTACTTGAACACCCGGAGCGATACCGTTTGCGGTACCGACGGCGGCGGCAACTTCTCGGAAGATCCGGTGTTCTGCAACGGTGAAGGCGGTGACTATTCTCTATCTGATACCTCGCCCTGCCTCGCCGGCTACGGGTGCGGACGTATCGGTGCCGTCGGCCAGGGCTGTCCAACCGAGATACCAGGGGCGCTGCCGGCCTTCTCGGTCAGCCCGGGGGATACATCCAATGTGCTCGAGTGGTCACTGCCACAGGCACCGGTTCAGGGCGCCCTCATAGTCTATTCGACATCGGCCTACCCGGAAAGTGCCGGGGCGGGGCTACCCATTGAAAACGGCAACGCGGGCTTCGTAATGGGCTCACCTTCCAGTCAGGGGGGTTTTGCTCATACGGGGCTTTCAAACGATACGACGTACTACTACACAGCGTATGCATACAACGGGACACTGCTGAGCGAGACCGGACTGACCGCAAGCGGCAGTCCGTCTGATACGGTGCCACCAGGGGCACCAGTCACTTTCTCGCCCGCGCCCGCACCCGGCGAGATCACGCTCTCATGGGTCTATCCCGCCGACGGCGATCTTGAAGGAGTGGTCATTCGCTATTCGACATCATCATACCCTGCATCTCATTCTGACGGGTCACCTGTAGAAAATGGGGCGGGAGGCGTCTTTCTGGGTCTGTCCGGCAGTGATGACTCTTTCACTCACGGTGGGCTTACGGATGACACCGTGTACTACTACTCGGCTTTCGCGTTCGATGAGGTCCCGAACCATTCGACTGCAGCCCAGGGAAGTGCCTCACCCGGTGACTACACACCGCCCGATGAGGTTGTGAATTTCACTGCGGAGGCAGGGGACACCCTGGTCCACGTTCGCTGGACCAATCCGCCGGACGGCGATTTTGAAGGCACCCTTATCAGGTATTCAACAGCGACCTTCCCGGTGGTGCCGACCGACGGGAACCCGGTGGAGAATGGCTTATCGGGGATGTTCGGGAATGCTCCGGCATCCCAGGATTCGTTCGTGCACATGGGCCTCACGAATGGGGAACCCCACTACTATACCGCCTTCGCCTTTGATGACCGTCCCAACTACTCGGCCGGTGTAAATGCAAGTGCGGTACCTGTAGATGTTGTCGCACCGGCGAGCCCCCAGGCCTTCACGGCGGAGCCCGGTGACGCCGTCGCGATGCTCAGGTGGACCACCGCGCCCGATGCTGACTTCAAATCAACTGTGATAAGGTACTCGACCACGAGTTACCCTGCCTCACCGGCGGACGGGATCGCAGTTGAGAACGGCTCTGGCGGCGTGTTCATCGACTGGCCGGCTACCACCTCCACCTTCCTTCACGAAGGTCTCACAAACAACGTGACCTACTACTACGCGGCATTCTCAGCTGATGAGGTGCCGAATTACTCAAGCCAGGCCATAACAAGTGCCGCCCCGACCGACACCACTCCGCCTGTCCCCGTTGGTGGATTCAGGGTGGTGGCAGGGGACTCAGCCGTGACGCTCACGTGGACAAACCCTTATGAGACGGATTTTGCGGGAGCGCTCCTGCGGTACTCCGCGACAGCCTACCCCTCGTCGCCCGACGACGGGACTCCGGTGGAAAACGGAAACTCCGGAAGATTTCAGGGTATGCCGGGAGCTGCGGAGTCCTTCACACACGCCGGGCTTGTCAATGAGACAACCTACTACTACTCGATATTCGCGTATGATGAAATGCCCAACTACTCCGCACCGGATACGGCTTCCGCCGCACCCTATGACCAGGTTCCACCTGAGTTCTCGATCTCCGTTCTCCAAAACCCTTACATAACCAATCACCTCGACGTTTTCGTGGTGATGAGCGAGGTAGTGACCGAAGCAAGCCTCAGGTGCAGTGTTGATACCGTTCCTGTCGAGCTTGAAGTGACCGGGCCATCTCTGAACGTGTACCGGGGGGACTATGACCTGTGCACGAGCGGTGTGATGTCGATCTCTATCGAGGGTACGGATCTACGGGGCAACTGGTCCCGTTCCTCAAGGGATTTCTCATCCTTGCTTGTCCTTGCCGGTTCCGGTGGAACTGCCGTGAGCCCCGATGGCAGGTGCAGGGTGCGGCTCGAGCCGGCCTCGATCGGGCATGACGCCTATGTGGTCATATTCGAATCCGGGTGTCGGGGCGGGTCTGAGCCCGTCGCCTACGAAATATCACCGGGTGCCCTCGACGTCGACGACTGGATCGAGATCTCAATTGAATACGATACGGACTGTTTTAAGCCTGAGCATCTCTGCATAGCCAGGGTCGAAGACGCCCGGACAACACCGCTCAACTCCTATCGACATAGCATACTGCACAGGATAAGTGCCTACACGCGGAACCTCGGGACCTACATGCTGGTGCGCAGGCTCCACGAGATTACACCGGAGTATGGATCGGGTAAGCTCAGCCTCATTCAAAATGCCCCCAATCCCTTTGACGGCAATACCGAAATCGACTTCCATCTGCCGCGGCCAGGCATGATCCATATAGATGTGATCGCTGTTGACGGCAGGATCGTCCGGAACCTGCTCAATCGTAGCATGCTGCCGGGAAGGTATACCGTCGAATGGGACGGATGTGACTCCTCGGGCCGCGAGGTCGCAAGCGGTCTTTACTTCTACCGGATCTGCACGGCCCGCGAGGCTGTGACCCGCAAGATGATCCTCTTGAAATAAGGCCATATGTCCTCCCACTTTCTGTTGAGAGTGGTTTGTTTGTGGCATAGAGTACAGCCAAGAACCTATTGAGCCACTACTCCGCATGGAGCTCTAAATAACGTAGTTCTAGTCTATTATTGTTGATATTCTATAGGATTATATGCTATAATTCACACCTGAAACGCAATCACGCGTTTTGAGCGTATTGTTCGTATCGAGCTGCGACTATGAGGGATCAAGGCAAGCTGCCAAGAGTGTTGCTGGTCCGTCCTCCGATATACTCAAAGACGCTTGATTATCCAGCCGGCCCCCGTTTCGGTTTGCCTGTAGGACTGTTGTACCTGGCGGCATATCTTCAGCAACAGGGCATCGACGTCCACATCTATGACGCCCTGGTGGACTTCCGCTGGGATGAACTGCATAGGAATGAGCGGGGACATTATCACATCGGGGCCACGTGGCCCCGGATGGTACAGAGAGTCCTGGAGCATAGGCCGGATATCATCGGCATAGCCAATCCGTTCTCGGATATGACAGACTACACGCTCAGGACGGCCACTGAGATAAAGGCCGCCCGGGCGGATGTCCTGATCGTCGTTGGCGGACCACATGCAACTGCCTGCCCGGAACACTTCCTGAGCGACGGGGGCCCCGTGGACTTCGTTGTCCGTGGGGAGGGGGAGAAGATCTTCCATGATCTCATCCTGGCGCATGCCACCGGTGTTTCAACGCAGAGTCTACCCGGCGTTTCCTATTGCACGGGTGCGGATGTTCGAAGCAATCCCCCGGCTCCATTCATAGCGGACCTGGATAACCTTCCCCTGCCTGCGTATAGCCTGGTTCCGATGAGCCGCTACTTCGAACTGGCCCGTGTCTATCCCTCCCGGTTCACCTTCGAATACCCGGGTAGCGAGCGCGAAGTCTCAATCATCACTTCGCGAGGATGTCCTTTCAAATGTGTTTTCTGCGGGAACCACCTTCATATGGGGCGGCGGTGGCGCTACCACAGTGTTGCTTATGTCCTGAGCCATATGGAGCTGCTTGTGGATCGCTATGATGTCCGGCACTTCCATATTTAAGATGACAACCTCGCGTTGAGCACCGAGCGGTTCGACCGGCTCCTCGGGGGTATCCGGGACAAGGGGTGGAATATAACCTGGGACACCTCGAATGGGATCAGGTTGGATGGGCTGAACCGGGATCTTATACAAAAGGCCAAGCATACAGGCTGCAGTTACCTCGAGTTTGGCATCGACTCAGGAAAGCAGGACACGCTGGACAGGATCATAAAAAAGGGCCTGAAACTTGAAGATGCAGAGAGAATCGTCATGCTTTGTAAGGAGGCGCGTATCGATGTCCACACGCTTTTCGTCGTGGGGTTCCCGGGTGAAACCCCGGAGGGTATAAGTGAAACCCTGCGGTTTGCGAAGCACCTGCTCTGGAAATACGGCGCCATCCCCCATGTATGCATGGCCAGACCGCTCCCTGGCACAGAGCTCTATGAAACATGTGAGCGGAAAGGGTATCTGACCGAGCCTGTCCTCCCCGAGATGGGCAATCAACTGAGGGGCGAGGTCTATCCGCGTGTAATGATCCGGACAGAGCTTTTCGGGCCGGATGATCTCGAAACATGGATAGGCCGATTCAACCGGGAAGTGATCGCAATCGTTTCGATAAGAACGCTGGTGTGGCTGTTTGGCCACCCCCGGGTCCTTGTCGCGATAATCCGGAAGCTCTGGTATCACAGGGACCGGGGTCATAAAGAGGCTCTCAAGAGAGTCTTCTATGGGGGGCTCTTCTTTAAGTTCAACTACCTGGAGAGGTGTCCGGAAAGGGAATCTGCAGAGTGAGAATAGCATTGGTAAGGAGATATTGTCAAATGTTGTGGATGACCTTCTTCAGAACGCATCCTTCCCGCCTCCTCACGCTGCCTGCTGCATGATCCCGTCGACGAACCTGACCCCTTCGATCACCTTGAAGATCAGTTGATGACTGTTAAGTCGAC
>JBDRNT010000056.1:0-2491 GCA_043810925.1 Candidatus Eiseniibacteriota bacterium
GCCTGGGGATTATCGCTCTATCTTGTGCGTTCCGCTGTTGCACGAGGGCGCTCCCCTCGGAACCCTCCACGTCTACGCCGCTGCGCCCCAACGTTTCCACGAAAAAGACGTTGCCCTGCTGTCGCCGCTGGTGGACATGGCCGGGACGGCTGTAGTGGCCATCCGTGATGCGGAGGCGCTAGAGACCCAGGAGGCCAGCAAGGCCCACTTTATCCACGTCGCCACCCACGAACTGCGCTCTCCCGTCGCCGTCTCTCAATCGTTGGTGCGGGGCGTGCTCAAGGGGTACGCCGGCGAGATGAGCGACCGGCAGGCCGAGATATTTGGCCGCGTCAGTAGCCGCCTCGACTTTTTGGAGAGCCTGGTCAACGACCTGCTGGACCTGGCCGCAGGCAAATCCGCCGACCCGGCAGAGGAGGAGGCGGTGGTGCTCAATTCCTCGGTGGGGCGGGCGGTGCTCTCGCTCCAACCCCGCGCCGAGGAGAAGGGGGTCACCCTTATACACAAGGCCTGCTGCGAGGAGTTGGTCGTCTGGGGTACTGAGGAAGGGCTGGATCGCATCTTTGTCAACCTGGTGGGGAACGGGATCAAGTACACACCCGCCGGCGGCAGTGTGACCGTCGCCATGCAGCGGCTGGAGGACGGGATCGAGGTGCGGGTGATTGACGATGGCATCGGCATCCCGGAGGAAGCGCTGCCTCACCTGTTCCAAGAGTTCTACCGCGCTCCCAATGCCAAAGCGTCGGACGAGGTCGGCACAGGACTGGGGCTAGCCATCGTCAAGGACCTGGTGGACCGGTATAACGGGTGCATTGAGGTAGAGAGCGCGCTGGGGCAGGGCAGTACGTTCACCGTGACCTTTCCGTTGTTCCGCCTCGATGAAGGTGAGAGCTATTGCCGCCTGCCCGCCTACCTCGAACGTAAGAACACCACAACGAATTAAGAAATCCTGATTCTGACGGATTCTGTGGTCTGCAAGGCCACGAGTTCCCTCTAGACATTTCGGTGAGTATGCGGTAAGCTAGCCCAGTTTATATCTACAGGGGGTGCTTACCATATGTCTTCAATAGGCCGCAAGAGGAACTGTAGTCGGGAAAAGAACTTCGACCCTATTGCGAACAAGTCTAAACAGATTTGTGTGTTCATCGATCCGGAAGGATACAACAGCATCTTGTTTGATCCTGAAGCATTTCGTCAGTATCTGGACGGCACAATCAAGCAGCATCCCGAGCTATTTCCGGTTGCCATTCAGCAAGGATACAAGCTGCACGATGTTCTTCCCGAGTCAAAGAGAATGCCTGGAATTCGCCTACGGCGCATTGAGTTGTATACAGGAGATGTCTTTACCCTTCGACCTTCCTTTGTGATGCCTTACATGACGGGCTACACCGACGATGTGGAAAAGCCCTTGTTTCTACGCCGCTGGGGTGTTCCTCATTGGGCCTTGGCCTACGTCTTTGGGCGCGACGAACAGTACTGGTATCGTCTTGAGAATCGCTTGGGGCGCAACAGCGTTGTCGGTACGACGGTCAAAAACGCCGATAAGTTACCCAAAGACCTACTGGCGGATGAGAAACACACCCGCTTCAATGGCGAAAAAGCGTATATTGCCACTACAGTAGGTGATGATTGTGTGTTAGTGCTTCCTTGACTCTTGGTGCTGACGAGGAGAGTCTGACAGAAGCGTACGGACACTTCAAGACTGAGGCTCAGAACGTGTCCCCCGACTATGAACCTGAGACAGTTAACACTGATGGATGGAACGCTACCCAGTCTGCTTGGCACACCTTGTTCACCAAGATTACGGTCATCCTGTGCTTTCTACACTCCTTCATCAAGATACGTGATCGCTGCAAGCGGATGAAAGGTCTCTACGCAGAGATCAAAACTCGCGTCTGGGAAACTTATCGCGCCATTGACGCGGATTCCTTCTTGCAGAAAATCGATGAACTCGAGACGTGGGCATCGCAAAAGATGCCCGCAGGAAATGGCTTGGAGGCGGTTCTCAAGTTGTGCAATAAGGCTCCCGAGTTCCTGAAAGCGTATAGCCATCCCTCTGCCTACCGAACCAGCAATATGATAGATCGGCATATGCAGCCAATGGACCACTACCTCGACAGCCACAAGTACTTTCACGGACACCTGATGTCTGGAGAATACGGTTGTCGTTCTTGGGCACTATTGCACAACTTCCAGCCCTACTGCCCTCGCGCCAAGATCGCACAGACTTGCACATCGCCTGCTCATAAACTCAATGGCTTTGTCTATCACGGCAACTGGCTGCATAATCTTCTGATATCCGCCTCTATGGGAGGCTATCGCCAGTGACCACAGAAAACATCAGAACCAGCAATTTTTGTCACAGTGCAGAATCGTCTCGAACAACTCGTCCGGCACGTCAATAGGCTCCAGCAGCGAGGCCGGTCCGCCGCCAATGTCCCTGGGGAGAATTTCCTCCCGGTTGACGTAGGCGCTCAAGACAGCCAGGTAC
>JBDRNT010000057.1:0-2555 GCA_043810925.1 Candidatus Eiseniibacteriota bacterium
CGTATAGGAACAGGTAAACCATCCCGCAGGCCGCTCGCAGCTCTCTTCGGGGCTGGACTTGCCATCATCCCCACAGTTAGATGTCAGCGCAATGGCTGATGCGAGAATGATCACCCCAGTAATACGATCCATACTCTGCCTCTCTGTTGCTGCTCACACGCTACCATGCTGTCACAGCGGTGTCAACGGACATGCCCCAGCCACCACCCGGGCCAGAGCACCGGAGCTCGGGGGAACAGGGTTCAATGGGTCGTCGCTTCACTCTGGCAGTGTGAATTCTATGTTAAGGCTTGTTGTTAATTGGATCGGGTTCCTGTAATCGAGCGTTGCAGGAGTGAATCGGTAGCGATACGCAGCCTCGATTGCCGCGCCATTGAGAGCTGGAACATCTGATCGCACAACCCATGCTTTGATCACTCTACCGGTCTCGTCAACCGTCACCATCAGTTTCACGATTCCCTGGATTCCTGCTGTTATGGCAGAGTCCGGGTATATCGGTTCAGGACTCCACAAGACCTCTGGAGGCATAGAACGGCGCTCAACCACTAAGCGTTCCGGCCTTGACATTTCTATCCTCCGCTCCAGACGCTTCACCAGGCCGTGCAACTTCACGTTTCGGTGTCGGCCGTCAGGAAGCGAACGCAGCAGCTCCAGTCGGTCTTCGGGTGTCATCTCTCCGCAATCAGCAAGGTTTATCTCCGCCATCTCGGCGTAAGGTGAGCCTTCATAGTCAGACAAGAGGACTTGATAATGCCTGGCTGCGGTTTCGCAATCTGTAAGATGCTCTGTAATCCATGCCAAGTAATACAGGGCATGCTTTGCATAGACACTCTGAGGCCACTTCGTAACGACCTGCTGATAGGCAGCCTGGTTTCCAGGGGGCCATTCATCGCTGGCTGGGAATAAGACCGTCCTGTCCGGCGGATGTGCCGATACGAAAGCCCGGCAGGCCGCTACCTGATCAACGGGCGGTTCCCTTACGATGAATTCTGCATGGTTTGAGGTCGCTCTCAGTTTGTAGAACTTGTACGCCGCAGTGATCCCGTATTTCCCAGTCATGTGGTCTACAGGCCCAGACCCATCGTGAGCCCGGACTGCAAAGTGCATTAAGGTCACAAAACCATACACTGAATCTCCGGGTGCTACAACATCAGAGCCCCTGCCCGAGGTCCACACGAGCTGCATCTCATGAATGACGCCGCCAGGATTGAAGATGTCACCTTCGGGGCCTGTGATCTCGAAGTCGGTCAGTCCTCGCGGAGGATCAAACAGTGCCTCAAGCCACAAAGTATCGGTACCAGTGTTTCGAAGGGATACTCTGACAATCAGAGGCTCACCTAGGTAGATCCCGTCACGAGGAACCTCAATATTCAGAGGAACCTCAATACTCAGTTGAATCCCTTGATCGTCTCCACTGGCGAGCCCAACTCCGAATATCGTTAGCAGCAATGTCAGGGATGTGACTGCCTGCCGTATGGTCATCGCAACCTCCAGCGCTCCAATGACACTATACCCCATCCAGATTGGATTGGACAGCAAGAAGAAACCTTGCTCGCACCGTGTTCAGGGTAGTACTGGCGCCTGTCCCCACTCGTCTGTGGTGGTCCATACCGCGCGCAAATGGCCTTTATTGCCCGAGAAAGACCAAGAACGGACAGATCCCCTTCCTGATCCACTTGACTACCACCGGAACCAGAGCGTTCATGTACATGGCCAACGATCGCAGGAAGGAGGTGTTGTATGAGATTGTCCACAGCAATCAGGCGTTTCGATACGCAGCTCAGAGCTGACGGTAAGAGCGAGCACACACGAGGTGCGTATCTACGAGACCTGGGCAAGCTCAGGGATTGGCTCAGAACCGATCCTGACGTCATGTCGATCACGTCTTCCAAGCTCGCCAGGTACCTGGTGACCGATTCAAACGGAGGTTCAGCGATCTCCCTCAATCGAACTAAGACCGCCCTTAGGGTGTTCTTCCAGTTTCTGACCGATGCGGGCTACCTCAAGGCGAATCCGGCGAGGCTGATCAAGAACGGACGCTGTGAGCAGAAGACCCCGGAGCATCTCACTGCCGCTGAGGTGAGAAAACTCCTGGGAACCATTCCTCTGAAGGATGGACTAGTTGCCAGGAGAGATCGTGTCATGTTCACGCTCTTACTCCAGACCGGTATTAGGCTTGGATCGTTGGTACAACTGAAGGTGAGCGACGCAAGGTTGAGTGAGCACATTCTGAAGGTCAACGGCAAGGGTGGAACCGAGCAATCTGTCTACCTGAAGTCCACTCTTCGAAGGCTACTAAGATCATACACGGCAGCTGCGAACCTGAATCCCGACAACCCTCTCTTCCCCTCTCGCAGTGGTCGTCACTTAGGTCGACGCCAGGTGCAACTTCGCTTCCATCATTGGCTCGCCAAAGCTGGCATCAAGCGCCATCTCACCGTTCACTCCACGCGTCATTATGCCGAGTCCCGGATTATGCCGAGTCCGATCACCCAATCCCGGCTCAATTCAGGAGTTACCGCTTGAGCAATTCGGCATAATCCTGTTGCCTTCTC
>JBDRNT010000058.1:0-2484 GCA_043810925.1 Candidatus Eiseniibacteriota bacterium
CGTTGGCAAGGGCGAGGGTCTCACCGGGGCCGTCTTCGAGGAGGGCCAGACCATAGTGCTTAACTCCGCCGCGGAACTTGCCGATTCACAGATTGGTGAGACATTACCGTTTGAACGCGTGCCGTGTGCCTCGGCTCCGATCAAACTGGACGGGAAAGCGGTCGGTGTACTCACGGTGTCGAATAAGCAGGAGAGTGATGAGTTCTTTGATGAGAACGACCTGTGCCTGCTTACCGCCCTGGGTGACAGGATTGCCGTTGCCATCGAGAGGGCAACGAGCTACGAGAGCGCAAGGGACCAGTTCGTAAGCGCCATGGTGGCGATGCGGTCTCTCCTGGAGGCCAGAAGAGCACCCGTGGCCAAGTCCGGCGACCACAGCGGTCTGGTGGTCGAGTTGGGACATTCGATGGGATTAGAGGATGAGGAGGTACGGTTGCTTCATTACGTATCACGGATCCACGATGTGGGGATGGTGAGGGTGGGAGAGGGGATCCTCAGGAAGCCCGGCGGGCTGGGTGCGGGCGAGTATGAGAGCGTCAAAAAACACCCCGAAGAAGGAGTCGACATAGTCGGGCCGATCGAGTTTCTGGATCAGGTCAAAGACGTGATTCTCCATCATCACGAGCGTTACGACGGAGAAGGTTATCCCGGAGGTCTTTCGGGTGAAGCGATACCGATAGGCGCCCGGATACTTGCAGTAGTTGATGCCTATAATTCGATGATAAATAATCGTCCTTACAGGTCTGCGATGCCGGCGGAAGAAGCTCTGGCGGAGCTCAGGCGTTGCAGCGGCACGCAATTCGACCCGGACGTTGTTGAGAGGTTCATCGCCGTAGTCGGCAAAGCAGCACCGGACGTCCAGTTACAGGAGAAGGTATGATACCCGAGTTTGTTGCCCAACTTTACGCGGCCAATGCCGGTCAACTGGCGCGGGAGGCTGTTGTCGGACTTGCCCTGGTGGGGCTTGCCGGACTTGCGGTCTACGCGCTCAGGTGCCGGTCCTCGGCACGGGCATGTGCCAGATACGAGCGGGAGCGAGCCAAAGAAATCGAGGACAGGGAAAGAACCCGGGTCAATAACCTGGCGGAGATACTGGATATATCAAACAGGATCAATGCCAACCTCGAACTTGAACCTCTCCTGAGCGAAGTCGCCAGGGCCGTGAGCGAAAGTCTGGGCTTCAGAATGGCCTTGGTAAGAATACTCGATGAAGACAACAACTGTTTCGTTGCGCGGGCGTTTGCAGGTCTGGACGGTGAGGCGGTTGCCAAACTCAGCGCAAGAACGGTCCCGGTCGATACCTTCAAGACCTGGATGAGAGACGAATTCAGGATATCCCGATCCTACTTCATAAGCCATGAGTACGGCTTCTGGAGCAATCGGGAGGACGAAGTCTACGTGCCGGATCTCGGTGAAAGGCAAAACGGTGAGTGGCATCCCATGGACAGTCTCTTTGTCCCGCTCTGGACACGGGACCAGCAGCTGGTAGGCTACCTGTCCGTGGATGATCCTGTCGACCGCAGGATCCCGACGATGGAAACGATCGAGACCATCGAGATATTCGCCAACCAGGCGGTTACGGCCATAGAGAATGCCAGGCTCTATGGGAGGTTGGAAGAGCATGTGGCCCAGTTGAGTGCGATGACCAAAAGGCTCAAGGAGCTGAACGAGATAAAGTCGAACTTCGTTGCCACCGTTTCCCATGAACTGAGAACACCGCTTACATCTATAAGGGCGTATGCTGAAACGCTTGCGCGCGATCTCGGCAATTCACCCAGGGAGACCGAAATCGAATTCCTCAAGATCATCGAAGAGGAAGCCCAGCGGCTGTCGACAATAGTCGAAGAGATGCTGGACTTGAGCCGGATGGAATCCGGCAAGGTGGAGATGAAAAAGACCGAAGCGGATGTCCGCAAGATCGTCAGGGACGTCTTTCAGGTGCTGTCTCCCGCGGCCCATAAGAAGTACATAATGCTGAGTGCCCCGACCGATGGTGAAGCGGTGAAGGGCCTTCTTGATGAGGGTATGATCAAGCAGCTTCTTATAAACCTGGTAGGCAATGCCGTCAAGTTCACGCCCGAAGGCGGGAAGGTGTCCATCGGCATCGAAGATCGTGACTCGACAATCGAGTTGTGTGTTGAAGATACAGGGATAGGGATCCCGTCATCAAACGTCAAACGCATCTTTGATGAGTTCTATCAGGTCGACTCCTCCGCCACCAGACAGTACGGCGGCGTGGGGCTGGGTCTTGCAATAGTCAAGAGCATAGTCGAATGGCATGACGGCAGGATATGGGTGGAAAGCGATGACGGCAAGGGGGCCAAGTTCACGGTAAGCCTTCCCAAACGGAAAGCAGTTGCCCGCGCGGGCGACGAAGTCACCCCCGCAGACGACACGTGGCAGTGTGAGAAGCACATACCTGAACTCGTAGTGGATATGATCGCGGAGCTGATCGGCGTAAAGACGGCCTCGTTGATGCTTGTC
>JBDRNT010000059.1:0-2958 GCA_043810925.1 Candidatus Eiseniibacteriota bacterium
TGAGATCGAGAAGATCACCTCCGAGTGCCCGAGCCGGCCTCATGGCAGCTGTTATGATGAACTCAGAAACGCCGTCTTCAAGATGACCGCCGGCGAGGAGGGCGTGGCGCTATTCCACGGCGAGTCGGCACGCCTCGGGCCGTACAAAGTCACCTGTCTCACCTGCCAGGATGTGGTGTACAACGGCTCCTGCGCAGACGCGGGATTGATATCCATCTCCTACACCATAGCCCGGATTACACCCGCCCCCTGACGAACAGCTGACTTCGTTGGATACTCTCTGTCGAAGGTGAAGTATCGAAAACAATCCTTGATCAGACTTTTTGCCCCAACATGAAAGGAGGAACACCATGAGGAAACTCGCGATCGCGCTGTTTGTGCTGGCATTGACCGGTACCGCCTTCGCACAGGATGAAACCCTGCTGGGTGACGAGATTGAGAGCGGGGGCTACGGTGCCGTTGTCGTCAAGTTGACCTGATACCATAACCGCCACGTGAAGTACCACGCGATAAGCTTTAACATGCTTCGAGAGGAGCGGTTAGGACTTATCGGCAAGGGGGTTCGTCATGTGGCATGTCGGCATTGATCTTGGTCGGTCCAGTCTTTACGTAGCTGCGGTCAACGATACCGGAGAAGTAAGAGAGCCAGTGGCCCTTCGGTGCAGTGACACTGATGCGATTCTCCGGGAATTCGAGGCGCTAAGGCCATTCCGTGCAGTTGTTGAAGCCACGGGAACGTACCGATGGCTATATCGGCTCTTGCGCCCCCTGGGACCGGTTTTGCTCGCTCATGGGGCTTGATTGAGAGCGCTCGTGAACCGACGCAGCAAGACCGACAAGCTGGACAGCCAGCTCTTGGCGAACCTTCTGCGCATCGATCAGATCCCGTTAGCCTACATACCCAGCGAGGCCTATCAGTATCTGCGAGACGTCACGAGGCAACGTGCACGACTGTCTAGACTACAGAGTGAAGCTAAGATCGGGTTAAGGGCCATCCTGGCGCGCAACAATATGACCGCACCGTACCGAGTACCGTTTGGTCCCCGCGGGCTCAAGTGGTTTGCCCAACAGTCGTTCGGACCCGCTGATGACGCAGTCCGCGACGAGTTGCTGTCGCGGCTTACGCACTACTCCCTAGAGATAGCCGCTGTGGATGCACGTCTTGAGACAGTCGGCCAGTCCTACCCGCAAACTGAGGCGCTGATCGATATCCACGGCATCGGCGACTACCTGGCGTTGTTGATAGTTGCGGAGATCGGTGACCCAGAGCGCTTCAAAAGCGCCAGACAGGTTGGTGCATATGCGGGACTAACAGCCCGAGTGAACCAGTCTGGTGAACACGCATACTATGGGCACATCACACGGCAGGGTTCGAGTTGGCTGCGATGGGCCCTGGTACAGGTTGCACTCAGCGTATGCCGGAAGGACCAAGCGCTCAATCTGTTCTACACACGAATCCGGAAGAGATCGAGTGCCAAGATAGCCCGCGTAGCAGTGGCCAGGAAACTCGCGGAAATCTGTTGGAACCGGCTCCGTCGTTGGCAGCGGATGCATCCCGAGCTGCAAGCGGCTTAGACAAAGGGACGCGTGCATGATCGGTGGAAGCGACCCGGCAGGGGGTATGGTGAGCTGAAGCTGCGCCGTTGACCTGATTGGGTGATCCACCAGAGAACGGTATGTTGCGCGACAGCCATTTGGCTGGGCGGCGCGAATGGGTGACTATTGATGCACGCCGAGATAAGTTGTGAACTTGGGTATTGACCCAGGCGGTTATGGGTGCCCCCTATGACGGTACCACACAGTTATACAGTTTTTCAATCACTGACCCTGCCCCTATTTTCGATCCAACCCAGAGTGGTGAGTCTGACCTCCGAGTTGGCATAATACTGTTTGCCGTCAGCGAAATCCGGACACGTAGGGGCTCAGGGGCACCATCCTCAGTGGTTTCCTCACCCAACGTTCGAGATTCATCATCATCCCCAACGGGCTCGTCCAGAGAGACGGTGTATGCCTCGTCCTTCCGCTTCTTGGCCATCCTGAGGTCAACAATGTCTCCAAGCTTGTGGTGGACGACGGTTGCCATGAAGGTCTTCAGGGAGGCCCCGCGCTTAGGGTCAAACCTGTGCTTCTTCCGATACCAGTGTTCGAGAATGTCCTGGACGAGATCGTCCTCGCCATCATGGCGGAGGCAATCCCACTTCAACTGGGCGTCCTTAACCAGTCTGGTGGCAATGCCGATCTCCCAGGATTTCGGAGGTCCACTGCCCTCTTCGCTGAACGATGCATTTGTCCTTTTCATTTCTGCGCTGCATCGATCAGCGCTATTGACAAACGCATAAATAATGTCTCATACTCCTGTGTGGAGGTGAGACATGAGACCATATGGAGATGCTCGAACCCTCGAACGGCGGCGACTGAAGGCTGTTAATCTTCTCAGCAAAGGGCTTGGCCCCGGCGAGATAGCCAAGCAGTTGGGAGTGGACCGTCGCTCGGTGCATCGCTGGCTTGCCGCGTATCGTGACCACGGGATGGATGGCCTGGCACCTGTGCCCGTTCCGGGCCGCCCTCATAAGTTGAGCGGCGAAAAGAGAAAGAAACTCGCCGGCATGCTCCTGGAAGGCGCTACGGCCTTCGGATACCCCACCGACCTGTGGACCGGCCCCCGGGTTGTCGATCTCGTCCGCCGCCGTTTCCGTGTCTCGTATCACGCCAACCACATCAGCCGCCTTCTGCGTTCCCTCGGTTTCAGCCCCCAGAGACCCGAGCGCCGGGCGCGGGAGCGCGATGAGGTGGCGATTCGCAGTTGGGTGCGCGACCAGTGGCCCCGGGTAAAAAAAACACCTGGAGACTGAAAGCCACTCTTGTCTTTCTCGATGAGAGCGGCCTCCTCATGGCTCCCCTCTTGCGTCGCACCTGGGCGCCGGTTGGACAAACCCCCATCCTCTATCAACGGACACG
>JBDRNT010000060.1:0-28090 GCA_043810925.1 Candidatus Eiseniibacteriota bacterium
TTGTTGGGTACATATTTAATTTGTTAAAAATGTGGGGTAAAAAGATAAAAAGTTGACAATCTGGGTTCTCACCCCCACGACTCGGTTTTCGAACTCTGACCAAGATGTTCCGGGTTGTGCAATAATGCAAGCCTGACCCCATGTGGCTTTTGACCCCACGTGGTTTGACTTGGGGGGATTTTGGTGGTACAATAGGGGTATGAGATTGTGCCTTTTTTCTGTTATCCTGTTGGCCTGCCTGGCCCTTACTCAGCCAATCGCCTGCTACGAACTCACGCTGAGCGACCCTCAGGGCGATGACTACGGCCCCGGGACATATGCTTATCCGCTTGATCCCGTATTCACTGCAGGCTCGTTCGATATGACACGGCTCACCGTAAGAACGGTAGGCTCAGACGTACGCTTTGAGATCGAGGTGGCCGGCCAGATTGAGGATCCCTGGGGTTCGGGTGCCGGATTCTCGCTCCAGAGCGTTGATATCTACATAGATGTGGATGGCGCGTCCGGGTCCGGCTCGACGGCATCCCTAGACCGGAGAAACGTCGAGTTCTCGCCCTCAAGCGGATGGGAATACGTTGTCTGGTGCGCTCCCCCGTTTGATGGTTTCGATCCCCATGTTGTTGACTCCGCCGGCGCCACGTATTATTCGGGTGTAACGGTGAGCGCCGATCAGGGCACGGACGTGATCACGATAGATGTGCCCCAGAGCATAATCGGCTCACCGGGCACGAGCTGGCGCTACACCGCACTGATGCTAAGCCAGAATGGTTACGAGCAGGGAAGAGTCCGGCCGGTGGTCGAAGACGTGGGCCAGTGGGTGCTCGGGGGCGGCGACAACGGCCAGTGGGATTCCAATGTGGTCGACATGGTCGCGGAGCCCGGTGTGGACCAGGAGGCGCTCCTCGGAAACTATGATCCGTTGACAGGCTGGCAACCCGTACTGATAAACCGCGTCGATTCGAACCCTCCGGCGATTTCCCATGCTCCGCCGGTATCCTGGGAAGCCCATATTCCACTCGTCGTGGAGGCCGACATCGACGATGACGTGGTTGTTGAGGCGAGCTTGTTTTACCGGGTACCGGGCGGGACATATGACGAAGTCGCGATGCACAGGAGAACAGGGATCGAGTGGGATGCGACCATTCCTGGATCGCAGATAGACGAAGTCGGGCTTCAGTACTACCTGTTCGCCACGGATGCGACCAACCCGGGAACGCTGCCGGATTCATCCAGCCCGTTCATCGTAACCATTACCCCGGATGTTACGTCTCCCGGCATAGTCGATCTCAGTGCCACACCTTCACCGTTCTCACCCAATGACGACGGTTTCAAGGACTCCACACTCGTCACTGTGCGGCTGAGCGAGCCCGGCCATGTCTGGATCGAGGTCCGTGATTCGCTCGAGGCGAGCGTAAAGGTACTTGCTGACAGCATCTTTGCCGAGAGCACGCTCGTTGTGGCCTGGGATGGGACAAACCAACCGGGTGATCCGGTAGTGGACGGCAGCTACACCGTGTATGCTATGTGCGAGGACATCGCCGGGTGGCCGAGCCTGCCTGAGTCCACGCTTGTCGAGGTGAACAGGACCATGCCTGCGAGGAGACTTGATGCGATCCTCCTCTTCCACGCCAACCAGAATCTCGTTCCATACGGAAGAGCAGCCAACCGGGCGTGCTACAAAGGTGTCCTTAACACCTTGCGTGCTCATCCCACGCTTAAGTTTGTGATTCATTTCTCGGGATGTCTTATAAGCGACCTCGTGTGGTCCGATCCCGAGACGATAGCCATACTCCTTGAGGGCATCGCGGACGGTCAGTTTGAGATCATCGGCAGCACCTACATTCAGAACATTATCTACTCCACGCGAAGTTTCGCTGAGGACTTCCAGTTTAACCACCACCAGATAGCCATACACAAGAACCAGATCGAAGATGTCCTCGGCGTCTCACCGGTCAGCTTCTGGAATCCCGAACGAGTCTGGACCCAGAACATAGTGAAACTCTTGACCGATAACGGTTATGAAAACGTGCAGATCGAGGACCACATTCTCTGGGACAGCGGCATCACGGGCAGCCAGTACGCCGTACGAACCACGACCTACCAGGGTAAGTCCGTTAATGTCTTCACCGATGATAAGGACTTCGAAGGACGGGTGAACGGCGCCATCGATAGCGGTGACACGGCAAGCGTGATGGGATTCCTCAGGGGGCTTTATGATGAGGATACCGGCGACCGGTATGCCGTCTGCTATCACGAAGACATGGAGGCGACCGGTCTCTGGGATTACGAGGGGGGAGAGGACCCGGTGATCGACTTCTCCAACCTCGATAAGTTGCTTACTGCATTTGAGAATGACCCAAGGATAAAGATCACGACCTACAGCGAATTCATCAAAGATCACACGCCCTATGAAGACATCACACCCGTGGTTGACGGTGCTGCTGTGTGGATGGGAGAGAATGCCTGGTTTACGGAAAACGCCGGGCCCGAGGCGGAAGCCTACCGGCAGTTCTTCGGTACAATCAGGGACACGCTGAGTGCAATTCACTCGAGTTTCCCCGCCTACGCACCGGATACGCTCTCGGCGAGGACGCTCATCGATCATGCCTGGTTCACGCTCATCGCCCATCAGTACGAGTTTGCGGTTCACGGCTATGGCGGCATCAGCGGGACCACCCAGTGGGACCTTGCCCGGACGGCTCTCGTCAGTGCGCGGGCCGCAAGGGAAGCCCTGCTTGAAACGGAGCGCCATTCGGTCGAAGACATAAACGACGACGGCATAGATGAGATCGTATTCGTGACCTCAGGCGATCTCTACGTCCTTTCGACCTACGGTGGGAGACTGCTCTACTGGTTCGATCTCGAGACCGGTGAAGAGCTCGTCGGCAATGAAAACTTCATGCGGACCTACGGAGAACCCTACACAAACGACAATGCCTACGTACCGGCTGTCGTGGGATGCGAATCCTATTCCTGGCTCTGCGGCAACATGATAATCCCCGAGATCAACACCTGGGTCTATGAGGCACGAAGACGCTGCTTCAACGATTCGGTCTGGATCGGCGGCCAGTCCGCCGGTTCGCTCGTCAACATGGTCTTAGGCTATTCGGTGGACTCGACCTTCGTTGACTTTGACTATAACCTGGGCGATATCACGATCACAAAGCGAATCAGCCCTTCACTCCATACCCTCGGAATCGAATACGGATTGACTTCAAGTTCCTCCCAGACCACCACGGTTGAACTCGAAATCGAAAATGGCCTTTCTCCCGGTTGTCTTGAGGTTACGCTCAAAGGCCGGGACGTCTTGAAGTACTGGGATGGAAGTGACACATCAACGGTCTTCACAGGCTCGACACGCGGTGTCACGAACGTCCTGAGCGGTAGCGGCCTTCTCTTCGATTTCACCGATCCGCCGACATCCGTGAGCGGTGAGGAGGACATCTTCGGGCTTGAGGTCAACCCCCGCTGGAGCGTCGAGATACCACCCTTCGGTAGCGACGTGATCTCGATAAGTCTGGACATGGTGTTGGTCTCGGGTATCGAGCCCCCGGATGAGGAAGACCTCCGGGGCGGGCTTTTGATCTTCCCCAATCCTTCGAGAGGATCGGTCGCGCTTCGTCCTTCGGTAGCCCGCAGTGGGAGCGCCGAAGCCAGGATATACGATCTCTCCGGCAGGCTTGTACGAAAAGTAGCCACCTCTGGTTCGATCGGCCCGCCCACATTGTCATGGGACGGTCTCAACCACACCGGCCACCCTGTCGCCGACGGTATTTACTTCATAAGTGTGACCTCGGGCGGCCTGAGCTTCGACGGCAAGGTTGTGCTGATCAGGTGACCGTCCGGCTCGTTTTTCGATCCGCCTGCTGAGGCATTCGGTCCGCTTGCTCAGGAAAGGCATTCGCTAGCGGCCCGAATGCCTCAGCAGGGCCACGACTGACCTTGACACAGCCTCGTCTGCCGTGTTTACTACCCACAAGGCGCTGAAGCAAGAAAGGACTCTTGGGTATTGCTCACACTTGTCTTTGTAGCCGTGATCTTCGTCTGTTCCTACGCAGTCCTCGCCTTCCAGAAGGAGAAAAGGGCACGGGTTGTCTGGGCCGGGATCGCGGTGTTTGCCGTTTTCAATTACACCCTGGCTCCCGAGCCTTTCTGGGAAAACATCCTCGCACCGCTTCGTGACGTAAACTGGAACGTTATCGGTATCTTCGTGGGCACGTTTCTCGTTGCTGAGAGCTTCACGGTCTCACTGGTGCCGAGGCGGCTTGCCAATGCGCTTGTCCGGAGGGCGGGGTCGGTCGGGACGGCCATCGTTCTTGTGGCCGCGCTTTCGGGCGTGCTTTCGGCATTTGTCGAAAACGTTGCCACGGTTCTTATCCTGGCGCCGATCGCCCTTGAGATAGCAAAACGCCTCAAGGTCTCGCCCGTCCCGTTTCTGATTTCGATCGCCATATCAGCGAATCTCCAGGGAACGGCGACGCTTATAGGCGATCCCCCGAGCATGATACTTGCCGCGCATATGAAGCTGGACTTCAATCACTTCTTCGTCCTCGCCGGTAAGCCCGGTATCTTCTTTGCAGTCGAGGTCGGCGCCGTCGCCTCGCTCCTCGTACTCTACCTCATGTTCAGACGCTATAAACAACCCGTGACCGAGCCTGAGCCGACGGAGGTCAAGAGCTGGGTGCCGACCTATCTGCTTATCGGGATGATAGGTGCGCTTGCCGTATCCCCGCTCTTCGATCCGGAGTTCAGATTCCTTGCGGGTGCCGTGTGTGTGGTCTTCGGTGTGGGGGCGAGGCTGTGGGAATGGAAGTTCTCCGAAGATCCCCGGTTGACCTATGTCAGGGAGACGCTTCGCCGGATCGACTGGGATACCACGTTCTTCCTGATCGGCATTTTCGTCTTCGTAGGCGTCCTTGCGCGTGCCGGTCTCCTTGAGAAACTCGCCGGGGCCGCCCAGGGTTTCATCGGTTCAAATGTCTTCTTGGGCTTCAATCTTGTAGTCTGGACCTCGATCGTTGTCTCGGCCTTCGTCGACAACGTCCCGTACATAACCGCCATGCTGCCCGTCATATCGATGCTGGCTGCCAAGATGGGGGTTTCGACCTATCTTCTGCCTTTCGGTCTCCTCATGGGAAGCTGCCTGGGCGGGAACATCACCCCGATCGGAGCGGCCGCAAATATAGTCGCAGTCGGCTATCTTGCCCGGTACGGGCATAAGACCTCATTCGGCGAGTTCGTAAAGATCGGGCTCCCCTTTACGCTGGCCGCCACAATAGCCGGCTCCGCCTTCATCTGGTTGGTGTGGCACTAGAAATCCCTCGGGAAATCGCTGGTCTTCCCCCCCACGTGTGATAAAATGCGAGGCAGGAGGGATGCGAGACCATGAGGTGGGTTTTTCTGCTTGCTTGCCTGCTGATCCTGGCACCGCACATGTCCACCGCACGCACCTGGGACATTACACCAGACGGTACAGGCGACGCCCCGACCATCCAGGCGGGGATTGACTCGGCGGCCACCGGCGACACGATTGTCCTTGCAAGTGGTACATACACGGGCGCTGGAAACCGGGATGTGGACTTTCTCGGCAAAGCCGTCACAGTGAGATCCGAAAGCCGTGTTCCGGCCGATTGCATCGTCGATTGCGAGGGAGAAGGTCGAGGTTTCATCTTCGATACAGCAGAGGGTCAGATGTCCCAGCTTGAAGGCATCACAATCAAGAATGGTCACGACCTGGACCAGGGCGGGGCCGTCTACATCGGCTCCTATTCCGCCCCAACGATCAGGAACTGCAAGTTCATCTCGAACTCCTCGGGCCTGAGTGGTGAATACGGGATTGGTGGGGCCATCTATGTCTACTACGATGCCAGCCCCACGATCAGTAACTGCGAGTTCATCTCGAACTCTTCGGGCTATAGCGGTGGGGCTATACACTCCGATGCCTGGTACTGGGACGGCAGAATAACCGGGTGCACCTTCATCGGTAACACTTCCCCGGGGGGTGGTGCGATCTACTGCTATGGTCAGAACCCCGGAGGGCTTACGGCCGACAGCTGTCTCTTCCGTGAGAACACTGCCTTGAGTGGAGGATCTATTGCTCATGGTGAAGGCCACGATATAGGAGAATTCCGTCACTGTACCTTCCACGCCAATTCGGCCGAGGCAGGTGGTGCAGTTGGTATTGGACCGGGGGGAGCCACGTTTTCATACTGTACCTTCCATGCTAACACCGCGGAACGTGGGGGTGCTGCGAGTTTCGGGGGTGGAGGCGCGAATTTTGAAGGCTGCACATTCGTCGCGAACTCAGCCGGGACCGGTAGTGCTGTAAGCTGCTACTCAGATGCGAGTCCCACCCTGTTATGGTGCATAATCGCCTATGGAGTGGGCGGTGCTGGCGTCTACGTTGATCCGGCCAGCCGCCTGACCCCAGGCTTTGAATGCAGTGATCTGTATGGGAACGAGGGTGGTGACTGGGTGGGGCGTATTGCCGGCGAGCTGGGTAACAACGGCAACTTCTCCGCCTGTCCTTCATTCTGCAACGCGCATTTAGAGCCCTACGACTTTCATCTCTGCGACGAATCACCCTGCCTGCCCGGGAATCACCCCGACGGTGCCGGCTGCGGCCTCATCGGTGCTTGGGACCAGGGTTGTGCGTGCGGACCCACCCAGACCGAGGAAACCACCTGGGGACGCATAAAAGCCACGTTCAGATGACCCCACCCGCAAGACAGCTTCACCACACAGAATGCCCGGGGCTTTAGGCTTTGACTTGTAAAGCCCCGTTAAGTAAACTCTTATGGTACATATCCTAAACGCCGAAAAGGGATAAGAAGGAACTCTCAGGAGGGCGTATGTACAATATTTGTGTAGCAGGAACAGGTTACGTCGGGCTCGTGACAGGAGCCTGTCTCGCAGACTTCGGCAATGCGGTCAGGTGTGTGGACATCGACGAGTCGAAAATCTCCAGTCTTGAGAACTCGGAGGTACCGTTCTATGAGCCGGGTCTCCAGGAGATCGTGAAACGAAACGTGGAGCGTGGAAGGCTTTCATTTTCGACCGACGTCAAAATGGGAATTGAGGAAGCCACCGTCATCTTTGTCGCTGTCGGTACCCCGATGAGCAATGAGGGCGAGGCGGATCTCTCTTATGTTGAGATGGTTGCAAAGAGCGTCGGTGAGCATCTCAACGGCTATAAGATCATTGTAATGAAGAGCACGGTACCTGCTGGAACGTGCGATCTGGTCCAGGGCATAATCGAGAAGACTTCGACCAGCGGACATGATTTCGATGTTGTCTCAAACCCCGAGTTCCTGCGTGAAGGTTCGGCGATTGAGGACTTCATGAAGCCCGACAGGATCGTACTCGGTGCTTCGACCGAGCGGGCGCTCAAGGTTATGACCGAGATCTACCGTCCGCTGATCCTTGAAGACACCCCGGTAGTTGATACGGATGTCAAGACCTCCGAGATGATCAAGTATGCTTCGAATGCCTTCCTGGCAACGAAGATCTCATTCATAAATGAAATCGCTAACGTATGCGAGAGGATCAATGCCGATGTGTCCGTCGTCTCCCGCGCAATGGGGCTCGATCAACGGATCGGGCCGCAGTTTCTGCGGGCGGGGGCCGGCTACGGTGGTTCATGCTTCCCGAAGGATACCCGGGCGCTCGTCAAGACGGCCGAGGCCGCTGGCTACGACTTGAGAATCGTCAAAGCTGCGATAACGGTTAACGATGAGCAGCGACGTCATATGGTTAGGAAGATCGACAAAGCCATGGGTGGCGTCAAGGGTAAGACTATCGCCATCCTCGGGTTTGCATTTAAACCCGATACGGACGACTTAAGAGAGGCACCGGCCATCGATATGGCGAAGGATCTTCAGGGTATGGGCGCAGCTCTTACGGGTTACGATCCCGTTGCGATGGAGGATGCAAAGACCTTCGTGAAGGACGTTACCTTCTGTGAGGATGTATTCGAAGCGGTCAAGGGTGTGGACGCGGCTGTCTTCGTCACCGAATGGAATGAGTTCAGAGATCTGGATCTTGTAAAGATCAAGAGTCTTATGAAAGCACCCGTACTCATAGACTGCAGAAACATATACGAACCTCCGCGGATGAAAGAGCTCGGGTTTGAGTACTTCAGCGTAGGCCGCACGCCCAGGGAGGCGTAGGATGCCCATGATCGAAGGTGTCACTACCAAGAAACTTAAGGTGATTCCCGATGAGCGGGGCTTCCTTATGGAGATGTTGAGGAGTGACGACGAGATTTTCAAACAGTTCGGACAGGTCTATCTTTCGGTCGCGTATCCCGGTATGGTGAAGGGCTGGCATTATCACAAGAAGCAAACGGATAATTTCACAGTCGTCAAGGGGATGCTCAAGGTCGTGCTTTACGACCAGCGGGAAGACTCGAAGACACATGGTGAGATAAACGAATTTTTCATAGGTGAGCTCAACCCGATGCTGATCGTCATACCCCCTATGGTGGTGCATGGGGTGACGGCAGTGGGGTCCGAACCCGGTTACCTTGTAAACTGCCCAACCGAGCCATACGACTATGCGAATCCTGATGAATACAGGATCGATCCTCATGGTGGGGAAGTGCCGTATGACTGGAAAAGAAAGGACGGCTGATATTGCCGCGTAAGATACTCGTAACAGGCGGCGCCGGATTCATAGGAAGCAATTTCACGAGATATATGCTCAGCACGTATGATGATATTGATGTCGTCGTCCTCGACAAGCTCACCTATGCGGGCAATCTCGACAATCTAAAGGAGATAGAGGACAGCCCACGGTACAAGTTCATTCACGGCGACATCTGCGACGAGAAGGTAGTCGATGAGGCCGCCGCGGGCTGTGACTGCATACTCAATTTCGCGGCCGAGACACACGTGGACCGGTCGATAGGCGATCCGGCGAGCTTTATAACAACAGATGTCTATGGAACGTACGTACTGCTTGAGGCGACGAGGAAGCTCGGCATACCGAAGTTCATTCAGATCTCAACCGACGAAGTCTACGGTGACGCGGTTGAGGAGCCTTCACGGGAGAACTCGCCTCTGATGCCGCAGAGTCCCTATGCTGCGAGCAAGGCCGGTGCCGACCGGCTGGCCTACTCCTTCTTCGTGACCTACGGGACGCCCGTGATAATAACCCGGTGCAGCAACAACTATGGCCCCAATCAGTACCCGGAAAAGATGGTGCCCCTGTTCATAACCAACGCGTTGGACGACATGGATCTCCCCGTCTACGGTACCGGAGAGAACACGCGTGATTGGATATACGTGACGGATCATGTGAAAGCCCTTGATCTTGTAATGAATGCCGGGGGGCTTGAGGGAAGCGTGCTCAATGTCGGGAGCGGAATAGAGCTGAGCGTTCTCCAGGTGGCCGACCGCATCCTCAAGGCCCTGGGAAAACCCCACGATCTCCTAAAGCGGGTGACCGACAGGCCCGGACACGTCCGGAGACACGCAGTCAATACCGAAACGATCGCATCGACACTCGGCTGGAAAGCTGAGATCGATTTCGAAAAGGGTCTTGAGATGACCGTGGAGTGGTACATGAGTAACAGGGGATGGTGGGAGAAGATAAAAAGCGGGGAGTTCAAGGAATACTACAGGAAAATGTACGCGGAGACGCGAAAAGTATGAGAACTGTCGTAACGGGCGCCGCCGGTTTTCTGGGTTCACACCTCTGTGATTATCTGCTTGATAGAGGCCACACCGTGATCGGTCTGGACAACTTTCTGACCGGTTCGATGAAGAACATTGAACATCTCAACGCTAACGACAGTTTTCAGCTGATAAAACACGACGTGACCGAATACATCGACATCGAAGGTCCGGTGGATGCCGTGCTTCATTTCGCCTCGCCCGCAAGCCCGGTCGATTACCTCGAATATCCGATCCAGACCTTGAAGGTGGGCGCCCTGGGGACTCATAAGGCCCTCGGGCTTGCCAAGGAAAAGGGCGGGCGGTTCTTGCTTGCATCCTCCTCGGAGGTCTACGGCGACCCGCTGGTCCATCCCCAGAAGGAGGATTACTGGGGCAACGTAAACCCGATAGGTCCGCGGGGGGTGTACGATGAGGCGAAGCGCTATGCCGAGGCCATGGCCTTTGCGTATCGCCGCGCGCACATTGTTGATGCCAAGGTTGCCAGGATCTTTAACACCTATGGGCCGAGAATGAGGTCGGGTGACGGCAGGGTTGTACCCAACTTCATAATGCAGGCGCTCACGGGCAAGCCTCTCACCGTCTACGGTGATGGGATGCAGACGAGGAGTTTCTGTTATGTCGGCGATCTGGTGGAAGGGATATTCAGACTTCTGATGTCCGATGCTGATGAACCTGTCAATATCGGGAATCCCTATGAGATGACCATAATTGACTTCGCCCGGAAGATTCTGGATCTTACCCGGAGTAAGAGTGACATAATCTTTGAGGATCTGCCTGTTGACGATCCCAAGGTCCGCCAGCCCGACATCGCGAGGGCGAAGCGGTTGCTCGACTGGGAGCCGAGAGTTTCCCTGGAAGACGGGTTGAAGGCGGCGATTGAGTTCTTCAAGAGTACCATCCGGTGATTCCCACGTGAATGGAGGATTGTTATGGTGAAGGTGGCAGTGGTAGGGGTTGGGTATTGGGGCCCGAACTTCGTAAGGATAATGGATGAGTTGCAGGAGGCCGAGCTTGCGATAGTCTGCGACAGCGACAGCAGCAAGTTCGAAAGACTGTCCGTTCTTTATCCCCACCTCAAGTTCACGGATGATCTGGAATCCGTGCTCTCCGACAAGTCGATTGACGCTGCGGTGATTGCTACGGGTTCGAATTCCCACTTTGACATAGCGCGCAGGTGCCTGCTTGGGGACAAGCATGTCCTGGTAGAGAAACCGCTCGCACTCAGATCGTCCGATGCTGAGGAGATTGTCAAGATGGCGGTAGAGCGCGACAGGGTGCTCCTTGTGGGGCATCTCCTGAGGTACCACAAAGGCGTCGAGAAGCTTAAGACCTACATCGACGAAGGATATCTGGGCAAGATCCTCTACATCTATACATCACGCGTTAATCTGGGAAGGGTCAGAAAGGACGAGAGCGCGCTCTGGAGTCTGGCGACTCACGATGTGTCGGTCGTCAATTACCTTCTCGGGAAGCAGCCGGATTATGTGACCGCCTCGGGACAGGCCTATGTCAGAGAAGGCGTTCACGACGTGGTCTTTACGACCATGCACTTCTCCGACAACGTGATGGCCCATCTCCACGTCAGCTGGCTCGATCCCCACAAGATCAGAAAGATAACCGTTGTTGGTGATAAGAAGATGGCGGTTCTGGATGACATGCAGGCCACCGAAAAACTCAGAATCTACGACAAGGGGATCGATTTCACACCGTCCTATGGAGACTACGGCGAATCGCTTTCGATACGAATCGGTGACATTCACATACCGAAGATAGACATGGTTGAACCTCTCAAGGTTGAGTGTCAGCACTTCATCGACTGTATACTCAGAGGCGCCGAGCCGCTTACAGGCGGCAAGTGCGGGCTCGAGGTCGTGAGAGTACTTGAGGCGGCGGACAAATCGCTTGAGGAGAAGAGCAGGGCAATACGGGTGGGGGAGGAATAGATGGAACGGTTTGTGGATCCTACAGCAAAGATCGCGGCCGGAGTCGAGATGGGGACTTACGTACATATCGGGTCCGGCGTTTCTATCGGAGAAGGAAGTCGAATAGGATGTTTCGTTGTGATCCATGATGGTACGACGATCGGGAAGAATGTCTTGATAAGCGACAACTCGGTCATCGGAAAACTGCCCATGAAGGCGGCTATAAGCACCCTCAAAGCGGTTGAGTTGCCGCCGGCGGTGATTTCCGATGACTGCATCGTTGGCGCCTCCTCGGTTATCTACAGCGGATGCAAGCTGGGTAAGGGCGTCATGGTCGCAGACCAGGCGGCGGTGAGGGAGGACGTGGAGATCGGTGATTTCACGATCGTGGGAAGAGGCGTCGTCGTTGAGAATCACAGCCGTGTCGGCAGGTACGTGAAGATTGAAACCAACGCCTATGTCACGGCCAGTACGATCATCGAGGACAGATGCTTCATCGCCCCGATGGTCGCGATGGCCAACGATAACTTCCTGGGCAGAACCCAAGAGAGGTTCAAGTGGACCAAGGGTCCGCACATAAAGAAGGGAGCAAGGATCGGCACCAACGCAACCTTGATGCCCCGGGTGGTGATCGGAGAGGATGCGGTTGTGGGTGCGGGCGCCGTCGTAAAGCGAGATGTTCCCCCCCGGATGGTCGTGGCAGGTGTGCCGGCAGGCCAGATCAAGGATACTCCCACTGAACAGCTTCTGGAGAATCAGGGTTACCCCGAGGATTGATGGAGGTTAAAGGATTGAAAGTACCTCAGTTTGATATCGCAAGGCAGTACAGGTCTATGAAGACGGAGATAGGGGATGCGGTAGACGAAGTGCTGGAGAGCGGCCAGTATGTCCTGGGCAAGTGGGTAAAGGACATCGAACTGGCGGTTGCCCGGGCCACGGGTGCACGGCATGGGATCGGAGTGGCATCCGGTACGGATGCGCTGGCACTTGCACTGATCGCCTGCGACGTGGGACCCGGTGATGAAGTGATAACGTCCCCGTTCTCTTTTGTTTCGGTTGCGGAGGTCGCAATCAGGATGGGGGCGAAGCCCGTTTTTGTCGACATCGACAGGAAGACCTTCAACATAGATCCGGGTGATCTTAAGAAGAAGATAACGGACAGGACCAGAGCGATCATCCCCGTGCATCTTTACGGGCAGAGCGCTGACATGGATGCGGTGATGAGGCTTGTGGAAGGCACGCGCATTGCCGTCATTGAGGACGCGGCCCAGGCGATCGGTGCGCGCTACAAGGACAAACCGGTCTGCTCCATCGGAACGATGTCGTGCCTGAGTTTCTATCCTACCAAGAATCTCGGCTGTTTTGGAGACGGCGGAATGGTCCTGACGAATGACGACTCGCTCGCCGACAGGGCTGAGTCTCTGAGGCGCCACGGCCAGTCAGAGAAATACAAGTACCGGTTCGTCGGCCTCAATAGCAGGCTGGACTCCCTTCAGGCGGCGATCCTGCTGGCGAAGTTCGGCAAGCTCAAGACATGGACCGAAGCCAGACGCAAGGTCGCTTCGCGTTACGACGAGTTGCTTGCATCGACACCGGTCGAAACACCGTATGTATCCGACTTTGCCTATCATGTCTACCATCAGTACACGATCCTGACGGATGCGAGAGACGACTTAAGAGCATTCCTCGCCGAAAAGGGGATAGGTACTGCGACTCATTACCCGATCGGTCTTCATCTCCAGGAGGCATACGCTGATCTGGGATACAAGGAAGGCGACCTTCCGAACTGCGATTGGGCTGCGGAGCGCGTGATCTCGCTGCCCATGTTCCCGGAGCTTGAGGAGAAGGAAGTCGACTACGTAGGCGAGTCAATACAGGAGTTCTTCAAGAATGGCTGAAAGACGCGCACTGGTCACGGGAGGTGCCGGTTTCATCGGCTCGCACCTTACTGAGAAGCTTCTTGAAAGAGGCTATACCGTCCACGTGATAGACGATCTCTCGACGGGCAGTTTTGAGAATATAGCGCACCTCGAGTCCGATAAGAGATTCACGCACACAGTGGGCACCGTTCTGGATACCGCTCTGATGGCGAAGCTTATCGCCGGGTCGGACACCGTCTTTCACCTGGCTGCTGCGGTCGGTGTTGAATACGTAATCGAGAACCAGCTTAAATCAATCGAGATAAACCTCGGAGGAACTCAGGTAGTACTTGAACACGCGACCAGGGAGAAGAAGAAGGTGATTCTTTTCTCGACCTCCGAGATCTATGGGAAGAGTGAGGCGGTCCCGTTCAAGGAAGAGGATGACCGTATCCTCGGACCCACGACTCTCGCCCGGTGGAGTTACGCCGTCACAAAGGCCGTCGATGAAATCATGGCGCTTGCATATTCGCGTGAAAAGGACCTGGCGGTCGTGATCGTCCGGTGTTTCAACACCTGCGGACCGAGACAGACCGGCCAGTATGGAATGGTGCTTCCAAGGTTCGTTACACAGGCGCTTGCGGGCAAGCCGATCACCGTCTACGGGAAGGGCACGCAGACCCGGTGTTTTGCGTCGGTCTATGATGTCGTCGAGGGCGTCTTGACACTGGCTGAATGCGATGCTGCGGTCGGTCAGATACTGAACTTGGGGGGTAACGTGGAGGTCACGATCGACGATCTGGCCCGGAAGGTCAAGGACCTGGCAAACAGCTCATCCCCCATAGAGCACATACCCTATGACAGGGCCTACGGTAAGGGATTTGAGGATATGATGAGACGGGTGCCGGATCTGACCAGGATCCGGTCGCTCATAGGCTATGAACCCCGAAGCAGCCTCGACGATATCGTAAATAGCGTTATCAAACACCTGAAATCGTAACATCTGCGTGCTCTCCGGTAAAATGTCTTGACAACACCTGCCTCCCTTCCTATGATTGCGGCGGGATGCTGTATGAAGGGAGTACGCCCTTTGGTAGAGATGCTTTTGTTCTCCGGGATCGGGCTTCTCGGTTTCAGCCTTTCTCTGGTCTGTGTCCCCCTGAGCAGACGGCTGTCGAAGCTTGTGCGAGCTGTTGACTTCCCGGTACCCCATAAAATCCATCGTGTACCGATGCCGCGCCTGGGCGGGGTGGCGATCTTCGGCGGGTTCTGGCTGAGCATTCTGGTTCTGCGTATGGTCCACGGAGAGGTGCTGCTCGGATTCGAACGCCAGTTGATGGGGCTCTTCATCGGCAGCTCTCTGGTGCTGGGTGTCGGCGTGCTTGACGATATATTCGGACTGAGCGCGTTTGTCAAGCTCCTGGTCGAAATCGGTGCCGCTGTGCTGGTCGTTAGTTTCGGCTTCAAGGTGCTGCCGGCCGGCAGTCTCGCCTTCATGGGTGGGTTCGGCGACATGCTTGTTCTGGCAGGAAGTGTTGTTTGGCTGGTATGGGTGACAAACGTGTTCAACCTCGCAGACGGGCTCGACGGTCTGGCCGCCGGTATCGGCGGGATAGTGAGCCTCAGCATATTCGTGATCGGTATGAGCCTGGGAATGGCATGGGTCGGGGTGCTGAGTATAGTCCTGTTCGGTGTCTGCAGTGGTTTCCTGGTTCATAATTTCCCGCCTGCCAGGATCTTCATGGGTGACAGTGGTAGCCTGTTCCTGGGGTTCATGTTCGCCTCCGTGATCATGGGATTCAGCGGTTCGACCGGTGTACACGGTTTCTCGTTCCTGGGTGTGCTGATGCTCGGAGTACCCATGATCGATGGCGTGAGTGCGGTTCTGAGACGGCTCATAAACGGGACGAACATTATGAAAGGCGACAGGGATCACCTTCACTACAAGTTGCTGCTCCGTAACGGCAGTCGAAGAAGAGTCGCGTTGATCATCTACATGATGACACTGGGTTTCAGCGGCCTGGCGCTGCTGATCTACTTCAAGCTCAACGGACAGGGGCCCATGCTGGCGTTTGCGGGAACGTGCGTCGCGGCGGTGCTTTTTGTGAAGCGGTTCAGGCTCCTCGAGCTATATATCAGCAAGTACCATCTGCTACCTGGAAGAAGTGTTTCAGGTTTCCTGGTTGAAGAAGCTAAGGCAGCGGCCACAAGTGAGGCGGCTTCTGACAGCCGCGAGACTCTCACACCTGTGACCTGATGATCTATCTATAAAGGGCCTTTATTCCTCCCCACGTCCCGGCGAAGTCTTGAATTCCCGAGCCCGGTAGTTCATCAAACGAAATGTTGTCCAACCGGATCCGCGTCCCGTCGGTATTCTCGATTCTTACGGTATACGTACCCGTCAGCAAGTTCAGCAAGTCGCTCCCGGCGACTTTTGAATAGAGAGCGTCGCTTCAGCCAATTCCCAGTCCGATGATATTGAAAGTCGAAACGAGGTCGCCACCACCGGGTTTGCCGTTTATGACTGTGGACTGGAACTCACTCGCGGTACTGAGCAGACCCGCGGCACGTATGGAATCCGCATAGGACCCGGCGAGCGGTATGTTCACGACCAGCTCAATCCAGTCACCCGTCCAGTCGAACCCTTCAACTGCAAGGCCGCCGCTGGCTGCACTGCAGGTCGTGACGTAAATGGTCGTACCACCCGCATTGTAGAAGGTGATGTAATGTTCCGCTTCAACCATGATGCTCTGGGCACACGCCGCGGAGCACATCAGGACAATGAAGCTGATGATTGCCAGCATTCTAACCAAGGATTTCACCTCCTTCCATAGAACGGTTAGCAAAAATATTACCATTAACGCACGCAAATTTCAATACAAATATTGATATATAACACAGTGCAGTGATTCCGCTCAGGGGTCACGACCCAGGGGTTAGGCATCCAGGAGTCAGGTCTCAAGACTAAGCGCCTGTCGCGTCGGGTCCACACGGCCGAAGGGCAGGATTCCCGCGCCAGACGGTCCTTCTCCCGGTGCCGGATCAGGGTAAACCACACTGCCCTACCGGTACATCGACTTTATGCTACCCTAGGTGGCAGGCTCGCTCGCGGTCGGTCCCGTGCAGAGGAGGTAGACCCTCCACGCCAGCTCGACGGCACCGAACTGGGAGCCGTCCGGACTGGTGTCACGTCCGTCGAGGAAAGCCCGGGGTGGGCAATACGCGAAGCCCTGTCCGTAGAAACCTGAGTGTATCGCCGGATAGTGATTCGAGTATGGACGCGGGTGGAGAGCCGGCATGCAGCCCACGTCGTGCATATCGCAGGCGTCCCTGAGCGGCGTAGCTATATTATCGGTCCCCCACGCGGGATAGATGCCATTTGAGCCCGTATGTGTCACGGTCACCAGTACCCTCGGCCTGGATGGTGGCGGCCCCGGGTTGATTGCGCACCCGCAGATCGTGACCGGTGGATCGACGGAAATGTAGTTCCATGCAAAACCAGTCTCCCTGCGTCCGCTGTTCCAGAGCGACGGCCCAACCGGGCATCCGTACTCATCAGCACAATAGATGTCAAACTCAACAGTGAAAAGCCCAGGGTGAGTCTGACCGTAGCCGGCAAAGTCGAGCACGCGGAGCTGATCGATCACATGGCAGTCCACCGGGCTACAGGCTCCGAATCCTCCCATTGACATGTCGCCGATCTCGAACCACTCACCGATGATGTCACCGTGGTCCCAACCCGTAAAGGCCCAGAACCAGGAGTAGGTGGGACACGGGATATAGTAGTAGTACTGGAGCATGCAGTCGGAAAGCGGCTCCGTGTCGTAATCTTCTTTAATCTGGAATGCTCTCTTCTCGAGGGCAAATGCCGAGGCGGCGACAAACAGAACCATTAGCATCACCAACGCTCTGGAGATCTTCATGATGACCACACCTTTCTCAGGCGGTACAATCCGGCCTGCTCCTCACAGCGATAGTGATTCTACCACAGAGAAACCCGTTTTTCAAGCACCATGTGTTTCCGGCTTGCCAAGCATCTGCCGGTGTGTGCCATTACTCCGCAAGCGAATGTCGCAGTTCTCCCTGCGAGCTGACAGATCGCTGGCGTAGCCTCTTGGGCCGCAAGCGAATGCCTTTTCTGAGCAAAGCGGGCCGAGAGGTGCGCCGGCGATGCCCCCCCATTTTCTTGACTGCCACCATTGGCTGTGTTAGCTTCACACCAAACTTAATAGCGGAAGTGAGCCTAAGATATGCTTGAAGCCAAATTCATACGGTCCAATCTCGAACGCGTGAAGGCCGGTATCGAGGCCAAGGGCGAACACGTGGATATCGACCAGTATGTCGCCCTCGATGAGGAGAGGAGAAAGATCCTCCAGGATGCCGACACCCTCAAGGCCGAACGCAACCGGGTGTCAAAGGAGATCGCCGAAGAGAAATCTCAGGGCGGCGACCCCGCAGATAAGATCACGAGCATGAAGGATGTCTCGAAGCAGATCAAGGAGCTCGACGACAGTCTCCGCGACATCGAAGAGAAGACCGGTGCGCTCCTCATGTGGTTCCCGAACATGCCCGATCCTTCGGTCCCGGTGGGACGTGGAGAGGATGAGAACGTCGTCGTCAGAACCTGGGGGGAGAAACCGGCGTTTGACTTTGAGCCGGTTCCTCACTGGGATATCGGGGAGACGCTCGGGCTCTTCGATTTTGCGCGCGGATCCGCTATCGCCGGAAGCAACTTCTCGCTCTTTAAGGGTGACGGGGCAAAGCTCGTGAGGGCGCTTGTCACCTTCATGCTTGATATGCATACGAAGAAACACGGTTACACCGAGGTCTGGCCTCCGTCGCTGGCCAACCGGGATTGCATGACGGGAACCGGCCAGCTGCCAAAGCTCGCGGAAGACATGTATTACTGCCAGGTCGATGACCTGTTTCTCATACCGACGGCCGAGGTGCCGCTTACGAATCTTCACAGGGGGGAGATTCTCGAGGCTGACAGGCTGCCCGTCTGCTATACCGCGTACAGCCCGTGCTTCAGACGGGAAGCAGGCTCTTATGGCAAGGAGACGCGCGGGCTCAACCGGGTTCACCAGTTCGACAAGGTCGAGCTCGTGAAGTTCGTGACACCCGAATCGAGCAACGACGAACTCGAAAAACTTGTCGGCAACGCCGAGGCAGTGCTCCAGGCGTTGGGACTTCACTACAGGGTCAGTCTTCTTTGTACCGGCGAGTTGAGTTTTGCTGCCGCCAAGTGCTATGACCTGGAGGTATGGAGTCCCGCCCAGGAGAAGTGGCTTGAGGTATCATCGTGCAGCAACTTCGAGGATTTCCAGGCCAGGAGGGCAGGGATAAGGTACCGGCCCGGTAAGGGTGAGAAGGCCCAATACGTCCATACGCTCAACGGGTCCGGGGTAGCGCTTCCCAGGACGATTGTAGCTATAATCGAGACATACCAGACGGGCGATGGCGGGGTCAAGGTGCCGGAGGCGTTGGTGCCGTACATGGACGGCAAAGAAGTGCTTGAATGAAGACCCCTCATGCACACTCAAAGCGACCTGAAGTTTTTGGTGGATCGGACCGCGGGGAAACTGGCACGCTGGCTCAGGGTTCTCGGGTTCGATGTTGAATATACTGCGACCGGCGCTGCTCCGGAGATCGCGAAGCTCGCGAGGCAATCGGGGAGGAAGGTCATAACACGCAACGGAAGTCTCGCTCACAGGCTCGGCACTGATTCGATTCTGCTCCGGAGTGAGCATCTCCCGCATCAGCTCCGGCAGGTTGTGGATCACGTCGGGGTAAAGAGGTGCGAGCCGTTTTCGAGATGCAATGTCTGCAATGCAAGACTGACGGGCGTGGAGAAGCGGCTTGTCGAGGGCAGGGTACCGGAATACGTCTACTTGAAGCATGATCGGTTCTCGGTGTGTCCGGTATGCGGGCGCTACTACTGGCAGGGCACGCACTGGCACAAGATGATCGGGGAAATCGAAAAGATACTCGGGGGTAAGTGTCATGGAGACAGGTCAGGTCGCGACTGAACTGGCGATCCCGGTTCTCAAGGTAGAGGGCGAGACCATACCCGAGGTATGGGAGAAGGCCGTCATACTCTGCTGGGAACAGGGGATTCGTATCAGGACGGAGTACGACAGGGAGGACGATCCGGAGAGCAGGGACTGCTCGATGGTAATGGTTATTCGAAGCCCTCTCGGAGAGCCGAGGATACACAGGGCCTTTCCGGGCGGTCTCGGAGACCTCGAGATCTACAGACAGGAAGTGGTTGACGGTATTCACGATGACTGGATAGATCCTGATGCCGGCAAGTGGAGCTACACGTATCATCAGAGACTGTTCGCGTTCGAGCACGGTGATGAGAAGATCGACCAGATTGATTACATTGTCCGGAAGCTCGCCGAGACCAATTTCACCCGGCGCGCCCAGGCAATCACCTGGGATGTGAAGACGGACAGGGTGGTAAGCGACCCTCCCTGCCTTCAGCGTCTGTGGTGCAGGCTTACCGGTGACGGGGACGGAGGCCTCATCCTCAACATGAACGGACACTGGCGTTCGAGGGACGCCTACAAGGCGGCGTTCATGAATCTGTTCGCTCTCACCGATCTCATGAGGGTGATCGGGGAGCGGTTGGCTGAGCAGACCTCTATGCGCGTATCGCTGGGAAGATATGCCGAGTTCGTCGACAGTTTTCATATCTACGGTTCATACTTCAAAGAGTTCGAGGGGTTCCTCGGGACTGTCAAGAAACGGCGATTCGAGGAAAGGGTGTGGGACACCAAGTTCGCCGAGCCCTATTTCGATGAAGCAAGGGAGAAGCTGAAGACGGAGTCCTGATTCAGACCAGGGCCCGGTCAGGTTTAGGGGGAGGATGAGAGGATGCGTTTTTTGCCGATAGGCGGACCGGTCAGGGTGAGGACCTATGCCTTCATCGGCGCAATGATCATCGTTGGTGCCGTATTTGTCTATACATACTCCCTTGTCAGGAGCTTCGAAAGGCAAACCGAGACGTTGACCCGGCTCGTTGCGAACTTTTGTGCCGCGGCGACCTATCCGGCGACACAGGATGAGCAGCTTCGCCACATCTTCAACAATGTGATAGAGGACATAAACTTCCCAATCATCATCGCTGATCCGAGAGGCGTGCCCTACACATGGAGGAACATAGGGGAGCGTCTCAATCCGGATGATGTGAGTTGGGAGGACTTCGTCACCATGAATCCGTCCCATCCCCCACCTGGACCGATGGCGGAGGCAATGGAGACCCTGCGGGCGATGGAGAGAAAAGGGAATGCCATAATGATGATCGACCCTACGAGTGGGAGGTACCTCGGCAGGGTCCTCTATGGTCATCCGGTGATCACCAGGGGCTTGAGATGGCTCCCGCTTGCAAGCGCCGCATCGTTGGCCTTGTTTACCGTGATGGGTTATCTCGGGATAAGAAGCATCATAGTGGGGGAACGGCGATCGATCTGGATAGGCATGGCCCGGGAAACCGCGCACCAGCTGGGGACGCCGCTGTCCTCCCTGATGGGTTGGCTGCAACATCTCAAGGAACGCTGTGCGGATGATCGCACGAGAGACACTGTCCGGGAGATGGAAAAGGACATCCTGAGACTCAGCAAGATATCGTCCAGGTTCGGGAAGGTCGGCTCACAGCCCAGGCTTGAAAGGGAGGATGTGGTGGAGATCGTGAGAAGCGCAGTTGAGTACCAGAAACGGAGACTGCCCTCCTTCAGCCGCGAGGTCGAGATAAAAGAGCACTTCGGCAATGTCCCGAAAGCACCGGTGAACCCCGATCTGCTTGAGTGGGCCGTCGAGAACCTGCTCAAGAACGCGCTTGACGCCGTGGACAAACCCAAGGGTATCATCGAGGTCAGGGCGACCTACGTGCCTCGCCAGGAGATCATTTCCATAGAGATCGAAGACAATGGTAAGGGCATGGACTCGAAGGCCGCCAAGAAGATCTTCGAGCCCGGCTTTACGACCAGAAGAGGTGGTTGGGGACTTGGACTCCCGCTGGCCAGAAGAGTGGTTGAGGAGTATCATCATGGCAGCCTGAAACTTCTCAGGACTGCGCAGGGCCAGGGATCGCTCTTTGTGATGGAGATCCCGGCTCCGAAGTAACGAGGAGAAGAGCCTGATGGCCGAGAAGAAAGCTTCAATCCTCTGGGTGGATGATGAAATAGAGCTCCTGAAGTCCCAGATCATGTTTCTTGAGGAGCGGGGTTACACTGTACGGCCGGCGTCGAACGGTGAAGATGCGGTCGGACTGATGAAAAGCGAATCGTTCGATCTTGTTCTGCTTGACCAGATGATGCCGGGACTTGATGGACTTTCGACACTTGTCAAGATCAAGGAAGTCAATCCATCGGTGCCGGTTGTAATGATAACCAAGAGTGAAGAGGAAGGGCTGATAGACGAGGCCTTACGAAAGCGAATCGACGACTTCCTCCTGAAACCCGTGAACCCCGTTCAGATCCTGTCGGCCGCCAGGCGGATTCTCGAGGGTAAGCAGATACGAGAAACAGAACTCTCGAGAGAGTATGTCGAGGACTTCAATATTGTCGACGAGCTGAGAAGCCAGGCAACGGGTTGGGAGGATTGGCTGAAGATACACCGCAAACTGAGCGAATGGGGCCTTGTTCTGGACGAGTTTCCCGACAGCGGGCTGATGCAGAGCCTTGTCGATCAGCGGAGGCAATGTAACATCGAATTCAGCATGTTTATCGAGAAAGTGTACAGGGACTGGACCATGGCAGAGGAACGGCCGTTGCTCTCCGTTGATGTTGTTGCGAATTTCATCGCCCCGCACCTGTCGGCCGGAAAGCGGGTGTTCTTCATAATCATAGACTGCCTTAGACTTGACCAGTGGCTTGCAATAGAATCGACCCTGGAACCCTACTACTCGATCAAAAGGGATCACTACTACTCGATTCTCCCGACGGCGACACCGTATTCAAGGAATGCGATTTTCGCCGGGCTCTTCCCCAGCGAGATTGCCGCCGACTATCCGCAGTACTGGGAAGAGACCGGTTCGGATGAGGTCGGGAAGAACAGGTTCGAGAAGCCGCTACTGGACAAGCAGCTGAAGAAAATGGGAATCCACATCAGTCCATCGGTCAAGTATCTCAAGATATATACGGCCGATGAGGCGATCCAGGCGAGAAAACAGGTGCCGACTCTCCAGAGTCTTCCACTGGTTGCGATGGTGTTCAATTTCGTTGATATCGTTGCGCACAGCCGGTCCGAATCGGTTGTGCTTCAGGAGATGCTTCCCGACGAATCGGCATACAGGAGTTTCACGAGATCGTGGTTCATGCACTCGCCGCTCTACGACATACTCAAGGCGATATCGCTTCAGGACGTTACCGTGGTGGTGACGACCGATCACGGGTCGATAATCGGCAGGAGATCTGCGGTGGCTTTAGGCGACAGGGAGACGTCGACCAACGTGAGATACAAGTTCGGAACGAATCTCAACTGCGACGAGAGGCAGGCTGTCCGTGTCAAGAACCCGCTCGAATTCAAGCTACCACCGGGCGGTGTCAACAAGAACTACATCATTGCCAAGGAGGACTACTACTTCGTCTATCCCACCAATTTCCACGAGTACGAGCGGCACTACAAACACAGTTTCCAGCATGGCGGTATATCGATGGACGAGATGATACTTCCGTGCGTTACGATGACGCCAAAGAGATGACATCGTGGTCCACCTTATCAAACTGCTGTCCAGGTCCACACACGATACGATGCAAATCGGCGAGAAGCTGGGGGCCGACCTCGCTCCTGGTGATGCCGTTGCACTCACGGGGGTCCTTGGTTCGGGCAAGAGTGTTCTGGCGCGCGGGATACTCAGGGCTCTCGGTGTGACGGGCGAGATTCCCAGCCCGAGCTATATTATCGTGGCAAGTTACGAAGCACGGCTGCCGGCGAACCATATCGATCTCTACCGGCTAGAGGGGCCCGACGAGGCCGTGGGGATCGGCATTGAGGACTATCTGTACTCAGGCAGCGTCAATGTGATCGAGTGGGCGGAGAAGATCGGGGATCTTCTTCCTCCCTCGAGAGTCGATATCACGATCGATGTGAGAAAAGAACCGGATGAGCGTCTGATCACCATTCGGCCGGCGGACGACGACATGAAAGCCAGGCTGACGGGACTTGCCGGGCAGCTGATCTTTATGGAGGGACAATGAGAGTCCTGGGAATCGAAACCTCTGCGACCACGGGCGGGTTTGCGGTTATAGATGGTGAGCGCCTGATGGCGGAGCTCGTCGCCGACATAACCGGGCGGCATGTCGAGAAAGGTGTTGCGATGATAGGGGAGGTGCTTGACAGCGCGGGTGTCAAGGTTGAAGATCTCGACGCCGTGGCAGTATCGCTCGGGCCGGGTTCGTTTACCGGTCTCAGGGTCGGGCTTGCGATCGCCAAGGGGATGTGCTTCGGCAGGGGCATGAGTATCGTAGGGGTGCCGACACTTGACTGCATAGCCGAGTCCCTGGGTTCCCGCGAGGGGCTTGTAGTGCCCGTTCGGGATGCCAGACGCGGTGAGATTTACTTCAGCATCTTCTCGGCCGAGAAAGGTACCGTCACAAGGACATGTGATTACCTGGCCATGCCGCCCGACCGTGTGATCAGCGCGATCAACGATCTTCCGGCCGGTCGGAGTGTCGTGCTTTCGGGCGATGCACTTTCACGCTATGGCGACGATCTGAGAGCCGGGGTCGGTTCCGAGGTGGTTTTCGCACCCGAGACGATGTGGGCGGCTAAGCCCTCCGTCGTTGCACTGATGGGGGCTTCACTCATCGAGCGGGGCGAATCGGCCGATCTGGACACGATCGAGCCCATGTATGTTAGACCGTCAGAGGCGGAGCGACAGGCGGCGAAACCGGTGGACGATGGAGTCACTTGAGATACGCAGAATGAGCGAGCGTGACATAGATGAGGTCTGGCAGATCGAGCTGGATCTCTTCACGATGCCATGGTCGAGGCCCAGCTTCCTCTACGAAGTCAGTGACAGCCGGAACAGCTATCCCGTCGTCGGAGTCCAGGACGATTCGGTCGTAGCCTATGCGATCGCCTGGTTCGTCGGTGACGAGCTCCACATCGGCAACATAGCGGTGACAAAAGCGAGGCAGGGCAGGGGGATGGGCAAGCGGATGCTGGAGCACCTGCTTGAGGAGGCCTCGCAACGTGAGGTTGGATATGCTACGCTTGAGGTGAGGGTAAGCAATGTGAGAGCGATCAGGTTGTATCGCACATATGGTTTCAGACCGATCGCGCTCAGGAAGCGTTACTATAGCGACAACGGTGAAGATGCCATGGTGATGTTTGCAGAGATTGGGCCTGAAGGCGCAGAGGAGTAGGGACCATGCCGGAGCAGGGATCGATCGATTCCAGGGCCGACGAGGCGGCCGACTACCTGCGTAAATCCATACCCTTCCGAACGAGAACCGGTATCGTTCTGGGCTCGGGTCTCGGGGCGGTGCGTGAGGCCTTCAGGACGGTCCGGACATTTGCCTACAAGGATATCCCCCACTTTCCCGTGTCGACGGTCAAGGGCCACGAGGGCAGGCTTATCGCGGCAAAGCGGGGCCGCCATGGCGTGGTGATCATGGATGGCCGTGTGCATCGGTACGAAGGCTATTCGTTCAGCACCGTCACGTTTCCGGTCAGGGTGTTTCGGAGACTCGGGGTATCGACGATGATAATCACGAATGCCTCGGGGTCCGTCAGCAAGAGGTTCGCACCGGGTGACATACTGCTTATTGAGGACCACATAGATCTGATGTGGAGAGGTGTGACGGAGCTGAGCCGGGGACCGCAGGTCATGCACAGGTCTTACTATTCCAAACGCCTGACAGAACTGGCGGCCGATGTCGGAGTGGCGAGGGGGATCGCGGTCAAGAAGGGAGTGCTCCTGGCGACAACAGGTCCTTCCTATGAAACCACGTCCGAGGTGGAATTTGCTCGCACGGCCGGCGCCGACGCTGCTACAATGTCCACCATACCGGAGGTCACGTTGTGTCATGAACTGGGGATAGCGGTGCTGGGTATGTCGCTTGTAACCAATGTGGCTGCCGGTCACTCGGGAGGGCACGAGGAGGTCGTGGGCTTTGCCGAGAAGGGAAGCCGTAATCTTCAAGCGATTATCACCGGTGTGATTGATGCGATCTGAGGGTGCTTGATGAGCTGGTTCAGAAGAATCGAGCAAGGGCTGGGGCGCGGAGACAAGCGCGACATGCCCGACGGGCTCTGGCGAAAGTGCGATAGCTGCGGTGAGATAGTCTACGAAAGGGTCATACAGAGGAATTACTGGACCTGCTCGAAATGCGGCTATCACTTTATGATATCAAGCCGGGACTACATCTCCATGATCACCGACGAGGGAAGTTTCGTGGAGATGGACGCCGACATGCGGTCGTGCGATCCGCTTGAGTTCCGGGACTCCAAACGCTACACCGACAGACTTCGGAGTGCGCAGAAGAAGACCGGTCTGGGTGAGGCGATCCTGACGGGGACATGCGTGATCGGGGGGCATGAGGCCGCGATCGGGGTCCTCGATTTCGAGTTCCTTGGCGGCAGCATGGCTTCCGTGGTGGGAGAGAAGGTGATGAGGGTCGTCAGGAAAGCGCTTGATGAAAAGCGGTTTCTGGTTCTTGTTTCGAGCTCGGGTGGTGCCAGGATGCAGGAAGGCATACTCTCCCTGATGCAGATGGCGAAGACCAGCGCCTGGCTGGGGAGGTTCTCGGAGGAGAAGAGACTCTATGTCTCCGTGCTGACCCACCCCACGACAGGGGGGGTAACGGCGAGTTTTGCCATGCTCGGTGATCTGATAATCGCCGAGCCGGGTGCGCTTATAGGCTTCGCGGGACCCAGGGTCATCGAGCAGACGATAAACCAGGAACTGCCCAAGGGATTTCAGCGGGCCGAGTTCCAGCTTGATCACGGGATGGTCGACATGGTAGTGCCCCGACCGAATATGCGCAAGACGCTGGTTGGGATATTTGACTTCTTTGGCGACGTCGACAGGCCGGGCGAATACAAGGAGAGACCTGCCATCCTCAAGACCCCACCTCACATCGAAGTGAAGGCCGATCGGAAGGAGGACGGCGCAACGCCTGGAACCCCTCGATGAAGAGGCTTTCCTACCCGGATTCAATCGACTTCCTGTTCAAACTCGAACGATCGGGGATCAAACTTGGACTCGATCGCACCGTCAATCTGCTTTCTGCAATCGGCAACCCTCACAACAGCTTCGAAAGCATACATGTCGCCGGTACGAACGGCAAAGGCTCCGTCGCCTGCTTCGTGAACTCGATTCTGTGTCACAACGGGCTTGACACCGGTCTTTTCACCTCGCCCCATCTCGTGGACTACAGGGAGAGGATCAGGACGAACGGTCGGGCCATATCCCGGTCGGATACAGCCGCCCTGGTGTCGGAGCTCAAGGGGCCTGTCCTTGAAATCGGCGCGAGCTACTTTGAAGCTACCACGGCCCTGGCCTTCGAATACTTCAAGAGGCGAAAGGTCGATGCTGCCGTTGTAGAGGTCGGGATGGGGGGCAGGCTTGACTCGACCAATATTCTGAAACCGCTCGTAAGCTGTATAACCTCGATTGACCTGGATCACGTGAACTACCTGGGGTGGACCCTCCCGAAGATCGCCCGGGAGAAAGCCGGCATAATAAAGCCGGAAGTGCCTGTGGTCTGCGGAACCCTGTCCGGGCGGGTATCGTCCACCATAAACCGAATTGCGAAGGTGAGGGGAACAACAGTACTTGAGCTGGGCAAGCACGCGACCGTAAGGACCCTGACGGCCGGACTTCAAGGGTCGAGATTCGAATACACCGGTTTGAGCGGGAAGCGGGTCCTCGATATTCGCATGCCGGGGCTCCACCAGATCGCGAACGCGGCCCTGGCCACACTCGTTGCCGAGGTTTTACGCGAGAGTGGCATGAAGATTACGGGCAAGGCGATCAAGACAGGCCTCAGGGAGGCATTCTGGCCCGGCAGGTTTCAGGTGCTGAGGCGACGTCCACTGATTATCTGTGATGCCGCGCACAATGCATCCGGTGCTCAGGCGCTCGCCGAGTCCCTGAAGGCGATCGGGTTTCGGAGCGACATAACGGTATTCGCGGTGCTGCGTGATAAGGACTACGAGGAGATGCTATCCCGGCTCTCCGGGTGTTCGAAAGGTTTTGTGTTCACAAAGCCGGAAACGAAGCGGGCACTGCCGCTGTACAAACTCAAGAAGGCCGGAAGGGAACTCGGTCTGAATTTCTCGGCCTTCTCCTCGATCGATGAGGCGTTGGCGCGCTCACTTGCCGACTGTCCGAGGGACGGAAACATTCTGATTTGCGGCTCGTTGTTTGCAATCGGAGAAGCCATGCAGTATTTCAATATTAGACCGTATGAGACAACTCTTTGCTAATGGGGGTCAACGATGGGGTCAGGCTTTGAATTCTGGAATCAGGTGTCTTGGGCGGCGCCGTTATGGGATCCCGAATTGCAGGCCCGACGAAGGTACTTGAGGTTTATCACAGAGGCTCGATTCCAGAATTCAAAGCCTGATAATCATAAAGAGGCACCTCCAGAGCATTCCAAGAGAGATTTCTCTCTGGTAT
>JBDRNT010000061.1:0-8766 GCA_043810925.1 Candidatus Eiseniibacteriota bacterium
CGTGAAGAGACCCAGGAACTGGATGTTGAACGAACAGATCGAGACTTCGGAAAGAGCGGGCCCCGAGCGTTGATTGTAGTAGTGCCAGCCGACACTGCCGACAATCGCGAGCACGACCAAAAGCACCGAGTGCTTCTTCATCTCACTCCACGAACTCGGCCTTGATCCGGCCCCAGGTGGTGGGTGCGGTCGGAGTACCACACGCACACCCGGACACACCAGAACCGACGTCCACCCCGCAACTGTTGTTGGCGCTCAGGCATGGGGAACAGTCTTCCACGTTCGGGCTGAAGCCGGCAAGATCACAGAACTTGGGATCCAGGTGCATGTTATTGTTGATCAGGTCCATGCCTGAAAGGCACTCCACCCAGTCACCCCCGGCATTGCCGTAAATGATGCAGCATGTCAGACTCGGGCTCCCCGCGGGAGTGTCGCAACTCAGTCCCTTCCCCACCTGACCGAAAGCGATGACGGTTGTCTCCAGAATCGGGGAGTCACCAGGCCCGCAGTGGATACCGGCGCCACCGTAGCCACTGGAATCGGCCACGAGGCTGCAGTTCATAAGGGTCGGAGAAGAATTGGTCGTACGCATCGCGCCGCCGGTGAATGTCGCCTGGTTTGAGAAGAACGAGCAGTCCGAAAGTACAGCTGAGCAGCCCTCCTGACAGTCGATCCCGCCGGCCCAAAGTGATCTATTGTCAATGAACGTGCAGCCCATGAATTCCGGAGCACCCCCGTAAGCCCACACGGCACCACCACCGAAGTCCGCCACGTTTGAAATGAACGCACAGTAAAAGAAGTCCGGTGATGCGTTGTGGCATGCGACCGCTCCGCCATAGGTTTCTGAGATGTTCATTGAGAACGTACAGTCTGTGATCACAGGCGAGCAGTTGCTGAGGTCGATTGCTCCACCGGTGTTACTCACGCTGTTCCCTGAGAAAACGCAGTTCGCGATCGTTGGGGACGCCTCGTAGCAGTAGACAGCAGACCCGTACGCACTATAGCACCCCTCGATACTGACTCCCTCGAGCACGCTTACAGATGACTCGTTATTGCCGAAGTAGAAACCCCGGTGCGGGGATGAGGAGCTCCCTTCGCAATCGATCACACAGGCGTAGGGATTTCCGCTCTCAGAGCGTACCGTTATTTCCTTGCCCAAGAAGTCGATGTCGCGGTTTCCCGCTCCTGTGAAGCGGCCATCGGCCAGCAACACCGTGTCCGCAATCGCCGCCGAATCGATGCCGGCCTGAATGGTTGGTGCATCACCGGTCTGATCATCCTGGATATACCAGGTGCGGGCTGATACAACTGAAACAGCCAGACTAAAAACGATTAGGGCAAGTAGGAATATCCTCATCTATGTCCTCCTTGTGCTTCCGGGTCTTAGAGATATTGCATCGTACCACGTCGGTGCTGCGGTGGCAAGCGTACGGAGCTGTGGTGCCGCCTCCGGTGAGGCCGAGACCGCGGAAGAGGAGATTGCCACCAGATGAGAACTGGCAGGCGTGGCAGGACTTGAACCCGCAACCCCCGGTTTTGGAGACCGGTGCTCTAGCCAGTTGAGCTACACGCCTACCTCTTGATCGCTCCCGGAAAACCCGGGCATGATACTTCATCGTCTGGTGCCAGGCCTCACTGAAACGCTTAATTTCAAGACCTGACCCCAAGGATGATCTGAGGGAGGTTAACAAACGCGGGACGGCTAGTCAAGTTTTTTGGAGTGCTTGAGGACTTCCTTCAGGAGCCTGCCGGTATGGGAGCCTCGGACCTCCGCGATCTGCCGGGGGGTCCCTTCACATACTAACCTCCCTCCCTTGTCCCCTCCCTCGGGTCCGAGGTCGATCACGTGGTCGGCGCACTTGATCACTTCGAGATTATGCTCGATCACAAGCACGGTGTTCCCGTTGTGAACGAGTCTTCGTAGGATCCCGACCAGGTTCGCGGTGTCATGCAGATGAAGCCCGGTTGTCGGCTCATCGAGTATGTAGAGCATCCGTGTGTTATCCCCGCGGCTTATCTCCCGCGCTATCTTAAGCCTCTGGGCCTCACCGCCCGAGAGCGTCGTAGCCGACTGGCCGAGCCGAATGTATTCCAGGCCCACTTCCTCAAGGAGATATAGCGGCGGCAGAACGAGCGGTTCCTGTCTGAAGTGATCTATGGCCTCTGTGACCGTGAGTTCGAGCACGTCACTGATCGTCTTTCCCTTGTATTCGACCTCGAGGACACCCCGCTTATAGCGCCTGCCGAAGCACTCCTCACACGGCACGTAGATATCGGCCATGAAATGCATCTCGATCTTTGTAATACCCTCACCCCTGCACGCCTCACACCTCCCCTCAGACAGGTTGAAAGAAAACGTGGAACGGGTGTAACCACGGGTTCGCGCATCCCTCGTTGCCGCGAAGACCGCTCTTATCGCGTCGAAGCCTTTTACATAGGTGATGGGGTTCGACCTCGGTGTTCTTCCGATCGGAGACTGATCGACCAGGACAACATCTCTTACATGCTCCAAACCATCGATGCCGTCATGGGTGCCGACTCGCTCGACGGCCGCCGTCCGGGACCTGATGGCGTTATAGAGGACGTCCTCAACAAGTGTGCTCTTTCCCGAGCCCGACACACCGGTTACGCACACCAGAGCGTAGAGCGGAATCCGGATGTCTATGCCCTTGAGGTTGTGCTCCGAAGCGTTGCGTATGGTGATCTGGGCGGCCTGACGCTGGTTATGGCGCGTACCGCAGTCGATTCGCATTCTCCCGGTGAGATACTTCCCGGTAATCGAGCGGGACGCCTTCTTCAGCCCTGCCGGTTTGCCCTTAAACAGGACGTGGCCACCGGCCGTACCCGCGCCGGGGCCCAGGTCAATTACATAATCGCCACCCAGTATCACACGTGGGTCGTGTTCGACGACCACTACGGTGTTGCCGTGGGATCTGAGTTTCTTTAAGACCCCGAGGAGCCTATCCGTGTCACGGGCATGGAGCCCGATTGTCGGTTCGTCGAGCACATAGAGCGTGCCCGTAAGCCCGGCCCCCAGAGCACTTGACAGGTTGATCCGTTGGGCCTCTCCACCGGAAAGCGTCTTGGACTGGCGGTCGAGCGTTAGATAGTCAAGTCCCACGTCCAGAAGATAGGTCAGCCGCGAGTCGATCTCTCTTAGGATATCCGCCGCGACGGCGTTCTCGGTCTCCCCAAGTTTGAGCCGCTTGAAAAACCGCTTGACCTTGCCTATGTCCCTCGAAGTGAGCTCCGAAATCGTGAGTTTCCCGACTCTCACATTCATGGCCTCGGGCTTAAGACGGGTACCCCTGCAGCCGGGGCAGTCACTCAGCGACATGTAACGCTTGGCAAAGAACCTGGCGTAGGCCTTATAGCCCTTTGCCCGCAGTCTTTCAAGAAAGCCGATCGCACCGGGGAACCGGCCGTGGCCGTGCAGCACCAGGTCTCTGTCTTCCTCGGAAAGCCTGCTGTATGCAACGTTCGTGGGTACGTCCCGGCCCTTGCAGGCCCTCAAGAGCCACTGCTTGAAATACTGAAACTGTGGTCGTGACCAGGGCTCCACGGCGTCGCCTTCAAGCGTTCTGTCTTTGTTCGGGACTATCAGATTGACGTCAAACTCAAGTTTGTTTCCGAAACCCTTACACTCAGGACACGCGCCGTAGGGGCTGTTAAAGGAAAAGAGCAGCGGAGATGGGTTTTCATAGGCCTTACCGCATTTCGGGCATCTGAGCCCGCTGAAGACCTTGTATACTTCGCCCTTCTCACCAATTATGTGTGCTTCCTCCGTCGGGCTCATGGCAAGACAGAGCTCCACCGCCTCGGCCACACGCGAGCGATTGGCGGCCTCTATGCTAAGCCTGTCGACAATGACATCGAGCACTTCACCACGCTCGAATGCCTGGTCATCGAGAGAGGCAACCTCTCTCACGCTGTCCTTGTGGCGTACCCTCGCGAAACCTAAGGAAATCAGTTTCGGCTTGATCTCGGCGGGGACCGAGACCTCCAGCGGAAAACCGATCATCACCATCTTCCCCTCTCCAAGCGAGAAGGCGTAGTCGGTCCCCTGCTGGGTTCCACCCCTCGTCACGGCCACATGGCATTTCTCGCACCGGATCACGCCCACCCGGGCGTAGAGAAGACGCAAGAGGTCATATATCTCGGTCGCGGTCCCGACCGTCGAGCGGGACGTCTTGGTCGGATTCGCCTGCTGCACGGCGACCGCGGGCTGCAAACCTCGTATCTCATCCACATCGGGGCGCGACACTCGCTCGAGGAACTGTCGTGCGTATGTCGAAAGCGATTCTACGTAGCGTCGCTGGCCTTCGGCGTATATTGTGTCAAAGGCAAGACTCGACTTGCCGGAACCGCTGACACCGGTAATAACAGTGATACACCTGTGGGGCACCCTGAGGTTGATGTTCTTAAGATTGTGTTGCCTGGCACCTTTTATGACTATCTCATTCACGATCTCTCCCCGGGCAGCCCGAATTCGCACGTCTCAGCAAACGGTGTCGAAGACCCTAACCGTACGCCAAGAGCGGAAATCAAGGGATCAGACGCCTCAATGTTACATGATATATCACATGAGATGAATGTATTAACCATTTGATTTAGCACTGAATACCTGACCATGCGTTGCGACCAGATTTATGTTTTTCAACCCTTGACTTACTATGGACAAATGGGGTACACTTGTAGTGGTCAGGCATCTCGCCCTTGTGGTGCACTCCTGACGCCCTGAACCGATCGCACTCGTGAGCAAGAAAGAGCTCGCCCCTGGGTTCACACGAGTGAGGAGACACCGTTGGGCACGGGAGCCTGACTTCTTTTTTTTTGTGTCGACCTGCTTCACCCACAACCTCTCCTCTCCCAGCCAGGTGAGATTCTGCAGTTGAAGGACTCGTCGGGGCTGCTGGGATTCCTCACTCAGCGCTAATCCGGCTCATCATTTGAGGCTAACAGATTTCGGACTTGCCCGCAAGTGGGGAACAGCCGTCTACAGTGGTGGCTGATGGTCCGAATGACCTCGGGACACACGGATCCCCGCCGGGACTCCTGCTCACAGGGGAATGGCATCGGCAAGCCGGTCGGCAAGCGATGAGTAGCGCTGGTCGGTCCTTACGTTTCGAACGGCGAGAGCGACGGCTCTCTTGGACCCGACAAGTACCACAAGGTCTCTGGCCCTGGTGATGGCGGTGTAGAGAAGATTTCTGTAGAGCATTATGTAGTGCTGCGTCAGGACCGGCATGACGATACACGGGAACTCGCTTCCCTGGCTCTTGTGGACCGTTATGGCGTAGGCAAGCGTTATCTCATCCAGTTCCGACTTGTCGTATTCGACTTCGAAGTCGTAGCTCACAGTCAGCAGACCCTCAGCAAGATCGCAGTCCACAACCCTTCCGATGTCGCCGTTAAAGACCATCTTGTCATAGTTGTTATGGAGCTGCATCACCTTGTCCCCGAGCCTGAACCGGAGGTCACCGAGGCGCTTCCCGGAAGAATTGATGGCGTCCTGGAGCTGCTGGTTGAGGTTGGTCGCTCCCGCGTCACCCTTATACATGGGTGAGAGTACCTGTATATCCGTCACCTTATCGAAGCCGTATTTCTCCGGCAGCCTCCTTGCACAAAGGTCGACTATCGCGGCGGCGACCTTCGCCGGATTGTCCTCCTCAATAAGGAAGAACTCCCCCTCGCTCCGGTTAAAGACGGGGTATTCGCCATGGTTTATCAGGTGGGCGTTCTCCACTATCGCACCGCCCTCATCCTGCCTGAATATGCGGGCAAGTCTTTCAACCGGCAGTCGACCGGCCTCGATGAGATTCCTCAAGAAACTGCCCGGGCCCACCGGCGGCAGCTGGTCGACGTCACCGACGAATACAATGCTCGTATCGGTCCTTATGGCTTTCAGCAATGAGGATGCGAGCAGGATGTCCAGCATGGATGCTTCATCAATGATGACGACATCGGCGTCGATAGGATTATCAGAGTTCTTTCTGAAGCCCCCCTCCTTGGGGCTGAACTCGAGCAGTCTGTGGATCGTCTTTGCCTGTCTTCCGGCTATCTCACTCATACGCTTGGCTGCGCGACCTGTCGGCGCCGCCAGACTGACTCTCCAACCACGGGCCTCGAAGAGCCGAACGAACGCTTTGACGATCGTGGTCTTGCCTGTCCCCGGCCCTCCTGTGATTACCGTTACACCGGATTTCAACCCCTGGTCGATTGCTCTTAGCTGGGATTCCTCGAACCGGATGCCCTGCTCCGCCTGGACGGACTCAAGCACTTCATCGATGGAGTCCTGCTCATCCTGCCCGCCGCGTTCGAGGATCCGCTCAAGACTTCTGACAATCGATTTCTCAGCCTCAAGAAGAAACGGGAGATAGACCCTGTCATCTTCACAGACGGCCTCACCGCCGGCGGCAAGTGCCGCGAGCATGTCATCAAATGAGTCCTCGCCGACTCCAAGTATCGAAACACATCTGGCCCTGAGAAACTCCCGCGGCAGGTAGACATGTCCCTCTTCGGAGGCCTGGGCCAACACGTACTTGATCCCCGCACTGACCCTGACCGGCGCGTCGGGCAGTACGCCGAGTTTCGTGGCTATGTTGTCTGCGGTCGCAAAGCCGATGCCCCAGATCTCCGAGGCCAGCCGGTAGGGGTTCTCACTCAGTACCTCTATCGAGTTCGAGCCGTAGTGACGATAGATCTTGATTGCGCTGCCCGCGCGAACGCCGTGAGATTCGAGAAACACAATGAGCTCGCTGATGTCCCTGTGCTCCTTCCAGGCTTTCTTTATGGCCGCGACCCGTTTCTGTCCGAGCCCCTTTACCTCCCGGAGCCGGTTGGGCTCCTTGTCTATGATCTCGATCGTGCGTTCGCCGAAACGCTTGACGATGCGATCTGCCATCGACTCACCCACACCGGGGATCAGACCAGAGGCCAGATACCTGGCTATGCCTTCCGCAGTACAGGGTGGGACCACCTCATAAGTCTCCACACCGAACTGTTCGCCGTATTTGGGATGCGACACCCACCTTCCCTTTAGCTTCAAGTGATCGCCCTGGCCGACACGTGCGAAGCTGCCCACACACGTGACCTCACGGCGGTCGGTCTCGAGGCGAAAGACGGTGTAGCCGTCGTCGGACCGGTAAGTGATGCGCGCGACATCACCTTCGATTTGAACCTCTCCCCCGTTGAGAGGGAGATCTCCTACTTGTCGAACCATGGCGTTCCACCCAGGGTGAATACATCCACCGGCTGACCGTGCTTGACTTCGCTGATCCCCTCCGCAAGCGAGACCAGACAATCGGCCGTGGCAAGACTGACGACATCTGCGGAGTCACGCGAACCCACAGGCTCGACCCCTGAATTCTCAACGAGCCGTCCGGGAGTGAACACCCTGACGTCGGGTTTCGAGTGGTCGGGACCTGCCCAGCTTCTCGTGAACGGCACCGGGATCATGTGCTTCGCTCCCATCATCGCAAGGAGTGCGGGCCGCACGATCATATGAAATAAGACAAAGCATCCAACCGGGTTACCCGGAAGACCCATATATAGATTCCCGCCCTGTTTTGCAAGAAGCATATGCCGGCCGGGTCGCATCAGGAGCCCCCTGAAGATCGTCTCGGCGCCGACCCTCTCAAGCGCTGCCGGAACCAGATCGTGACGTCCCGCCGCCGTGCCTCCGGTTAAGATGACTGCGTCACAATCCGCACAGGTCTCGATGCGGCGAACCAGGTCCGATTCACTATCGCGGCTTATACCTGCATCGAAGACCGGTAAACCGAGCTCATCTGCCAGTGCAAGCAACATGGCGGCATTTGAACTCCGGGTCTGTCCCGGCGCGGGCCGGGTGTCGGGCGGGATGAGCTCGTCACCCGTAGCGAGCACGCCTACACGTGGCCGCTCAGATAGCAGTATGCGCCCGTCGCAGACGGCCGAGAGCAGGCCCAGGACAGCAGACGATACCATTACGCCTTCTTTCAGGATCACATTACCCTTCCGGGTGACTTCACCTGTGCGTCTTACAGCACTCCACCGCCGGACCGGCCGCGAGATTGCTGCCCCGTCCTTCGTCACCGTTACATCCTCGACTCTCACAACTGCATCAGCTCCCCCGGGTAGAACGGCCCCGCTCATCACCTGTGCGCATTCACCGGGTTGGAGATTGAATGACGGTGTTTCGCCGGCCATCACCGTCCCGCGTATCAACAGGGTGTATGGCGTGTCGGCAGAGGCCGCGGAGACGTCCGATGCCCGGAAGCAATAGCCGTCCGCAGCCGAGACGTCCGCAGTCGGGTAGTCGACGTCACTGATAACATCCTGCCTTAGGACACTGCCCCGGGCGGATGCGATATCAACAGATTTCGTACCAAGAAGAGGCACAGACTGCCGGATGGTGGTCAGGGCTTCTTCGAGAGTGACATTATCCTTAGGTTCTTTCACAACAATGGAAGAAGCTACCACCAGCGATACAGCCGTGTCAAGCGAGGTGAAGTGAAACGACAGGATGTCATCGCGGGCGAAGCGCGACGATCTCAGACGCATGCGCCTTTGTCCAAAAGAGATGGCGCCAGCGGGTTGCGGGGCGTTTCTGGACTACCCTGAAGCGACTCTGAGCACAAGGAAAGAGAATCGGCAAGTGGGCAGACGCTAGGAAATCGTGCATGTCTGAGGGTGAGGCTCGATTTGGACACTCAACGGTGAGCGTCAGCGGCAACAATACGCCCCGGTTTCTGTCGAAGTAGGAATCCTGACATGACAGATGCC
>JBDRNT010000062.1:0-43430 GCA_043810925.1 Candidatus Eiseniibacteriota bacterium
TTCTCGCTTACCGGCTCCGCCACGTCACTGGGAGAGCTCTGCGAGTGGGATGGCGGAGGCGTCCGGACATCACACCAGGAGTTCGGCGGGCGTGTCACCCAGATGGACAGCCCCGGCGGGACTCACTACCACTCAACGCACGTAGCCGGCACCTTGATTGGGGCCGGTGTGGTCAGCTCGGCCAAGGGTATGTCCTACCAGGGAACTCTGGCAGCTTATGAATGGACCAATGACGATTCCGAGATGGCATCGGCGGCTGCGGCCGGAATGAACGTGTCGAACCACTCGTATGGTTACGGCACCGGCTGGTCCTACAGCTCTTCCTCGGGTGACTGGTACTGGTACGGTGATGTCAATATCAGCGCTGTCGAAGATTATGGGTTCGGCTTCTACAGCGTGGAAGCCGAGGCCTGGGACCAGATAGCCTATGACGCCCCGTACTATACGATATGCAAGTCCGCGGGCAATGACCGCAATGACTACCCCGGCGCAGGCGCGGGCCACTATTACTGGGATGATGGTTCCGGTTGGACGTGGAGTACTGCCACGCGCGATCCCGACGGCGGGACCGATGGATATGATTGCATATCCTGGAATGGTACCGCCAAGAACATCCTCTCGGTAGGTGCGGTTAACGACATCCCGGGCGGATGGACACAGCCATCGGATGTTGTCATGAGCTCCTTCAGCGGCTGGGGGCCGACCGATGATGGCCGGATAAAGCCCGATCTCTGTGCAAACGGCATATCGTTGTACTCATCCATGGATGGAAACGATACAGACTATTATAGCTTGAGCGGCACCTCGATGAGTAGTCCCAACCTTGCGGGCTCTCTCAACCTCCTTATCAGGCATTTTGAGGCCACGCACGTAGGGGCAACCCCCCTCGCCTCCACGATGAAGGCGGTACTGATTCAAACGGCCGATGAGGCAGGACCCGATCCAGGCCCCGACTATATGTTTGGCTGGGGCCTTATGAATACGCTTGGGGCAGCAGAGCTGATTCAGGACGATTCCACTACACCGGGCTATATCCACGAGGAGAGCCTGGCAAATGGAGCGACTGACGAGTACTACATCGCGAGCGACGGACTTGAGCCGATCCGGGTATCCCTGGCCTGGACCGACCCGCCGGGTACTCCCCCGTCGCCGTCACTCAATCCGACGACCTCGAACTTGGTGAATGATCTCGACCTGCGCATCGAGCGGGTGGCGACTTCTACCGTGTATGAGCCCTATGTGCTGAATCCTTCGAGCCCCTCAAGCGCAGCCACTACCGGTGACAACTATAGAGACAATTCTGAGCAGGTCTATATAGAGTCGCCTGCTTCCGGACAGTACCTGGTGAGCGTAACTCACAAGGGGACACTCTTAAGCAACCAGGACTATTCACTCGTTTTGTCATTGCTGCCGGGAACAACGGATACGGAAGATCCGGTTGTGACAGTCAATCAGCCCAATGGGGGCGAGAACTGGGCCGTGGACAGCTTCTTCGACATCATGTGGACCGCGACGGACAATATCGGTGTGACCTCGATTGACATCCTCCTCTCCTCAGATGGCGGGGCTACCTATCCGCATACCATAGCCATGGGTGAGGCCAATGACGGTATCTTCAACTGGCCGGTGGACGGGGCACCCACGACTCAGGCACGGGTCAAAGTGATCGCCCATGATGCGGCGGCCAATGTCGGCGCGGATGAGAGCGATGCCGACTTTGAGATAGCCGACGGTGAGGCTCCACTGGTAACCGTGATCCAGCCCAATGGGGGCGAGAACTGGGCCGTGGACAGCTTCTTCGACATCATGTGGACCGCGACGGACAATATCGGCGTCACCTCGATCGATATTCTGCTCTCTTCGGACGGCGGGGCCACCTTCCCCACCACGATAGCCACGGGTGAGGCCAATGACGGTATCTTCAACTGGCTGGTGGACGTGGCACCCACGACTCAGGCACGGGTCAAGGTGATTGCCCATGACGCGGCGGCCAATGTCGGTGAGGACATAAGTGACGCCGACTTCACCATTTATGATGGCGAAGGTCCTCTGGTTACGGTGATCCAGCCCAATGGGGGCGAGAACTGGGCCGTGGACAGCTTCTTCGACATCATGTGGACCGCGACGGACAATATCGGTGTCACCTCAATCGATATCCTCCTCTCCTCAGATGGCGGGGCTACCTATCCGCATACCATAGCCATGGGTGAGGCCAATGACGGTATCTTCAACTGGCTGGTGGACGGGGCATCCACGACTCAGGCACGGGTCAAAGTGATCGCCCATGATGCGGCGGCCAATGTCGGCGAGGATGATAGCGATGCTGACTTTGAGATAACCGACGGTGAGGCTCCACTGGTAACCGTGATCCAGCCCAATGGGGGCGAGGTCTGGGACATCGACAGCTTCTTCGACATCATGTGGACCGCGACGGACAATATCGGTGTGACCTCGATTGACATCCTGCTCTCCTCAGATGGCGGAGCTACTTATCCGTATACGATTGCCACAGGTGAGGCCAATGACGGCACATACCCATGGCACATAACCCAGAGCGCCACGACAACCGCACGCATCAAGGTTGTGGCGTACGATGCCGGGGCAAACAGCGGTGAAGACATGAGCGATGCCGACTTCGAGCTCTATGATCCGGCATCGGGTGTTGATATCACCGGGGATGTCCCCCTGAGCGCTGTGATCACAGGAAACTCACCGAACCCGTTTGCCGAGACCACTGAGATCAGGTTCGGTATCCCTGTCGATGGCCACGCGAGGCTCGCAGTGTATGATGTGAGCGGACGCGAGGTCGACCTTCTCCTGGACCGGGTCCTCCCTGCCGGGTATCACTCGGTCAACTGGCGAAACTCTGACAAGCTGAGTATGGGCCTGTACTTCGTCAAACTCCGGACAGGCGCGGAGGAAGTAACGCACAAGGCAGTGCTTTCGAGATAGAACTTAGCTCAGATTGAGGCAGGCACCGATTGCCACTGAATCGGTGCCTGCCTTCTTGTCAGACATAGATCCTGCGACGGCCTCCGCTCTTGTGAAGAACTCGCGTAGTCTTGCCATGACGGCCGATTGACCCTCCCCACAAAGGCTAATGGCTTGCCCACCAGGGCCGATAACAAAGAAGGAGTCTAAATGTGGAGGTTAGGGTTCGTACTATGCGTACCGGGTCAATGCTCATTGCCATAGCTGTGTCCATTTGCGTGCCGACGCTTGCGTCCGGAATTCCTACCGGGACTGCGCTGTGGCGGTCGGGAAGCTCAACCGTCCCGCTGGAGAATCCATGGAACGGTTCATCCTTCGGTACATCAGATAGCACCGTTGCTGTTGGCGCATTTCGCATCATGGCGGGAGCAGAGGCACCCACCAGGGATGAAAAGACACTGATTGGTATCAATTCCGATGGGGACGTGGCCATGATGATATGGAACGGCACCATCTGGACGGCCCCACCCTTCAGCCCCATGGCCTCGGTGAGCGAATCTTTCTGGTGGGGCTGCGATGTCGCCTATATGCATCAGAGCGGAGATGCGGTGGTGGTCTGGAATAATGGGTCCAGCGGCACCGACTGCATTTCATACCGCACAGGGAATAGTCTCGCGTGGTCGGCCGAGGATACCATCACGGTTCCTCTCGCGGGCGAGCCTCAGCACATGCACCTCGCAGCCAGTCCCACTTCGGATGAGATGGTGCTCGTTGTAAGCAACGAATCCAGCCAGGACTACGCGATTGTGTGGGATGGCTCGACGTGGGGAAACGCCGAGGTACTGGACAATTCGGGTGCGGGTGATAACAGAACCGATATCTGTGTGGCCTACCAACAAATGAACGGGCATGCGATGGTTGTTTTCGGACGCGGCCTGCCGGCGATCTACTACAGCGTCTGGAACGGCTCCGTCTGGAGCAGCGCGACCAATCTGGCCAAACCTTTTGACGCCAGCGGCAATGCCCGCTGGACTACACTTGCGGCGGATCCCAGAAGCGACCGGATCGCGCTCGGTGTGCTCACCCCGAACCAGGACGTCTGGCTCTGCGTCTGGGATGACTCCACCTGGGGGACTCCGCAGACTGCCACCAACAGCGCCACGGGGACAGGGTACCCGGGCGTGGCCGTAGCCTTCGAGGGCTTATCCGGTGAAGGTGTGGCCGTATACGGCGAGGGTTCCCAGGTTCAATACCGTACCTGGAGCGAGGGCGCGGGCTGGTCCGGTGATCTTCTGGCAGCGGTCCTCGGGGGATCTCCCAACTCGATGACGCTGGATGCTGTTCCGGGCTCAGATCGCCTCATGCTGTCCGTCCAGGATGGTAACAGCGACCTCAATTACGTTCACTGGGATGGCGGAATATGGGGCGCACCCGATGAGCTTGAGGTCAATACCGGTGAGGTCAAGAACCAGCCATTCCTTTTTCTTTGGGACATAGACATAACCGACGGAACCAGCTACTACGTAAGCCCATCAGGCGATGATGACAATGATGGCCTCACGCCCGGTACGGCCTGGATATCACTGGACAGGGGCGACCAGCTAGCGGTCCTCGCGCCGGGAGATACGGTCAATGTCCTGCCGGGTACTTATCATCCCGGCAGACGCAGCTGGCTGACAAGTTCGGGTAACGCCGCATCGCCTGTCACCTACCGCAAGCTGGGTGAAGGCGCCGCGGTATTCGAAATGAATTGGATTGCAGAATCGGTCCTCCTTGTAGACGGCGATCATGTCGTGATCGACGGCCTTGAAACCACCGAATCGGGACACCATGGAATGTATATTCGCGGGGACTCTTGTGTCGTCACGAACTGCTATGTCCACACAAATGCCTGGGATGGAGTCAACGTAGAGGGCGACGGGAACACGATCTACCGGAACGCCATAGCCAACTGTGGCTGGGGCGGCATATACAATAAGTCCAGTGGGGATAAGAACCTCTTTTTTAACAACACCGTACACTCCTGCACTATGGAAGGCCTATACATGGCGCCTGGTGTTTCAGAGGCGCGTATTCTTAACAATATAGTAACATCCAATGACTTTGGAATAGTCGGCGAGGCCGGGAACGTCTGCGGCTATAACGATGTTTGGAACAATGCCTCCGGCAACTACGGAGGGGGAGTCTCGGACTCAGCCGGCGGCATATCCGGTGACCCTCTCTATGCTGATCCGGCCGCAGACGATTTCGGACTTCTCCCCGGTTCTCCGGCAATAAACACCGGGCTTGACCTCGGATACCCTTACAAGGGTCCTGCGCCTGATATGGGTGCTCTGGAGTCGACCTATTCGCGAAGCTATTATGCAAGTCCATCAGGCGATGATGACAATGATGGTCTCAGCGAAGCGGCTCCCTGGCTGTCAATCCACAACGGCGACGTGAAGGGAATCCTGGTCCCAGGTGACACCGTCAATGTACTTCCGGGGATTTACACGCCCACGACATCGATATACCTGACAACTGATGGAACGGGCGCGGAACCCTTGACCTACCGCAAGTACGGTAGCAGCAGTGCAGTGATCGACTTTGGCGGCGGATCCAAAGTCGCCATGATTGTTGAAGGGGATCATGTCAGGCTCGACAGCATTGAGATCACGAATACCACCGAGCAGGGTGTCCATGTCAAAGCAGATTCGTGCACGGTACGTGGCATGTATGTCCACGATATCGGCAAGGAGGGGTTTAGGGTCGAGGGTCACTACAACGTGTTTCTCAGAAACATCGTTGCTTTCTCGTTGGAGGAAGGTTTCAAGAACGAAGGATCCGGAGAGTACAACGCTTACTACAACAACACGGTGTACTCAAACGGCAAGATCGGCTTCGACATGAAAGACAACACATCCCGAGTCTTCAACAGCATTGTGGCCCTGAATGAGAAGGGTATCAATGGGGATGGCTCAAATGTCTGCGGCTTCAACAATGTATGGGGCAACGCCAGCGGGAATTACACCGGTGGCGTGGCGGACTCGGCAGGCGGAATCTCGGTCGAACCCGGTCTTATTGACCCGGTATCAGGTGACTTCGGACTGGCCAATGGGTCGCTGGAGATCGATGCCGGCCTGGACCTGGGTTACCCATATAAGGGCGCCGCTCCGGATATGGGTGCAGTTGAGTGGGACTCTCCCGATTCCATAGCCTATATCGAAGTCTCTCCCCAGACTGTTTCGGTTGATGAAGGGACGTCCCGGCAGTTCAATGCATACGGGTATGGCGTGGACTCATTGTTTGTTGAGGATCTCACTGATTCGGTAACCTGGAGCATGGATGATCCATCGGGTTCAGTGACCTCAGGAGGGCTCTATACGGCAGGGCACGATCTGTCTCCTCCCGACTACTATGTGACGGCCACATATGCCGCCATGAGTGATTCGGGAGCCGTGACGGTGGTGACCGATGGCACACTGAGTTATGTGCTCGTGGAGCTCGAAGACGGCACTCCATTCCCGGATACCACACTCACCACGGACAATGATACCACCCTCCTCTACTGTCGAGGGTATGACTCCGGTGACAACCCGATAGGCGATGAGTCGGTTGACTGGGACGTATTGGGAGAGGACTCGATCGGCACTGTGTCTCCCGCTGTGGGTACTTCCACCACGCTTACCCTCTCGCGACCGGGGACAGGTCAGATAGAGGCGGTATCATCGCCTGCCATAAAGGACACGAGCGGGGTTATCACCTGCATGGCCGGTGGGCCTGCGGAGCTGGTGGTCTCACCCGATAGCAGCACGGTCTCGGCTGACAGTACACTTCAGTTTGCCTCGGTCTCCTATGATGCGGATGGTAATGAGACATCTCCACAGCTGACTGTCACCTGGGAGGTCATAGGAGGCATAGGGTCTATAGATGGGACTGGCCTGTTTACGGCAACGACGGCAGGTACAGGTGATGTAGCCGCTGCCGGCTCAGGTCTGGCCGATACCACAGGCATGGTTGAGGTCTTGCCTGGGGAAGTGGACAGCCTCACCATCACACCGAATGTGGCCGCGATTTCGGCTGACTCAACCCAGCAGTTTGTCGCCTGGGGATTCGACGGTGATGGAAATGCTGTGGGCCCGCTGGGAGTACTTACCTGGGAGGTCCTCGGCGACATAGGCACAATAGACACTACCGGCCTGTTTACAGCGGTAAATGCAGGTACCGGTTTCATGAAGGTGTGCAGCGACCTTGGTCCGTGCGCCGAAACAGATACCATAACCGTCGTCCCGGGCGCGGTCTTAAGTATCGACGTGTTGCCATCATCGCAGGTGGTAGTTGAAGGCACATCATACCAGTTCACTGCCCTCGCATACGATTCCGATTCAAACCTTGTTCTGGATGCCACCGAGCAGGCAGCCTGGAATACTACTGATCCTCTTGGCTCGGTCACTGCCTCGGGCTTGTACACTGCTGGGGAGTATCCCTCACCCCCGCTTTACCATGTCTGGGCCCAGCTCAGTGTTCCACTGGGAAGCCTGAGCTACGTCCGTGATTCTAGCGAGGTCACAGTGATAACGGACGGGGCGCTCGAGTACGTGCGGATCGAACACTCAGACGGCAGCGAGTTTGGCGATATGTCCCTCACGACCGACATCGATACTACAAAACTCTTTTGTCGTGGCTACGATTCCTCGGAGGGCCTGATTGGGGATATTGCCGTCGACTGGTACTTGATCGGCGAGGACTCAATCGGAAGCGTTTCGGCAGGCCCATCAGCTTACACGACCCTCCTTCTGACGAAGGCGGGGACCGGACGGGTGACCGCAGTCTATAACGACGACCTGGTCGATACTACAGGCCTGATCACCTGTGCTGTAGGCGCACCCGCGTATCTGATCATAGAACCTGACACCGCCACGCTTGCAGCCGGTACCTCCCTCCAGTTTTCAACCAGGACTCTTGACGCGGATGGAAACCCCAGCAGTCTTATAACGGTGGACGCCTGGGACGTGATTGGAGGAATAGGCAGCATTTCGAATGGCGGCCTATTCCACGCAACGGTTGCCGGGATCGGGCAAGTCGCGTGTTCGGGTGAGGGGCTTGAAGACACGACCGGCCCCATTGCAATTCTTCCTGGTCCGCTTGCCCGGATGGAGGTCTCCCCCGATTCGACAGAGGTGACCCTCGGCTCCCGTACGGGTTTCGAGTCTCTCGGGTTTGACTCGTACAGTAACCCCGCCAATGTGGGAACCCTGACCTGGTCAGTAGTCGGCGGCATAGGAACTATAGACGAATCCGGTATCTTCACCGCCACCGGCGTAGGATCAGGGCGGATCGCGGCCGCGAGCAATATCGGCGGCGTAACAGATACCAGCAGCCTGGTCATCGTCAATCCGAGCAATCTTGACATGATCGTGGTTGCGCCGGATACCGCCATGGTGGGAATAAGTGACGGCCTGCAGTTCAGCGCGCGCGGATTCGACGCCGACTTTGATCCTATAGATTTCGGCCTGCTCACCTGGGAAGTGCTCGGCGGAATCGGCACGATCGATACATCGGGAATGTTCACTGCGACCAACGCCGGGATCGGTAGAGTCGCAGCCACAAGCAATATCGATGGAATAGCTGACACGACTAAGATGATAGTTGTAGAAGTCCCCAGTGTAACCGGACTGCCCATCGGTAATATGCATGTCCACGCGGGTCAGCTGGGTGTGCCTATCCTCGCGTTCAGGATCTCAAACCCATTTGACAGCAAGGAGACCATACAGGCCGTAACCATCCGCGACGCTTCAGCAGGCTCTGGGAACTCAGCTCAAATCCGATCGAATATGGACACTCTGGCCCTGTATGTCGATTCGGACGAGAGCGGTGGACTGAGCCCTTCGGACGTTCTCCTTGCAGGCTCGGAGATTCTGTCAGATGATATCGAACTCTCATTCTCTCCTGTAACAATAGGCCCCGGGGTCGATCGGACCTTTATAGCCACAGCAAATATCACAAGATACCCCAGGGATGGCGATTCGCTGGATATGTACCTGTCGCCCGCAGCCGATATCGAAACAGGTAGCGGGAGAATCGTGGCAGGTCCCGAGACCATCAACTCCCTGGGCTACTGCATACTTGATGGCCTGACGGCTGCACAGGTCGGACTGGTACCGACAGGAACGAGTACGATAGCCCCGCTGGAGGGCACAGCCCATGTCTTGACCATCGAGATCCCGAGAAATGGCTACAGTGATGATGTCCTGGAGATTCTCTCGGTCCTCAATGCCGGGACCGCTGACACGGTGGACATCGATTCCCTCTACCTCTATATGGATACCGGAAACAGATCATGGGACGGGCCTGACAACGAGTCCAAGATCGGGAATCTGTCCTTCACCGGCGACCACTGGGAGATCAGCGGGCTCTCGGTTGCTCTGAACGAGCAGACCCAGATGTTCTTCCTGGGAGCCAGACTCGGCGCGGATGCCCAGACAGGCAGAAGCCTTTCCTTCGGCATCCCCTTGCATGGAATCGAGATGGGCTCGAGTAATGATGGTCCGATCGATGAGCCGGTCGGACCCGTCGAGACAATCACTATCGCTGCCCCGGAAATGATATCTGTGAGAGTGCTGCCCATCGCCGGACGCGAACTCATTCACGGCGAGGGAACCGGGCCCCTTGTGGGCATAGAGTTCGCCAATGGATATCCGGTGCCTGTCGGGATCGATAGCATCACGTTCGTTCTTGAGGCTCAAGATCCGGATGGTGCGCCTCAGGATGTACTTGACGCCCAGTTGGGTTCCGTGGAGCTCTGGTTGAACCGCGACCCGTACATTTCTGTGCGGGGCCCCGCAGACAGCTTGATAGGTTCTGCGGACCTCACGGATGGCGCAGCTTTGCTCAGGGTCGGAAGCCTTCTCCTCCCCGCGGGGTGTGTCAAAGAGGTGTTCATCGAGAGCAGCCTGGACCCGGTAAACAGCAAGAATGGAAACATCATAAACTTCTCAGTGATCTCCGAGAACAGTATCCACTTTGCCTTACCGGCGCAGGTAACCGGGGGATTCCCCCTGATCAATGCCGAGGACTTCAGTATCAACATCTTCCAGGCCGCCAGCGTTGCCCTGCACCCCGTGGCGAGCACCAGGCTATTCGGCAATCAGCCTGACCAGCTCGTGCTTGACTTTGGGCTGCCTCGAAACGGATATGACGACGATGTTCTTGAGTCCCTCAGGATTCAGAACACGGGTAGCACTGCAGGCCTCGATGCTCTTTCCGGCGCAAGGCTCTGGGCTGACCCCAACGATAATGGCTTGTCGGGTGACGAGACCCTGCTTGGCGATTTCGAATACGACGAGGGTACCTGGCTGATAGACGGGCTCTCCTATCCCCTGACGGATTCGGGCAATCGCTTTCTGGTCACCGTGGATGTGGAATCTGAAGGGTTCGAAGGCGGTACGGTAAGATTCGAGATTCCAGTCCAGGGGATCCAGTATCATTCCGGTACAGACGGCCCGGACGACAGGCCTGTCGGCAACCCTGTGGGCCACCTCCTGTTCCCCGCCAACCGTATCACGGTGATCCCGATCCCGCAGGACGCCACCGTAACGGAGCCGGGAGCGACATCTATAGAGGTTCTCACATTCGCACTCTACAACGGCTATATGGACCGGGCACATGTGCTCGAGACGGTAAGGCTCTCAAACCGAACCAGATCTGTTTCGACAGACGAGTTTGCAGACTATGAGCTGGGTCAGGTTTCCTTCCACTATGATCAGGATGGGAACCGGGAGTTCCACCAGGACTCGCTCCTGGCAACAGGCTATTTCAGTGATAGCGAACTCAGTCTCAGCGGGCTGAACATTGTGCTGGCCGCCGAATCGCTTGCCTATTTCTTTGTCACGGCAGATCTGCCACTGGACATAATCGACTCGGACACGCTGGACATTACAATACAGGAGACCTCGGATTTCACCTTCGCCGAGACTGTCAACATCAACGGCAATCTCCCTGTGTCCAGGGGTGGTGAGCTTGTGGTTGACGGTTCGGTATTGAGGCAGTACGAGGTCCTGGACGTGGCCCTTCGGACCTTATCCCCCGGGGATCAATCAATACCGGTTCTCGCCTTTCGCCCTGCCGTTAACGGTGACAGGATTGACACCCTGTTTGCGTTGACCGTCACAAATGCCGCAGATGCTGAAGGCAATGATATCGAGTCTCTGTGGCTCTACCTTGATGACAACGGTGATGACACATGGCAGCCGGTCGATCAGCTTCTGGGGCAGGCCGAGTATGACGGAAGCGAGTGGAAGTTCAACGCTTTGAACCTGGAAGTTGAAGGCAGCCCGGCAGCTCTTTTCCTTGTCGCGGACATTGCAGATCAGGCCACTCCGAACAGGGTCCTTCAGGCCGTCATCCCGACCGGTGGTTGTGAATATGGATCCGATAACGACGGGCCCAGGGACGCCGCCATCACAGCTGCACAAGCGTTTATCATTTCAAGTTCAGGCTTCAGGGTAACATACCACACGCCCAGGTCGGCTTATTCTGTCGGGCAGGGGGTTCCAATCGAAGTAAGCGTAACGAACCTCATGCCTGTCGGCTTGAACGACGTCTCATGCGGAATCGTTCTGCGTGGTCAGCCGTCGATATTACGTTTAGACGGCTCGTTTGTCGGTCCATCCGAGATCGAATCGGGCGAAACGGCTGTATTCTCCGCGGATTACACTGCCATAGAGCCAGGTGAGATCTTCTGGGAAGTCCAGGCTTTCTCTCCGGCTCTTCAGGAGTCCTCTGCCGTGGTTCGAACCGAGCCGGTGACTATACAGAGCGCCCCGGCAAGCGTGGATATCGATCTTATAAGCTCCATTCCCACTTCGGTGACAAAGGGACAGTCACGTGTGTTCCCAATGAGTATCAAGTGCCGCCATTCAGATGGATCACCACTGGCTGCGCCCATGAGGTTGGACAGTCTGCGCCTGAGGGTCCTTGATGAAAACGGAGACCCCCAGGATGCCGACCAGGTCTTCTCGCGCATGGTGCTGGCCACAGGATACACAAACCTGGCTATTCTCGACCAGTTGCCCCCGGATGCTGATGTGGTTCTTGCATTCGACCAGCCCGCAATCTTATCTCCCGGCACGGAGCAGATCCTGTCGCTCAGGGTGGATATAGACAGTGCCGCCACTGTGGATTACTACGCGCTGGGATTGGAGGACGAGGACGCAGCCAGGTTTGTGGACATCAATTCAGGATTACCGGTTCCTGTTGCCGGGACAGGTAATTTCCCGCTCAGGACGGCCACTTGCAGGATCAACAATCCCTCGCAGAACCTCGCGGTGTCGTACCTTCCGACCCTGGGCGAGTTCTCCAATTACGGACAACCAGATGTGGATGTCATGAGCATCATACTCAGGCATCCAGGCAGGCAGGATGACTCACAGATTCAGTTCACGGGGATCTCGTTCCAGTTCTTCGACGATGAATACCGCAGGATACCGGTCACCGAGATATTCGACGAGATAAGATTGACGAGACAGCAGTCGGTGATCGGGGATCTCAATGACGTCGACTACGGCGACACCTCATTCACGGTCTGGCTGAGTGCCCCACCTGTCTTGAGCCCGGGTGAGGTCGATACCGTGAAACTCGCTGTCTCATTAAAAGCGGAATCCCCGCACTCCAGCTTCGGCGTTCTGGTGAAGGACAGTACACTCTTTGTCTTGCGTGATCTGAGCTCCGGCGCCCTGGTGAACGCGATCAGCGACACGTGGCTGCCGACGACGAGCGCCACTTTCCCGATGAGGTCGGGTTTCAGCCGGCTCAAGTATCAGGCACTCGAACCTGAGGTTTGTGTTGTCTCGCCATTGCCACAGTCCGTCATCGCAGGCAGTGACTCCGTCGTTATTCTGGATGTGAACGTCTCGAATCCCGCTGGTTACAGCAATTCAGACGTCTGGCTTGGCAGCGTTCGACTGAGCGTGACCGATTCCATGGGCGTGCCGGTCGATCCGCACGCTCTCTTCGATCGAATAGGCGTAAGGCTCACCGATGGGCAGGTGACTTATGAATCCTCAATAGGCATGGAAGCCGGGTTTACGGTGTTCCACGCGGGCCCAGCAGGCGTGTCGATTGGTCCGGGTGAGTCAGCGTCGGTCGCCCTGATTGCAGACATCGAGCCGGATACGCCCTACGATCATATCAAGCTATGGATGTTTGCAGAAAACGGGCTTGAACTCCTGGACGCTACCGACCGGAACAGGAAGCTCGGGCTTGCCGAACCGGCCAGCTGCGCCGGGACTTTCCCGTTCGCCACAGGTGCTATCCACATCTACCTCCCTGCGGGCTCTCCCAGGGTGAAAGCGCAGAAGTTGCCCGCCCAGATCGGATTCCCCGGGCAGTCGGGTCTGACGGCACTCTTAGGCGAGCTTGTTTACAGCAGTGTGGGACCCGAGGCCGATCTGATCCTTAAGGGCTGGCGTGGGAAGACTCTGAAGCGGACCGCGAGCGGCCTGGTCCCTGTTCCCGCCCGAGAAGTCTTCAGTGCGGTACATCTGCTTCTCAACGACGAGGTGGTGGCCGTCGACACGGTACTCACCGGCGATGGGATCCTGCTGGAACCTCAGGATGAGTACCTCATCTCCAGAGGCGAGGTCAAGACGATAAGATTAACTTGTGATATCACACCCAAAGCGCGCGCGGGGAACTTCGTGATCGGTTTCGATGACTCCTCGTTCGCGGAATTCATGGACCGCAGTCTGCTCACAACCATACACCCTGTGTTGGTGGGGGATGACTATCCGCTGCTCACGGCCGACGTCTCAATCACGGGGGCCAGCCTCGTCAATTCGTTCACCAACTGGCCGAATCCCTTCAACCCGAACTACGAAACGACGACGATAGGATACGTGCTGAAGGAGCAGGCGGATGTCGATATCGAGATATTCACACTGATGGGAGACCTGGTGAAGAGGGTGGCGATCGGGGCCCACAGGCCTGCCGGATCGAATGATCGGGAATCATGGAACGGCACCAACGATCGCGGCAGCACTGTGATCCCCGGCACGTATATATGCCGGGTCACGGTAAGATACGTCTCCGGCGGAACTGAGGAGGCGAGGCGAATGATGGCGGTAGTGCGATGACAAAGCCTCTGTTGATAGCTCTATGCATGACCCTGTCGGCCAGCCTGCCCTCCATTGCGGGTGATGCTGGAACTGAGTCTCCGTTCAGTTTTGGGGCAGGCGCCAGAGAGCTCGGCCTCGGAGGGTCCGTGATCAGCAGACCAGACCCGGCAACAGCGGTGTACTGGAACCCTTCGGCGCTGGCCGGACTCGAGCGCACGGCCTTCGAAGCCTTTCACAGCCGCCTCTATGCGTCAGGGTCCGTCTATCAGTATCTCGGGGGTTCGATGCCGACAATGGACATGGGGACTTTCGGGTTCGGGCTTTTCCGGCTGGGAACTGACGCAATAGAGAGACGAGATGAGAATAACCTGCTTCTCGGGCTCATAGAGGACAACCGCATTGCCATGTACTTCGGCTACGGCCGAACAGTATCAAGCTATGATCTGGGCATGGCTCTTTCATTCGAGCATCACTCGCTCGGTGACCTCAGCGCGACGTCCTCGCCGGGCCTGAACCTCTCAATACGGCGACAGTTCCAGATGCCGCAACTGCGCCTGCCGGAACTGTCCGTCAGTCTCTGTGGAAGAAACATAGTCAGACCTCATATCACGCTTTCAGGCGAAGCCGTTGACCTGCCTCCGTCGTTCGATATCGCTTTCTCGGCAGGGTTTGTTCCCATTCCGGAGTGGAATCACAACCTCACTCTCTCGACGGGCATCTCCAAGGTGGACATCCTGGATCCGAGGTTCCTGGTGGGTCTTGAATACGATGTTGAGGAATTCCTTCACATCCGCGGGGCTCTCAGGGATGGAGACCCTTCATTTGGAGCAGGCCTGAGCTACAGGCTCTTCAGCTTTGACTACGCCTATCTGGATCGAGATCTCGGTGGGATGCATATGTTCAGCGTCAGTGCCGGACTGGGCATGGCCATGAGCGAGAAGAGAGAGACTCGTGACATTCGGCGCGAGACCGAGTTTAACCAGCTGATCAACAAGGGGCTTGCCGACAGGAACCTCAAGATGGTTGCCGACATGCTAAACAGGGGCGAGAAGCTGATGGAGCAGGGCTCACTGTCTGAGGCCAGGACCACATTTGACAGGGCATTGTTCCTGGCGTCGGGAGGTGGCATGGACACTACGGATATGTATGACACGGCCCTGGGGACAAGTCTGCGCCTTGACGGGGAGATCCGAAAACGGGCCTTCGAGGCGCACATGGATTCCGCATGGGCAAAACTGAGTTCCGGGGATTACCTGGCCGCGAGATTCTTCGCAGTCCAGGCCGCAGGACAGATGCCCCACTCCACCACAGCCAGCGATCTTCTGGACCAGATAGACCTTAAGATGGCGGAGAGTGAAACAAACTACCTCCTCATCGAACGTCGGATTCAATTGGCGGACTCACTCACAAGCTATGGGAGATACGATGAGGCCCTGGCCGCAGCCAGAACGCTCAGAGGAGTATCGGATGATGCCCGCATCGCCAATTTGATTAAGAAGGCCGAATTCGGGATCTGGAGAGGCGTGGCGGAAGCAGCCTTCGCAGAGACTGAATACCGCTCGGCATACGCCGCGGTCGACTCCGCCCTCAGCCGTCTCCCGGATCATCCGTGGGGCGCGGCAATGAACGATCGGATTTCGCAAGAGACAAAACGCTCAAGAGTTACCGTCACCCAGGCGGAAGCGCAAACATCGCGAGCTCTGAGTGACGAGTTGCTCAAGGAGGTAGACCTTGCATACAAGAGTGGGCAGAAACTCTTCAGGCAAGGAAGTCTGTGGGATGCCGTTTCCAGCTGGGAACGCGTGGAAACTCTTGCACCGGGGTACAAATCGGTGCGCGAGTATCTGGTGGATGCCTACAAGTTTCTGGGGGTAGAGCTTTACACCCAGAACCGACTGGAAGAAGCAGTAGATGTCTGGAAGAAGGCGGAGAAGCTGAGCCCGGATAGTAGTGAGATCTCGGGATACATCAGAAGGACCGAAGGGGAAATGTCAAGAATGCAGGAGATCTCTTATGAGTTCAAGTAAGCAGGGTCTATTGGCAAGCGATTGGCCGGACCCTTCGAGCTTCAAACAGTCAATACGACTGCAGTTTACGGTTTACGTATGCGGGATGATACTGGTCCTGATGCTCGTGACCGGATACGTGATCTCGGACCGGTATGTCAAGACAGTGACCTGGAACATGGTGGATAAGATTCTGGTCCAGGCACGGTCGTATTCGGTGCCCGCAGGTAAGATGATCATACTGGGCAATGAGCCCGATGTCCTGATGCTCAATAATGTCTGCAAGCGGATAGCCTCGGATAACCCCGACGTCTACTGGGCCGGCATAACCGGGACAGACGATGTCTTCCTGGCACACACCGACATAAGGCAGGTGGTCGCGTCCAAGAAGATGGGACACATAAATGCCACCGGATTTCACGACATGCTTAGGCCCGGAGAGGGCTTCAGTGTCGATGGCGATGCAGTGTTTACATCCGTCCCCATAACAGAGAATGAGGTACACCTCGGCCGGTTGGTGGTGGCTGCCTCCGCACGCCCGATAAGCGAGGCGAGACGAAGCTCGATACTGACCGTCGCATCGATAACGGCCGTGATGGTGATTGCGGGTATACCAGGAACAGTCTTCGTGCTCCGGCGCAAACTCCGGCCCATCAGTACGATCACCAACCATCTCAAAAACATCGACTTCGAGAATATCTCTCTCGATATACCTTTCAGGAGCAAGAACGAATTCGGTTTCCTGGCAGAGACCCTTCGCGCGATGGGTTCGAAGCTGCAAATCGCGCACAGAGAGCTCATTGAAAAGGACAGAATGACCCGGGAACTCGAGATTGCCAGAGAGATCCAGGCGAGCATTCTCCCGAAAGGCTATCCTCACGGTCCGCGGTTTGACCTGGCTGGGGCCTATAGCAGCGCCAGGGAAGTCGGTGGAGACTACTATGACTTCATCGACATAGACTCGGACCATCTTGGTATCCTGATAGCGGACGTCTCCGGCAAGTCGCTCCCGGGCATGCTCGTAATGCTGCTCACCCGCGATATCGTACGGCGGCTCGCCATATCGGCTACCGAACCGGCTGAACTCCTTGCGGCTGTAAATGCCGAACTTTTCGCCGAGATCAAGAGGAACATGTTCGTGACAATGTTCTTTGGCATCCTCGACACGCGCTGTGGATGTTTCCGGTTCGCCTCGGCCGGGCATAACCCGCTGGTATTCGTAAGTGCTGAGAGAAGCGAGACGGAGCTCATCAAGACCAAGGGTTACCCTCTGGGAATGGTCGGTGGCGACTCGTACAGGACGAGAATCGAGAGCCGGGAGATCATGCTCTCCCAGGATGACTGGCTCATCCTCTACACGGACGGCATCAATGAGGCGCAGAATGTTCGCGGTGAGGAGTTTGGAACATCTCGTTTTGTAGAGATCATCAACGCTCATAAGAGACTGGCAGCAGGACCTTTCATAGATGGTGTGGTGCGGGAGCACGCAGCTTTCGTGGGTGAGAATGAGCAGTTTGATGACATCACTCTGATAGCCGTCAAGTGGACAGCCAGGTGTGCCGATGAAGAATCAGCGAGACTAAAGGAGACAGCCGATGCCACCTAAAACGCAGATAGGCCGCAATATATTCATTCCGGCTGACTGTGACCAGATTGCCCTCGAGGGCTTCCTTGAAGAGCTAAGAACCCGACTGAAGGATGATCGGTCGGAGATCTCTGTTGACTGCTCCCTTCTGGAACACACCAGTTCGAGCCATATCATTGCGCTCTGGCAGGCTCTGACCAGATGCGAAGAAGCCGGGGTGCGCATGAGGTTATCATCGGTAGGATATGGACTCGAGCGTGTGCTTGAAGTCCTGGACCTCTACGATCTCTTCGTGGTTGACCAGAAGAACCGCGAGCCTGAACCTACCAGTCAACACGCTGGCTTTGGGCCCACCCCACCTGGTGCCTTCAGCATGGAGTTCGAAGCCAGTATGGATGGGGTCGCGGATGCTCTTCTCGGATTCCATGAGTTCTTGAAGAAGATTGACGTGACAGAAGTTTGTGCATTCGACCTTGAGACCGTGTTCTACGAGGTAGCAACAAACATCTGCCGTCACGGGGGTCTTGAGCAGGGTAGCATCATATCATTCGCCGCCAGCTTGCTCGACCGTCATCTATGCCTGCGTTTCACTGACGCCGGGGCTCCCTTTGATCCTACAGGGAGTGTATCGGACTTCAACCCTCGCGAAGTCATCAGGAAGAAGCAGAGACACGGACTTGGCTTGACTATGATTAGACGTTTGGTGGATTCGCTTTCATATGAGTGGATTGATGATGGATTGAATGTCGTTACTCTTCAAAAGCAGCTGACACTACAGCGGAGGTAACATTGTGTTCGATCATAAGCGACTCGGCGAGAGTCTGGTCATGATACCGGTGGGTGATGTTCTCGATAACAGCAATGCCCACGAAATGACAGAGGCAATCGACGCAGTGCAGGCCGCCGGTAACAAGTTTGTCGTCCTGGATATGAGCGGACTCTGTTTCATCTCTTCTGCGGGCGTCGGTTCGATTCTCGGAGCGATCGGAACTTCCCGGGAGATGGGGGGAGACATAGTGCTGTGCAATGTCCCTGAGAAGATTAGCCACATACTTGAGGTCCTCGACCTGTCCGAATATATCACGATTACTCCAGACTTGAGTGCCGCTACTGACCTGTGCAAGATAGAGGTCAAATAATGTCCAACGGTACGGGCACAAGGGCGTCGACGAGGCAGGCGGACATGCCGGCATGCATGCCTGTGGAAAAGCAGGTCCTTGCTCTGGACGCACTTTCCAAGCTCACCCGGGAGTTCTGCGATAGACCTGATTTTGAGCGTCTGATGGACGTTCTGATGATGACCCTCTGTGGCCAGTTTTCAGTCGCCGATTCGTTTGCGCTCCTTACGCCACCGCGCTCGCACGGTGTGACTCGGACTCTCTTTGCTACAGGCAGGTTCAAACGTGATGCTGTGCTGGCATCGGTGCAGTTGACCTCAGGCGATTGGCCCAACACTTTGTCAAGCACGCGGGTCCACAGAATTGATGAGTGCCCCTCGTACGCTGACTCCGGAGACTTGATTCCTCGCATGGCCGGTGCCGGCGCGACCCTGTTATGCCAGCTTAAACACAATAACAAGTTTTTCGGCATAATCGGCTTGAGCGACCGGGTTACCGGCACACCCTATACCCCTCAGGAGATTGAGCTCCTCGACACCATCATCAGCACCATAACTCCGCTGGTCGCTAACTCATACCTCTTCTGGGACATTGCAAACCTCAATGCATGGTACCTGGACATACTTAATAGTGTGAAACACGGTGTTTTCGTTTTCGACTCCGATTTCCACTTGAAAAAGGTGAACTCCTCAGGCCTGGACATTCTCCGGACGTTTAGCTCTGATGAGATCGGACCAGCGGATTTTGAGGATGCCCCGATGGCAGACGTGTTCCCGGACACAGCCTTCGAGGGTTGGGCAGAACAGTTCACCACTGCGAGCGCCTGCAAGCAGGCGGCGACGATAGGCAACATCGTGGCCAGAGGTAAAGATGATGAGCGTATTTACAGTGTCAGTATCACGTCAAGCGTGGAGAGAGCCGAAATAGGGGCCGCCTTGATTATTACTCTGGATGATGTGACGAAACAGAGAAAGAGTGAACAGAGACTGTTCGATCTTCAGAAGCTTGCTGACAAAGGACTGATGGCCGCCTCGATCGCCCATGAGCTCAACAACTTTCTTGCACTGATCCTCGGTGGCATCGAGATCATCGGGTTCGCGATTACAGGCAACAGGATGGAGAAGGCTCACGAGTCAATAGCGAAGTTGAAGGAGAATGTCGCCAAAATGGAACGCTTCACTAATGGTCTAATGGACCTGTCCAGGCCCAAGTCAGTCAAGAAACTCTCCAGCCTGACGCCTGTCATTGGAGATGTTCTATCCTTCTTGTCGGTACAGAAGAGGTTCAAGAACGTGACGATCACTCCAGTTCTCGAACCTACGTTGCCCGACCTCGAGTTAGATAAAGACCAGATGGCTCAGCTTCTTATGAATCTCCTGAACAATGCCGCTGATGCAATCAAAGAGAGCGGGTGCAACCGCGGAAAAATAACCATAAGGACCGGATATGATGACCAGTGCGCCTGGTTGTCTGTCTCCGATAGCGGTGCTGGAATCAAGGAGGAGGTAAAGGAGAGGCTGTTCGCATCCCGTATTACCACGAAGGAGACTGGCCACGGTCATGGTCTTATGACATGCGCCAAGATCGTCGAGGACCACGACGGCAGCATTACAGTGGATTCAGTGCTCGGCAAAGGTACCGCTTTCAAGATCCAATTTCCTCTCCCCCCACATAGATCATCCTCATAGACACGATTGCTCAGCCCCGGCCAACCTGACTTCACCCATCAACGACATAGCAGCCTGGCCGGAACTGTTGAGGATTGGCTTGCCCCCTATGAGTCCGGCGCTGACATTGACAGTACCCAACAACCCTGCTAGAATCGTCCAGTGAGGCTGACCGGGAGGAACGCTTGTCTCATTCTTCCACGGCAAGAAGAGCATTGTGCGCGATTGCGGCGATCTTGCTGTTTGTATCACTCGAGCCGACCGCTGAGGCTGAGCCCACCTTGGGTGACTCGGCACGTGTTCAACGATGGATCACGGATCTCGAGTTCTTCGCAAAGGAGCTGCCGGAACGGCACGTTAATCTCTTTTTCACTCTTCCTGAGGACGAGTTCCGAGAGAGAATCGATGTTCTCAAGGCAGAGATTCCCAGACTCCAGGACTACGAGATCCTGGTCTCGCTCATGAGGATTCTGGCGGCGATCGGTGACTCCCACACCGGGCTGAACGTTGACAATACCGGGGCTTTCCACAGGCTGCCGGTCTCGCTGAACTGGTTCAGCGACGGGCTATACGTGGTTCGCACAACTCCGGACTATCGGGACTTACTTGGCAAGCGCCTGGTTGGCATTGAAGGCAATCACGTCGATGAGGTGAGCCAGACGGTCAGTGAGGTCGTCGTTTTCGACAATTCGAGCCAGATGAAACTCCGCGTTCCCGGAAGCATGGTAACTCCGGAGGTTCTCCTCGCTCTGGGTCTCGCGGCCAGCCGAGACTCCATACTTATTGATGTGGAAGGAGTGGGCGAGGTCTGGCTTAAGCCCCTTGAAGTAAAGGCGGACATGGAGTGGATCACTCTTCGCGATGAATTGGATTGCGCTTTGCCGCTCTACCTTCAGCATGCAGATTCGATCTACTGGTACCGATACCTCGCGGATTCGAAAACTGTGTATGTTCAATATCGTGCCTGCATCCAGATGGACGGCAGGCCGTTCAGCGCGTTCGCCGGGGAACTTCTTGACTTCATCGCCACCCACGAAGTCGCCAAACTCGCGATCGACTTGAGACTCAATGGAGGCGGTAGCTCTGCGATCGCGCGTCCTCTGATCGAGGGGCTCAGGGAAATGAAGAAGGTCAATCAAGAAGGCAGGCTCTTTGTGATCATCGGCCGCAGGACTTACTCGTCGGCGATGCTGAACTCGCTCGACTTCCGCGATAAGACACACGCGCTCTTCGTTGGTGAGGAAACCGGTGGTAAACCCAACCACTTCGGAGAAGTGGGATTCTTCATGCTTCAGGGAACCTCAGCCATCGTTACGTTTTCTAAGAAGCACTTCATTCGCTCCTCGATCGATGCGCCATCGCTGAAGCCGGACATTGATGCTGGCATGTCAATCTCGGATTATAAGTCCTGCAGAGACCCCGCACTGGAAGCGGTGTTAGGCTACGAGTAGTCACTGTCGGAGCGCAGGCGCGCCCCTCGATTCAGTCGGCCTTCCCCATCGATTATCGCTACCTTCAGTGGATTATTACTCCGTCCTTAATGACGTACTCAATGCCTGGCACGTGGGCCGGATATCGAATGGCTTGATATCGAATGGCCGGCTAGGGTCCGACATATGGTCTTGATTGTCGATACAGATCGACACGGGTACCAATATCTGCGGCCAGATCGTGAGCGGCCAGCGCCAGGGCCAGCTCCACCGCGGCCTGTGCTTCAGCCAAGGCCTTCGGATAATCTCCGCTGGCCGCGTAGGCCGCCGCCAGAGTGTCCAGGATCTCAGGCGCCTTGCGCCCCGTGAGCTCTGCAGCACGCTCGGCAAGACGGACCGCTTCTTCAGGCTGCCGGATGCCCCCATCGGGAACCGTCGCGAGCAGCCACGCAATCGTATTGAGGGCGAGCGGATCATCGGGTCTCTCCTCAAGAACGAATCTCAGGTTCTCAAGTGCCTCGGCATAGTCCCCGGTTGCGGCAAGCGCCATACCGATGCTGTAATGCACCTCGACGGAGTTTGGGATGCTCAGCATTGCCTGGCGGTAATGCTCGATGGCCTCCTCCGGCCTGCCTTTCCCCTGTAGCGAGATACCCAGGTTGTAGTGTGCAGAAGCATGCTGTGGATCATTGGCCAGGGCCTGACGGAAGTGTTCAATAGCCTCGTCGACTCTCCCCTGCCTGCCCCGCACAACACCCAGGTCGCACCATCCCTGGGCGTCGCCGGGCTCCAGGATCAGCCCCTCGCGATAGCTGCCGGCGGCCTCTTCGAGCTTGCCCTGCGATGAGAGCACGGAACCCAGATTGAAGTAGACCGCCGAGAGCTCGGGCTTCAGATTCAGAGCCCGTCGATAGTGGGAAACCGCCTCAGTCAATCTGCCTGAAGCGGAAAGGGCGTTCCCGAAATTGGAATGCACTTCCGCGAGATCAGGATCGATTTCGAGTGCCCGCTCATAGTGTTTAAGTGCTTCCGCGCGCTGATTCGTCGATTCAAGCACCAGAGCCAGATTGGCATATGCTTTAGCATTCCCAGGGTCCAGCCGAAGTGCTTCCTGAAGAGAGATCACCGCCTCATCCGTTCTGCCCAGCATTCCCAGCGCGTCGCCAAGGTTAACATGTGCCCCGACATGGTCCGGCTTGAGTTCCAGAGCCTGATTGAACTGCTCAACAGCTTCATCCGGACGGTCATCCTCCAGCAGCGCTAACCCGAGGTGGATACGTGCAATCCATGCTTCCGGGTTCCTCTGGATAGTGTCCTGCCACAAAGTATATTGGCTGGCAAAAACACCTGCCCTCTGCCAGGTCAGAGTCGCCAGGAGAGCAAGAGCAATACAGGCGACAGCCGTCGCCATCCACTTTCGAGCCACGGAGCGGCGCCCAAGCACGGTTACGGCGCCCACGACCAGGGCTATCGGCCCGATCAGTCCAGCATACTGGAGATGGTCCGAGACAAGCGAGAGACGATAGAAGGACATGTTGAAGAAACCCAGCACCGGCAGCAGCATCACCACGAAATAGGCCGTCGCAACCAGCAAGGGGCGACCCCAGGATGAGCGGCACCGCAGGGCTAAACCGATTACTGCTACCAGTCCCAGCAGCGGTAACCACGCAACGGGCTGCCGCGGGTCCACATCCCACAGAGGATAGATCATGGACAGGCGAACCGGGAGCAGAGCCTTGTACAGGTAGAACCAGACGCACCACCCTGAACCTGCGAGTCGTGACAGAAACCCCCCGGAACGGACCACCACTTGCCCGATCGCAGCATGGTATTGGTAGTAGACCGTTACCAGACCGAGCGCGAGTGACATCACAAAAAACGGGATGCTGCGCCTGATATCGACCTTTGAGATACGTCCCCTGCGCCACCAGGCAAGCACCAGCATGGCCGCTGGCATCATGACAACAGATGTCTTGGAAAGCAGCGCGAGCAAGAATGCCACGAGCGCCAGGACGTATGAAGAGCGCTTTCTGCTATCTTCGAATCTAAGGAAAGCCAGCACCGAAACCGCGTAGAACAGCATCGACAGCGTGTTCTTCCTCTCGGCGATCCATGCCACCGAGGCCACGGTTACAGGATGGACCGCGAAGACTGCTGCGGCCAAATATGCGCCCGGCACTCTCAGCCGCAGCAGTATCCGCCAGATAGCCAGGGCGGACAATGCGTGCAGGATCACATTGATCACATGATAACCCGCCGCATTCAGACCCCACAACCTCCACTCCACCCACAATGTGGTCGAAGTCAGGGGGAAGTAGTCCATCGGCTTGACTGTAAACCAGAAGTCACGCAAGCCTTGCGTTGAGCGGATCATCTGATTGTCGGTGAGCAGCAGGTCGTCGTCCCAGATGAAGCCCGCATTCATTGCCGGGATGTAAACGACCGCCGCCAGAGCCACCAGGCCGAGCGATGCCATTACCAGACGCAGGAGCCCGCGCCGGTCCGGTCCACCTTCATCCTGTCTCTTCCGAGTCATACTTGCGGTCCCATCCTCTCGAGATCTACGCTTCCCGCATAAGCTAACCTTATATCATCCATCCAGACAGTGATACCATCCCCGAGTGCTGTTCTGCAAGAGCATGTTCTCAGGCGTCGGACAACTACGGGAGTGGTGGTACCATCATTGGGTAGGGCTGCCATGGAGCAAGGCTGGGCCCGGGTATAATACGCCGCGTTCGGATGTGGCTTCTTCCGTCCCTTCGACTCCCATGGGAATTGACTATCGCTGACGTGCTGGCTCATCTTCTGATATCATTGTTCGTGGAGGTGCAGAGTGGCGAGGCGAATGCGCAGGTTCTTCATCCCGGTATCGGTGACCGCGCTTTCGGTAATCGGGACCCTGGGGGCGTTTGAGCTCGGCATACGTTTATTCAGCCCTCAGACTCACTTCAGTGTTGCGGTGAATGTCTGGGACAGGCGGCTGGGGCCGAAGCAGGTACCCGAGTGCAAGGGGCGGTTAAAAACTCAAGAATTCGACATAAGTATAGTGATAAACTCCAAAGGCCTTCGCGATCGTGAGTGTGCCTACTCCAAGCCGGACAGTACCAGGGGCGTACTGTGTCTTGGGGATTCATTCACCTTCGATTCACCTTCGGGTACGGTGTCGAATGTGAGGAGACATACGCAAAGGTACTTGAGAATCTGCCTTGACTATGGAAGAGCCAATGGAATGCGTTGGCAGGTCGTAAACGCCGGTGTCAACGGCACAGGTACCGCGCACCAACTCGCATACCTGGAAACTGAGGGCCTTAAGTATAATCCCGACATAGTCACGGTCTGCATCTGCGGAGTGAATGACTTCTCCGACAACAGCATGTATGGATTGTACACTCTTGAGGATGGAGGACTTGTAAGACACGAGGCCCGCCTGTCCGGTCCCATCAGACTCCGACAAATCATGCAGTATCTGCCCGGGTACAGGACCATCTTCGGCAGATCTCATCTCATTACCTTCATCAAACACCGGATCGCCAGACATGCCTATGCCAGACATGCCTCCAAGTCTAAGGATCAGGCTGCCTATTCTACGCAGTCAAGGATCCCAGCCCTGCCAATGTGAGGCTGTCAGATCGTAGGGATTTGGTTTTCATGAGTTAGGGCGAGGTGGGAGTTTCCGGGGTGTTCTGAGCGAATAGTCAGGGGCTGGAGTCGGGATGAGACATCCAGGCTGGGGTGTCGGATCTCGGGAATACCTGGTGGGTGCCTGAAGGCGGCGGAGCCGGTTAACTGGGAGCCATATACAGGCAGACTCATGATGCCCAGATTCACCAAGCGCATGTCCAGGAAGGCCTGACATACCCAGGCTTCAGTGCGGTGGGGTACAAGTGGCCCGGGATGAGGCGGGGCAAGCCGGCGGTGGGCTAAATCACGGCATCTCATGACGCAATCGCCAGCCCTTGACATAATGGTTGGATCTTCGGATAGTCTGCACGAGGTCCTATATTGCAGGGTATATGTTCGCATTCTCAGACAAACGCCGGTGAGAAAATGATCGGGCATTGGGATGCTGTACCCAGAGGCGAACGGTTGTCGGGGGAGGAACCGGACTAATCTCGAAGGAGGTCGCCAATGAAGTCACGCGTGAATGGACTGTCCGTGGGCGCGGCCGCAGCTCTGATGGTCGCGTTTGCAATGGCGGCGACAGTGCTGACCCCGGATGACGCTCACTCCAATCTGGTCACCAACGGGGATTTCGCGGGTGGATGGCACTATGATGCCACCGGCGTGCCGCCCCCCGATACGATTCCGAACTCCTGGTATAAGTTGGAGACCCTCATGCACAGCGGGCCTGATGATTCTCACATTGGTCCTGCGGCAGATGGCGCCAGCCTCTATTGGGACAGGTGGATGAGTGATTCGCACGGGGACTGGACATGCGTGAAACAGGATCTCGCGATTGACATCACACAGAATCCATGTCTGGAGCTTTCGATCGACATTATGATCTTCTACCACAACCTTCCCGGGAGCGGCTACACTATAGAGGAATGGGAATTCCCGGCGAATGTTGAGGTTTACTTCGTAGACACTGGCGGGCGCGATAGGTTCTGGCACTTCGGTTGGTACGAGCATATCGACCATCAGCCACCTAACGGCTATATTCTTCCGGACAGCTCAGGAATCGTTTATTCCAAGCAAGTCCCCTGTTGGGTTTGGTGCTATGAGACTTTCGACCTGGTGGCTCAACTCAGGACGCTGGCGGAACCTGCCGTCATAACCGGCATCATGGTCGGTGGCTCCGGTTGGGATTTCTCCGGCAAGGCCGATAACGTCCGGATCGAACCTTCGGGGCCTTCGGCTACCAGTCAGACGGCCTGGGGATCGATCAAGGCTCTATACAGGTAATCAGGGAAGAGCACCATCGGGCGGTAGCTGGCTGCCTGCCTGTTGACGATTTCCTGATGGGTGCTAAGATGCGGGGACACCAATTGATGCCTCCATCGTGAGAGCAGCAGCATGGCCGAAGAGCATAAGCAGCATCCGGCTTCACCTGGGACTATCAGAAGCAGTGGCTCCCCGGACAAGTGTCTCAGAGCGTGGTCTTGTGGGATAGTGTGGCAGCTGCAACAAAACGGATTGCCAAGGGGCACGTGAGGCTGTCGGCCGCACCTTGTTCAAATGGACTCAACACCGATCGCACGAGCCAAACGATTGCCCTCGCGGCATGCTACCCTATCCTCGCATTGGCGAGTTCCTGACCAAGACCTGTTCGCCGGCCCGCCTAATCGGAAACTGCACAAAAGGTCAAGAGATTGTGCGCATCAGAGACCTTTGGCGGAGTCTCTGAGGTTGAGCCTGGTTCCCCCGGCCACACCTCTGGAGGATATGCATGCTCAGCTACCTGTCATTTGCCTGTACAGGGATGATTTTACTCATCACCTCGCCGGAGAATCTTCGAGGATAATCTCTAGTTCCCGGCTCCTCTTCAGCCAGGCTTCAGGCTCCGCAGAGAATTGCCCTTTGCTTGTAGCGCAACAGAAATATACCCTCTTCCCTGCATAGTCTGTATAAATGCTCCTGTTGACCGGCTTACCGGACATTATGTCTCTGGTTTGTCGTTGAGGTGTCTGGGGCGCCACCTTCTTTGTTGCAGGTCTCTCGACCTCCTGAGCAGGCATCTCCTGGGCTTTTGGCGCGACTTTCCCCACCTCTTGAATAGGTTTCTCCTCTGCCTTTACTGTGACTTCCGCCGCCTCTTGAATCGGTTTCTTCTCTTCCTGTACTGCGACTTCCGCCGACTCTTGGCTGGGCCTCTCCTCCCTGGCACAAGAGACAACCATGAGTGGTGCTGCCATAAGTGATAGCAGCAAGATGATTGAGAGTAGTCTGCACATCATACGCCTCCTGTTAGAGTAGAATCAGGCAATACTCCTCCACCTGTTCTCATTTGCTAAGGTTCAACACATAAAGGCTGGCAATGCCCAGAGGCAAACCAATCGCTTTGGGCAATGACATTCCCTCCTCGAAGAAAGTGACCCCCACTGCTGACATCGTCAACACCCCACCGACCAGAACAAGGGGCCCAGCCACAGACAAGCTGCCCCCCAACCTGAAAATAGCGAAGTACAGGACTGTCCCTATTCCCATACAGACACCCGCGATAACTGAAAACAGAAGCCCAGCCTTACTGAGATTGAGCAGATTCGTTCCACCAAAGCCCGAGATCGCGATATACCCCAAGATCAGGAACGCAGGCGTGAATTCCAACACCAACCCGCCAAACTGGTCAGAGATCTTGCCGGAAGCGAGCTTTGTGAACACATTATGAAGTCCATATAGTACAGCCGCGATAAACGTCGCAATTCTCCAGGATTCCATAAGAACTTCCTTCAACCCGGTGCATCGACAGATTCTCCCATGATCCACACGGAATGGTTTTCAGCGATTGCGTTGGATGATGTCACAGTTCGAACCCCGCAATGGGGCAGTCTGTGCGAACTGCGAACATTCGTCTGCAGAAACCGATTATGCCGGCAGAGGAGGGCCTCGTATTGAAAAGGAAGCGATATGCCAGCTAATCTTGGGTAGACTGAGACCGTCAAACACTTCCCCCGGACACTTCACCGGCGCAGACGGTGCTGAGAAGGAGGAGATGAGAGCTATAGGCAGAGATCTGAAGACCGAAGGTTTCGCATGATAATGAAGATATGTCCAGTCTCCCTCAAAATGGTTGTACTCCTCACCATGATGATCGGTCTCAACCGGCTCAGTGTTATAATGTCTGACGGGATGGGAGCTAAGTGTCAGCTGGGTACGCTGGCTCTCTTCAGCAAGATGAACATGGATATAGGGGTACATCTGGCCAACAAGAACATGAATGACCAGTAAGAACGCGATTGAGTTTCTGAGATGTTTATCCATATCAGACACTACTCGACCCTCCCGTGTTTCATTGAACCATAAATCCGTATTTCGGTTCCACAGATATTCCATATGCCCGTGCGGAGAAGGGTTCAGGTGTCCACCACGTCTTCTAAGGGTTTCTCCCTGCCAAACACTGCGTACAGTCTCCGGCGTGATGTGGAGTGCGAGACCGATACCGGGTGGCACTGTCAGCAAGAATTCTCAAGAGAGATGGCTCCCCTGAGAAATGTCTGAGGGTGCGGTTCTGTGGGATGTTATAGCGGTTGCGGCAAACACGTGGTTATGATCAGAAGACGGGACGCCTCGGCAGCCTATCCACCTCGAGGCCGACTGTCACATCAAGTCTGAGTTCATTCATCGTCCGAAGAGACAACTTCGAAAAACATCACAGGGCCGGCTTCGGTCATTATTGGGTCCTCAATCGCGGAGATGATCTGTTCCGGGCTGGTCTTATCAGGTTGATACCATATGTCAACCTGCCTTCTTCCTGCATACACCGTGATACTGACAAGCCCGGCCAGTGACCCGATGTGTTCACGAAGGGATTCAGCGGTTCCATAGCAGTGGATGCCCTGCACGGTGAAAGTGGTGTGGGCCACTTTTCCTTCGACGCTCTCAGCATATCTGAAGGTCAGCGTCGGTATTCTCACCGCACGCGCACCAAGTATCCCCGCAAAGGTGAGTACGATAATCACTGCCGGGATTATCCAGACCTTTCTTGTCAATTCCCTCTCCTGCTATATCCCAATGTCCAATGCCCCTTTCCGGGAACATGTAGCGACGCAGTCCAGGCAACTAGTACAGTCGGACCTGGCAACCTTCGCCAGAGTTGATACAGGGATGCGTTGAAGGCACCCTGCGTCACAGGCACCACAACCATTACAGCGCGCATCATTACGTGTTACCTTCAGTAATCCTATCCTTGACAGTGGGGTCATCACTGCGCCAAGCGGACAAAGGTATCGACACCAAGCCATCTCAAATAGGAATGTCGCTGCCAGGACACCGCCTAAAATACTCAGACTCACCACGGGAATCAACCCGTGCCCCCTACCACCGGTGAATAATATATAGAAAGGATCATACCCCCTGAAGATCAGTTCAGAGGTCCAGAAAGTGAAAACCAGGATCAAGCCAAGGACTACGTATCTCAGATTCACCAGTATTCTATCTATGATGTCGGGCACTCTCAGAGTGTCTCGTCCCATGACCCTTTTTCGCACCCAAACCAGAGACTCGAAGATTGTTCCCAGCGGGCAGACCCAGCTACAGAAGCCTTTCTTCATGACGATGACTCCCACCAAGACCGCCAGAGCGATGCTCACGTTCATCTCATTGAGAGCACAGATGAACTGCTGTCTACTCAGAAGGCCATAGATGGAAACCACACCGCCCATAGGGCAATAGTACTCAACCGTCTTAGCACTGGTACCTGCAAGCCCGCGTATCAGAAGGGATATGGCGCCCCCGAGGAAGAAGAGCTGGAATAACCGTCTTGTGACTCTTATCTTAGCCATCACTCATAAGATATGCGACACCAGACGGCCAGTCCATCGAAAAGTGTTTGCCGTCCACAGAACCCGGACGCGGAAGGTGTATCATCTACGTCGTACCTGGCGGCCACGGGAGACCAGCCTCACCTCAGCGCTTTGGCCACCGGACAGGCTGTTCCCCCAAAGCCGAGTCTATATCCTTCTTGTACACTCCGTGCTCCACCTGTGCTTCGATCGTCAACCAGCCCCTGCGGTGGAACTGATACGGCCTTTCCATCACGATGCGATACTCGGGCACGCTTATGTCAAAATAGCCCTATGCGGACGATTACTCGACATAGGGTCACTATCCGAGGCTGGGACACGCTTTCAGACATTTGAATGCCAATGGCTCCCCGGGCAAGTGTCTGAAAGCGTGGTTCTGTGGGATACAAACGCCTTCTGCTGGTCGTCAGGCCGGAAGTGGCTCGACCCACGTGATACTGCAACCCTATCGCCAGGACGATAGGGTTGCCGCTCTGAGCTCGCGATTGTCGGGATTTGAGGGGCAAATGCGGAACCCCGGGATGTTCTCATGGGTCTAAGAGAAGAGACCGATACACTTGTATATAGATGTGTACGATCGAGGCTGGGTTTGGTATTCTCTTGTAGGAACGCTCGGCGGGCGAAAGGGACGGCGATAGACATGAGATCTGGGCTTCACAGGTTTGTCAGAATACCGGATGCCTGCGTATGGCTCTGGGTTCTCGCTCTTGTGGCCCAGGCATCGGCCGTGGCCCCTGTGTTGTGTATGAAGATGGATGGTCAGGTCGAGGTGGAAGCCACCTGCACTTGCCATCGCGGCCCCGCTTCACATGGGTTTCCCTCTTTATCATCTTCGAGTTCAGTCTTAGATACGAACCTCAACGATCGGTGCGGCGGATGTTTCGACCTCCAATCCCCGATTGGTGCGGGAGTACCCGTAGGTGTCGACCAGGGCTCATTGCCAGGCATCAAGTCACTGAGGTCGGGAGCATTTGCGGCCTCACCGACTACTCCCACAGATGTAGCGGTGGGTATCCAGCATGGGGTGCCTGCTTCACGCCGATCACCTCCTGACAAGACTTCACTAGTCTCTCTCCGAACGACTGTCCTCCTTTGTTGATGCTCTCCTGAGCAGTCATCTGCACGCCTATCTACGCGAGCAACTTCAATTGACATGGCATGGGAGGATGAACATTGGTCAAAGACAAGTCAGCGATGGGGTCACTCCGGAGGTTTTCTTGATGCGTCTGAAATATCTTATCCTGTTCGTTCTAGCCCCGGCAGTTGCGCTGAGTGGCTGCACCACACCTCATGTGAATGCGAGCCGGTCCGAGGCACGCCCTCTTGGAAGTGACTTCGAGACATTCCAGGCACCTGAAGAGCCATCTGAGGTATCGGTGCCGGCAGGGCCGGAAGGCCCCACCGATGAAGAGCCCACCGGTATCATCGACATGCGCCAGGCTCTGGCCCAGGCACTGATAAATAGCCCTGAGCTCGCGGCCTTTTCCTGGGAGGTCAGGGCCAGCGAGGCCGCCGCAGTCCAGGCCGGGCTCTTTCCAAACCCTGAGATTGGCGTTGAAATGGAGAATTTCGGCGGCTCCGGGGAATTCGAGGGCTTTGATGGAAGCGAGACCACATTCCGGCTCAGTCAGCTAATCGAACTGGGAGGGAAGCGTTCGGGCCGGGCGCGAGTCGCTGCATTGGATCTGAATCTCGCCGGGTGGGATTACGAAAGCAAGCGCCTGGAGGTTGTCAGCGAAGCGACCAAGGCCTTTGTGGATGTTCTTGCTGCGCAGGAGAGGCTGGCACTCACTGAAGAACTGGAAGACCTGGCCGATGAGGTTTTCAATGTCGTACGAGAGCGGGTCCGGCATGGAAAAGTCTCTCCCGTGGAGGAGGCGAGAGCCGGAGTTGTCCTGGCTTCCAGTCGAATAGAGACGGAGAAAGCTGGGCGCGAACTCGAGGCATCGCGGAAGCGGCTGGCAGCAATCTGGGGCAGTTCGTCGCCCGCCTTTGAGAGCGTCAGCGGAGAGCTTGAAGTCATCGAATCCATCCCTCCTGCCGGAACGGTTGCCCGCCACGTGTCACGGAACCCGGATATTGTCCGCTGGGCCGCCGAGATGGAGCAACGCGAAGCCGCCTTAGACTTGGAGAAGGCAAGGAGGATCCCTGACCTCACGTTGAGTGGAGGTGTCAAGCACTTCAGGGAGATGGATATCAACGCCTTCGTGGTGGATCTGTCTATTCCCCTCCCCCTCTTCGATCGGAATCAGGGAGGAACCCGAGAGGCAAGATACAGACTGGCCAAAGCCAGCGAGGAACGCAGAGCTTCTGAAGTGCGGGTTCGTACCGCGCTTGCGGAAACACATCTGTCACTCTCCGCTGCCTATGCGCAGGCGGTGGCCCTGAGAGACGATGTGCTCCCGGGAGCCACGACCGCTTTCGAGGCAGCAAGCGAGGGCTATCGCCTTGGGAAATTCAACTACCTGGACGTTCTGGATGCCCAAAGGACCCTGTTCAAAGCCCGCGAGCAGTACATCGAGACGCTGGCGGCCTACCACAAAGCATCTGTCGATGTTGAGAGATTGATCGGGGAGCGCCTTGATGCCGTTAAGAACACCCCCGAATAGAATCTCAGGAGGCATTATGAGGAGTATGAAGCAAATGATTCCCGTCGCCGTGATATTAGTTGCCATAGCGGTCGTTCTTGTGGTGGTCAAGGGCAAAGAATCACCGAGTCCCGGAGACATCCACATGACGAGCTCGCAGCCTGTGACCGGCCCGCGACCCGCAGCGGCCCAAGGGCAAGAGCTCTGTGCCAGACATCAGCTCCCGGTCGCGGAGTGTTTCTCCTGTGATCCCACCTTGAGAGAGCCGGGCCGGCTGTGGTGCAAGGAACATGATCGTTATGAAGACCGATGTTTCATCTGCCATCCGGACTTAGTGGATACGGGACGCCTGTGGTGCGAGGAGCACCGCCTCTACGAAGATGAGTGCTTCTTCTGTCATCCGGAACTTCGCGAGGAGGAAACAGGCTCCGCGGAAGGCGACGCTTGCTGTCCCGGAGACGCCGAAGCAAGGACTTCCCCACCCGGTGAACTCCTATGCGTCGAGCACGACGTCTGGGAAAGTGAGTGCGGGATCTGTCATCCGGAGTTGATCGCCAATCTTGAGCCCGGCCAGGGCCTGAAGATACGTCTGGCGTCCCCGGAATCGGCCGCGAAAGCCGGGGTCGAGACATCGGTGGGCGCCAAAGGCAGCTCCCTTGGGGGACTGGTGGTCTTGAGCCGCCTGTCATACGACCAGAACCGGCTTGCCCGCATCACCCCTCTCGCGGCCGGGGTCGTTCGGAACGTGTATGCGGATGTGGGGGATTCGGTCTCAAGGGGACAGGTGCTTGTCGAGATTGACTCTCCGGATATCGCCCGGGCAAAGAGTGACTACTTGAACTCACTTGCGGACGAAGCCTTGAAGGAACTCGTCTTCAACCGGGAAAGGGATTTACTCGCAAAGAACATCACCTCCCAACAGGAGTACGAGGAAGCTTCAGCAGAGTACCAGATGGCCACGAACGCCACGAAGACCAGGTGGCAGCAGCTCCTGAACTATGGATTGACCGAGAGATACGTTCAGGAAGTGGCGGAGACGAGCTCAAGCTCCTCTCGCCTTCCCATACTGGCGCCGTTCTCCGGAACGCTTGTTGAGAGAGATGCCGTCATTGGCGAGGCCGTAGAGGTCGGTGACATGTTGTTCACCCTTGCCGATCTGTCGTCGATGTGGCTGGAGCTCTCGATCCCAGAGGACAGGTTGTCTTCAGTAGAAGTAGGTGATCCCGTTGAAGCGACTTTCGATGCTCTCCCCGGAATGAGCGTGAGCGGCCAAGTGATCTGGCTGGCCTCAAGCATTGATGAGCAGAGCCGGATGATCAAGGCCCGCGCGATCATACAGAACCGGGGTTCGTCGCTAAAGCACGGGATGTTCGGACAAGTACGGATCTTACCGAAACGGAATCTCAGCGGACTCCGTGTTCCGGGCCAGGCCCTTCATCATATCGATGGAATCCCTGTCGTTTTCGTTAAGCTCGAGGATGATCTTTACGAGATTCGGAGGGTTGCCCTGGGAGGTAACACAGGAGGTAGTGTCGAGATTCTGGAGGGGATTCTCCCGCAAGAAGAAGTTGTCGTGGCCCACAGCTTCACGATGAAATCAGAATTTCTCAAGTCCCGCCTCGGCGCGGGATGTGTACATGAATAACCGCCGGAGGGCACCCTTATGCTAGGCAGGATCATCGAGACGTCGCTGAAGAACCGGCTGGTTGTGGTTCTTGTCATCGCCGTGAGCGTTGGGCTGGGCATCCGGGCCATGACGCGCACTCCCGTGGATGCCTTTCCTGACACCACACCGGTACAGGTGCAGATCAATACCACCGCGCCGGCCCTGAGCCCGGCGGAAATCGAACAGCAGATCACGCTCCCGGTAGAACTCTCGATCGCCGGTCTGCCGGGTCTCACCAATGTTCGCTCAATCTCGAAGTTCGGCTTCTCACAAGTCGTCGCTACGTTTGACGACCAGACCCACGTATACGATGCCCGCCAGTTCATTCTCGAGCGGCTCGGGAGCGTCAACCTCCCGGAAGGCATAGGGCGCCCCCAGCTCGGACCCATGTCAACAGGCCTGGGAGAGGTCTTTCACTATATTGTCCGCTCTACCAATCCTGACCGTTCCCTTGACGAGCTCCGGACTCTTCATGACTGGGTCGTTAAGCCGGAGCTGCGCAAGGTGGCGGGGGTGGCAGAAGTCAATTCGTGGGGTGGTTTCGAGCGGCAGTACCACGTAATCACGGCACCCCGGGCTCTCATCAGCTACCATCTCACCCTGGACAGTGTTTTTGAGGCCCTTGAGAAGAACAATCAGAATGTCGGAGGCGGACAGGTCGTAACCTCCGGTCAGACCCTGCTGGTTCACGGCGTGGGTCGCGTCACCACCATCGAAGAGATCGAGAACATAGTCATCAAGGCGCACGAAGGCGCCCCTGTCCGCATAAGGGATGTAGCAGAAGTCGCACTGGGACACGAGATCCGCCGCGGCGCAGTTACGGCTCACGGACAAGGAGAGGCCGTGTTGGGGCTCGGTTTCATGTTGATGGGAGAGAACAGCAAGGAGGTTACCGAGGAACTAAAAGCGCGGCTGGAATCGGTCCGGAAATCCCTGCCCGACGATGTCGTCCTGGAAACTGTTTACGATCGTACGGAGCTGGTGCAATCGGTTATCGGCACGGTTAAGCACAATCTGATCGCCGGAGCCGCACTGGTAGTTGTCGTGCTGTTTCTGTTCCTGGGGAATCTCCGGGCAGGTCTGATAGTCGCCCTGGCAATCCCCCTCGCCTTGATCTATGCATTCCTGGGCATGTACGCGCTTGCCATCGCCGCGAGTCTCTTGAGTCTTGGCGCGATGGACTTCGGTATCATCGTCGATGGCTCCGTGGTAATGACAGACAACAACATGCGGAGATTAGTCGACGAGCAGAAGCGCCTGGGAAGGGCTCTCAATAAGGCCGAGCGGCTCAGGATCATCCTCGCTTCGAGCAAGGAAGTCGTGCGCCCCATCGTATTCGGCATGGCCATCATCCTGATCGTGTTCTTTCCAATCCTCACCCTGGAAGGCATCGAGGGGAAGATGTTCAAACCTATGGCCTGGACCTTCATCTTCGCCATGGTCGGAGCAGCAGCGGTAGCCGTGACTCTATCTCCCATCCTGTCCTACTACTTCCTCCCTCGAAGACTCAAGGAGAAGGAAGGCTTTGTCGAGAGGTTGCTGAAGAGAGGTTACTCCTTCCTCATCTCCAGGGTGCTTGGCAGGAAACGAATGCTTTTCAGTTCGGTCCTGATCCTACTTGCGCTGACGGCTCTCGTAGGCTCCAGACTCGGGGGCGAATTCATTCCCAAGCTCCGCGAGGGAGCGATCGTCATCAATACCATACGTCTTTCAGGAGTCTCAATCGATGAGTCGGTCGACTACAACAGTCGAATTGAGGCCCTCCTGCTGGAGAGCTTTCCAGATGAGATCAAGTACATCTGGAGCCGGATCGGGACAGCCGAAGTGGCAACAGATCCCATGGGCATAGAGCTGACCGACTTCTTTATCACGCTTCATCCCAGGGACAGGTGGACGCGTGCGGGAACCCAGGCCGAACTGGTCAAACGGATGGAGGAACTGGTCGATGACTTGCCCGGGCTTAACATGATATTCACACAGCCCATAGAAATGCGCCTGAATGAGATGGTCTCCGGCATTCGCTCGGATGTCGGCGTCAAGATTTTCGGGGATGACTTCGACACCCTGGTTGGTCTGAGCGATCAGATTCAGGGAATACTCCTGGCCATCGAGGGTGCCTCAGACGTGGCCGGGGAGCAGATTACAGGACAACCAACATTACAGATTATGGTGAACCAGGATCAGCTCGCCCGGCATGGCATCCCGGCACGCAATGTGCTCGACCTGATCGAGAGCGTGGGCGGGCGTCGCGTAGGTGACATTTTCGAGGGTCAGAGGCGCTTTCCCCTCGTGGTGAGGCTCCCTGACGAGCAGCGCACAGATGTAGGAATCCTGGCCAATACGTTGATTCCCACCGAAGTTGGTCCGCTCTTGCCACTACGCCGGCTAGCTGAGGTGAGGGAAACCGAAGGACCATCGACCATCAGCCGCGAGTGGGGCCGTCGCCTGATCAAAGTGCAGTGCAATGTCAGAGACCGGGATGTTGCATCGTTTGTGAAAGAAGCACGGTCCCGCATTGATAATGAAGTGACATTGCCCGAAGGGTACGTGCTCGAATGGGGAGGTCAGTTCGAACATCTGGAACGCTCTAAAATGAGATTCTCGATCGTTGTGCCCATCACGTTGGCACTCATCTTCCTCGTGCTGTACTTCAGCCTCAAAAGCCTGAGTGATGTGCTCATCATTTATACTGGCATTCCCTTCGCAGCCATAGGAGGCGTGTTGGCTCTCTGGGGTCGGGGGATGCCCTTTAGCGTGAGCGCGGCAATTGGATTCATCGCTCTCAGCGGCGTTGCTGTTCTGGATGGACAGGTGCTGGTTTCTACCATCCGGACTTTGCGGAGTCAGGGCCTTCCATTGGTTGAGGCCGTGATAGGAGCGGCAAAGCAGCGGCTCCGGCCCGTCCTGGCAACATCAGTCACTGACGCGGCCGGGTTTATCCCCATGGCCATTTCGACCGGGGTTGGAGCGGAGGTGCAGCGCCCCCTCGCCACAGTGGTCATCGGGGGTATCACTACCTGCACTCTTCTGACGCTGTTCGTGCTTCCGGCACTGTATCTTGCTCTAGGTAGGTGGATGGAGAAGAGAGCCCGCTTGTATTCTGACCCGACCGCCTAGAATAGGGCCACTCCTGGAGGCAGACCTACGCCTCTGGGCACTTGAGCGGCTCCCCGGATGAATGTCTGAGAGCGCGACTCTGTGGGATGCACTGGCCCTTGGGACTTGGTGCAGATCGTGGCAAGAGACCGTTGGACGCAGACTGCTACTTCGTGATCACGATACTTCGGGACTTCTGTTCCCCGCCCGCCTGGAGGGTGACAAAGTAGACTCCGCCAGTCAAATCGCTGGCAGACCACCAGGTCGTGCGAATGACTCCATCGCCGCTGGGAAGATCGCCGACATGACTGACAAGCCTCCCGCGCACGTCATAGACATCTAGGCTGACAGGCCCGGGATGCCTCGATGCAAAGCGCAATAGGGTGCGGTCCCGAACAGGGTTCGGGTAGGGAGGGTCCAGCATGAGGTGAATCGCGGAACCACCCGCCACTTCCACGTCCACTCCGCTCAGCGGCGGAATGTCGATCTCCCAGGCACCGCGCCCATGAGTACCGGCAACGAGCTTCCTGGCGCTCCTGCGAATTTCCAGATCCAGAACGACGGCATTCGGCAGTCCCACTTCGTGGGGTACCCAGTTCATCCCGCCGTTGGTGCTCGACCACACTCCCACGTCGGTGCCGATATACCACACTATCGGATCGAGAGGATCAACAATCATCGTATTGACGGGCTGCGATCGAAGGTCTCCAGTCACATCCACCCAGCTGGCGCCCATGTCCGTGGTCATGGCGATGTGCGCTCGTCCCGCGGCGTATCCCGAGAAGGTCACAAACGCGGTATTCACATCGGTCGGATGAGCATGGATCTTGGTCTCGGCACCCGCGTAGAATCCGTATGGACCCGCATTCTGCCAGGTTTCAGCATCGTCCGTAGTAAACGTCACACCCTCTGAGTTCACCGTCCACACCACATCACCATTCACCGGGCTTATGGATATCCAGGTGGCAGTTTGCGCGCCAACCAATCCCCAGCTGCTGCCTCCATTCGTGGTCCGGAAAATCCCATCGCTGGTGGATGTGAAGAGACGCGACGGCTGATTCTGGTCCTCGTCCACCGGGGCAATCCAGGAACCACTGCCGGTAATCCCGTTCATAATGGTGAACCAGCTGGCCCCCCCGTTGACACTCTTAACATGATTCCCGAACTGCCATTCGCCGTAGATCCGGTCCGCATTGTTGGGGTCCACGCTGCACACCATCCCGTCGGCGAGAAGTGTCGATACGGCCCACGTGTCAGGATCCACCCGCCCGGGAATCCCGTTGTCCTGGGTCCCCCCCATCATGAAGGCGGGGTCCGATTGGGCGACGCAAATATCGTAGAACTGATAGGTGACCAGGCCTTCGCGCCGGGAGGACCAGGTCGCGCCGTCATCGGTGGACCTCCAAACGCCGCCGTCGGTGCAGACCCACACATTGCTGGTGGACCCGGGTTCATAGGCAATGGCATGATGATCCCAGTGCACATCAGTTTCGTTTCCCAGAATGAAGCCCTCGCCCGTCTTTGAGAAATTGACTCCACCGTCGGTTGAGCGATACAGACTCACCCCGCCTGCGATCACCGTGTTGATATCATTCGGGTCCGCGGCCAGCGTGAGGTTGTACCAGCCTTGAGAGTTCACCATATTGAGTGTAGTGTTCTGCGGGACCCAGGTTTCGCCATTGTCGTCGCTACGGTAGACGCCCAGGGACTGTGAGTTCTGCGAGCTTGTGTAGTTCGCGTAGATCACACTCGGGTCGGCGGCTGAGACAGCGATCTTTGTCTTCCCAACCTCGTCACCCGGAGGCTGACCGGTTCCGGCCTTGTACCACGTAAGGCCGTCGTCTGTAGAAACCTTGACATTGTTATTGCCCAGGCCGAATCCCTTGGCCGCGTATACGCGGCTCGGATCTCCCGGTTTCCACTTCACATCGTACCACCGGCCGGTGGACTGTTCCTCGGTCCATGTCTCTCCATCGTCCGTCGATCGAAAGAGACCCTCGCGTGTCCCGGCCAGGATCGTTCCGGTGTATGGATTCGCCTCAATCACATTGGTTCCGCTTCCAGCGCTTACCGGGTAAGATAGGCCGGTGGTGCTCCAGGTCTCACCTCCATCGACCGACTTAAGAATACCCACGCCGAAGAGACCGGGGTAGGCGCCGGTTCCCTCGCCCGTGCCAATGAGAACGACATCCGGGTCCCAGGGAAGAACGCATATTGCGCCTACTGCAAGTGTCGGCAGCTCATCCGTGGTGGTCCTCCACGTGTCGCCGCCGTCGTCTGACTTCCATAACCCGCCACTGGCCGCTCCCACATATACGATGTCCGGATTCGTGGGGTGGAAATCGATCGAGATGATGCGGCCGGACATATTCACCGGCCCGATGGCGAACCAGCTTGCCAGGGGAGCTCTGCCGAGATCCGCTTCACGCTCCATGCGAGCCTGCCAGGCCTCCCAGCGGGCGCCGAAATCAGGGAGCTTGTCGTCCGTCATCCTCGGTTCCAGAAGCCACTTGACCCGGTTGTAGGGTTTCCAGCCGCTTCCCCTCTGTTCTTTGAGCTCAGGATATTCTTCGTAGAAGCGGGCCATCTCATTGAGCCAGACGAGTCCCGGATCATCGGCCACGTGATCTTCGGACGCGAATGCGCTCAAGGGTTGCATGCCGATCACCCCGATGGAAATGCTCAGGACAGCAAGAAGGCAAACGTTTCGGAGTGTTCTCCGCAAACCGGCGATCATGGTCATTATGATAGGCTCCTCGTTCACATTATACCACCACGCCCGGCTCATGTAAACGCTCACCCGATAAGCAGATTGGTGAGGTCGGCTCCCCGGGCAAATGTCTGAAAGTGTCCTCTTGCTAGATGCTGTGGCACTCTTTGCACGAGGGATTGCATGATCACCTAACCCCTCGCCCCGAGCCGATACCGGACTCCGCGTAAGGGTACCGCTAGCGGCGAGAGCCTGCCGGCTCATATCATAGCACCCCACGATGATTCTCCTTGTTTCTGGAGCCTGACCAACTCGGGCGACCTAAGCAATCAAGTGATTCTCAAAGGGAATATGAAACCTTTCCTCCCCGTTATACGTATTGTATAATAGATTACACATATAGTGTAATGCAGATAGGAGGAGTCGATATGTCACGCAGAGAACTCGAGCGAGAGGCGCGCAGGCAGGCGATCATCGATGCCGCCCGGCGTCTATTCTTCGACAAAGGATTCGAGGAGACGACTATGGAGGATATCGCGGGGGAAGCCGATTACACCCGCAGAACCCTTTACGAATACTTCAGAAGCAGGGAAGAGATCTGCCTGCTGGTTGTCCTCGAAGGGTTAGATCTTCGTCAAGGTATTCAACAGGAGGCCATGAGGGCCGCGAGCATTGGCCTTGAGAAGGTGAGACGCTGGGGCGAAGCCTTCTGGGAATTCGCGAAACGCTACCCCGCCTACCTGCACATCCAGGCATACTGGGACTACAGGGGGATCGACCGGAATCGCATCGATACGGAGGTCTTCCAGCGTTTCGAGACGGCCAACGAACGTATCATCGAATCGCTACGCGAAGCCTTCCGGCAAGGCATCGATGACGGGAGTATCCGCGGGGAGGAGTCCACCGACATGCTGATAAGCCACTACGCCTATACATTACGCACCGTGATGAACAAGGCCCTGTTCCCAGCATACTCGTTTGCAAGTTTCGATTCCGAGGCATATGTGGCCGGATTTCTCGGTCTATTCATTCGGGCCATCGGCATAGGGAGGTCATCATGAAAGTAGCCAGTACAGATCTTTTCAACGCGGCTCAAGTGGCCACGCGGTGGGGGCGGTGGCTGGATTTCCCGCTCCTGCGTATCCCGGTAGCCTTTCTATTTCTCGCGCCGGTAGTCGCCGGGCACAACCTGCTGATGATATTCGTAGTGGAGAAGTTGGCCCAGCCCTGGTTCGCCATATGCAGGGATTGCCTATTTGTTGTGGAACCCATGGTGTTCATACTTCTCTATAGATGGTATGTGAGAAGGATCGAGAAACGGCGGCCTCTTGAAGTCTCCTTTGATGGGGCTGCAGGCGAGTTCGGCGCTGGCGCGTTGATGTCGCTCGGCATTGTGGGTATTGCCGTGCTTGCGTTGGTTGCGGCCGGGTCCTATCGGATAGAATCGCTCAACAATCCATGGACCATCGTTCACGCCTTCGCCGTCTTCACTTCGGGAGCATTGATACAGGTTTTGATCTTCCGGTTGATCCTGTTCCGGCTCTGCGAGGAGCTTCTTGGCACGTGGATCTCGGTGGCGGTCATCGCGCTGATTTTCGCCTCCGCACATATGGCAAATCCCAATGCATCGGCGATCTCGTTCGCTGCGCTAGCAGGCTCGGATATCCTACTCTTCGCCGGTTTCGTCCTGACCCGCAGGCTGTGGCTCGTGTGGGGAATCCACGCGGGGTGGAATTTCTTCCAAGACGGCTTGTTCGGCATGCCCAACTCGGGAGTGACGGAGTTGCCCAGCTGGATAGTGCCTGAGATTGGCGGACCTGCGTGGCTCTCCGGGGGTACGTTCGGGATAGAGGCATCGGTGGGAGGCATCGCACTCCCGCTTATGACCGGTATCATGCTGTTCGTCATCGCAGCAAAAAGAAATCAGATCGTGCTGCCGCGCTGGATTCGCAATAGGCTCGCCCAGGCTCAAGGCATGTACTCACATAGATGAACATGGGATACAGACCTCGAGCAGGCAGACAAGAAGGTGAACGGTGCAATACCCCCAGGAAGTGGTGTGGCTCCCCGGACAAATGTCTGAAAGCGTGGTTTTGTGGGATAGGGTAGCGCTTGTGGCTAAACGGGTTGCGAGAGGACAGGTAAGGCTATCTCCCCCCCCCAAAAAACGATCTTCGCAAACTCTTGATGAGCGAAAAGTGTGTCAAGATCCCGAGTTCTTGGAGAGTCGTAAGAGGCCGACAGGCATGACTGCCGGGGCCCACCGCGTCCCCTACTCTGCCAACCTTTTATGAGCACTAATGTAGTACCAAGTAAATGTATATAGCGGTTTTGATATAGTATTTATTCAATAGTCGGGCTTTTTCTTGTTTTGTCTGAGTCAATTCTCTTGACATAGCCACTGTGATCGTAGTAGCATCACCAATTGCCATGGTCTCAATAAGGCGGGCATGGTGCCATTGAGACTTACAAATACCTTCTTTGGAGCCCAGGCCTCAGCGAGGGCAGGGGTTTCCTCAACCACAAGACCTGATTGAAAGGGGGCGTCGTATGTCTAAGCGGTTGGGTATGACCTGCTTTTCGGTCTGTCTGGTGTACGTTGTGGTTTCGTTCGTTTCATCGGAAGCGCTTGAGAGGAGCTATGTTGAGGATTTCACGACACAGCAATACTGTGACACCCTGAACACAACTGCGTGGTGGGATACGGTTGGCGCTGAACTGAAGTTATACTCATTTCAACCTTCCCTTGTCGTCCACCTCGATACTCCAGGCAGCGCCCACTGGGCGGTGCTCGCCGGGGATTACGCATATGTGGCCGATTACACCGAAGGTTTTCTGGTGGTCGACGTCAGCGATCCTATGAATCCGACTGCCGTGGCGAGCGTCGATACTCCAGGTGCGGCCCACTACGTTGCTCTTGCGGGCGACTATGCCTACGTCGCTGATGCCACCGGAGGTCTTCGCGTGATCGATGTTAGCGATCCGACGAATCCGATCGAGGTGGCAAGCCTCGGCACTTCAGGATCAGCAGTGGCTGTGACTCTCGCCGGAGACTATGCCTATGTCGCTGCTCAATCC